>NZ_JBICZI010000033.1:0-71737 GCF_043201855.1 Streptomyces sp. NPDC048257
CGCAACCCAGGCCGCACGGCTGGACCACCGCCAAGTGCGCGAGCCGAGGAGACCCTCGTGCGGGGCCCCGACCCACCCATCGAGCCCCGCCGGCGTTTGAGGCGCCCGCTCAGGGAAGGGGAAGCCGCGCCGGGCACCGCCGAGCCGCCCGCAGGGCACCCGGCCCCGCCGGCGTTTGAGGCGCCCACCCAGCGAAGGGGAAGCCGCGCCGGGCACCGCCGAGCCGCCCGCAGGGCACACCCCGAGCCGGGAACGGCTGAGCACGTAGGGGACCGCACCGCACACCGCCGAGCCGTCCGCAGGGATCAGGGCCGGTGGACCACCTCGCCCGCCACCACGACCGTCTCGGCGACCGTGCCCGGGATCTCGTCCGCCGGGACGGTGAGGATGTCCCGGGACAGGATCACGAAGTCCGCCGCCTTGCCCACCGTGAGGGAACCGCGCTCCCGTTCCAGGAAGTTGGCGTGGGCGGAGCCCATCGTGTAGCCGTACACGGCCGTCTCCACGTCCACCGTCTCGGCGGGCTGCCAGGCCGGGCCGTCGCCGGACAGCGGGCGGCGCGTCACCGCCGTGTAGATGCCGACCATCGGGTCCATCTCCGCCACGTTCCAGTCGCTGGAGAACGCCAGCACCGCCCCCGCCTCGTGCAGGCTCCGCATCGGCCAGGCCTTGTGCCAGCGGCCCTCGCCCACGTTCTCCGCCCAGTCCTGGCCGGGGCCCGCGATCTCCGGCGCGCAGTGCCGCGGCTGCATGCACGCGATCACCCCGAGTTCCGCGAAGCGCGGTACGTCCGCCGGGTCCAGGCACTCCACGTGGACCACCTGGTGGCGGGCGTCGCGCGGGCCGTTCAGCGTCCGCGCGTGTTCCACCGCGTCCAGGACGGTCCGGATGCCCCGGTCGCCGGTCGCGTGCACGAAGCACTGGAAGCCGCGCGCGTCCAGCTTCGCCAGCAGCTCCGCGAACTCCTCCGCCGGGTAGAAGGTCTCGCCCCGGTGCGCGCCGCATCCGGTGTACGGCTCCAGCAGCGCGGCCGTACGCGGTTCCACCACGTCGTCGATGTACAGCTTGAGCGGGCCGACGCGCAGCCGGTCACCGGCGAACCTCCTTGCGGCGTCGGCGAATTCGTCCAGATCGGCGTCGCCGGTGCCGCGCGGGTGGAACAGCGCCGCGACGATCCGCGAGCGCAACCGCCCTTCCGAGCGGGCCCGTTCGAAGAGCTCGAGGTCGTCGAGGGAGTTCTGCGGCTCGACCACCGTGGTGATGCCGAAGCCGATGGCGGCGTCGAGGCTCTTGGCGAGCCGCCCGTACTGCCGGTCCGGCGAGGCCCACGGTACGCCCAGCTCGTGCAGCGCCCGGTGGCCGTCGCGGGAGAGTCCCTTGATGGCGAAGTCCTTGACGAATCCGGTGGGTTCGCCGGTCTCCGGGTCCACCGCCGCCGTCCCGAAGGGGAGGTCGGTGCGGTCCCGCGAGACCCCGAGCCGCCGCATGGCGGCCGTGTTCAGCCAGGCCGTGTGGACGTCGTACGAGAGGACGATCGCCGGGGTGTGCCCGGTGACCGGGTCCAGGTCGGCGGCGCACGGCATCCGCCCGCCGGGGATGGCGGAGTAGTCGAAGGCCTCGGCCTCGATCCACCCGGCGTCCGGGTTGGCCTCCCGCCAGGCCAGGATCCGCTCGTGGATGCCCTCGATGCTGCGCACCCCGGCCAGCTGGACGCAGTCCGCGTCGGAGCCGAGCCGGACGTGGTTGTGGGCGTCGATGAAGCCGGGCAGGACCAGCCTGCCGCCCGCGTCGATCCGCTCGGTGTCCGGTCCGGCCCAGGCGGCGGCCCCGTCGTCCGGGCCGACCCAGACGATCCGCCCGTCGTGGACGGCGAGGGCCTCGGCCTCGGGCAGGTCGGGGTCGACGGTGTGGATCCGGGCTCCGGTGAGCAGCAGGTCGGCGGGGAAGGGGTGGCGTGCCATGTGAGGGGGCTCCATTACGTGTGGCGGTGTCGTTCAGGCGGCCGGGGCGTACGCCGCGACCCGGCGGCGGGTGAGGGCCCAGTAGGTGAGGCCGGAGACGACCGAGCCGAGCAGGGTGAGGTCGGCGCCGCCGAGCGGGGCGACCAGCGGCCCGGTCCACAGCTCGGAGTCGCAGGTCAGGGCGGCGAAGGCCATTCCGGCGAGGAGGGCGGTGACGCCTGCGCAGTGGTAGCCCGAGCGGTACCAGTAGGCGCCCGCGCTCCCGGCGTGCAGCGCGTCGGCGTCGTAGTGGCAGCGACGCAGCAGCATGTCGGCCAGGAAGACCCCGCCCCAGGGGGCGAACACGATGATCAGCAGGGAGAGGAAGGAGAGCAGGGAGGTGGTGAAGTCGGTGAGGAAGAGCGCGGCGAGCGAGCCGAGGGCGGTGACGGCGGCGCTGATGACGATGGCCCGGGCGCGGCTCCACGGGATGCCGAGGACCTGGAGGTTCAGGCTGGAGGAGTAGAGCGTGATGATCGAGTTGGTGACCGAGCCGCCGAGTACGAGGGCCAGGAAGAGCGGCTGGAACCAGCCGGGCAGCAGGCTCTCGGCCCCGGCGACCGCGTCGGTCATGTCGGTCTGGGTGGCGGCGGCCACGCCCGCGACGCCGAGGGCCACGGAGGAGACGAATCCGCCGAGGGCTCCCATCCAGGTGATGGACTTCAGCGAGGTGGTCCGGGGCAGGTAGCGGGTGTAGTCGGCGGGCATCGGCAGGTACGAGAACGGTCCGGCGAACATGACGACGAAGGCCAGGCTCCAGCCGGAGAGCCCGGGCCCGGCGGCCGCGGCGGCGGTGTCGGTGTCGGTGCCGGGCAGGACGAAGAGCAGCAGGACGCCGAAGCCGGCGGCGAGGACGTAGGCCATCCAGCGCTCGGCGAACTGCACGGTGGCGTGCCCCCACATGGCGACGGCGAAGGTCAGCGCGAGGGTGACCAGCAAGGCAACGGCGCGGCCGGCCGTGCCGCTCTGCCAGCCGATCTCGGCGAAGAAGACCTCCAGCGCGAGGGTGCCCACCACGGTGTTGACGATGGTGTAGCCGATGCTCACGACCCAGTTGAGGACGCCGGCCGGGAAGTTCCCGCGTACGCCGAAGGCGGCGCGGGAGATGACCAGGGTGGCGGTGCCGGTGCGGATGCCGCTGAGTCCGGCGGCGCTGATGGCGAAGAAGGACAGCCCGCCGATGACGACCACGGCGGTGGCCTGCCAGAAGGAGAGCCCGAAGGCGACGGCGAGGGCGCCGTTGATCACGTAGGTGAAGGTGAGGTTGGAGCCGAACCAGAGCCAGAAGAGATCCTTGGCGCCGCCGTGGCGTTCGGCGTCGGGAATGGGGTCGATCCCATGGGTTTCGACCCGGAACACCTCGTCGACGTCGGCTGTCTCCTGCTGCCCCATGGTGGACCCCTGACCTTGAACGATCTTGAATGACGTTCTAATTTCTTGAATGGCATTCAAGATGAAGGCTGGACCTCGACCTCGTCAAGACCCTGTCCGGGATAAGGTCGGCCCGCGAAGATCCGGAGGGCGGGAGCGGTGGCGGGAGCAGCACGGCGGCGCGATGGGCAGATCGCCCAGGAGCGGATGCTGGAAGAGGCCATGACGGCCATCGCCCAGGACGGACTGGCCGCACTCACCATGTCCGCGCTGGCCGAGCGGCTGGGCACCAGCGGCGGCCACATCCTGTACTACTTCGGCAGCAAGGACCGGCTTCTGCTGGAGGCCCTGCGCTGGAGCGAGGACCAGCTCACCGGGGAGCGCCGGGCGCTGCTGGGCCGCCGGGTGACGGCGGCGCGCAAGCTGGACCAGTTCCTGGAGCTCTACCTCCCCGAGGGGCCCCGCGACCCGCGCTGGACGCTGTGGATCGAGCTGTGGGCCCGTACCGCCTCCAACCAGCCGCTCAAGGCCGCCCAGGAGGAGATCGACGACAGCTGGCAGCGGGACCTGGAGGCGCTCCTGGCCAAGGGCGTGGACCAGGGCCGCTTCGCGCCCATGGACGTGTCCGCGCGGGCCTCGGAGCTGCTCGCCCTGCTGGACGGCCTGAGCACCCGGGTCGTCCTGGGCCAGCGCGGCGCGGACCGGGCCCGGGCTCTGGAGCAGGCCCGCTCGGCGGCGGCGCTGCTCGTCCCCCGCGCGGTGCCGTAGCGGACCCGGCGCCCGGACTG
Organism: Streptomyces sp. NPDC048257; assembly: GCF_043201855.1. Classification (NCBI taxonomy): domain Bacteria; kingdom Bacillati; phylum Actinomycetota; class Actinomycetes; order Kitasatosporales; family Streptomycetaceae; genus Streptomyces; species Streptomyces sp. NPDC048257. Next base: position 4,160 of record NZ_JBICZI010000033.1, read on the forward strand.
CCCGGCCCGCCCGGACTGCCCGAGCAGCCGGAGCAGCCGGAGCAGCCCGAGCAGCCGGAACTTCTCCCTTTCACACCCGGCCCGAACCGCCGGCCGGCCTTTTCCCCACGGCCCGGTCCGCCGCCCCAATTCGCCGCCCGAAAACGGAAGCCACCGCGCCTAAATCCCCTCCGAGGCGCCGCGAAGGGCCGTTCACACCTGTTCACGCCCCCCAGTGCGCCCCCTTGACCAGGGCATATGCAGAGACATCGAAGGCGTTCTCATTCTTGTGAAGCCATTCACAAGAATTCCGCTCGAAGTGCGCCCTACCGCGCTCCTCCCCCAGCGAGCACAATCGCCGTGACGACTCGCATCGATCGTGAAGGAGGGAGCGCGTGCGCCATCAGGTGCGCACAGCGGACGGGCGCGCTCTGACCGTGGAGCGCTGGGGAGACCCCGACGGCAAACCCGTCTTCCTGCTGCACGGCATGCCCGGCAGCCGCCTCGGCCCGGCCCCCCGGGGCATGGTCCTCTACCAGCGCCGAATGCAGCTCATCGCCTACGACAGACCCGGCTACGGCGGCTCCGACCGCCATGTCGGCCGCACCGTCGCCGACGTGGCCGAAGACGTGGCCGCCGTCGCCGACGCCCTCGGACTGGACACCTTCGCGGTCGCCGGACGCTCCGGCGGCGCCGCCGGAGCACTGGCCTGCGCCGCCCTCCTCCCGGACCGGGTCACCCGGACGGCGGCCATGGTGGGCCTCGCCCCCCGGGACGCGGAGGACCTGGACTGGTTCGCCGGGATGGCCGCGTCGAACGTACGGGAGTACACCACCGCCACCGCCGACCCGGAGGAGCTGGCGGCCCGGCTGATCCCGCGCGCCGACGGCATCCGCAAGGACCCCGGACGGCTCCTGGACGAACTGCGCCGGGAGCTCACCGCCAACGACCGCATGATCGTCTCGGACGCCGGCCTGCGGTCGATGCTCCTGCGCAACTACCGCGAGGGGCTGCGCCATTCGGCGTACGGATGGATCGACGACGTCCTCGCCTTCAGCCGGCCCTGGGGCTTCGACCCGGCCGGCATCCGCTGCCCGGTGCTGATCTGGCACGGGGAGCTCGACGTGTTCTCCCCCGTGGGCCACTCCCGCTGGCTCGCCCGCCGCATCCCGGGGGCCACCACCAACATCGTCCCCGCCGCCGCGCACTTCGCCGCCCTGCGCGCGCTGCCCGACGTACTGAACTGGCTGCTGCGCGACCTCCCGGCACCGGATCTCAACGAACAACAGCCCGCGTAGGGGGCGTTGACCCGATCCACCTTCGAAACCGACCTGAAAGGACGTCTCCCGCACTCCGGTTGCCGACGGCGTTCAGCCGAGTAAAGTCCCGGCGCTGAGCCCGCGTCCACTCGACGGAGCGGGCCCCGGAGCCGTGGAGGCCGTCCCATGACCCTGCACATCGACGACGTCGGCCTGGTGATCCTCGCCGTCGGGCTCCTCGTCGGCCACGCCGTCTACAAGCACACCAAGTCCACCGCCGGTGCGGCCTCCAAGGGGGACGTCGTGGGCGCGATCGGCGCCGCCGCCGCGGTGATCACCGCACTGTTCCTGCTCTTCGGCGGGGGCGGCTCGCCGCCGGCCGCGCCGGACTCCCGGCCGGCGGGACACGGCCTCGCATCGACCCAGGTCAGCGAGGTGCGGCCGACGTAGGGCCGGTCCGGCCGGGCAAACGCCGGACCACTGCCCGGACCACCGCCCGGAATGCCGCCCGGACCGCCGTCGGGGCGGCCTCGATGAAATGGATCTTTCCGTCCGGCAAACGGCCGAATCCACCGCCTCGGGAAATCCGCCACCCTTCACATAGAACGCTTGACCAGGCGTCATGTCTCGGTTGCCATTGGGGTGTGGCCGAGTAAAGTCCTCGCTTGACAGCAGCGCGCCGCTGGTGTCATTCACATGCCCATTCCACATGGCTTCCCCAAGGACGGTGCCGTGAACACATCAGCATCCCCCGCGACCAGCCCGGTCAAGGCCCACCGGGTCCCGCTCACCAAGATCGACGTCCACACCGCGTCCGCGGCGTCGACGCTCGGTCGCGTGCTGCCGGCCGAATCCGCTCGTCCGGTTCAGGCACCGATCTTCAACTCCGCGCTCTGACACCGAACCAAGCGCTCTAGACTGGTGGAATGACCGGCCTGATCGCATTTCGTGAGATCGTCCTGAAAGTCCACAGCAGATGCGATCTCGCTTGTGATCATTGCTATGTCTACGAACACGCAGATCAGAGCTGGCGGGCCCGGCCGAAAGTGATCTCCCCCGAGGTTATTTCGCTTACGGCCTCACGACTCGCCGAACATGCCCGTGACCATGCACTCCCCTCCGTCACGGTGATTCTCCATGGAGGGGAACCCCTGTTGGCGGGCACCGCCCGGCTCCGCCTCGTGTGCGAGGAGTTCAGCCGGGCCCTCAGCGGGATCGCCTCCCTCGACCTGCGGATCCACACCAACGGGCTCCAGCTCAGCACCCGTTACCTCGACCTCTTCGACGAGTTCGGCGTCCGGGTCGGCATCTCCCTCGACGGGGACCGCGCCGCCAACGACCGCCACCGCCGCTTCGCGGACGGCCGTACGAGCCACCCGCTGGTCCTGGCCGCCGTCGCGCTGCTCCGCTCGGAGCCGTACCGCCACCTGTACCAGGGTCTGCTCTGCACCGTGGACGTGGCCAACGACCCCGTCGCCGTACTCGACGCGCTGGTCGAACTCGAGCCCCCGCGCGTGGACTTCCTCCTCCCGCACGCCACCTGGGAGACGCCCCCGGCCCGCCCCGACGGCGCCCCCGACGCGTACGCGCGCTGGCTCCTGCGGATCTTCGACCACTGGGACCGGCTGGGGCGCCCGGTGCCCGTGCGGCTCTTCGAGTCCCTGCTCTCCACCCTGCGCGGCGGACCCAGCCTCACCGAGTCGCTCGGCCTCGCGCCCACCGACCTCGTCGTCGTCGAGACCGACGGGAGCCTGGAACAGGTGGACTCGCTCAAGAGCGCCTTCGAGGGGGCCGCCGCCACCGGGTTCAACGTCTTCGACCACGCCTTCGACCAGGTCGCCGCCCACCCCGGGGTCCGCGCCCGGCAGCTGGGCCTCGCGGGCGTCAGCGACTCGTGCCGGCGCTGCCCCGTCGTACGTTCGTGCGGCGGCGGCCTCTACACCCATCGCTACCGCGACCGGAACGGCTTCGACAACCCTTCCGTCTACTGCACCGACCTGCGCGAGCTCGTGGACGGGGTCGAGGGCCGCACCGCGCCGCGGGAGACCGCGCCGCAGCTCTCCGACCCGGCCGAACTCGCCCGGTCCCAGGAGGAGCTGACCCGGATCCTGCTGGCCCGGCTGCACGTGGACCTCGCCGCCGACCCCGCCTGGGCGAGCGCCTGGGAGGTGCTCTCCGCCGTGGAACGGGCCGGGGAGGCGGGTGCGGACGCCCTGGACGCCGTACTCGACCACCCCTTCACCCGGACCTGGGTACTGGCGGCCCTGGACGCCGCCCGCGACGGCAGGCAGGACGCCCCGGAGGCGGCCCGCAGGCTGACCGCGCTGGCCGCCGCGGCCGTACTGCGCGGCGGGCTGGACCTGCCCGCCGAGGTGGCCTACCGGGACGGCGAGGTGTACCTGCCGACGCTGGGGCTGCTGCGGCTGGGCGAGCCCGGTACGGAGGGCCGGGCCGCACTGCACGTCACCGACGAGGGGTACGCGGTACGGGACGGCCGCGCCGAGCACCGCTTCGGGCCCGCGGCGGGTGACGCCCGCTGGCAGCCCGTACGCACCTGGTCGCCCGGGCCGGACGCGGCTCCGGTGGCCCTGGAGGACCTCGACCCGTACCGCAACTGCTTCGCCCGCCCGCCCAGGCTCCGCCTCGGCACGGGCGAGGCCGAGGAGTGGCGGGGCAGGCTGGACCGGGCGTGGGCGCTGCTGCACCAGGCGGTGCCGGAGTTCGCGCGGGCGGCGGCCACCGGCCTGACCACGCTGACCCCGCTCGCGGGCGGCCCGCGGGCGGGCGGCTGGGGCGAGGCCGGCCGGCACGGGCCGGGGGCGCTCGGCGTGCCGTACGCGGCGGGGGTGCGGGAGACCGCGCTCGCGCTGCTGACCGGGCGGCGGCGGACCCGGCTGCGGGCGCTGACCGAGGTGGCCGACCTGTACGCGCTGGACGGGGAGTGGCAGCACCGCTCGCCGTGGCGGGAGCGGCCCGTCCCGGTCTCCCGGCTGCTGGCCGACGTGCACGAGCGGGTGGCGGTGGAGGCGTACCGGAGGGCCACGGCGGCGCCCGAGCCGGGTGGCTCGGACCGTATCCACCAGGCCCTTGACCGCCTGTCGGAGGCGGCGGAACTGACGGTCACCGGCAAGCGGCTGGTCGCGGAGCTCCGCTACGAACTGAAGACGGTCGACGCGTGACCGCCGCCGCACCCTCCCCCGCCTCACCCACCGCCGGGAGGCTCCGGCTGGCCCTGCAGTTACGGCTGCTCGGGGTCCGCCCCGGCATGCGGCTCATGGTGCACGCCTCGCTGGGCGGGACCGGGCTGCGCGCGGAGCAGCTGCGCGACGCGCTGATCGGCGTCCTCGGGCCGCGCGGCACCCTGGTGGTCCCCGCGTTCACCCCGGAGAACTCCAAGACCTCCAGCGCCCATCTGGAGCGGATCGGCGGCCTGGACGAGGCCGGGGTGCGGGCCTTCCGCGACCGGATGCCCGCCTTCGACCCGGCGATCACCCCGAGCCAGGGCATGGGCTCCCTCGCCGAGGCCGTCCGCACCGCGCCGGGCGCCGCGCGCAGCGCCCATCCGCAGACCTCCTTCGCGGCCCTCGGCGCCGACGCGCAGCGGCTCTGCTCCGGCCATCGCCTCGCCTGCCATCTGGGGGAAGAGTCGCCCCTGGGCAAACTGTGCTGGGAGGGCGGGCAGGTACTCATGATCAATGTGGGGTTTTCGGTCTGCACCGCGTTCCATCTCGCGGAGTACCGAAATCCGAAGCCCCCCTTGCGCATGTACGAGTGTGTGGTGAAGGTGAACCTTCCGGGGCCGCAAAGGCACCGGCAGGAGGGGGAGTGGACCGCGTACGAGGACGTCGCGCTGGACGACAGCGATTTCGCGGAGATCGGTGACGCGTTCCCGGATTCCCGGGTGCGCAGGGGGCGGGTGGGAGGCGCGTCGACCATGCTCTTCTCCCTCCCGGAGGCCGTCGATCACGCCCTTGAGTGGATGACCGAAAACAGACGCTGATTGACTGAACGATGAGGGGATGTGGCGAAGCAGCTCCGGAATGATGTTTCTTCGCTCGCATCTTCGGGACGGGGGTCGTGTGCCCGCATCAGGGGAGCCGTACTTTTTTCTCAGTTACGCACATACGCCGAGGTTCGGGGCCGGGGGACCCGACCCCGACATGTGGGTCGAGCGCCTTTTCCGCGATCTCTGCGGGCACGTCATGGCGCTGACGGATCTGCGTGCCGGGTACGACGTCGGGTTCATGGACCGCGAGATACGCAGCGGTGAGGGCTGGTCCGAACGGCTCGCCCGGGCACTCGCCAACTGCCGTGTCTTCGTTCCCCTGTTCTCGCCGCGCTACTTCGCCAGCGAGATGTGCGGGAAGGAGTGGTTCGCCTTCGCGCAGCGCGCCGTCCAGCACGGCGCGGTCAGCAACAAACAGACCGAGGCCATCGTGCCCGCGTTATGGGTGCCGGTGCCACCCGAGCAACTCCCCGGCCCGGCCGAGCGGTTGCAGTTCAACCACAACACCTTCGGCGAGCGCTACGTCACCGACGGCCTGTACGGGCTGATCAAACTGCGCGGATACGCCGAGCAGTACGAGCAGGCGGTGTACGAGCTCGCCCGGCGCATCGTCCAGGTCGCCGAGACCGCCCACCTGGACCCCATCCGCCCGCTGGACTACCGGAACGTGCCGAGTGCCTTCGGCTCCAGCGGCAGCCCCGCCCGCACCCTGCACGTGACCGTGGCCGCCGCCTCCCGGCACGATCTGCCGGAGGGCCGCACCCCCGAGTACTACGGGGACAGCGCCCTGGAGTGGAACCCGTACCACCCGGTCGCCCTGCGGCCCATCGCCTACGTCGCCGAGGACCTGGTCAAGAACCTCAACTACCAGACCACCATGTCCTCCTTCGACGACGAGGCCGGACACCTCGACGGCAAGCAGCTGCCGACCCGGCCGGAGATCCTGATCGTCGACCGCTGGGCGGTGGAGGACGAGCAGCGGCGCCAGCGCCTGGCCGCCTTCGACCGGGATCCCCGGCCCTGGGTCAACGTGGTCGTGCCGTGGAACCGCTACGACCACCAGAGCCGGTCGAAGGAGACCGAGCTGGCCGAGCGGCTGGAGAGCACCATGCCCAGGACGATGGGCCAGGGCCGGGCCGCCTGCCGGGCCGCCGCCAACGGGGTGGCCAACGTGGAGACCCTCGGCCAGATCCTGCCGCAGGTGGTCGAGGCCGCCGCCCAGCAGTTCCTCAGACACGCCCAGCCGTATCCGCCGAAGGGCGACACGTCCATCGAACGGCCCCGGCTCCTCGGGCCGATGGGGATGAACGGGCCGCCCGGGCCGCCTTCGCCCCGTGTCCCCTTCCCGCCCGACACCGACCGGTACCGGACCGGGCCGGCGGGCGCCGGCCTCCACGACAACGACGACAACGACACCGACCGGGGGGACGCGGATGACAGCGAGCAGTGACAGCGGCAGCGACAGCCGTGACGGACGCATCGTCACCTTCTACTCGTACAAGGGCGGCACGGGGCGCACCATGGCGCTGGCCAACACCGCCTGGATTCTGGCCGCCAACGGCAAGAAGGTCCTCGCCGTGGACTGGGACCTGGAGGCGCCGGGCCTGCACCGCTTCTTCCACCCCTTCCTGGACCCCTCCACGCTCGGGGCCACCACCGGGGTCATCGACCTGATCAGCGAGTACGCCTGGGCCGCGACGAGCCCGGCGCAGCGCCCCGACGACTGGCACAAGGACTACGCGCGGATAGAGCCGCACGCCGTCTCGCTCACCCCGGAGACCCACGGCTGGCAGTTCCCGGACGGCGGCACCCTGGACTTCGTCTCGGCGGGCCTGCAGAACCGCGAGTACTCGGCGACCGTGTCCACCTTCGACTGGGACAACTTCTACGACCGCCTCGGCGGCGGGCTCTTCTTCGACGCGTTACGCGCCGACATGAAGAGGAACTACGACTACGTCCTGATCGACAGCCGCACCGGCCTGTCCGACATCGCGGACATCTGCACGGTCCACCTCCCGGACGTCCTCGTGGACTGCTTCACCCTGTCCGACCAGTCCATCGACGGCGCCGCCTCCGTCGCCCGCCAGATCGACGAGCGGTTCAACGACCGCGGCATCAAGATCTACCCGGTGCCGATGCGCATCGACGAGGGCGAAAAGGAGAAGGCCGACGCAGGCCGGGCGCTGGCCCGGATCAAGTTCGACCGCTTCCCCAACGGCCTGGTCGGGGACGAGCTCACCTCCTACTGGGGCGCGGTGGAGATCCCGTACCGCCCCTACTACGCCTACGAGGAGACGCTCGCCACCTTCGGCGACGAGGCCGGGGTCACCAACTCGCTGCTCTCCGCCTTCGAGCGGCTCACCGCGGTGGTCACCGAGGGCCACATCACCTCCATGCCGGTCATCGGGGAGGAGGTCCGGCTGCGCATCAGGGACGCCTTCACCCGGCGCCGCCCGGCGCTGCCGGCCGACCTGTTCCTGTCCTACGTCGCCGAGAACCGGATGTGGGCCGACTGGATCGAGTCGGTGCTCACCCGGGCCGGCTTCCGGGTCGTGCCGAAGGACGTCTCGGCCGAGCGGGCCCCGGGGGCGACCGTCGGCGACACCCTCGGCGGCGCGGGCATCAGCATCGACACCGCCGCCCGGACCGTGGTGCTGCTGTCCTCGGCCTACCTCAAGTCCGCGCGGGCCGTGGACGTGTGGGAGCGCGCGGCCGCCGAGGACCCGACCGGGGGCCGGCGCCAGCTGGTGCCGCTGAGGGTGGGTGACGTACGGCTCTCCACTCCGTACATCGACCGCAATCCGGTGGACCTCTTCCGGCTCGACGAGGTGCACGCCACCACCGCCCTGCTGCGTGCGGTGGAGCGGCCCATGGCGCTGCCCGACAGCGTCAACAGCACCTCCCAGCCCGGCCCCCGCTTCCCGGGGACCGTCCCGAAGATCTGGAACGCGCCGCCCCGCAACCCCGGGTTCACCGGGCGCAGCATCGTGCTGGAGCGGATGCGCGACCAGCTCGGCGGCGGCATGGCCGTGGTGCTGCCGCAGCCGCAGACCCTCTTCGGGCTCGGTGGCGTCGGCAAGACCCAGGTGGCGCTGGAGTACGTGCACCGGTTCATGGCCGACTACGACCTGGTGTGGTGGATCTCCTCGGAGCAGACCGACGACGTGGTCGCGGCCCTCGCGGAGCTGGCGGTACGGCTGGGCGCGCAGACCGGCGAGGACATGGCGGCCGCCTCCCAGGAGGCGATCGACCTGCTGCGGCGCGGGGTGCCCTCCTCCCGCTGGCTGCTGGTCTTCGACAACGCGGACGATCCGGAGACGCTCAAGCGGTTCTTCCCGCCGGGTGGCCCGGGCCATGTCCTGGTGACCTCCCGCAACCAGTCCTGGTCGCAGTACGGTGACGCGCTGCCGGTGGACGTGTTCCTGCGCGAGGAGTCCATCGAGCACCTCCAGCGCCGGGCCCCGGGGCTGAGCAAGGACGACGCCGAGCAGGTGGCGGTGGCGGTGGGCGACCTGCCGCTGGCCGTCGAGCAGGCGGGGGCCTGGATCGCGGAGACGGCGACGCCGGTGTCCGCGTACATCGAGCAGCTGGCCCAGCAGGCGGCCCGGGTCCTGGCCCTGAACCAGCCGCCCGGCTACCCGGAGCCGGTGGCCGCCACCTGGAACATCTCCATCGAGCGGCTGCAGTCCCGCTCCCCCGCGGCCGTCCGGCTGCTCCAGCTCTGCGCCTTCCTCGCTCCCGAGCCGATCTCCGCGAACCTGCTCTACAGCAAGGAGATGATCGACGCCCTCAAGCCGTACGACTCCTCGCTGCAGGAGAAGCTGGTGCTGGGCCGGGTGATCCGGGAGATCGGCCGGTTCGCGCTGGCCAAGGTCGACCAGGTCAGCAACAGCATCCAGGTGCACCGGCTGGTGCAGGCCGTGATCCGGGCCCAGCTGACCGAGGAGGAGCAGCGGGAGGCCCGGCACGCGGTCCACCGGATCCTGGCGGGCGCCCGGCCGGACGACGACGAGCCGATCGACAACCCGGAGACGTGGCCGCGGTTCAACACGATCTGGTCCCACCTGACCCCGTCCGAGGCCCGGTTCTGCAAGGAGCCGGAAACGCGCCGGCTGCTGATCGACCGGGTGCGCTACCTGTGGAAGCGCGGCGACTTCAAGGCCGCGTACGCGCTCGGCGAGGAGCTGCGGGAGTCCTGGAAGGAGATGCTGGGCAACGACGACCTGCAGTACCTGTACCTGCGCTTCCACCTGTCGAACATCCTGCGCTCGCAGGGGCGGTTCGTGGAGGCGAAGGAGCTGGACGAGGTCACGCTGGAGCGGCAGCGCGCCGTGCTCGGTCCCTCGCACCCGCACACGTACATGACCATGAGCGGTCTGGCCAACACCCTGGGCGCGCTGGGCCAGTACGGCCAGGCGATGGAGCTGGCGACCGACGCGCACGAGGGCTTCAGCCAGATCTTCCACGAGGCGCACCCGCGCACGCTGGCCGCCGCGAACAACCTGGCGCTGAACCTGCGGCTGGTGGGTCAGTACACCAGGGCCCGTGAGATCGACCAGGAGGTGCACGACCTGCGCACGGAGGTGCTCGGGCCGGAGCACCCGTACACCCTGTCCTCCGCGCAGAACCTCGCCCGCGACCTGCGCGAGGTGGGCCGGTACGAGGACTCGGTGCAGCTGCTCAGCCGGACGTACGAGACCTACAAGCGGACGCTGGGGCGGGCCTTCCCCGGCACCCTGTCGGCCGCGAAGAACCTGGCCGTGTCGCTGCGCCGGGCCGGTCAGCTGGAGGACGCCTTCCGGCTGACCACGGCCACCCGGGCCCGCTACCGGGCCAAGTACACCTCCGTCAATCCGGACCTGCTGTCCTGCGAGCTGAACCTGGCCTCGGACCTGTTCGCGACCGGGGACGCGGGCGGGGCGCGGGACCTGGCGCAGGAGGTGGTGGACGAGTACGTGAAGGTGCCGGGCGAGCGGCACCCGTACACGCTGGCGGCCGTGAACAACCTGGCGGTCTTCCACTGGGGCACGGGCGCGGCCGAGACGGCGGAGGCGATGCTGCGCCAGACCATACGGGGGATGCGGGACGTGCTCGGCGACCACCACCCGCACACGGTCTTCGCCCATCTCAACCTGGCCAACACCCGGGCCGATCTGGGTGATCCGGAGGGCGCCCTGGAGCTGGAGCGGCTCGCGGTGATGCGGCTGCGCGAGGCGCTCGGGGCGCACCATCCCGAGACCCTGGCGGGCAGCTCCAACATGTCGATCAGCCTGGACTCGATGGGACGCAAGGAGGAGGCGGCCCGGCTGCGGTCCGAGGCGGTGTCCGAGCTGACCCGGCTGCTCGGCGAGGAGCACAGTCTGGCCCGTTACGCGCGCGACGAGCGACGGGTCCACCGTGACCTGGAGCCTCTCGCCGTCTGATCCGACGGAGGGCGGCGGGGGCTCCGCGACCGCGGGTCTCCCGCCGCCCGCCACCCGACAGCAGGGGGGCGCTGTGACCGACAGCATGACTTTCCGAAACGAGGACCTGCCGGCCCTCTTCCACCACACCGACCAGGCGGCGATCTCCCGGCAGCGGGAATCCACCCAGGCCACCCGCGCCCAGCTGCTGCTGCTGGTCGCGGCCGCGGGAGCCGCCGCGCTGCCCGCCGGGCCGAAGCTGGGTTCGATGTACCTCTTCGGGCTGCTGAGCGTGCTCGCGTACGCGGGGGTGCTGGGCGTGGGCATCCGGGCGACACGGCGCCGGGCCCGCCCGCAGTGGCAGCTCAACCGCAGTGCGGCGGAGTTCATCAAGTCCCTGGCCTGGCGGTACGCGGTGCACGGGGCGCCGTTCGGCAGCGAGGTCGCCGAGCCCGAGGCGGCGTACCGTACCCGGTTGGAGGCGGGGCTGGCCGAGCTGCGGAAGATGGGCTGGGACGATCCGCGGGCCGCCGCCGGGACGGTGCCGCAGGGCGGGGAGATCACCGGCGCGATGCAGCGGTTGCGCGGGATGGACTACCACGTGCGGCGCGAGACGTATGTGCGGGACCGGCTGATCGAGCAGCGCAACTGGTACCGGCGGCGGACGGAGGTGTCCCGGCGGGCGACGAACCTGTGGTCGTGGACGATCGTGCTGCTGACCTGTCTGGCGCTGCTGTTCGCGCTGCTGGGGTCGTTCGGGTCGGGTCCGGGGCCGAGGCTGACCGCGCTGCTGAGCGCGGCGGCGGCGGCCGGTATCGCCTGGAACGAGGTGCGCCGCCACCATCCGCTGATCGAGGCGCACACCCTGATCGAGCAGGATCTGGCGGCGATGATGGTCGTGATGCAGACGACCATCACCGAGTCCCAGTGGCCTTCGTCGGTGTACGAGACGGAGCGGTACGTGTCCCCGCAGCACACGGACTGGCTTGCGCGGCACAGTAGTTGAGGTGTGCTGCGGCAGAGGGCGGGGGCGTGGCTCAGTCCCGGGTCACGCCCTCGCGCCAGATGACGGTGACGGGCTTGCCGAGCGCCCGCGCGTAGGCGACGATCTCGCCGGTGCCGCCGTGCCCGCGGGCGGGCTGCCCGTCCCAGACGGCGACGAGCCGGTCGCAGGAGTCGGCGATGTAGGTGCCGGCGGCGTAGTAGGCCTCGTCCGTGGAGCGGGCGAAGTCCATCCGGACCTCCTGGGTGGCCCGGACCTTGAGCCCCCGGTAGCGGGCGAGGGCCTCGGCGTCCTCGAAGGCGTCCTCGTAGTCCCCGCTGGGGATCACCACGGTGAGGCCGGCGCCGTATTCGAGCGCGATGGCGGCGAACAGCTGGTCCGCGCCCTCGGCGAGGCTGGAGAAGGCCTCCATCGGCCCCTCGTGGCCGCCCAGTACGGCCCGCAGGCCGTCCTCCACATGGCCGAGCACCGAGTCCGGAATGGCTCGGTGCCCGGTCACGCCGATGCGTTTCATGCAGAAACCAGCCTCCCCCGTGGACACGGCCGCCCCGAACATCCTCCCAGAAGGCGGGAGGACGTCCAGGGGTGCGACGGGGGCGCGTGAGTCACCGTCAGTAGACGCTGACTCCGTATGCGTTGAGGGCTTCGACGACCGGCTGGAAGAAGGTCGTCCCGCCCGAGGAGCAGTTGCCGCTGCCGCCGGAGGTGAGGCCGACGGCGCGGGTGCCCGAGTAGAGCGGGCCGCCGCTGTCGCCGGGTTCGGCGCAGACGTTGGTGCGGATCATGCCGTAGACGACGTCGCCGCCGCCGTAGTTGACGGTGGCGTTGAGCCCGGTGACCCGGCCGCTGTGGATACCGGTGGTGGATCCGCGCCTGGTCACCGACATGTTGACGGTGGCGTTCACGGCGCTGGTGATGTCCTGGCTGCCGACGGTCCCGGGCGGCACCGGCGAGTTGCTCGCGTACTTGATGAGGCCGTAGTCGTTCGTCGGGAAGCTGGAGCCGACCGTGGAGCCCACGACGGTGGTGCGGGCGGAGTTGCTCCACCAGGTGCCCGCGCCGTCGGTGCAGTGGCCCGCGGTCAGGGCGTAGTACGTGCTGCCGCTGCGTACGTTGAAGCCGAGCGAGCACCGCCAGCTCGTGGCGTAGATGGCGTCTCCGCCGGAGACCAGCTTGGAGAGCTTGCCGGGGATGCGTTCGATGCGCAGGGCTCCGACGTCGGCTCCGGCCTCGCGCTTGATTCTCGCGATACCGGCCGCGGAGACGGTGGAGTCGGCGGAGACCACGAGGGTTCCGGTGGCGGGGTCGGTGTGCCAGGCGGTGCCCGCCACGTCGGCACGCAGGACGGATGCGCCGGCCGAGGCGAGCCGGTCGGCGCTGAAGCCGCCGTCCTGGGCGTCCGCACTCGCGGCCGTGGGGACGGCGAGCGCCGCGGCGGCGGCCAGGCCGGTGGCAGCCGCGAGCAGCCTGGTACGGGTCATGCGCTTGATCCTCACTTCTCGTCCTCCTGGAGAGGGTCGGGGGCCCGGCGGTTGTGGGGGTGCCAGAGCCCGTGAGGCGCAGCCGGGGGCACGGCGGGCGCATGAACTTTGGCCGTGCCCCTGACAAGCGCTGTCGGGAGTGTCCTGGCGTCAGATACCGGTCGCAAGAGCGGCTTTCAGCCTCCGCTCGCCCGCCGCCACCTCGAAGGGGAGCGTGTTCCCGGGCGGCGGGAAGGGGCAGATGAAATGGTCCGCGAAGGCGCAGGGAGGCAGCAGGGACCGGTTGAAATCCACCGTGATCGCGCCTCGCGCGTCGGGTATGCCGGGCTTCAGGAAGCGGAAGCGGTAGCTGGAGCGTCCGCCGGTGGCATCGCCGAAGACGGCCCAGAGGCTGCCGTCGTCCGGTTCGACGGCGACCTGGAGGGTGTGCTCGGCGCCCGCGTAGGGGAAGACCAGCTCCCCGCCGAGGCCGAGGCCGCGGGCCCGCCCGTCGGCGTTCTCCACCTGGACGCTCCGGTCCTCGGCGTACGGCCGAAATCGCCCCGGCAGCGCGAAGGCGGGGTCGTAGGGGGTGACCTCGACGCCGGCGAAGGCCCGGCGGGTCTCGGAGCCGGGGTCGAAGACGCGTACGCCCCACTCCCCCTCGCGCCGGATCACGACGATCCGCAGCTCCCGGGCGGAGAGCCGCGCGTGCGCGGGCGGGGCCTCGTCGGCGCCCAGTGCGACGTCACCCGTGAAGGGCTCGCCGTCGAGGTGGCAGGAGTCCTCGGGGGCGACGGTCAGTGCCACACCGGCCTCCGTGGCGCGCCAGTGCCCCGGAACGGCCGGAATTCGACCTTCCGGGTAGTCGGCGAGCCAGTGCGTGGCGGTCAGCGCGAGGGGACCGTACGGCGCGGACACGGCCGCGTCCCTGCGCTCGTGCCATGCCCGCCACGCGGCGTGCGGATCGTCTGCGTCGTCTGCGTCGTCGCTCATCCCGCTCACCCCTTCCACACGGGTCCGGACGGGAACCCCCGCGTACGCCGTCCGGACCTGTGAAATCCGAAAGAGGCTCAGCAGCCGGGCTCAGCAGCCGTCGCAGGGGCAGCAGCAGCAGTCGCTGCATCCGCAGTTGCTGCAGCAGTCGCAGCCGTCGCAGCAGTCCTCGCCGTCACACAGCGGCTCGCGCCGCTCCCGCGACCACGGGCCCTCGTACTCGGTGCAGCACATCTGGCAGGTGCAGAACAGCCCGATGGCCACCGCGCAGCCCGCGAGCAGTCCGCGGCGCGGCCGCTGCGGGGGCAGGCCGCCGCCACCGCCGCCACCACCGGGCCCCATGGGCGGCGGCAGGCCCGGCCCGCCGGGGGTCTGGGAAGCGTTCGGGGCGTAGGGGTTGCCGCCGTATGGATTCCCGCCGTAGGGATTCGCGCCGTACGGGGTGTCCGCCGCCTGCGGGCCGCCCGCGTACGGGTTGCCGCCCTGCCCGGTGGAGGCCGCCGCCGTGTGGCCGCAGCTGCTGGTGCCGAAGGCCCGGTCCACCGAGGTGCGCAGCTCGTGCACGAGCAGCCGGTGGGCGAGGCCCGCGTCCGTGAACTCGATCTCGCGCAGCGCCAGCCTGATGCCGTGCAGGGCATCGTCGCAGAGCCTGCGGGCCTCGACGAGCGAGGTCCCGGTGGCGGTGAGCGGGTTCCAGGCGCCCGCGACGGCGTCGGCGCCCTGGTCCTCCACCGCGTCCAGCAGGTGCGCGAGCCGGCCGAAGTACCGGCCCGCCTCGGCCAGCGCGGGGGCGTTGCCTGGCCGTCCGGCCAGCTGCGCGGTATGGGCGAAGGCGGCGGCGGTCGCGGTCTCCGTCGGCTCGGTCACCACGAGCACGGGCGTGCCCGGTCCCGCCAGTGTCTCGATGCCCGCCTGCCGGTCCACGGCGTCGACGAGCACCGCGGTGTCGAAGCCGAGCGAGGCTCCGGTGCGTGCTCCGGCCCTGTCCCAGCCGCGGGCCACCTTGCGCGCGGCCAGGGCGATGGGGGCACGGGCCAACAGCCCGTCCCGGTCGGCCACGTGGTCGCGCACCTTCGCGGAGGCGAGGACGAGCGAGACGGCGGCGGCGAGCCGCGCACCCTCGCCCTGGGCGACGGAGGCGGTGCGCATCCCGCGCAGTGGACAGGGCCCCGCGGTGCGCCGGGCACCGGGCGCCGGACCCGACTGAGCCTCCGTCAGAACGGAGACCAGCAGCCCGTCGTAGTTCGTCACGATCCGGGCGAACTGTCCGTGATCTCCCCTAAGTGCCAGGCACAGCCCGCACAGATGAGCCATCCACTCCGCCTTGAACCGCTCTCCCAACCGGTGCGTGCAAGGTCTCACGATGCCGAACAAGCTGCTTCCCCCGTGTGTCGTACGCGTGCTTGCCGGGCATCGTATCGACCCGCGGCTTTCACCCGTACGTCCGCGTCGCTCACCCGTACGGCGGCGGCGGTCGTATTTTCACTCAGTCAGCAGTGGTAGCCACCAGGATCCTTGACCGTGCAACGGATGTTCTGCACCAGTACCGTCACGAAACCCCTGCGCGGCGACTATCCACTTGGCGCGTTGTCAGCATCATGGACGAGCATAGGGGCAGCTGAGAGAAGACAGACTGACCGCGGTGAAAGGAGGCAGTCCATGGGTTCGGTGCGCAAGGCGAGTGCCTGGCTGGGTCTCGTGGAGGACAGCGACGACGAGCGCTACTACGACGACGACTACGCGCAGGCCCCCCAGGGTTCGGTGGCCGGCCCCGGCGAGCAGTGGGTCACCGACCCCCGGGTCCGGGTGGCCTCCGAGTCGGCCGTGGAGCACGGCCGTCGCATCGCGACGGTCACCCCGGACGGTTTCCGTGACGCGCGGGGGATCGGCGAGCTGTTCCGCGACGGGGTGCCGGTGATCGTCAACCTGTCCTCGATGGAACCGGGTGACGCGAAGCGCGTCGTCGACTTCGCGGCCGGACTGACCTTCGGGCTGCGCGGTTCGATCGAGCGGGTGGCGACCAGGGTCTTCCTCCTGACCCCGGCCGACACCCAGATCGTCAGCGGCGAAGCGGGCGGCCGCTCGCGCGACTTCTTCAACCAGAGCTGAGCAGGGCCCTCACCGGAAGGCGTCCAGGCCGGTGAGCGCCTTGCCCAGCACCAGCTGGTGCATCTCGACGGTGCCCTCGTAGGTGAGGACCGATTCGAGGTTGGTGGCGTGCCGCATGACGGGATATTCGAGGGAGATCCCGTTGGCACCGAGGATGGTCCGCGCGGTGCGGCAGATCTCGATGGCCTCGCGGACGTTGTTGAGCTTGCCGAAGCTGATCTGCTCCGGCCGCAGGGTGCCCGCGTCCATCCGCCGGCCCAGGTGGTGGGCGAGCAGGATGCCCTTGTGGAGTTCCAGGGCCATGTCCGCCAGTTTGGCCTGGGTGAGCTGGAAACCACCGATCGGCTTGCCGAACTGCTCCCGCGTCCTCGCGTAGCCGAGCGCGGACTCGAAGCTGGCCCGCGCCGCGCCCATGGACCCCCAGATGATCCCGTACCGCGCGTGGCTGAGGCAGCCGAGCGGCCCCTTGAGCCCGGTGACCAGCGGCAGCACCGCGTCCGCGGGCAGCCGTACGTCGTCCATCACCAGCTCGCTCGTGACGCTGGCCCGCAGCGACCACTTGTGCTTGATCTCCGGCGCGGAGAACCCGGGGGTGTCGGTGGGCACCGCGAACCCGCGGATCCCCTCGTCGGTCTGCGCCCACACCACGGCGACGGAGGCCACCGACCCGTTGGTGATCCACATCTTGCGCCCGTTCAGCACCCAGTCGGTGCCGTCGCGCTTGGCGTGGGTCCGCATCGCGGCGGGGTCCGATCCCACGTCGGGCTCGGTCAGCCCGAAGCAGCCGATCAGCTCGCCCGCGGCCATGCCGGGCAGCCAGCGCTGCTTCTGCTCCTCGGAGCCGTACTTCCAGATCGCGTACATGGCGAGCGAGCCCTGCACCGACACGAGGGACCGGATCCCGGAGTCGGCGGCCTCCAGCTCGAGGCAGGCGAGCCCGTACTGCACGGCACTGGCACCGGCACAGCCGTAGCCGTCGAGGGACATCCCGAGCGCCCCGATCCCGCCGAGCTCGCGCGCCAGGTCCCGGATCCCGGGCAGCTCGCCGCTCTCGTACCACTGCGCGATGTTCGGCAGCACCCGGTCGGCGGCCCAGGCACGCACGGTGTCCCGGACGGCGAGGTCCTCGGGCCCGAGGAGCTCGTCGAGCCCGAGCGGATCAAGGGGCAGGAACGCGGACACGTGGGCCTCCCGGCGGCGTGGCGGCCTGGCGGCCGCGTGATGCCGGGGGCCGCGGCGCCCACCGGCAGAACCTAGCAGCGCAAGTTTTGCGCTCGCCCGACGCTATTGGCCCGGGCCCCGCAAATCCAGCCCCGCCCGCGGAAGAGGCGCGGGGTCCGGAGCCGAACCACGGCAACGGCGCCGCGCCGACGGACCGGACGGTGTCAGCCCGCCTGCTCGACCGGGGTCGGCCGCGCCTCCGCCTTCGCCTTCGCCTGCGCGGGCAACCGCACCGCCTCGCCGCCGGGCAGCGGCTCCACCGCCCCGCAATCCATCGCCCTCGGCAGCTTCAGCGCCATCACGGCCCCCGCCACCAGCAACCCCGCACTCACCAACAACGTCACATGCAGCCCGTGCACGAACGACTGCCGCGCGGCGGCGTACAGCGACGCCCCCGCCGGCCCCCCGAGGTGCGCCGCGATCTGGTAGGCCTCGCCCAGAGAATTCGCCGCGCCCGTCGAATCCGCCGCCGAAACCCCCGGCACCCCCACGAGCCCCGGCCGGTACGCCGCGTTCATCACGCTGCCCAGCAGCGCGATGCCCATGCCCGCGCCCAGCTGGTACGAGGTCTCGCCGATCGACGCCGCGCCGCCCGCGGTGGCCGCCGGCGCCTCGCTCAGCATCGACTCGTACGCGGCGAACAGCGTGGTCTGCAGCCCGAAGCCGAGCAGGATGAAGCCGATGGTCAGCAGCAGCGGCCGGTCCTGCTGGCCCATGAGCGTCAGCAGCAGCACCGCGAAGGCGGTCAGGACGAAGCCCAGCGACACCATCGTGCGCGGCCCGATCCGGCCCAGGGTGTACGAGCCGGTCGCGCCCGCGGCCATGGCGGCGAAGGTCAGCGGCAGCAGCCGCAGGCCGGTCTCCAGCGGGCTGAGGTGCAGCACCAGCTGGAGGTACTGCACCGCGATCAGCTCCAGGCCGACCAGCGCCAGCATCGCCAGCACGATGCAGGCGACCGACGTGGAGAAGGCGGCCCGCGAGAACATCCGCATGTCGATCAGCGGGTGCTCGCGCCGCTTCTGCCGCCGTACGAACAGCAGGAGCAGCACCACACCGATCAGCAGCGGGATCAGCGCCTCGGCGTCGAGGAGCCGGCGTTCGGCGCCCAGCCGCTTGATCCCGAGTACCGCGCCCAGCACACCGGCGGCGGCCATCAGCGCGCCGAGCACGTCCCACGGCCCGTCGGCGGCGCCGCGCGACTCCGGCAGCAGCCAGCGTCCGAGCGGCAGGATCAGTGCCATCAGCGGGATGTTGATGAGGAAGACCGAGCCCCACCAGAAGTGCTGGACGAGGAAGCCGCCGAGCACCGGGCCGCTGGCCGCGCCGATGGCGGCGACGGCGGTCCAGATGCCGATGGCGAGCGCCCGCTCGCGCCGGTCGGGAAAGACCTGCCGCAGGATCGACAGGGTGGCGGGCATGATCATCGCGCCGCCGATGCCGAGCAGGGCGCGCGCGGCGATGAGGACCTGGGCGCTGTCGGCGAGGGCCGCTATCGCGGAGGCCGCGCCGAAGAGTCCGTAGCCGAGGAGGAGGATGCGGCGGCGGCCGACGCGGTCACCGAGGGTGCCGAAGAGGATGAGCAGGGAGGCGCAGACCAGCGGGTAGGCGTCGACGATCCAGAGGAGCTCGATCGGGCCGGGGCGCAGGTCCTCGGTGACGGAGGGGACGGCGACGTGCAGGATCGTCGCGTCGAGCGCGACGAGGACCAGGCTGATGCAGAGAACCCCCAGGACGACCCAGCGGTTGGCCCCGCCGGAGGCGGCGCTCAGCCGCTGCCAGGGGGTAGGGGTCCCGGCCCCGGCCGCGTTCGTCCCCGACATGCATGTACCTCCCAGGTGATCCCTCGCGCTCGGCGGACCAGCGTCTTGCGGAGCCACGGGGGTGGTGCGCTGTGCGGCGTCCAACGGGGTCCGGCATCGACACGCGAGTGAACGGTCAGCGTACGCGAGTTCGCCTGACCGGCACGTGGTCAAGCTCTCATCCCGGCGGCGGCCCCGCTGTGGCGTACGCCACTCCCACGGCCCTGACCCTTCCCCCGTGTGCACGGGCGCTCACGTCCCGTGGTTCTCCGGCCCGGCTCCGTCCCGGCTCCGCGCCGGCCATGAGGGGGTGCGCCGCCGGCGCCACCGATAATCATGCCCGTGGAAGATCTTGGATTTCGCCGGGCCGCACCCGCACTGGCCGTCTTCGCGGCGGTCCGGCTGCTGGGGCTGACCGTGCTCGCGGTGTGGGGCGCGGTGGTCGGCAGCAGCCCGCACACGCTGCTGTCGGCGCGCTGGGACTCGCTCTGGTACGCCCGCATCGCCGCGGAGGGGTACGGGTACGAGGTGCTCCTCCCGAACGGGGACGTCCACTCGAACCTGGCGTTCTTCCCGCTGCTCCCATGGCTGGAACGGGCGGTGTCGGCCGCGACCGGACTCCCGTACGGCTCCGCGGGCCTGGTGGTGTCGGCGGTCGCGGGGCTCGCCGCGGCCTGGGGGATCTTCGCGGTGGCCGAGCAGGTCCACGGCCGCCGGGCCGGGGTGTTCGCGGTCGCGGTGTGGGCCGCGCTGCCGGTCGGGATCGTGCAGTCGATGGCGTACAGCGAGTCGCTGTTCACCGCGCTGGCCGCCTGGGCTCTCTACGGGGCCCTGCGCGGCCGGTGGCTGACGGCCGGGCTGCTCGCGGCCGGGGCCGGGCTGACCCGCCCGGTCGGTGCGGCGGTGGTCGCGGCGGTGTGGGTGGCCGCCGCGATGGCCTGGCGGCGCGGGGAGCGGTCCTGGCGGACGGTCGCGGGCGCGCTGCTGGCCCCGGCGGGCGCGGCGGCGTACGTGCTGTGGGTCGGTGCGCGGACCGGGGACGGACTGCTGGGCTACCTGGACGTGCAGGGCGGCTGGGGCAACGGCTTCGACGGGGGCTGGGCGTTCGCCGGGTTCATCGGGGCGAAGCTGGCCTCGTCCGCGTTCCTCGCCGGGGCGGGACTGATCGCGGGGGTCGTCCTGGTGCTCTGGCTGTACGGGAAGTGCGTGCAGCAGCGGCAGCCGGTCCCGCTGCTGGTGTACTGCGGGATCGTGGTGGCGCTGGCGCTGTGCGCCTCCGGTTACTTCGGCTCCAAGCCCCGGCTGCTGCTGCCGGCCTTCCCGCTGCTGTTGCCGCCGGCGGTGGCGCTGGCGCGGTGGCGGACCCGGCGGGCGGTGCTGGTGGTGGGCGCGCTGGCGCTGGCCTCGGCGGTCTACGGGGCGTTCTGGCTGAACGGCTCGGGACCTCCATAGAGCCCCCACATCACGGAATGGATCATTCCGATCCATCTTTCAGCAAAAGAAATGCCCTCCACGGCAATAAAATCCGGATAAGCGGCCGAAACAAATCCCGGAGCAGTGGATCAAGAAGCGTCCAACCTCTGTCGAAATACCGGGAATTAAGTCCCGCGTGAGACCAACTCCACATCACATGGTCATCACAAAGCCTGCGATTCGCCCGGGCCGACCATCGACGCGCGGTAACGTCGATTGAGTGCGTACCGACCAAATCCTGACCCGTCTGGAGCGGGTGTTCGCCCGGCTGGACCGGGAACCAGAGCGACCGGCTCATCTGCAAACCCCGCAGATGAGCCGGCACCGCGTCGTGCTCCTCGGATCGACCCTCGCCTTCTATCTCGCAATCGTGGTTGCCGTACTGACCACTTCCTGGCTGGTCCGCCTGGACTGGCAGGTGATGTTCTTCCGGCCCTACGAGCAGTGGCCGCAGCTGCACGCCTTCCTCGACTACCTCGTCGTGCTCGGCCAGCGCGGACCCACCGCGGTCATGGTCGCCGCCTGGCTCGGCTGGCGCTCCTGGCGGCAGCACACCCTGCGCCCGCTGATCACCCTCGGCGTGGCGCTGCTGCTGCTCAACGTCACCGTCGGGGCCGTGAAGCTCGGCCTGGGCCGGCTCGGCCCGCACTACGCCACCGAGATCGGATCGGCCGAACTCTTCGCCGGTGGCGATATATTCCCTTCCGGCCACACCGCCAACGCCGTTGTGACCTGGGGAATCCTGGCCTACCTGGCTTCCACGGGGGTCACCCGGCGGGTGCTGTCCGTCGTGTCCGCCGTGGTCTCGCTGAGCGTCGGCGCCACCACCGTCTACCTCGGCACCCACTGGGTCAGCGATGTCCTGCTCGGGTGGTCCGCGGGCCTGCTGATCCTGCTGGCCCTCCCCTGGTTCGAGCCGCTCATCGCCCGCGCCGAGGCCTACGTCTTCGACCTGCGCGAGCTGCTGCGCCGCCGCGCCGAGACCGGACGGATGCCCGCGCCGGTCGTCTCCGCCCTCACCCCGCTGCTCTCGGCGGGCGGCAAGTGGCGGCTGCGGCCCGTCGCCGACCCCGCCATGGAGCCGGTCCCGCAGCCCGTACCGGTCACCGTGGTCGCGGCGTCCGTCGCGTCCGCCACGGCAACTGGCGGCGCCACGGCCCCCGTCGCCGCGCACTCCCCGGCACCCCGGCCCGCCGTGCACCCGGCCGGCCGGCCGCACGTGATCCGCTCCGAGCGGACCCCGGTCACCCCGGTCGGCAGCCGTCGCCCGGCGCACACCGAACGGGCCCCCTCCCGAGGGGCCGCGGCCCGTCCGGTCGCCGGCGGCTGACGTCCCACTGCGGGGGCGGTACGCACCACTTCTCCCCGCGACATCGAGGCGGGCCGGGTCTTCGGACCCGGCCCGCCTTCGCCGTTCGTCAGCGCCGCGCCCGGACGTTCGTCCGTCCCGGGTCACGCTTGTGTCACAGAATATCTACAGCCGCAAATTGTTTACCGACCCGCGACACGCCCGGGGTGCGGAGGGTTTGGAATTTGCGGCGAACACCGTGGAATTCATGTCCGGGATTGCCCTCATCCCCCCTGGACCAGACCAGCTGAATCCCCCTCAGGACCGCTACATTTCCTTCACTTCTCCGGCCGCCACGGCCTTCCCCAGCAGATCCCGCGCGGCCCTGATCCGATCCGTCAGCTCGGGCGGCTCGACCACTTCGAACTCACAGCCGAGCAGCATGATGTGAATCACCAGTACGTCCAGGTTCACCGCCCCGGTGCGCAGCAGGCAGCTCTGCCCGTCGACCGGTTCCAGGGCCCCGTCGCTCGGCCCGATGATCCGCGCCGCGTCCTGCGCCGACACCTTCAGCCGCACCACCGCGCGGGCCGCGTACACCCGCTGCGAAACGCCCTCGGAGACGTAGGCGGCGAGGTCCTCGGCGGGCGGCGGGCGCGGGGTGAACCGGGGTCCGTGGGGCGGCCGGGGCTCGATCCGGTCCGCGCGGAAGGTCCGCCACGCCTCCCGGTCCAGGTCCCAGGCGACCAGGTACCAGCGCCGCTCGGTGCACACCAGCCGGTGCGGTTCGACGGTGCGGCGGCTGACGTTGCCCTCGTGGTCGCGGTAACCGAAGCGCAGCCGCTCACCGTCCCGGCAGACGGAGGCCAGCTCGGTCAGCACCGAGGCGTCCACGGTGGACCGCTGGGGCCCGCGCAGCATCGGCACGGTGAACTCGTTCAGCGCGGACACCCTGCGCCGCAGCCGCGACGGGAGCACCTGCTCCAGCTTGGCCAGGGCCCGTACGGAGGCCTCCCCGATGCCCTCGACCCCGTTCCCGGCGGCGGTCCGCAGGCCCACGGCGACGGCCACGGCCTCGTCGTCGTCCAGCAGCAGCGGGGGCAGCTCGGCCCCGGCCCCCAACTGGTAGCCGCCACCCGTCCCGGGGCTGGCGTTCACCGGATACCCGAGCTCGCGCAACCGGTCCACGTCGCGCCGGACCGTCCGCGCGGTGACCCCGAGTCGGTCCGCGAGATCGGCCCCGGTCCATTCCCGGTGGGCCTGCAACAGGGACAGCAGCCGCAGCAGTCGTGCGGAGGTATCGAGCATTCCCCGAGTCTGCCAGCGCCCCGCGATCAGCCGGGTCTCAGCACAGCAGCGGGGGCGCCTCGGCGCCGCCGGCCTCGATGAGGTCGCAGACGGTCTTGATCGAGACCTTCCAGACACCGTCCTCGAGGACCACGGCACCCTTGCTGCCGGGCAGCTCCGTTTCGTCGCCGACGCTCAGGTCGTACGTCACCGTGCCCTCGGTGGGCGAGCTGAAGGTGACGTCCGTGACCTTGACGGAGGTCTTGGCCGCTTCGGCACCGGCCGAAAAACCGTCCAGCAGCAGCTCGAGCATGTCGCCGTGCTGCAGCAGCTTCGCCTTCTCCTCGGTCGGGGTCTTCGGGTCGAAGAAGGCGGTCCAGTTCTTCTCGACCTGCGCCTTGGCCGCCTCCGGGTCCGCGGGTCCGTCCGCGGCCGGCACGATCAGGACCACGGCGGACGGTGGCCCCGCGGCCTGCGCGCCCGAGGACCACCCCACGGCGGCCGGGACGGCCAGCAGGACCGCGGCCGCCGTGCAGGCCGCGGCACGGGAGCGTGCGCGTGGGTGTCTGCTCTGGACCATCTGGCTCACCACCGGAGTCCGGGCGAGCCGTTCGGCCCGCTGCTTCCAGGGTCAGCGCCTTCCCGGCATCGCGCAACGCGCGGACGGTCCCGACGGGCCGGTCAGGGACGCGGGGAGGGTGGCCGTGCGGCCGGTGCCGTCCCGGCCGGAACGGGTGCCGGGGCCGCCGGGACCGGCTCCGGGGTGGGGGGCTTCGGGGCCGGGGCAGCGGGTTCCGGGCTGGGGACGACCAGCAGCATGCCCACCGCGATGGCCTCCGGCCGCGGCCCGATCAGCTCCCGGTTCGCCTCGTGGAGCGCCCGCCACCCGCCCCGGACCCGGTGCCTGCCGGCGATCGACACCAGCGTCTCCCCCTCCCGCACCGTGTGCATCCGCCCGGCCAGCCCGTACCGCTTGGAGCACACCGGCCACGCGTTCCAGCCCTGCGTGCCGAGGACGTCCTGCGCGACCCGGATCTGCTGTCCACGGGTGGCCAGGTCGGCCCGCTTCGCGAACGCCGGGCCGCCGTACTCCTCCCACGTCGGCTGCCAGAACTGCAGCCCTCCGTAGAAGCCGTTGCCGGTGTTCACCGCCCAGCGCCCGCCGCTCTCGCAGTCGGCGACGCAGTCCCAGGGCCACTCCCCGCCCGGTCCGCAGTCCCCCGGCCCGCTCCCGATCACCCCCGGCGAGCCGGGGTACGCCGTCCCGGCCGGCCCGGGCGCCGGTGGCGGCGGAGCCTGCACCGCGGCCGCGGCACCGCGGGGCGGTGCGAGCGCCAGCACGGAGGCGAGAACGACGGCGGCGCCGGCGGCGGCCCGACGGGTCCGGAGGTGGGGCATCGGGTCACGCTATGCAGCCGTCCCCGGCCCCCTTCGGCCCGCCACGCGGCAGGTCACCACACCCCACCCGGTCGGCCGACCGCCACCCCAGCCCCAAACGACCACACCCGACCATCAACTGCGCACAACCAGAAAACAGTTGGCATGAAAACAAAGCCCCGGTCGGACGGTTCACCCTTCCGGGGGCCCGGTTCGAATTCGTTCCCTCAAATGGCGTGACCCCGGCCGCCGCTGCGGCGTTGAGCCCGGCGAGCCGGGAGCCTCCCGGACCCGCACCTATGCCGAGGAGTCACCCCGTGCCGCGCATGCTCGACGTCAGTGATGAGGTACGTGCCGAGATCGGTGACGAAGAAGCCGACAGGCTGCTCGTCGGCGAGGACGCGCCGCGCAGTTACGACTGCACCTCCTGCCGTACCCCGGGCGACCCCGAGAACGACCGCACCAGCACGGTGCTGTTCGTCGGCGAGGAGACCGCCGTCCTCGCCTTCGCCCACGCCACCTGCATCCCCTCGCAGGTCGTCTCCGTCTCCGAGGAGCAGCTCCAGGGCGCCGTCCGCAGCATCACCGGCGACAGCCCGGCCGGTGGCGCCGGCGCCGCCCCGCAGAACGTGTCCGGCGGCCAGGCCGTCCTCGGCATCACCAGCGGCCTGATCCTGATCGCCGGGGAGCTGCACCCCGCCCTGGTCGTCGAGCCGACCGCGCCGATCGCCCGCCCCGGCAGCGACGGCCCCGGCGACGACTTCCTGCCGCTCCTCATCGAGCAGGGCTTCATCCCGGTCACCGACACCGCCGAGGTCCCCACCGTCCTCGGCGGCTGGTCGGTCCTGCTCGCCGCGGGCCAGCTGCACGCCGTACTGCAGCCGGGCAGCGACGGCGGCCAGGTCGCCTGGTGGCAGGCGCACCAGGCGCTGTCGGTCACGGACGGCTGGCGGGCCGCCGTCAACAAGACCCAGCGCGTACTCATCTACGCCGCCCCGGTCGGCTCCATCGGCCAGCAGCCGCGTGAGGACCTGCTGCGCGACGCGCTGGACAAGGCCGCCGCCTCGGGCAAGCTCGTGGCCGCCGCGATGCCGCTGGCGGGTACGCCCGGCGCCTGATTCCCAGCCGGGATCCGAACGGCCGCCCAGCTCCCTGCCGAGGGGGCCGGGCGGCGTGCGCCGGGGGTGTGCGGTCCGTCCCGCACACCCCCGGCGATCTGTGTTTCCTCCCCCGTCACCCCGCATCCGCAGAGCGCCGCTTTCGTTGGCTGATACGTGCATCCATACGACTCCTCCCGCGCCCCGTCCTATTCGAGCACCGTCCCCGCGATGCGTCCTTCGCGGGACCGGGACAGCTCCCCGGCCGTCTCGCACACCCCGATCTACGACACGCTGTACTCGGAGTACCTGCGCGCCTTCAGGGCGCTGCCGGGCGACCGCACGGGCGAGGAGGACCACGGGTTCACGGCCTTCTCGTACGGGGGCTCGTACACGAGCGGCAGCTCGTACGGCAGCGGCTGGAACGGGTCCGCGTGGCAGCGGGTCGACGGCTGGCAGCCCTCGTACACCCCGCCCCCACAGCCGGCGTACTCGTACGCGGGCAGCCCCGGATACGCCGACGGGCGGCAGCACCAGACCGGGATGACACACGTCCCGGCGGCCCTGCCGCCCGCTCCACGCCGCGGTTACTGACCCCTCGGAGTGTCCCGCCCGGCTACTTCTTCTTCTTGGTCTTACCGTCCCGCCCTTCCACCAGGGGGCGCTCCCCCGTGCACCGGCCTGACCTGCTGCCGAGCGGGCGCTGTTGGTGGACCTTGGTCAACGCTGACTACCGGAGACAGCGAAAGGGGGTGTCACCCGCATGCGGGCGACACCCCCTCGTCGCGCGTCCTACACGGAGGAGTCGTCGAACGGGTTGTGCATCACGGCAGAGGCCTCGCAGCTCGCGATCACGCCGCTGCTGGCGCCGATCTTGCAGACCTCGAAGTAGGCGTTGTCGATCCAGCCGGCCTGCAAGTACGTGCTCCACGAGGCGCTCGTCTGGCCGCTGGGCACGGTCCGCATCGCCCAGACCCTGTGGCCGTTCTCGCCGTTGGTGACGAGGCGGATGCCGACGACGTAGCCGTCGGTCGCGCGGTCCTGGGCGATGATCTGGATCGGGTCGAGACGGTAGGGGTTCAGCCGCCAGCCGATGACCATCCGCCCGTAGTACGAGTTGGTCGAGACCGTTGCCTCGGTGCCGGACGCCGCGGCCGCGGGGCTGGCGAGGAGCGGAATGACGACGGTGGCCAGAGCCGCGGCGGTGGCGACGAGGCTGCTCTTGAGGCGCAAGGGTCCCCCAGGGAAAATGTGTTGGCTGGAAATGCCTACTCTAGCTCGAATCCGATCATGCCTGACCATGCCTCAACTTGCCTCATCCAGGGGGCGTTCGCCCTTCCGCGGGCTTCTCGCCGGCAACCGGCACGCCCACAGACGGGCCGGGGCAAGAGTCAAGCCCCCCACCTGCGGAGAAGGTGCAGGTGGGGGGCTTGATCAGAGGGGGGACTACTTCTTCTTCTTGTACTGCGCGCCGCGCTTCTCGCGCACCCGCACCGAGATGTGGATCGGGGTGCCCTCGAAGCCGAACTCCTCGCGCAGCCGGCGCTCGATGAAGCGCCGGTAGCCGTGCTCCAGGAAGCCGGAGGCGAAGAGGACGAACCGCGGCGGCTTGCTGCCCGCCTGGGTACCGAACAGGATGCGGGGCTGCTTGCCGCCACGGATCGGGTGCGGGTGGGCGGCGACGACCTCACCGAGGAAGGCGTTCAGCCGACCGGTGGGGACGCGCGTCTCCCAGCCTGCGAGGGCCGTCTCGATCGCCGGGACCAGCTTCTCCATGTGACGGCCGGTGAGCGCCGAGACGTTCACCCGGGGCGCCCAGGCGACCTGCTGCATCTCGGTCTCGATCTCGCGCTCGAGGTAGTAGCGGCGTTCCTCGTCGAGCTCGTCCCACTTGTTGTAGGCGATCACGATCGCGCGGCCCGCCTCGACGGCCATCGTGATGATGCGCTGGTCCTGGACGCTGATGGTCTCGGTGGTGTCGATGAGGATCACCGCGACCTCCGCCTTCTCGACGGCGGCGGCCGTGCGCAGGGAGGCGTAGTAGTCGGCGCCCTGCTGGAGGTGGACCTTCTTGCGGATACCGGCGGTGTCGACGAACTTCCAGGTGATGCCGCCGAGCTCGATCAGCTCGTCGACCGGGTCGCGGGTGGTGCCGGCCAGCTCGTTGACGACGACGCGGTCCTCCTTCGCCACCTTGTTCAGCAGCGAGGACTTGCCGACGTTCGGGCGGCCGATCAGCGCGATGCGGCGCGGGCCGCCGGGGGCGGCGCCACCGAAGGTCTGCTCGGGGGCCTCCGGCAGGGCTTCCAGGACGGCGTCGAGCATGTCGCCGGTGCCGCGGCCGTGGAGCGAGGAGACCGGGTGCGGCATGCCGAGGCCCAGCGACCACAGGGAGGCCGCGTCGGACTCGCCGCTCTGGCCGTCGACCTTGTTGGCGCACAGGACCACGGGCTTGCCCGCCTTGCGCAGCAGGCGGACGACGGCCTCGTCGGTGTCGGTGGCGCCGACCTTGGCGTCGACGACGAAGACGACCGCGTCGGCCGCCTCGATGGCGTACTCGGCCTGGGCGGCGACGGAGGCGTCGATGCCGAGGACGTCCTGCTCCCAGCCACCGGTGTCGACGACCTTGAAGCGGCGGCCGGCCCATTCGGCCTCGTACGTGACGCGGTCGCGGGTGACGCCGGGCTTGTCCTCGACGACCGCCTCGCGCCGGCCGATGATCCGGTTCACCAGGGTCGACTTGCCGACGTTCGGGCGGCCGACGACGGCGAGGACGGGCAGCGGGCCGTGGCCGGCCTCCTCGATCGCGCCTTCGACCTCTTCGATGTCGAAGCCCTCTTCCGCGGCGAGCTCCATGAACTCCGCGTACTCGGCGTCGCCAAGTGCTCCGTGGTCGTGCTGGTCGTTCATGAAGTCCGTTCCTCGTCGTTCGTGGTGGTCGGTGGTACCCGCGCAGCGCGGTTCCACTACTAGGTCAAGTCTCACTCAGCGCCCGGTGAGGCGCTTGGCGTCGGCCAGGTGGGCGGTCAGCCGGTCCTGGATGCGTACGGTGGCCTCGTCCAGCGCGGTACGCGTACGGCGGCCACTGCCGTCCCCCGCGTCGAAGGCCGAGCCGAAGACGACGTCGACCCGGCTCTTGAGGGCCGGCAGGCCCTTCACGACCCGCCCCGGGGTGTCCCCGCTGCCGAGGACGGCGACGGGCACGATGGGTGCGCCGCTGCGGACCGCGAAGTACGCGAGGCCCGCGCGCAGCGAGGCGAAGTCGCCCTCGCCCCGGGTGCCCTCGGGAAATATCCCCAGGGCCCCTCCATTGTCGAGCACCCCGAGGGCACGGCCTATCGCCGCCCGGTCGGGGCCGCCGCGGTCGACCTTGACCTGCCCGATCCCTTCGAGGAAGGGGCCGAGCGGGCCCACGTACGCTTCCTTCTTGATCAGGAAGTGCAGGGGTCGCGGCGCGGTGCCCATCACCATGGGGCCGTCGATGTTGTGCGAGTGGTTCACGGCCAGGATGACGGGGCCCGAGGCGGGCACTTTCCAGGCCCCCAGTACGCGCGGCTTCCAGAGCCCGTACATGAGCCCGATGCCGATGCGCCTGCCGACCGCCGCACCCTTGAGGGAGGGCGCTGGGCTCACTTGCGGCCCGCCCGCTTCTCTTCCACCAGCGTGACCACGCACTCGATCACCTGGTCCAGTGTGAGGTCGGTGGTGTCGACCTCGGCGGCGTCGTCGGCCTTGGCCAGGGGGGAGGTCTTGCGGCCGGAGTCGGCCGCGTCGCGCTTGATCAGCGCCTCCTTGGTGGCCGCGAGGTCGGCGGCCTCCTTGCCGCGGAGCTCTCCGCTGCGCCGGGCGGCGCGCGCCTCGGCGGAGGCGGTCAGGAAGATCTTGAGGTCGGCGTCGGGCAGGACGGTGGTGCCGATGTCCCGGCCCTCGACGACGATCCCCTCGGCCTCCTGGGCCGCCTCGGCGGCGATGGAGCGCTGCAGGTCGGTGATCAGGGTGCGCACCTCGGGGACGGCGCTGACGGCGCTGACCTTGGAGGTGACCTCCTGGGTCCGGATGGGACCGGCCGCGTCGAGGCCGTCCACGGTGATGGTGGGGGCGGCCGGGTCGGTGCCGGACACGATCGTGGGCTTGCCGGCGGCGATCGCGACGGCCTGCGGGTCGTCGGTGTCGACGCCGTTGGTGATCATCCACCAGGTGATGGCCCGGTACTGGGCGCCGGTGTCCAGGTAGCGCAGCCCGAGCTTGGCGGCCACGGCCTTGGAGGTGCTGGACTTGCCCGTGCCGGAGGGACCGTCGATGGCGACGATCACGGCGGACGGAGCTGCGGTTTCCACGGTGCGGGCACCTTCCTGGTTGCGCGTACGTGTCCGGGCGCGGCAAAGCGCCCCTCCCCAAGGTTACCGGCCCCGGACGGCCCCCGTCCCCGCCCCGTATTCCGGGGGCCGGCAGCCCCTGCTCCCCTGCCTGCTCCCTGGTCCCTGCTTTCCCGGCTCCTCCCTACTGCTGCCGCAGTGCCCAGCCGCGCTCGCGCAGCTCAGCGGTGAGGCCGGCCACCGCCCGCGGTTCCACCATGAGCTGGACGAGGCCGGCCTGCTGGCCCGTCGCGTGCTCGATCCGTACGTCCTCGATGTTGACTCCGGCCCGCCCCGCGTCGGCGAAGATCCGCGCCAGCTCTCCGGGCTGGTCGCTGATGAGCACGGCCACCGTCTCGTAGACCGTGGGCGCCGCGCCGTGCTTGCCCGGTACCCGGACCCGGCCCGCGTTGCCGCGCCGCAGCACGTCCTCGATGCCCGCGGCGCCGCCGCGCCGCTTCTCCAGGTCCGCGGACTGCAGGCCCCGCAGTGCCTCCACGGTCTCCTCCAGGTCGGCGGCGATCCCGGCGAGGACGTCGGCCACCGGTCCCGGGTTGGCCGACAGGATCTCCACCCACATCCGCGGATCGGAGGCCGCGATCCGGGTCACGTCACGGATGCCCTGCCCGCACAGCCGCACCGCCGTCTCGTCGGCCTCCTCCAGCCGGGCGGCGACCATGCTGGAGACCAGCTGCGGGGTGTGCGAGACGAGCGCCACCGCCCGGTCGTGGGCGTCGGCGTCCATCACCACCGGTACGGCCCGGGACAGGGCCACCAGCTCCAGTGCGAGGTTGAGCACCTCGTGGTCGGTGTCCCGGGCGGGGGTCAGCACCCACGGGCGGCCCTCGAAGAGGTCCGCGGTGGCGGCGAGCGGCCCCGACTGCTCCTTGCCGGCCATCGGGTGCGTCCCGATGTACGCGGTGACGTCCACGCCGAGCGCCGCCAGCTCCCGCCGCGGTCCGCCCTTGACGCTGGCCACGTCCACGTACGCCCGGGCGACGCCGCGCCCGATCAGGTCGGCCAGGGTGGTGGCCACGTGGGCCGGCGGTACGGCGACGATCGCGAGGTCGACCTGCTCCTGCGGGGCCTCGTCGGTGCCGGCTCCGAGGGCGGCCGCCGTACGGGCCTGGGCCGGGTCGTGATCGGCGAGGTGGACGGTGATCCCCCTGGCTGACAGGGCGAGCGCCGCGGAGGTGCCGATCAGTCCGGTTCCGATGACGACGGCGGTTCTCACGAGGCACTCCAGGGTGGCGAAAAGGGCGAGCTGACGGGCTGTCCGGCCAGGGTAACCAGCCCGCGCGGCACGAGGACCCGACCGCCCATCCCGTGGGACGGCGGCCGGGCCCAGGTCCGTGCGGCGTTCGAGCCGTCAGAACTTCTGCTGGCGGATGATGTCCTCCAGCGAACCGGTCGGAAGCTGTCCTTCCGGGCTCAGTTTGTCGACGGCCGTCGGCAGCGTCCGGGCGATCTGGTCGGCCGCCTCCTGCGGGCTGACGCCCGCCTGGGCCGCCGCCTTCTGCAGTGCCTCGTCGGGCAGTGCCTCGGCGATCTGGGCGCCGCTGACCGCCTGGTTGTGGCCGGTGCCGATCCAGGACTGGGCCTGGTCGGCCAGGCCCGACTTGGTCAGCATGTCCATCAGCCCGCCGAGCGGGTTGTTCCCGCCGCCCTGGGCGCCGCTCGCGCCGCCGCCGCCCGTGAGCGCGCCGAGCAGCGCACCGAGGATGTTGCCGCCACCGCCGCCACCGCCGCCACCGCCGCCACCGCTCCCGCCCTGGCCTCCGCTTCCGCTTCCGCCCAGGAGGCCGCCGAGAAGAGAGCCGAGGTCGTTACCCGCCATCGTCATGCCTTTCGAAGAGGGACCGGGCCGCGCGGACAGCGGCGTACCCGGCTTCGAGACACGCACAATGTGACCCGAACCGGAGCATGCCGCCACCTGGCGCACACCGCTTCGGCCACTGCGGTAGAACGATCGGCATGATCTTCCACATCGTCCCGCTCACCGACTGGACGGCCGCGCCCGAGCTCCCGTACGCCCCGCCCTCGCTGGAGGCCGAAGGGTTCGTCCACTGCTCGGCGGACCGTCCCACCGCGCTCGCGATCGCCGACGCGCACTACCGGGCGGTACCCGGGATCCTGCTCGCGGTGGAGCTCGACGAGGACGCACTGACCGCAGAGGTCCGCCAGGCGGGTGATTCCGGCGGCCGCTACCCGCATGTCCACGGTCCGCTGAACCGGGAAGCCGTGGTTCACGTGTGGGAGGTCGTACGCACACCCGGCACACCCATCTCACTGGCCCCATGGGAACCGGGGCGATGAACCGGCGCGGCAGGCTTCACCTGAGGCCCGCCGCAGGCCAGGATGCTGCACGCCATCCGGCCACGAAGCGAGGAGAGACTCATGAGCGACCTCACGCACACCGCCCGGCGCACGGTACTGACCATCGGCGCGGCCGCCCTGACCGGCGGTGCGATCACCGCCTGCGGTGGTGGCAGCGGCGAGAAGGCCTCCCAAGGGGAACCGAACGCCGCGGCCACCCCGCCCGCCGCGGCGGCCCCCGCCACCTCGGACGCGGCGGGCCAGGCCCTCACCAAGAAGGCGGACGTGCCGGTGGGCGGCGGCAAGGTCTTCAAGGAGGAGAAGGTCGTGGTCACCCAGCCCAAGGCCGGCACCTTCAAGTGCTTCACTGCGGTCTGCCCCCACCAGGGCTGCCTGGTGAACAAGGTGGAGGACGGCAGCATCGACTGCCCCTGCCACGGCAGCAAGTTCGCGATCGCGGACGGCGCGGTGACCAAGGGACCGGCCACCAAGGGGCTGGCCGAGAAGAAGATCAAGGTCGCGGCGGACGGGAATATCTCGCTCGCATAGCGGCAGGTCAGACGCCTACGCTCCGCGGATGGACGATCTGACGCTGGTGCGGGACCACACGGTCTACCGATGTGTGATGGGCTCCCGGGCGTTCGGGCTGGCGACGGAGGCGAGCGACACCGACCTGCGCGGTGTCTACCTCGCCCCCACGCCGCTGTTCTGGCGGTTCGAGAAGCCCCCCACGCACGTGGAGGGCCCGCGGGACGAGGAGTTCTCCTGGGAGCTGGAGCGCTTCTGCGAACTCGCCCTGCGGGCCAACCCGAACATCCTGGAGTGCCTGCACTCCCCCCTGGTGGAAGTGGTCACCCCGGTCGGCGAGGAGCTGCTCTCGCTGCGCGAAGCCTTCCTCTCCCGCCGGGCCCACACCAGCTTCAGCCGGTACGCGGCCTCCCAGCGCGGCAAACTCCTTGCGGACCTCCGCGTCCACGGCGCCCCGCGCTGGAAGCACGCCATGCACCTGCTGCGCCTGCTGCTGTCCTGCCGGGACCTGCTGCGCACCGGCCGGCTGGCCATCGACGCCGGACCGCACCGCGACCGTCTCCTCGCGGTCCGCCGCGGGGAGCTCGCCTGGGACGAGGTCGACGCCTGGATGGCCCGCCTCCAGGAGGAGACGGAGGCGGCCCTGGCCACCACCGTCCTGCCCGCGGAGCCCGACCACCCCCGGGTGCAGGACTTCCTGGTCCGCACCCGCCGCGCGTCAGCCGCGTAGCGAGCGGCGCCGTACGACGAAGGCGTCGAGCGCGTCGTACGCCGACCCCTGCTCGGGCAGCGCGGAGCCGTCCCGGGCCGCGTCCAGCACCGCGTGCAGGGCCTCGAAGTCCTTCCGCACCTCGCCCACGGCCGGGCCCTCGTAGCCCCCGTGCTCGGCGGCCACCTTGGCCTCGATCAGGGCGGCGAGGTACGGGGGCGCCTCCGGCACCTCGGCCAGCAGGGTCGGCAGGTGCGCCTGCACCTCGGCCGAGCGCATGAGGTGGATGCCGGTGAGCAGCGCCCGGAACGCGTAGAGCAGCGGCTTGAGTTCGGCGGCCTTCTCGAAGAGCCGCCACTGGGTGCCCGCGAACCCCCGGTAGTGGTGGGCGTGGTGCGAGGTCAGTACGCCCGGGGCCAGCGCGATCAGCTCCTCGTGCGCCGCCGTCGTGTGGACCACGAGCGGGGAGAGCAGCTGCTCGAGGACGTAGCCGTTGTGCTTGAGCATCAGACGGACGAACTTGCGCAGGTCGTGCGTGACGAGGTCCATCTCCACGTCGTCCCGGTCCCACATGCGGGTACGGGTCTCCTCCGGCTCGCGCAGCCCCAGGAGGTCCTCCACCGGGAGCAGGTGGGCGCCGCGCAGGTCGATGTCGGAGTCCCGGGAGGGGAAGCCGTAGAGGTGGGCGCCCGACACCGTGGCGAACAGCAGCGGGTCGGGCTGTTCCGCCACGACGGGGGTCAGGTCGAGACTCAGTGCATCCAGCATGGATCAAGCATCCCAGAGGGCGCCGAAGGCGAGGAGTTCGTCCCGGTACTCGATGCGGCCCTCCCACTCGCGGGGCCAGACGTCCGCGCCGAGGTGGGCTCCGGCGAAGGCGCCGGCGAGGCAGGCGATGGAGTCCGAGTCGCCCCGCGTGCAGGCCGCGCGGCGCAGGGCCAGGAGGGGCTCGTCGGGGAAGAGCAGGAAGCACTGGAGGGCCGTGGCGAGGGCCTCCTCGGCGATCCAGCCGTCACCGGTGGTCAGGCAGGGGTCGGTCTCCGGGGAGGGGGACCGCAGGGCGGCCGCCAGCCGGTCCAGGACGGCCAGGCACTCGTCCCAGCCGCGCGCCATGAAGGACTCGGGCGAGGCGTCGCTGGCGGTCCGCATCCAGAGGTCGCCGAGCCAGCGCTCGTGGTAACGGGTGCGGTTCTCCAGGGCGTACGAGCGCAGCCGTCCGACGAGCCCGGTCACCTCGGTCCCCTCGGCCAGCAGGTACACCGCCCGCGCGGTCAGGTCGGAGGCGGCGAGCGCCGTCGGGTGCCCGTGGGTGAGGGCCGACTGGAGCTGCGCGGCGCCGGCCCGCTCCTCCTCGGTCCAGTCCGGCACGAGCCCGACCGGAACCACCCGCATGTTGGCACCGCAGCCCTTGGAGCCGATCTGGCTGGCGTCCCGCCAGTCCCGGTCCGGGGCGTCGAGCAGCCGGCAGGCCGTCATGCAGGTGCGGCCGGGGGCCCGGTTGTTCTCCGGCGAGTGGTACCAGTCGACGAACTCCTCGCGGACCGGGCGGGTCAGCCGGAGCGGGCCCACCCGGCCGCGCTCCGCCGCCGTGCGCATGCCGCGGGCCAGGGCGAGGGTCATCTGGGTGTCGTCCGTGACGATCGCGGGGCGCGGGAGGCTCATCTCGCGCCAGGGGCCCGTCTTGCCCAGGATCGTGGGCACGTCGTTGAACTCGGTGGGGAAGCCGAGGGCGTCTCCCAGGGCCAGGCCGATCATGGCGCCCGTCGCGGCTCGCTTGGTCATCGGGTGGATCCTTCCGGTCGCAGGAGCGGGGGGTGGAGGGTGGTCGCCGGGCCGGGCCGGTAGAGGGCGGCCGGTTTGCCGCGGCCGCCGGTCAGCCGGGCGGCGCCCGGGACGGCCTCGACGAATCCGGGGGTCGCGAGGACCTTGCGGCGGAAGTTGGGGCGGTCGAGGGTGGTGTTCCAGACGGTCTCGTAGACGGACTGCAGCTCCCCGAGGGTGAACTCGGGCGGGCAGAACCCGGTGGCCAGGCAGGTGTACTCCAGCTTGGAGCCGATCCGCTCGCGCGCGTCCGCCAGGATCACCGCGTGGTCGAAGGCCAGCTCCGAGACCTCGTCCAGCGCCAGCCAGCGGGCGTGCGCCGCGTCCCCGCCGCCCTCCGCCGCCGGCTCCGGCAGGTCGGGCACGAGGGCGGTGAAGGCCACCGACACCACCCGCATCCGGGGGTCGCGGTCCGGCTCGCTGTACGTGCGCAGCTGCTCCAGGTGGAGCGCCGCCACGAGCTGCTCCGACAGGCCGGTCTCCTCGGCCAGTTCGCGCCGGGCGG
This sequence comes from Streptomyces sp. NPDC048257, assembly GCF_043201855.1. Classification (NCBI taxonomy): domain Bacteria; kingdom Bacillati; phylum Actinomycetota; class Actinomycetes; order Kitasatosporales; family Streptomycetaceae; genus Streptomyces; species Streptomyces sp. NPDC048257. The sequence continues at coordinate 40,150 of NZ_JBICZI010000033.1, forward strand.
CGGTCTCGGCGGACTCCCGCGGCAGGACGAATCCGCCGGGCAGCGCCCAGGCCCCGGCGTACGGCTCCTGGCCGCGCCGGATCAGCAGCACGTGCAGGGCTCCGCCGCGCACCGTGAACACGGCCAGGTCGACGGTCACCGCGAACGGCTCGAAGGCGTACGGGTCATAGCCTGCGGTCATCGGTTCTCCGGGAGGGGGTCGGTGAAGTGCCAGCCCGCGGCCAGCAGCCCGTCCACGGCCCGGACGGCCGTTTCCAGCCGGGCCGCCCGGTCGCCGCGGACGACGAGGAAACGCCTCCCGGTGCGCTCCAGTTCCGCCCGGAACCGCTCGGTCATCCAGGGCCGCAGGTGCGGGCCGTCGCGCAGCCCGTCGTCCTCGAAGGGCACGTCGGCGTGGTCGGTCAGCAGGTACAGGTCCCGCCGGGTCCCGGCCGCGATCCGCTCGACCTCCGCATTGCGGCCTCCCATGTACCGCTCGTGCCAGACCCCGGTCGCGAAGGAGTCGGTGTCGCAGAACAGCACCGGCGAGCCGAGGCGGGCCGCGTGCTCCTCGTCCGCGTCCTGGCGGCGGGCGATGACCGGGAACTCCGCCGAGGTGAAGGTCACCTCCGCCCAGGAGGCCGCCGGGTCGGCCGCGCGGGCGGCCGCCAGCTTCTCCTCGCTGTAGCGGCGCCCGTACTCGGCGACCCAGCCCGTCTTGGCCCAGACGCCGCCGCGCCGGCGGTAGTGGTCCGCCAGGGCCCGCGACAGGGTGGTCGTGCCGGTGGACTCCGCGCCGAGGACGACGATCCGCCGGGTCAGGGCAGCCCGTACGGCCGGCCCGAGGAACTCCCAGGAGCCGACCGGGTCCTTGCGTACGGCCGTCCCGGACACCGGGAACAGCGTCCGCTGCCGGTCCACCAGGACCTCCTCGGCGCCGAACCGCCGGGCGAGCTCGCTGCCGTACTCCTCCGAGGTGAACACGGCGTCCACCCGCCCGGGGACCGCGCTGCGGAAGAGCGCCATGTGCGCCTCCCAGATCTCCGGGTCGTGCAGGTCGACGGGGATGTCGTCCACCGCGCCGACGACCCGGGCCCCGGGGTGCGCCTCGCGCATCCAGGCGACCCGGTCGGCGAGCGGGACCGACTCCACCGAGGCCGCGCACACCAGTACGGTCAGCCGCTCGCACTGGTCCTGGGCGGTGCGTACGAGGTGGTGGTGCCCGGCGTGCGGCGGGTAGAACTTGCCGAGGACCAGACCGTGCCCGTGGCGTCTCATGCCGTCGCCTCCGCGGCCGAACGGGCCACCCGCTCGGGCAGGGTGCGCCGCCAGCCGAGGAGTCCGACCACGCACAGGGCGAGGAAGCCCACGTAGAGCGCGGAGGTCAGGTAGAGCCCCTTGTGCACGTAGAGCGGGATGTAGACGAGGTCGGCGGCGATCCACAGCCACCAGGACTCCACGAGCTTGCGGCACTGCCCGTAGGTGGCGGCGAGCGAGAGCCCGGTGGTGAGCGCGTCCCAGAACGGGACGGTGGAGTCGGTGGCCCGGCTCAGCAGCAGGGTGAGCGCGAGCACCCCCACCGCCCCCGCCGCCGCGAGCCCGGCCCATTCGGTGCGCGTGGTGCGGCGCACCGGCAGGGCCTCGGCGGATCCTGGTCCACCCCCGTGGGTCCAGGACCACCAGCCGTATGCGGCGAGGGCGATGAAGACGATCTGGAGCCCGGCGTCGGCGTAGAGGCCGGCCTGGGCGAAGAGCACGATGAAGAAGACGTTGTTGGCGATGCCGATCGGCCAGTTGGCGACGTGCTGCCGGGCGACCAGCCAGACGCACAGGGCGCCGGTGGCGAAGCCGAGCACCTCGGTCCAGCTCATGGTCCAGCTCATGCCGACCCCCCTCACTCTGTTTAATGGTCAGGTTGACTATAAACAGGAACGAGGGTCCCCGGCAAGCAGAAAACCCGCGGCGCCCTGGGGCACCGCGGGTTTTCTGCGAACGGGCCGGCCGCCTGGGGGCGGCCGGCCCGTGTACTCCTGCGTATTAGAGACCGACCTCGCGCATCAGCATGCCGACCTCGGTGTTGGTCAGACGGCGCAGCCAGCCGGACTTCTGGTCGCCCAGCTCGATCGGACCGAAGGAGGTCCGGACGAGCTTCTCGACCGGGAAGCCGGCCTCCGCCATCATGCGGCGGACGATGTGCTTGCGGCCCTCGTGGAGGGTGACCTCGACCAGGTAGTTCTTGCCGACCTGGTCGACGACGCGGAAGTGGTCGGCGCGGGCGTAGCCGTCCTCCAGCTCGATGCCGTCCTTGAGCCGCTTGCCGATCTCGCGCGGCAGCGGGCCGGTGATGGCGGCCACGTAGGTCTTCTTCACGCCGTACTTCGGGTGCGTGAGGCGGTGGGCCAGCTCACCGTGGTTGGTGAGCAGGATGATGCCCTCGGTCTCGGTGTCGAGCCGGCCGACGTGGAAGAGACGGGTCTCACGGTTGGTGACGTAGTCACCGAGGCACTGGCGGCCGTCCGGGTCCTCCATCGTGGAGACGACGCCGGCGGGCTTGTTCAGCGCGAAGAACAGGTACGACTGGGTGGCGACGGTCAGGCCGTCCACCTTGATCTCGTCCTTCGGCAGGACGCGCTTGCCCTGCTCCAGCACGATCTCGCCGTTGACCTCGACACGGGCCTGCTCGATGAGCTCCTCGCAGGCGCGGCGCGAACCCATGCCGGCGCGGGCGAGCACCTTCTGCAGACGCTCACCCTCCTCCTCGGCACCCGGGAAGGTCTTCGGGGTCTTGATCACGGGCTTGTCGGCGTACCGGTCGCGCACGCGCTCCTCGATCCGCGCGTCCAGCTCACGCGGGCGGGACTGGCCGCTGCGGCTGCCCGGGCCGCTGCGCGGGCCGCCGGCGCCGCCGATGCCGGGGGTCCTGGAGGTCCGGGGACCGCCCTTGGCGCCACCGCGCGCGGCAGCACCGCGGGCACCGCCGCCGCCCGCCTTGGGACCGCTGCGGCCGCTGCGCTCGCCCTCGGGGCCCACGTCGTAGCGGCGCTCCTCGGGACGCGGGTTGCGGATGCGGGGGGCCGGCTGGTCGCGGTCGCGCGAGTCGGAGCCGCCACCCTGATAGCCGCCGCCGCCCTGGTAGCCGCCGCCGGAGCTGCCGCCACGGGAGCCACCGCCCTGGTAGCCGCCGCCGGAGCTGCCGCCACGGGAGCCGCCGCCCGAGCTACCGCCGCGGGAGCCGCCCTGGTAGCCGCCCCCGGAGCTACCGCCACGGGAGCCGCCGGAGCCGCCGGAGCTGCCGCCGCGGGAGCCGCCGCCGGAGCTGCCGCCTCGCGAGCCGCCGCTACCGCCGGAGCCGCTCCCGCGGTAGCCACCGCCGCCGCTGGAGGAGCCGCCGCGGGAGCTACCGCGCCCGCCGCCACCGCCGCCGCCGCTGTTCCTGTTGCCGCCACCGTTGCCGTTGCCGCTGCTTCGCATCAAAGTTCCGTCGTCTTGTCGTCTTCATCGGTGTCCGGTGCGTCCGGATCGAACGACGGCACACCTTCTTGCGTCTCGGCTTCGATCGCGTCCGCCTCGGGGAGGAAGGGCGCGAGCTCCGGGAGCTCGTCCAGGCCACGCAGGCCCATCCGCTCCAGAAAGTAGTTCGTCGTCCTGTATAGGATCGCACCTGTTTCGGGTTCCGTCCCCGCCTCCTCCACCAGACCCCGCTGGAGGAGGGTCCGCATGACCCCGTCGCAGTTGACCCCGCGCACGGCCGAGACCCGCGATCTGCTCACCGGCTGCCGGTACGCGACGACCGCCAGGGTCTCCAGCGCCGCCTGGGTGAGCCGGGCCTGCTGGCCGTCCAGTACGAAGCCCTCCACGGCCGGGGCGTACTCGGCCCGGGTGTAGAAGCGCCAGCCCCCGGCGACGAGCCGCAGCTCGAATCCCCTGCGTGCGGCCGTGTACTCGTCGGCGAGCTCCCGCAGCGCCTGCGCGACCTCGCGCGGGGTGCGCTCCAGCACCTTCGCCAGGTGTGCCTCGGTCGCCGGCTCGTCCACGACCATGAGTACGGCCTCCAGGGCCGGCTTCAGCTCCAGCGCGGCCACCGCGCTCACGTCGCTGCTCAATCCTTCGCCTCCACGATCTGGTCGAACTCGTCGGTCACGGTCGGCATCCCGTCGCCGTCCCCGCCGCTCCAGCGCACGGTGAGGGTCTGCAGGGCCTCCTCCTGGTCGAGGACGACCGCCTTCTCCCGGTAGAGCTCCAGCAGGGCCAGGAAGCGCGCGACGACGGTGAGGGTGTCCCCGGCGTCCTCGGTGAGCTCCTGGAAGGTGGCCTCCCCGCGCGCCTTCAGCATCCGCACCACGAGCCCGGCCTGCTCGCGCACGCTGACGAGGGGGGCGTGGATGTGGTCCACGTACACCTGGGGCTTGGCCTTGGGCTGCATCGCCTTCACGGCGAGCCGGGCGAAGCCCTCCGGTCCGATGCTGATGACGACCTCGGGCAGCAGGTCTGCGTGGTGCGGCTCCAGCCCGACCGTCCGCGGGTACCGCCTGCCCTCGGCCTCCGCGCGCCGCTCGAAGATCTCGGCGATCTGCTTGTACGCGCGGTACTGGAGCAGGCGCGCGAAGAGCAGGTCCCTGGCCTCCAGCAGGGCCAGGTCCGCCTCGTCCTCGACCTCGGCGGCCGGCAGCAGCCGGGCGGCCTTCAGGTCGAGCAGGGTGGCGGCGACGACGAGGAACTCGGTGGTCTGGTCGAGGTCCCAGTCGGGGCCCATGGCCCGGATGTGCGCCATGAACTCGTCGGTGACCTGGGAGAGCGCGACCTCCGTGACGTCCAGCTTGTGCCGCGAGATCAGCTGGAGCAGCAGGTCGAAGGGGCCCTCGAAGTTGGCGAGCCGCAGGGTGAACCGTCCGTCGCCGCCCGCGGGGCCCGCGGCGCTCGTGGCGCCCGCGGCGTCCGTGCTGACGGCCGGGCCGGTGGCGGCCGCCTCCCGGGCCGGCGTCACATTCGCCGGTGGGACATCAGCCAGCGGGACATCGGCCTGCGGAGCGCCGGCCTCCGGGGCCGGACCGGGCTCCGGGTCCTCCTGTCGGCCGCCTGAGGGCTCCGGGGCCTCCCCGGGCTCCGTCCCGCCCTCGGCCGGCGCGGGCCGCGCAGCGGGCGCCTCAGGGCCTGCGCCGGGGCCGCGCCCCAGTACGCGCCGGGTCGGTCGGCCGGATTCGGCGGGGAGGGGCATCGCGGTCCAGGAGGTGCAGGGAGGCGGCGTGGAGGGCCGGCCGTCGTGGCCACGGCCATCAGCAGCCTACGGGCTCCCCCGCGCTCCCCGGTGGATCGGCAGCGGGACCGGACCGCGATCCTCCGCCCGGGCCACGGGACGGGCCCGCGCCCGCGGGCGGGGAGTCTCGGGGAAAGCGGGCCGCAGGCCGGTCAGCGGCCGCGCAGGCGCCGTACGAGGATGCTCGCGTCGCCGCGGGATTCGAGGTCGGCGAGCACGACCGCCACCGCCTCGCGGACGATGCGGCCCCGGTCCACCGCCAGCCCGTGCTCCCCGCGCAGCACCAGCCGCGCGTGTTCCAGGTCCATGAGCTCCTCGGCGGAGACGTAGACCGTGATCTTCTCGTCGTGCCGCTCGCGGCCGCTGGGGCGCCGGTTCGCGCCCCGGCCCTGCCCCTTGCCCCGGCGGCCCGCGCCGGCCGGGCCGGACGCCACGCCGCCGGCCGGACCGACAGAACCTTCCTGCGGGCGCCTGGGCTGCCCCACGACGGGCCCGCCGGTCTCCGCGGCGGCCGCGGCCTCCCGGCTGCGGCCCTCACTCGCCGTGCCCTCGGCCGAGGTGGCCGAGTGTTCCGCGGCGGGCGTCTCGTCGACCCCGCGCCGCGGCGATGACGACTGGAGCGCCATCCCCCCGGTGGTACGGAACAGTTCGTCGGCTCCGGGCAGACTCACTCGGCGTGACACCGGGCGAGCACCTCCCTGGCCAGCTGGCGGTAGGCGGCGGCGCCGACGGAGTTGGAGGCGTACGTCGTGATCGGCTCACCGGCGACCGTGGTCTCCGGGAAGCGCACCGTACGGCCGATGACCGTGTGGTAGACGTGGTCGTCGAAGGCCTCGACGACGCGCGCCAGCACCTCACGGCTGTGCACCGTGCGGGAGTCGTACATCGTGGCGAGGATGCCGTCGAGCTCCAGCTCGGGGTTGAGCCGCTCCTGCACCTTCTCGATGGTCTCGGTCAGCAGCGCCACGCCGCGCAGTGCGAAGAACTCGCACTCCAGCGGGACGATGACCTTGTGAGCCGCCGTCAGGGCGTTCACGGTCAGCAGACCGAGCGAGGGCTGACAGTCGATCACGATGTAGTCGTAGTCGGCCATCAGGGGCTTCAGGGCCCGCTGCAGGGTGGACTCGCGCGCGACCTCGCTGACCAACTGCACTTCGGCGGCGGACAGGTCGATGTTGCTCGGCAGCAGGTCCATGTTGGGGACCGCCGTCTTGAGCAGCACCTCGTCGGCCGACATGCCCCGCTCCATGAGCAGGTTGTAGACCGTCAGGTCGAGTTCCATCGGGTTCACGCCGAGACCCACGGACAGTGCGCCCTGCGGGTCGAAGTCGACGAGCAGCACGCGGCGCCCGTACTCGGCGAGCGCGGCACCCAGGTTGATGGTCGACGTGGTCTTGCCCACGCCGCCCTTCTGGTTGCACATCGCGATGATCTTCGCCGGACCGTGGTCGGTCAGCGGACCGGGGATCGGGAAGTACGGAAGCGGGCGTCCGGTCGGGCCGATCCGCTCACGGCGCTGACGGGCAGCGTCGGGGGCGAGAGTGGCCGCGTACTCGGGGTCCGGTTCGTACTCCGCGTCGGGGTCGTAGAAGTGCCCCTCGGGCACATTGTCGTAGTCGGCGAAACCCACGGGCTTTTCGCCGCTCGGGTCGCCGGCCCTGGAGTTCACGTCTAGGCCGTCCATGCTCTTTTGGGGCGTCGTCATGTGCTGGTGGTTCGCGAAGGTGCGTACTGCGACGGAGCCGACGGCTTCGAGCCCGGTAGGGCCCTGGCCCCGCTCAGGCATCCCTGCTCGACCACCCCCAGGAGCAAATGTCGACTCATTCACAAGTCGTCTTACCTCCTCGGACGTGACCAGGACACTTATCGATAGGTCAGCGTGGCACCATGCCGACGGTTGGCGACTCTATGGCGTGTCACCACTCAGCGGCAACACAATCCGCCGGACCCGGCACGATGTGTCGGCAACCGAACACCACTCTGTCAAGGGCGCACGAGCTGTCGCTGCGAAGTTTCGCGGGTGCGCGAAAGGGTTAAAGGGTTACCTTCGAGGCGAGTTGAGCGGGGGTTCGGGGCCTCGGGCAAACGCGTCCGGCCGGACCTTGCGGGCAAGGTCCGGCCGGATACGTGAGATTGACGTCAGTCGTTGACGTGTCAGCCGAGCAGCGTGCTCAGCTCGAGGGTCTCGAGGCCGTGGGCCTCGGCAACCGGACCGTAAACGACCTGGCCGTCATGGGTGTTGAGGCCCAGCGCGAGCGCGGCGTCACGGCGCAGCGCCTCGGCCCAGCCGAGGTTGGCGAGCTGCACGATGTAGGGCAGCGTGGCGTTGGTCAGCGCGTAGGTGGAGGTGTTCGGCACCGCGCCCGGCATGTTGGCGACGCAGTAGAAGACCGAGTTGTGGACCTGGAAGGTCGGCTCGGCGTGGGTGGTCGGACGGGAGTCCTCGAAGCAGCCGCCCTGGTCGATCGCAATGTCGACAAGGACACTTCCGGGCTTCATCTTGGCGACGAGCTCGTTGGTGACCAGCTTCGGGGCCTTCGCACCCGGGATCAGCACCGCGCCGATGACGAGGTCGGCCTCGACGACGGCCTTCTCCAGCTCGAAGGCGTTGGAGACGATCGTCTTGATCTTCGTGCCGAAGACCTTGTCGGCCTCGCGGAGCTTGTTGATGTCGCGGTCCAGCAGGGTCACGTGGAAGCCCATGCCGATGGCGATCTGCGCGGCGTTCCAGCCGGAGACGCCGCCGCCGATGACGACGCACTCGCCGGCGTGGGTGCCGGGGACGCCGCCCGGGAGGACGCCACGGCCGCCGGCCGAGCGCATCAGGTGGTAGGCGCCGACCTGCGGGGCCAGGCGGCCCGCGACCTCGGACATCGGGGCGAGCAGCGGGAGCGCGCGGTTGGCGAGCTCGACCGTCTCGTACGCAATGGCGGTGGTGCCGGACTCCAGCAGGGCGTCCGTGCACTCGCGGGAGGCCGCCAGGTGCAGGTAGGTGAAGAGCGTCTGGTCCTTGCGGAGGCGGTGGTACTCCTCCGCGATGGGCTCCTTGACCTTGAGCAGCAGGTCGGCGATGGCCCAGACCTCGTCGGCGGAACCGAGGATCTCGGCGCCGGCCGAGACGTACTCGGCGTCCGTGATCGAGGAGCCCACACCGGCGTTCTGCTCGACGAAGACCTGGTGGCCGTTGCGGACCAGCTCATGCACGCCGGCGGGCGTGATGGCGACCCGGAACTCGTTGTTCTTGACCTCGCGGGGGATGCCGACCTTCATCGTCGATCACGGTCCTTGGCTCAGGGGATTTACGGGGGCACTTCCATACATACCCGCCCACAAGAACGCGCAACGGGATGCACCACAGGATGACGTGGTGAAGCCAGTCTAATGAAGGATGAGGCGCTGTCTAGCCTTGCAAAGCAATAATCTCAGTCGGAATCGCTGCGGATTTCGCAGGCTGCGGGGTCATCTCCCAGCAATCTGTCGGCTGCGGAACGGTGCAGCCTGGCGGCCGCGGGGTCTCCCAGCCGGTCCAGCGTGTCGGCCAGCCGGACCTGCAGCGCGGCCTGAAGTCGCTGGTCGCCCGCCCTGCGCGCCAGCTCCACCGCCTCACGGCAGGTGTGCAGCGATTCCTCGGGCCGGCCGGCGTACTCCTGGACCCGCGCCATCTCGCTCAACGCCTTTGCCTGGCCGGGCACATCGGCCAGCTTCCGGTAGCCCGCGGCGGCCGCCCGCCAGCTGCGCAGCGCGTCCCCGTACCGGCCCGCGTAGGTGTGGACGTTCCCGAGCCGCCCGTACAGCCGGGCCTCGTCCGCCCGCTCGCCCCGCGCGAGGGCCTGGGAGAGCGCCCGGCCGAACCAGTCGGAGGCCCGGTGCCAGTCCTCCAGCTCGAGGTACGCCCCTCCTACGGATTCCATCGCGCGCAGGGTCGCGTACGGATCGCCCGCCGCCCGTCCGGCGTCCAGCGCGGCCCGGTAGCGCTCCAGCGCCTCCTGGGTCCGGCCGGTCGCGGCGTCCAGGTCGGCCAGGTTCAGCAGTGCGGCGGCCTGCTCCCGGTGCAGGTTGCGGCGCTCGGCCACGTCCAGGACCAGGCGGTGCAGCCCGTACAGCTCGGGGGCGGCCTCGGCCGTACCCCGGTGGTCCGCCAGCGCCCGGACGAGGGCCGCGACCAGCCGGCGCGCCAGGGTGTCCAGCCCCCCGTCGGCCACGGCCAGGGAGGCTGCCGCGCAGAGCGCGGGCAGCCGGGTGTCCAGCCAGGTGGCGGCGGCCCGCCGGTCGGGGAAGCGCAGGGTGCGCGGCAGGCCGTCCAGCAGCTCCCGCAGGCCGTCGTCGACGGCGGCGTCCACCCCGGGCTCCTCGGGCTCGGCCATGACCCGGCAGGAGTGCAGCAGCCGTACGGTGCGCTCCAGCATCCGGGCCCGGGCCAGCTGGACCTCGGCGGGGCGCTCCTTGGCCTCCAGCAGGGCCTGGAGCATCGGTACGAGGCTGCCGGGCAGCAGGAACAGGCCGTCGCGGGAGGAGTGGAGCAGGCCCAGACCGGCGAAGTCGTCGAGCGTGGACTGGGCGGCGGCCACGGAGCAGCCGGCGAGGGCGGAGGCGGTGTGCGAGTCGACGATGCCGGCCGGGGCCAGCGGCAGCAGCCGCAGGGTCCGCTGGGCGGGCTGCGGCAGGGCCTCGTAGACGAGCCGGAAGCCCCGGGCCAGCGGGCCGCCGGTGGTGGCGGGCATGTCGTGCAGCTGCTTGGCCACGTCGGCGACGGAGGCCTTGGGGTGGGCGGCGAGCCACCCGCCGACGAGGACGAGGGCGGCGGGCTGGCCCCCGCACTCCTCGGCGAGGGCCTCGGCGGCCCGGGGATCGGCGGTGACACGGGTGTCGCCGATGCGCTGCGCGAGCAGCTCCACGGCGGAGGGCGTGTCGAGCCCGCCGAGGGTGCAGGGCCGGACGTCGGGGATGCCGGTGAGCGGCCCCTCGGCGGTGACCACGACGAGGCACTCGGGGGTGTCCGGCAGCAGGGCGTCCACCTGCTGCGGGTCGGCGGCGTCGTCGACCAGGATGATCACCCGCCGCCCGTCGAGGGCGGTGCGCAGGGCGGAGCTCAGGTCGTCCTCCCCGGCCCCGGGCGGGGTGGGCCTGCCCAGCCCCTCCAGCAGGTTCCGGACGGCTCGCTCGGTGGCCACGGGCCCCCCGCCGGGGGCGGTGAGCCGGGTGCGGAGCACCCCGTCGGGGTACTCCTCGGCCACCTCGCGCACGAAGGCCTCGGCGAGGGCCGTGCGTCCGGACCCCGGCCGCCCGGCGACGAGCAGCACCCGGGCCCGGGGCGCCTTGGCCTTGCGGCCGGAGAGGGTGTCGAGCCCGGTCCGTGCGATGTCCTCGCGCAGCTCCTTGAGCTCACGCCGCCGCCCGACGAAATCCGCCACGGATCCGCTCCTCTCGCTGCCACCGGATTGCGAGCGTAGTTCACGCAGAGCGACGGCCCGGGTGGAGCGCGGCGGGCAAATCCCCCAATCGGATCAGCAGATGGACCTATTTTTCACGTACGGCCCGCACGGCCCGGCCGCACGGGCGCGGTCACGCCCCGTACGGGCGGGCCGGCCAGGGGGCCTGGGCCGGGCGGAGGGTCTCGATGCCGCCCTCCGAGGCGAGGGCCGCGGTCAGGGCCAGCACGCCGGTCACCAGCCCCGGATTGCCCAGCTCGCCCGCCAGGACCCCGCGGACCAGGTCCGCGAGCGGCACCCGGGCGATCTCCATGTCCGCCTCCTCCTCGGAGACGGCGTACCGCGCCCCCTCGGCCTCCGCGAGGTCCCGCGCGAGGAAGACCCGTACGGCCTCGTCGGATCCGCCGGGCGAGCTGAAGAAGTCGGCCAGCACCCGCCAGTCGCCCGCCTTCGCGTGCGCCTCCTCGTACAGCTCCCGCTGGGCCGCGTGCAGTGGGTTCTCGCCGGGGACGTCCAGCAGCCCGGCCGGGAGCTCCCACAGCCGGTGGCGCACCGGGTGCCGGAACTGCCTGAGGACCAGCACCCGCTGCTCCTCGTCGAGGGCGAGGACGCACACCGAGCCCGGGTGCACCTGGTAGTCGCGGCGCACCACCGCACGGTCGGGCATCCGTACCTGGTCCGAGCGGACGGACGTCTTCGCGCCCTCGAACGGGGTCCGTGAGGCGACGACCTCCCACGACTCCGGTGTGTCCACGATGTCGTTGCCCATGGCCATGGCCGATACCTTCCCCGAGAACGCGACAGCCGGGGCACGATCCGTGCCCCGGCTGTCTACGTTATGCGGTCAGGCGCTCACTTCGCGGACTGCTGCCGCTCCACGGCCGCCTTGACCAGGCCCGCGAACAGCGGGTGCGGGCGCGTCGGGCGCGAGCGCAGCTCCGGGTGGGCCTGGGTGGCCACCAGGTAGGGGTGCACCTCGCGCGGGTACTCGACGTACTCGACGAGCTTGTTGTCCGGGGAGGTACCGGAGAAGACGAGGCCCGCCTTCTTCTCCAGCTCGCCGCGGTAGGCGTTGTTGACCTCGTAGCGGTGGCGGTGGCGCTCGTCCACGTACGCCTGGTCGCCGTAGACCTCGCGCACGATCGAGCCCTCGGCGAGCTTCGCCGGGTACATGCCCAGACGCATGGTGCCGCCCAGGTCGCCCGCGCCCTCGACGAAGGCCAGCTGCTCCTCCATCGTCGAGATGACCGGGTTCGCGGTCGAGGCGTCGAACTCGGTGGAGTTCGCGTCGGCGATCCCCGCGAGGTTGCGCGCGGCCTCGATGACCACGCACTGCAGACCCAGGCACAGGCCCAGCAGCGGGATCTTGTTCTCGCGGGCGTAGGTGATCGCGCCGACCTTGCCGTTGACACCGCGGTCGCCGAAGCCGCCGGGCACGCAGATCGCGTCCACGTCGGACAGCTGCGCCGCGGCTTCCGCCGGGGTCTTGCAGTCGTCGGAGGTGACCCACTTGATCTGGACCCGGGCCTTGTTGGCGAACCCGCCGGCGCGCAGCGCCTCGGTCACCGACAGGTAGGCGTCGGGCAGGTCGATGTACTTGCCGACGAGCGCGACCTTGACCTCGTGGTCGGGGTTGTGGACCCGGTCGAGCAGGTCCTCCCACACCGTCCAGTCCACGTCGCGGAACGGCAGGTCGAGCTTGCGCACGACGTACGCGTCCAGGCCCTCGGTGTGAAGCACCTTCGGGATGTCGTAGATCGACTTGGCGTCGATCGCCGCGACCACGGCCGCCTCGTCCACGTCGCACATCAGCGAGATCTTGCGCTTGATGGAGGTGGGGACCTCACGGTCGGCGCGCAGCACGATGGCGTCGGGCTGGATGCCGATGTTGCGCAGGGCCGCGACCGAGTGCTGGGTCGGCTTGGTCTTGAGCTCACCGGAGGGGCCGATGTAGGGGAGCAGCGAGATGTGCACGACGAAGACGTTGTCGCGGCCGACCTCGTGGCGGACCTGGCGGACGGTCTCCAGGAACGGCAGCGACTCGATGTCGCCGACGGTGCCGCCGACCTCGGTGATGACGACGTCGACGTCCTCGGTCGCCATGCGGCGGATGCGGTGCTTGATCTCGTTGGTGATGTGCGGGATGACCTGCACGGTGTCACCGAGGTACTCGCCGCGGCGCTCCTTGGCGATGACGGTGTTGTAGACCTGGCCGGTGGTGACGTTGGCCGAGCCGTCGAGGTCGACGTCGAGGAAGCGCTCGTAGTGGCCGATGTCCAGGTCGGTCTCGGCGCCGTCGTTGGTGACGAACACCTCGCCGTGCTGGAACGGGTTCATCGTGCCGGGGTCGACGTTCAGGTACGGGTCGAGCTTCTGCATCGTGACCCGCAGACCGCGCGCCTTCAGCAGCGCACCCAGGCTGGAGGCCGTCAGGCCCTTGCCGAGGGAGGAAGCGACACCCCCGGTGACGAAGATGTGCTTGGTCGTCATGGATTTGGGCGGCATCGCCAAGAGGGGGCTCCCGTGGTCGCGAAGTGAGGTGCGTCCGGCGCCGGCCACCGTCGATCCGGAAGGGTCTCAGGGGGCGCCGAAGCTGCGGTTTCGGGGCTCCTGATTCGCACAGGCAGACCACCGGTCCACGGGGTACCAGCCTATCAGCGCCCGGAGCGGTCCGCCTCCGGGCGCGCGGCGCGCGCGCCCCGGCCGGGGGCGGCCGACTGCGCCGGGGCGACATTCCCGCTGCTCACCCGTTCGGCCCAACCGCATTCTTCCCGCGCTCACGGAGATCACTAGGGTGCCGTCATATCCTGCTCGGATATTGCACACAGCGCCGCCGAGCAGTCCGTCGGACGGCCTAACCGGGCCGGCATGCGGAATCATGGGGCTCACGCGGCACTCTCTGCACACAGGAGACCGCTCAACAGCGCAATGCAAGCGCCCCCTCGGGGGCGGACGTGGCCGTTCGACTGGAGATGCACGTGTCCGGGCGCATCGAGGATTACGCACTGATCGGGGACATGCAGACCGCGGCGCTGGTCTGCCGGGACGGGGCGGTGGACTGGCTGTGCCTCCCACGCTTCGACTCGCACGCCGTGTTCGCGAGCATTCTCGGCACCGAGGATCACGGGTTCTGGCGGATCGGCCCGTCGTTCCCGGCGGGCACCGAGGCCCCGCAGGCGACCCGCCGCCGCTACCGCGGTGACTCGCTGGTGCTGGAGTCGGAGTGGGACACCCCGCGCGGCAGGGTCCGCGTGATCGACTTCATGCCGCCCCGCGAGGACCACGCGCCGCAGCTGATCCGCATCGTGGAGGGCATCAGCGGGCGCGTTCCGATGCGCTCGGCCCTGCGCATGCGTTTCAGCTACGGGCGGGTCGTGCCCTGGGTGCACAAGGTCGACGGGCGCACCGTGGCCGTCGCGGGCCCCGACTCCGTCTGGCTGGACGCCGACGCGCAGACCTACGGCAAGGACCTGACGACGTACTCCGACTTCACCGTCGGTCCCGGCGACCGGAAGGCCTTCAGCATCACCTGGCAGGCCTCGCACCGCGACGCGCCCGAGACGCCCGACGCCGAGGCGGCCCTGGAGTCGACCACCGACTTCTGGCGCGACTGGGTCGACCAGTGCACCTACCACGGGCCCTACCGGGAGGCCGTGATCCGCTCCCTGATCACCCTCAAGGCCCTTACGTACGGCCCCACGGGCGGGATCGTCGCCGCGCCCACCACCTCCCTCCCGGAGGAGATCGGCGGCGTCCGGAACTGGGACTACCGCTACACCTGGCTGCGGGACGCGGCGATCACCCTCTCCTCGCTGCTGCGCACCGGCTACCGCGAGGAGGCCCGCGCCTGGCGCGAGTGGCTGCTGCGCGCGGTCGCCGGCGACCCGGAGAACCTCCAGATCATGTACGGGATCGCGGGCGAGCGGGAGCTCGGCGAGACCGAGCTGGACTGGTTGCCCGGCTACGAGAACTCGCGCCCGGTCCGCGTCGGCAACGGCGCCGCGGGCCAGCTCCAGCTCGACGTGTACGGCGAGGTCACCGAGGCCCTGCACCTGGGCCACATGACCGGCCTGGCGCGCAGCGACTACGCCTCGCTGCTCCAGCTGAAGCTGATCCGCTACCTGGAGACCCACTGGGACCAGCCGGACGAGGGCATCTGGGAGGTGCGCGGCCCGCGCCGCCACTTCGTCCACTCGAAGGTGATGGCCTGGGTGGCCGTGGACCGCACGATCAAGCTGATCGAGAGCGGGGACGCGGACGGCCCGCTGGAGCGGTGGCGCGAGCTGCGCGACGAGATCCACCAGGACGTGTGCGAGAAGGGCTACGACAAGGAGCGCAACACCTTCACCCAGTCGTACGGGTCGAAGGAGCTGGACGCCTCCCTGCTGCTGATTCCGCAGATGGGCTTCCTGCCGCCGGACGACAAGCGCGTCATCGGCACCATCGAGGCGATCCAGCGCGAGCTGTCCACGGCCGACGGCTTCATCCTGCGCTACCCGACGGCGGGCGAGGAGGCCGGTGTGGACGGCCTCGAGGGCGACGAGGGGGCCTTCCTCGCCTGCTCGTTCTGGATGGCCGACGACCTGGCGATGATCGGCCGGGTGGACGAGGCGCGGCGGCTCTTCGAGCGGCTGCTGTCCCTCCGCAACGACCTGGGTCTGCTGGCCGAGGAGTGGGACCCGCGGCTCCAGCGGCAGGTCGGAAACTTCCCGCAGGCCTTCAGCCACGTTCCGCTGATCGACACGGCCCTGCGGCTGACGGCCAGCGGGGCGTACGGGGGCTAAGGACTGTCCCGCAATCCCCGGCGGGCGCACGACGCCAGCTACGGCGCCTCGCTGCGTTGTCGGAACGCCCGGATACGCCCAGTATGCGGACGTCCCTCCGCCTTGCCATGCACCGCATCTGACGCCCTTCGCCGGTCCACCGGGGATTGCGGGACAGCCCTTAGGGGGTGTCTTGCCGGGCCCGGCGCGCCGGGGCTGCGGATCTTCTCGCCGCGCCCCGGTGATCGTCTGCGCCTACGCTGGAAGGGTCCTATGCCCTCCCTCCGCTGGAAGGGGGCAGCCATGGCTCCCCTGTCGAAGGCGGGCGCGGCCCTGACCGCGCTCCGCGAGGATCTGTCCGGTGACGTCTTCGCTCCGGAGGATCCGGGGTACGACGAGGCCCGGACCGTCTTCAACGCGATGATCGACCGCATGCCCGCCGTCATCGCCCAGTGCGAGAGCACGGCGGACGTGGTGACCGCCGTGCGTTTCGCCAGGGACCTGGACCTGAACATCGCCGTGCGCGGCGGCGGGCACAGCGTGGCCGGGATGTCCCTCAACGACGGCGGCCTCGTCGTGGACCTGCGGCGGATGCACGAGGTGACGGTCCATCCGGCGGCCGCAGCCGCGCACATCGAGGGCGGGGCCACGATGAGCCACCTGGACCGGGCCTGCGAGCCGTACGGGCTGGCGACCACCGGCGGGCGGGCCTCCACCACCGGCGTCGGCGGCTACGTCCTGGGCGGCGGCAGCGGCTGGCTCGACCGGAAGTTCGGCCTGGCCGTGGACAACCTGCTGGGCGTGGAAGTGGTCACCGCCGAGGGCGAGCTCGTCCACGCGACGGCCGAGGAGCACCCGGAGCTGTTCTGGGGGCTGCACGGCGGCGGCGGGAACTTCGGCATCGCCACCTCGCTGACCCTGCGGCTGTACGAACTGCCCGCCATGTCGATCGCGTTCCTGCTGTACCTGCCGGAGCACGGGCCCGAGGTGGTCCGTACGTACCGGGACGTCATCGAGAACGCACCGCCCGAGGCCTCGGGCGCCGCCCTCTACCTGACCGGCCCGCCCGAGGAGTTCGTGCCGCCGCACCTGATCGGCCGGCTGCTGGCCGGGGCGCTGCTGACGTACGCGGGCCCCGAGGAGGAGATGCGCAAGCTGGCCGAGCCGCTGCTGGCGATCCCCCACGAGTCCGAGATCGTCACGGCCATCCCGTACGCCGACCTCCAGTGCATGATCGACGACCCGCCCGGCATGCGGAACTACTGGTCGGCGGAGTACCTCACCGGTTGCCCGGACGAGTTCGTGGACGTCTTCTGCGCCCGCGCCGGGTCCATGCCGGTGCCGACCGGAACCCAGCACCTGGTCTGGCCGCAGGGCGGCGCCGTGGCCTCCGGCCCGGCCGACTACCCGCTGCCGTTCCGCGACTCGCCCTGGGCGGTGCACCCGTTCGGGATCTGGGAGGACGCGGCCGACGACGACCGGTGCCGGCAGTGGGTCAAGGACGTGCGCGCCGACGTCCAGCCGTGGAGCACCGGCGCGGTCTACCTGAACTTCACCGGGAACGAGGGCACCGAGCGGGTGGTCTCGGGCCTGGGCGGCGAGAACATGCGGCGGCTGGGCGCACTCAAGCGGCAGTACGACCCGGACAACATCTTCCGCTTCAACCACAACATCCGGCCCGCCTGACGATGGGCGCAGATCGGCCGGTAGCGTCCCGCGATATGGAAAACCAGGGCGGGATCACGGTTCAGCGGGCATTGGAGCTGCCGGGGCTGCGCAGCGGACTGCCGGAGGTGGTGGCCTGCGCCGACCGCCTGGGCCGGACCGTCCGCTGGGTGCACGCGGGCGAGGTCCCGAACATCGCCTCCCTGCTCAAGGGCGGTGAGCTGCTGCTGACCACGGGCCTGGGCCTCGGCACCCGGCCGGCCGAGCAGCGCGCATTCGTACGCCGCCTCGCGGACCGGGGGATCGCCGCGCTGGTGGTCGAACTGGGCCCGCGCTTCACCCGGCTGCCGGCGACGCTCGTGGAGACCGCGCGCTCGGCGGGACTGCCCCTCGTCCAGCTCCACCGCGAGGTCCCCTTCGTGGCGGTCACGGAGGAGGTCCACACCGAGATCGTCAACCACCACTACACGCTGCTCCAGCGCGCCGAGGAGGTCCACCGGCGCTGTACGGAGGCCCTGCTGGGCGGTGGCGGAATCCCGCAGGTACTGCGGATCCTGGCCGACTTCACGGGGAACCCGGTCTTCCTGGAGACCCCCGACGGCCAGCTCCTGTACGCGGCCGGCAGCGCGGCCGGGGACGCGGGCGCGGACCCGCTCCAGGTGTGGGAGGGCCTGCGGGGCCAGCGCGAGGCCGAGCCCTCCGCCTACACGGTGGTGGTCGACGTACCGGGCGGGGGCCACGGCACCGGCTCGGTCCGGGCCCGGGTCGTCCTGGTCGGGGTCTCGGCCCCGCTGCTCCCGGTGCACCGGATGGCCGCCGAACGCACGGCCGGCGTCCTGGCCGTCGTCCTGATGCAGGCGCGGCAGGAGGAGGAGCTGGCGGCGCGCGGCCGCGGCGACTTCCTGACGGACCTGGCGGAGGGCCGCATCTCGGCGGAGGACGCCCCGGCGCAGGCCCGCGTCCTGGGCTTCAAGCCGGGTGGCGGTCCCCTGCTGCCGATGGTCATGCGGCTGTCCTCGGAGCTCGGCCCGTCCGGCAACTGGGCCGTCCTGGCCCGCGCGGTGCTGGAGGAACTGTCCTCCGTCGGGGTCCCGGTGCTGCTGGGAGTCCGCCCGGTCGAGGGACGCGTCCCGCTGCTGGTCTCGCTGCGCGCGGAGTCGGAGCGTACGGCGGTGGCGGACCGGGTGTCGGCGGCGCTGCGGGCGGGCGTCGAACGCGCGGGCCTGGACCGCGCCGACGCTCCGCCGGCCGTGGTCGTGGGGGTGGCGGGTGGCTGGGCGGCCGCGTCGGCGGGCCTGCGCCATGCCGCGGAGACCGCCACGGCGGCCCACGGCCTGCCGGCCCGGCCGTGGTACGACGCCCGGCGCCTCGACATCGACCTGCTGCTGTGGCGGCTGCGCGAGCACCCCGACCTGGCGGCCTTCGTGGACCGTGCGATCGGTCCGCTGCGCGCTCACGACACGGCTTCCCGGCCGCCCCTGCTCCCCACGTTGGAGACGTACCTGGCCCATGCGGGCCGGAAGGCGGAGACGGCACGTGAGCTCCACCTGAACCGGCAGACGCTGTACAACCGCCTGGCCCGCATCTCGGAACTCCTGGGCACGGACCTGGACGACCCCGAAACGGTCCTCTCGCTCAGCCTCGCCCTCCGCGCCCGCCGCCACGCCCCTGCGTCTTCTTCTTGACGCGCCGCTCGTACGGCTCGGCCCTGGCGGGCCTCCCCGGCTTCGCGCCGCTGCGCCCGGCTCCGTCCGGCGGTGGGTGGGCGGAGGCTTCACCTCCGGCTGCGGACCGCTCCGGCGGCTGGGTCCTGGCGTCGGCGGACGCCGCGGCCCCGGACCTGGCGGGCGGTGGCCCTGCGGGGCCGTCCCCTACCCGCCCTTCCACCGTTCCCCGGGCTCTGCCCGGACCCGCGCCTCAATCGCCGGCGGGGCTGAAGTACGGCCCCGCCGGCCTGACCGGCAGACACCCCTAGCGGCGGGTTCGTTCCATCAGTTCGTCGTAGACGGACAGGACCTGCGCCACCGTGTCGTCCTCCGACGGCCACGTCGCGGCCTGCACGCGCCCGGCCGCCGCCAGCTCGGCCCGCCGGGCCGGGTCGGCCAGCAGGCCGGTCACGGCCGAGGCCAGGGCCCCCGCCTCGCCCGGCGGGACCAGTACCGCGCCCTCCCCCACCAGCTCCGGCACACCGCCCACCGCCGTGGCCACCAGCGGTACGCCCACCCGCAGAGCCTCCTGCGCCAGCAGCGCCCGCGCCTCCCACCGGCTCGGCAGCACCGCCAGGTCCGCCGCAGCCAGCAGCTGCGCGGCGTCGCGGCGGCGTCCCAGGAGCCGTACCGGGAGGCCCTCCGCCTCGATCCGCCGGGAGAGTTCGGCCCGGAGCGGCCCCTCCCCCGCGATCACCAGCAGCGGGGCCGGTTCCAGGGCCCGCCACTCCCGTGCCGCCTCGAGCAGCACGGAGTACCCCCGGTGCGGCACCAGGCTGCCGACGGCGATCAGCAACGGCCGTTCCACCGCGCCGAGTTCCGCCCGCACCTTGCCGGGGTCGGCCACCGTCTCCGGACCCGCCGGGCCCGCCGGCACCGCCACCGGGGCCAGCCGCGCGTCCCTGGCGCCCCGCAGCCGCGCGTGGTCCACCTGGTCCGAGGAGGCCCCGAGGACCACCGCGGCGGCCCGCGCAACGTGTCGTTCCAGCATGCGGCTCAGCCGCCCGAGCGCACCGGCCGCCGTCGGGCCCTCACCGTGCCAGCTCACCACCAGCGGCACCCGGCGCCCCCGTATGGCCAGCGCGGCGCGCATCCCGGCGCGCACGCCGTGCGCGTGCACCAGGTCCGCTCCGGCGCACGTGGCCCGCAGCACGCTCACCGCGTCGGGCGCGAACTGCGCCCCGGCGCCGGTGAAGTCGTACTCCCCCTCCGCCTGGACGGGCGCGCACACCGTGACCCGTACCCCGCGCGCGGCGAGCCCGGTCGCGAGCGACCGCACGTGCGCACTGCTGCCCGCGCCCGCACCGCCGCCGAGGACCTGCACGGTGCGCAGCGGCGGCCGGCCGTAGGGCTGGGCCGGGACGGGGGTGGAGACCGGGGAGCTGCTCACGGGCCGAAGCTCCAGGGTGAGGGAGTCAGAGACGTCGCCAAGAATGCCAGTCCGCACGCGCGTTCCGGGACCATACGGGTGCGGATCCCGTACGAGATACCGCAGGACACCCCTCAGCCTCACCCACACGGGCTAGGCCGTCCCTTCCGGATCTTGCCGGATGAGCCCAGGGCGTCCTGGTGCGGTGCATCGCGAAGCGGACGGGCACCCGTGTACCGGACGCACCCGGGCGGGCCGGGCCCGGCACGATCCGGAGGAGACGCCCCAGGGGGTGGCCCGGTGAGGGTGTCGCCTCACGCGTCCGCGCGCGCCGTCGCGAGGAGCTCCTCGGCGTGTGCCCGCGCCGAGGCCGAGTCCTCGTGTCCGGCCAGCATGCGCGACAGTTCGCGGATCCGGTCCTCGCCCTCCAGGACGGTGACACCGCTGCGCGTGACCGAGCCGTCGTTGGTCTTCTCGACGAGCAACTGCCGGTCGGCGAAGGCCGCGACCTGCGGCAGGTGCGTGACGACCACGACCTGCGCCGTCTTGGCCAGCTTCGCCAGCCGTCGGCCCACCTCAACCGCCGCCTTGCCGCCGACGCCCG
Source organism: Streptomyces sp. NPDC048257 (assembly GCF_043201855.1). Taxonomy (NCBI): domain Bacteria; kingdom Bacillati; phylum Actinomycetota; class Actinomycetes; order Kitasatosporales; family Streptomycetaceae; genus Streptomyces; species Streptomyces sp. NPDC048257. Next base: position 60,919 of record NZ_JBICZI010000033.1, read on the forward strand.
CGTCGACCTCGTCGAAGAGGTAGGTGGGCACCGGGTCGGAGCCCGCGAAGACGACCTCCACGGCCAGCATCACCCGGGACAGCTCACCGCCCGAGGCGCCCTTGGCGATCGGCCGCGGCTGGGCGCCGGGGTGCGGGGCCAGCAGCAGTTCGACCTCGTCCGCGCCCGAAGGTCCGTAGGCGACCGGACGGCCGTCCACGTTCACCCCGTCGGGGTCTTCGGCCTGCCGGATGTCGATGGTCACGCGGGCGTGCGGCATCGCCAGCGAGGCCAGCTCCGCCGTGACCGCGGAGGCGAAGCGCGTGGCGGCCTCCACCCGGGCGTCCGTCAACGCCTGCGCCAGCAGCGACAGTTCGTCACGCAGCCCGTCGCGTTCGGCGGCCAGCTCGGCGATCCGCTCGTCGTCGCCGTCCAGCTCGAGCAGTCGCGCAGCGCCCTGTTCGGCCCACTCCAGCACGGCGTCCACGGTGCCCGTGGAGCCGTACTTGCGGGTCAGCTGGGTCAGGGCGGCCCGCCGCTCCTCCACCGCGGCCAGCCGCAGCGGATCGGCGTCCAGGTCGTCGGCGTAGCCCGCCAGCTCCCCGGCCACGTCGGACAGCAGGATGCCCAGTTCCCCGATCCGCTCGGCGAGCGCGCCGAGGGCCGGGTCGTGCGACCGTACGGATTCCAGCGCCCGGTGGGCACCCGCGACGAGCATGTTCGCGTCGATGGCCTCCGGGTCCTCCGGGTTGCCCGCGAGCGCGGCGTGCGCCAGCTGCGCCGCCGAGGCCAGCGATTCGGCGTGCCCGAGCCGTTCGGCCTCCGCCGCGAGCTCGGTGTCCTCGCCGGCCACCGGTTCCACGGCCGCGATCTCGTCCAGCCCGAAGCGCAGCAGGTCCGCCTCCTGGGCCCGCTCCCGGGCCCGGGTGGTGATCTCCTCCAGCTCGACGGCCACCGCGCGGAGCCTGCGGTAGGCCGAGCCGTACTTCTCCAGCGGGACGGCGACGGCATCCCCGGCGTACCGGTCGAGCGCCTGCCGCTGCCGGGCCGGGCGCAGCAGTCCCTGCTGGTCGGTCTGCCCGTGTACGGCGACCAGGTCGTCGGCGAGTTCGACGAGCAGGCCGACGGGCACGGAGCGGCCGCCGACGTGGGCGCGCGAGCGGCCCTCGGCGGACACGGTCCGGCTGATCAGCAGGGCGCCGTCGTCGAGCTCGGCCCCGGCCTCCTCGGCGCGTACGGCGGCGGGGGCGTCCGGGCGCATGACGATGCGGCCCTCGACCACCGCGGCCTTGGCCCCGATCCGCACCAGGGCCGGGTCGGCGCGACCGCCGAGCAGCAGCCCGAGGCTGGTGACGACCATCGTCTTGCCCGCGCCGGTCTCGCCGGTCACCGCGGTGAAACCGGGCGACAGCTCGACCACCGCGTCGTCGATGACCCCGAGCGACCGTATCCGCATCTCCTCAAGCACGGGACGACGATACCGAGGTTTCATGGGTGCCATGTGACGTCACCCGCCCCAAGTTGTTCGAACGAATGTGCTATTGGAAGGGTGTGAACTGCGTCTCAGTGGGGCGCCCCGCGCCAACCCGACACCGGCAGCGCGAACTTGGCGACGAGCCGGTCCGTGAAGGACGCGTGGTGCAGCCGGGCGAGCCGCACGGGCACCGCGCCCCGGCGCACCTCCACCCGCGCCCCGGCGGGCAGCTCCAGCGTGCGCCGGCCGTCGCACCACAGCACCCCGTGCGGAGTGCCGTTCTGCACCTCCACCGCCAGCACCGAGGTCGGCGAGGTCACCAGCGGCTTCGCGAACAGCGCGTGCGCGCTGATCGGCACCATCAGCAGCGCCTCCACCTCCGGCCAGACCACCGGCCCGCCCGCGGAGAAGGCGTAGGCGGTCGAGCCCGTCGGGGTCGCACAGACGATCCCGTCACAGCCGAAGCCGGTCACCGGACGCCCGTCGATCTCCAGGACCACCTCCAGCATCCGCTCCGGGGACACCTTCTGGACCGCGGCCTCGTTCAGCGCCCAGTCCCGGTGGACCACATCGCCGTTCGTGCGCACGATCACGTCGAGCGTCATCCGCTCCTCGACCTCGTACGAACGCGTCACGACCCGGTCCACGACCTTGTCCAGGTCGTCGCGCTCGGCCTCGGCGAGGAACCCCACCCGGCCCAGGTTGACGCCCAGCATCGGCACCCCCGAGGCGCGCGCGAACTCCGCGCCCCGCAGCAGGGTCCCGTCCCCGCCCAGGACGATCAGCAGCTCACACCCGTCGAGCACGCCCGGGGTGGACTCTTTGACCAGCTCCACCTCGGGCGGCAGCGGCAGGTCCACCGCCTCGTGCTCCATGACGCGCACGCCCAGCCCGCACCTCAGCAGACCCTGCACCACCAGCTCGGCGCTGCGGATGGCCGCCGGCCGCCCGGTGTGCGCGAGCAGGAAGACCGTCCGCCCTTCCCCCGAAGCGCTCGAAGCCCCCGAAGCCCCCGAAACGTCCGAACCCTCTGAACCCGATCCCGCCGAACCCGAAGAATCTGTCACTGCGGCCCCTCCGCCACTGCACGGTCAACATCCGCCGGGTCGAGTGCCGGTGCCCCCGCCCGCAGCCACAGAAAGTACTCGACGTTCCCCGACGGCCCCGGCAGCGGACTCGCCGTCACCCCGAGAACCCCCAGCCCCAGCTTCGCCGCCTGCGCCGCGACCTCGCGCACCGCCTCCGCCCGCAGCTCCGGGCTGCGCACCACGCCACCGCTCCCCAGCCGGTCCTTGCCGACCTCGAACTGCGGCTTGACCATCAGCACCAGGTCCGCGTCCGGCGCGCAGCAGCGCACCAGCGCCGGCAGCACCAGCCCGATGGAAATGAACGACAGGTCCCCGACGACCAGGTCGACCGGAACCCCGTCGAGCTGCTCCACCGTCAGCTCGCGCACGTTCGTACGGTCCTTGACGGTGACCCGGTCGTCGCTCTGCAGCGACCAGGCCAGCTGCCCGTAGCCGACGTCCACGGCCATCACGTGGTCCACGCCCGAGCGCAGCAGCACGTCGGTGAACCCGCCCGTGGAGGCTCCGGCGTCCAGCGCCCGGCGGCCCTCGACGGCCAGCCCCTGCGGCTGGAAGGCCGCGAGCGCGCCCGCCAGCTTGTGGCCGCCCCGGGAGACGTAGTCGGGGTCGCTGTCGTCCTTGCGGACCACCAGGGCCGCGCTGGTCTCGACCTGCGTGGCCGCCTTGGTCGCGGTGGTGCCGCCCACGGTCACCCGGCCCGCGGCGATCAGCTGCGCGGCGTGCTCGCGCGAGCGGGCCATGCTGCGGCGTACCAGTTCGGCGTCCAGGCGGCGGCGTGCCACTCCTGCCACGTTCGGTTCAGCTCCTGTTTTCGTACGGACCAGGGACGGGCGGTGCGTCCAGCGCGGTCAGCGCCTCGCGCAGCCCCCGGTGGACATCCTCGTACACCTCGACGTGTCCGTCCGCCGCGAGGTGGTCCGCGTCCGCCAGCCGCGCCAGGTGCGTGTCCACTCCGGCGTGCCCGGTGGGCGTGCGTACGACGCCCAGCGCCACGGGTCCGGCGGCGGCTTCGTCCCGGGTCTCGGCAGCTTCGTCGGTCATGCCCCGACGCTACCCCGAAGCGCCCCGCGACCACGCATGGCTCTGCGGTACGGTCGTGATCACGATGGCTACGATCCAGGAGTGCCGCGAAGCACTCGACAACCTCTCCGGCAACCTCGCACGGGCCGACGGCGGCGTACGCGGCGCCGCCGCCCTCGACCGCTCCCTGAGCTGCCACATCACCGACCTCGACCAGACCTTCACGGGCCGCCTGGACGCGGGCCGGATCCGGGTGGACGCGGTCGCCCCGGGCCCGCCCGCCGGCAAGGCCGAGATCCGGCTCGCGATGACGGGCGACGACCTCGTGGCGCTGGTCGCGGGCGAGCTGAAGTTCGCCAAGGCCTGGGCCTCCGGCCGGGTCAAACTGGAGGCGGGCTTCCGCGACCTGCTCCGCCTCAAGAGCATGCTGTAACCCGGCTCCGCCTTCAGCCCCGCCACCGTCTGAGGCGCACCCACCCAGCCCCGCCGGCGTTCGAGGCGCACCCACCCAGCCCCGCCAACGTCCGAGGCGCACCCACCCAGCCCCGCCGGCGTTTGAGGCGCGGGGGTCCGGGGGCAGCGCCCCCGGCAACCGGCCCGCACCCGGAGACCCGCCTCGGCCCGGTCCGACCCGCCCGGCCCGGCCGGCGACTACTCGGCCCGGGCCACCACACGGGCCCTGCGCGCCGCCGGCACCACCAGCGGCGTCCCCGTCTCCGGGTCCTCGATGATCTGGCACCGCAGCCCGAACACCTTCTCCACCAGCTCCGCGGTGACCACCTCCGCCGGCGGCCCCTCGGCCACCACCTTCCCCCCGCGCATCGCGATCAGGTGCGTGGCGTACCGGGCCGCGTGGTTCAGATCGTGCAGCACCGCCACCAGCGTCCGCCCCTGGTTCTCGTGCAGCTCCGCACACAGGTCCAGCACGTCGATCTGGTGCTGGATGTCCAGGTACGTGGTCGGCTCGTCGAGCAGCAGCAGCGGCGTCTGCTGCGCCAGCGCCATCGCGATCCACACCCGTTGCCGCTGCCCGCCCGACAGTTCGTCCACGGCCCGGTCGGCGAGTTCGGCGACCCCGGTCGAGGCCATCGACTCGTTCACGATCCGCTCGTCCTCCGCCGACCACTGCCGCAGCAGCCCCTGGTGCGGGTACCGGCCGCGCGAGACCAGGTCGGCCACCGTGATGCCGTCCGGCGCGATCGAGGACTGCGGGAGCAGACCCAGGGTCTTGGCGACCTTCTTCGCGGGCATCGACCCAATGGCGTGCCCGTCCAGCAGCACCCGCCCGGCGGACGGCTTCAGCATCCGCGACAGGGCCCGCAGCAGCGTGGACTTGCCGCAGGCGTTGGGGCCGACGATCACCGTGAAGGAGTTGTCGGGGATCTCCACCGACAGGTCCTCGGCGATGACCCGCTGGTCGTAGCCGAGGGTCACGTTCTCCGCGGTCAGCCGCTGCACTTGGGTACTCCTCATGTCGCGATACGTCGAAGTCGAAGCCGTCATATCCGTCCCGCCTTGCGCTCGGTGACGAGCAGCCAGAGCAGGTAGACACCACCGACGAGGCCGGTCACCACGCCCACCGGCAGCTGGTCGGCGCCGAAGGCCCGCTGCGAGGCCCAGTCGGACGCCATCAGCAGCACCGAGCCCATCAGGGCGGCGGTCACCAGGTTCCCGCCGGGCGAGCGGGTCAGCCGCCGGGCCAGCTGCGGCGCGGCCAGCGCGACGAAACTGATGGGCCCGGCCGCGGCGCTCGCCGCGGTGGTGAGCAGGATGGCCGCGAGCATCAGCAGCAGCCGGGTCCGCTCCACCCGCACCCCGAGGGCGTACGCGGCGTCGTCGCCCATCTCCATCATCCGCAGGGCCCTGCCCTGCCCGAGGATCAGCGGGAAGAGCACCGCGCACACCGCCAGCAGCGGCCACACCTGTGCCCAGTCCCGGCCGGCCAGCGAGCCGGTCAGCCAGACCATGGCGCGGGTGGCCTCGATCATCTGGGCCTTGGTGATCAGGTACTGGATCACGGCGATGAGCATGGCCGAGGCGCCGATGCCGACCAGCACCAGCCGGTAGCCCTGGATGCCCTGCTTGTACGCGAGCAGGTAGACGACGACGCCGGCCAGCAGGCCGCCGACCAGCGCGCCGACGGCCACCTCGGTGGCGCCGCCCTTGAACAGGATGATGACGACGAGCGCGCCGACCACCGAGCCGTACCCGAAGCCCAGCAGGTCCGGGGAGCCGAGCGGGTTGCGGGAGACGGACTGGAAGACGGCTCCGGACATCCCGAGCGCCGCACCGACGAGCAGCGCGACCAGGACCCGCGGCAGCCGCAGGTCGTTGACGATGAAGTCGTTGGCGGGGGTGCCGTTGCCCAGCAGGGTCCGTACCACGTCCCACGGCGCGATCTCGAAGTCGCCGGTGCCGATGAGCAGGACGGCCAGTGCGAGCGCCAGGGCGGTCAGCAGGAGCCCGACGGCCAGGGCGCGCCGCTCGACGCGCAGCGATATGCCGCCGGGCAGGTGCAGCCGACGGGGCCCGGACCGGCCCTTGCGGGAGGCGCCGGGCGCGGTCACGGTCGTGGTCGTGGTCGCGGTCACAGCTGGGCCATCCTCTTGCGCCGCACCAGGTAGATGAAGACCGGGCCGCCGATGAGCGCGGTCACGACGCCGACCTGTAGTTCGGCGGGCCGGGTGACGACCCGTCCGACGACGTCGGCGCCGAGCAGCAGTACCGGCGACAGGACGGCCGAGTACGCGAGCACCCAGCGCATGTCGGGACCGGTGAACGCCCTGACAAGGTGGGGGATCATCAGCCCGATGAACACGATCGGCCCGCACGCGGCGGTCGCCGCCCCGCACAGCAGGGTGATGGCGATCATCGCGCCGATCCGGGTCCGCGTCAGGGGCGCGCCGAGCGCCCGCGCCGTGTCGTCGCCCATGGCCATGGCGTTGAGCGGCCGGCCCAGCGACAGCGCGAGCACCGCGCCGACGAGCAGGAAGGGGGCCACCTGCCGGACGGTGTCCATGTTGGCCGAGGCCAGCGAACCCACCGTCCAGAAGCGCAGCTTGTCCAGCGCCTTGCTGTCCATCAGCTGCACGGCGTTGATGTAGCCGACCAGGGCCGCGCTGGCCGCCGTACCGGCGAGCGCGAGGCGCACCGGCGTCGCGCTGCGGCTGCCGCCGAGCACGTACACGACGACCGAGACCACGGCGGCGCCGAGGAAGGCCCACCACACGAACTCGCTCAGCGAAGTCGCGCCGAAGAAGCTGATCGCGGAGACCACGGCGGCCGCGGCGCCCGCGTTGACGCCGAGGATGCCCGGCTCGGCCAGCGGGTTGCGGGTCAGTGCCTGCATCACCGCACCGGACAGGCCGAGTCCGAGCCCGACCATCAGCCCGAGGAGGGTGCGCGGGACCCGCAGGTCCCGCACCACCACGTCGGAGGGCGTGCCGGCGTAGGCGAACAGGCCGTGCCAGACCTCGTCCAGGGGCATCTGCTTGGCGCCCACCGCGATGCTCACGACGGCGATCAGCGCCAGCACCGCGAGAGCGGCGAGCAGACCGGCGGCGCGCGCGGCATGGCGCTTGCGGGTTACGGCGGCTACGGCGCCCGGTTCGGGCTCCGCGCTCCGTTCGGGTTCAGGGGGACTCTCGACCAACACGCAGGTGAGGCTAACCTACCTTCCGCACGGCCGGGTCACCCGGACGGCTCTAAAGACCCAGCCTGGCCAGCGCCTTCGCCGCGTCCAGGGTGCAGACCCCGTCCCCGGCCGCCGTCCAGGCCGCCGCGCACAGCGCCCGCAGCCCGTCGAGCGGGTCCTCGCCCCCCTCGCCCTCGCCGTCCTGCCCGCGCAGCTCCAGTACGCCGCCGTTCGTCGCGACCGCCGTCCAGCCGCCGCAGCGGAAACCCTCCGCGACCGGCTCCACCTCCGGCTGCCCCGTCAGCAGCCCGCGCAGATCCCGGTCCACGTACGTCGGCCGGTGCCGGGGCTCGGCCCGCAGCAGCTGTTCCGCGTCCGTCACCCCGGTCAGCACCAGCAGCGAGTCCACCTCCCCGTTGAAGGCCCCCTCGATGTCGGTGTCCAGCCGGTCCCCGACCACCAGCGGCCGCTTCGCCCCCGTGCGCAGCACCGTCTCCCGGTGCATCGGGGGCAGCGGCTTGCCCGCCACCTGCGGCTCCGCGCCCGTGGCGATCCGTACGACCTCCACCGCGGCCCCGTTGCCCGGCGCGATCCCCCGCGCCCCCGGAATCGTCAGATCGGTGTTGGACGCGAACCACGGCACCCCGCGGTTGACCGCGTACGAGGCCTCCGCGAACCGCCCCCACGGCAGGTCGGGACCCCCGTACCCCTGGACGACCGCCGCGAGCCCCTCCTCCTCGGCCGACTCCACCGGCACCAGACCGCGCTCGCGCAACGCGACCCGCAGCCCGTCCCCGCCGATCACCAGCACCTTCGACCCCGGCTCCACCTGCTCCGCGATCAGCCGGGCCACCGCCTGCGCCGAGGTGATCACCTCGGCCGCCTCCGTCGGGATGCCCAGCTCGCCCAGGTGCTCCGCGACCGCGTCCGGCGTCCGCAGCGCGTTGTTCGTGACGTACGCGAGGTGCATCCCGTCGGCCCGGGCCGCCGCGAGGCAATCCACGGCGTGCGCGATGGCCTCACCGCCCGCGTACACCACCCCGTCCAGGTCCAGCAGAGCGGTGTCGTACGCCTGGTGCAGGCTCTGCTCACTCGCCGCGGGACTGGTCCTGCTCTGCCGGGTCATCCTGTCCGCTCCTCATGAGTCGATCTTGTCCGATTCCGTACTCCCCCGATCATCCCGCATGGCGAGACGCGTCTTACCATGCACCAATGACCACATCTGGCACCGCGGAGCACGGGCTGCGCCTGATCCCGTTCCATGGCCTGCGCTACGTCCCCGAGCGTGTCGGCAGCCTTGCCGCCGTCACCTCGCCGCCGTACGACGTGGTCGTGCGTCCCGACGGAGTCGACCACCTCGAATCCGCCGATCCGCACAACATCGTCCGTCTGATCCTCCCCCAGGCGGGCACCCCCGCGGCGCGCAACGAACAGGCCGCGCGCACCCTGCAGGACTGGCTCGCCGAGGGCATCCTCAGCGCCGACCCCGAGCCCGCGCTCTACGTGTACGAGCAGCGCCGGGCCGGCCTGCTCCAGCGCGGCGTCATCGGCGCCCTCGCCCTGTCCACCGCCGACGCCGGCATCGTCCTCCCGCACGAGGACGTCATGCCGGACGTGGTCACCGACCGGGCCGGCCTGATGCGGGCCACGTCCGCCAACCTCGAGCCCCTGCTCCTCACCTACCGGGGCGACGACCCCGGCACGGGAGCGACCGCGGTCGTCGAACGGACCGCCCAGCGCGCCCCCCTCCTGTCGACCACCACCGAGGACGGCTTCCAGCACCGCCTCTGGGCCATCACGGACCCGGCCGAACTCGCCGCCGTCACGGCCGATCTCAGCCACCGCCAGGCCCTCATCGCCGACGGCCACCACCGCTGGGCCACGTACCTGCGCCTCCAGGAGGAGCACGGCTCCCCCACCGCCTGGGACTTCGGCCTGGTCCTCCTCGTGGACACCGCCCGCTACCCGCTCCAGGTCCGCGCCATCCACCGGATGCTGCGCCGCCTCCCGGTCGCGGACGCCCTCGCCGCCCTGGACGGCCACTTCCGCGTCCGCCCGGTCGACGGACCGCTCCCGCTGGCCCTGGAGTGCCTCGCGGACGCCGCCGAACGCGGCAACGCCTTCCTGATCGCCGGCGACGGCGCCTTCCGCCTGGTCACCGACCCCGACCTGGACCTCCTCGACCGCACGGTCCGCCACGACCGGCCCGAGGCCTGGCGCCGGCTGGACGCCACCGTCCTGCACGCGACCCTGCTCGACGCCCTCTGGAACGTCCCGGACGCCCCGGACCAGATCACGTACATCCACGACGCCGCGTCCACCGTGGCCATGGCCGAGCGGCACGGCGGCACCGCGGTCCTGCTGCATCCCGTACGCGAGGACGTCGTACGGGACCTGGCCCGGCAGGGCGTCACCATGCCCCGCAAGTCCACGTCCTTCGGGCCGAAGCCGGCCACCGGCTTGGTCCTGCGCGGCCTGCGCTGACCCGGCCTCCTCCGGACATGAAGAAGGGCGGTACCCCGGCCGGGGTACCGCCCTTCTTCATGTCGCCGTGCCTCAGGCCTTGTCGTCCTCGACATCGACGTCAGCGTCAGCGTCGGAGTCGGCCGCGGACTGCTCCAGCGGCTCGTACTCCTCGTCGTCCTCGTCGTAGTACTCGGCGACGTCGGAGGCGCGCTCGGCCGCGGCGATCTCCGCCGCGTCCTCACCCTCGTCGTCGTCCTCGTCCTCGTCCTCTTCGAGGTCGGACAGGTCGACCGAGGCGTCGACGAATTCGACACCGTCCATCTCGGCGAGGCGGTCGGAGGCGTCGGTGGCCCCGTCCTTGTCCGCTTCGAGGGTCTTGGCGAACCACTCGCGCGCCTCGTCCTCACGGCCGGCCGCCAGCAGGGCGTCGGCGTAGGCGTAGCGAAGGCGCGCCGTCCAGGGCTGGACGGAGCTGGAGGCCAGCTCCGGGCTCTGCAGCGTCACGATGGCCGCCTCGAGCTGCCCCTGGTCCCGCCGGGCACCGGCCGCGACCAGACGCATCTCGACCTGACCGGCCTTGTCCAGCTTCTGCACCTCGGGCTCGCCGGCCATGGCCAGCGCCCGCTCCGGACGGCCGAGGCCGCGCTCGCAGTCGGCCATGACGGGCCACAGCTCGACCGAGCCGGTCATGCGCTTGGCGGCACGGAACTCCGCGAGGGCCTCGCTGTACTTCTGCGTGGCGTACGCGGCGAAGCCGGCGGCCTCACGGACGGCGGCGACGCGGGAGGCCAGCCGCAGGGCGATGCGCGAGTACGCGTACGCCTGCTCGGGCTCCTCGTCGATCAGCCGCGCGACCATGACGAGGTTCTTGGAGACCTCTTCGGCCAGGCCCTTGGGCAGGCTCAGCAGCTCCTGACGCACATCGGCGTCGATCTCGAAGCCGGTGACGTCGTCGTCGATCGGAAGCCGCTTGACCGGGTCCCGGTCACGGTCCGCGCGGAAATCGCGGTCGCCACCACGGTCATCGCGGCCACGGTAGCCGCCACCACGGTCGTCACGACGGGGGTACGACGGGCGGTCCCCGCCACGGTCGTCACGACGCGGGTAGGACGGACGGTCCCCGCCACGGTCATCGCGGCCGCCACGGAATCCACCACG
>NZ_JBICZI010000034.1:0-9263 GCF_043201855.1 Streptomyces sp. NPDC048257
ACGAACGCGGCACCGAACAACTCGGCCAGCGACTCATCCCACTCATCCGGCACAACGCCACGCACGTCATACGCCTTGACGATGTTCGAAAGATCGCGCATTTCCACTCCTTCAGGGGGTGACCGGCTGTGCTTTCCGACGCTACCCGCCGCCCTGCCCGACACAGCCCGCCCACGCCCCATCCCGCCGAGGCTTCGGCAGATCGCCGTCACCCCCGGGGCGACCCCGCCCCTCTCCCGGTACCACTGCGCCGCCGCGCCGAGCCGGCTCAGCGGGCCGGGTCGCGGTGCGATCCCGGCGCGTGCCCATGCCGCGTCCGCGCGATACCGGCGGTCCCGGGCGAGCAGCGTGAACTGACGCCCGCTCACCCATCCCGGGGTCGTGGCCAGGGCCTCCAGGCATCTGGGCCAGGCCAGTCGGCGCCCGGCCGCCCCGGCAGCACCCCGTGCCCGGCGAGGGCGTCCATGAGGTCCCGGTTGCGCGCCGGCGACAGACGACGACGGCAAACCGCCGTCCCGTACGCGTCGTCGCCCGCCCTACGGCGAGGACGTCTTCACCGCCACGGCGACGATCGCCTCCACGGCCCCCGCGCCCCTCCGCGTCCACGCCACGCCGTAACCGTTCGGTGAGGTGCCCGGCTCATGAGCGCGCCGGCTCATGAGCCGTCTGCCGAACCACCCGCCGAACCACCCGCTGAACCGCCCGCCGAAGCGACGAAGGCGCCTGATCGGGACCGTGCCCGCCAGGCGCCTTCGTTCGTTCACGGCCACCGCCGCCGGTCAGACCTTCCTGACCACGCTGGACTTCAGCTGCATGGGACCGAATCCCTCGACCTTGCAGTCGATGTCATGGCCGTCGACCCCGTCCACCAGGCGGATGTTGCGCACCTTGGTGCCGGCCTTGATGCCGCTCGGGCTGCCCTTGACCTTCAGCCCCTTGACGACCGTCACGGTGTCGCCGTCGGCCAGCACATTGCCGACCGCGTCCTTGATCACCCGCTCCTCGGCGGCACCGGACTCGCCGGAGGCGAGCGGCCACTCGTGCCCGCACTCGGGGCACACCAGGAGCGCTCCCATCTCGTAGGCGTACGCGCCCGCGCATTCCGGGCAGGGAGGCAAGGGGTTTTCCGTCACCCCGACAGTATATTTCAGGGCCGTCACCGCAGGTCGGGCGCCCGATCCAGGGTCCGCAGCCCCTGCAGGAGCAGGGACAGTCCGAACTCGAAGTGAGCCGTGTGGTCCGCGCCCGTCAGCGTGGGCAGCACGGCCGCGAGCTGCGGATACCGCTCCGGCTCGGCGGCCAGGCGCAGGCGCTGCGGATCGGCCGCCCCGCTGCCCTCCGGCGACGGGAGCGCGGCCTGCTCCTCCAGCGTGTGGCCGATGGTGAAGTGGACCACCGCCAGGAGCGTGCGCGCCGCGTCCGCTTCGCCGAAGCCGGCCGTACGCAACACCCCGACGACCGCCTCGGCGAAGCCGAGGGTGTGGGGCCCGGTCGCATGGGTGCCCGCGTAGACCCGGGCGCCGTCCCGGTGGGCGAGCAGCGCCGTCCGCATGGCCCGAACGAGGCCGGCCAGTTGCTCGCTCCAGTCCTCGCCGGTCCCCGGCGCCGCGAGGCCCGCCAGCATGCGCTCCGCCATCGCGGCCAGCAGGTCGTCCTTGGTGGCGAAATAGCGGTACAGCGCGCCGGCCCGGACGTCCATCGCATCGGCCAGGCGCCGCATCGTCAGGGCGTCGAGGCCGATTTCGTCCAGGAGTTCCAGGGCCGTGTCGACCGTACGGGCCCGGTCGAGGCGGGGCGGGCGGCCCCGGGCGGGGATTGACGGGGAGCTCATGACCCTCACTATAGTGAACATCGTTCACGTGAACGCTGTTCACTAATGAGGGAGGCATCACCGATGGATACCGACGTGATCGTCGTGGGCGCGGGACCGACCGGGCTGCTGCTCGCCTGCGAGCTCGCCCTGGCCGGCGTACGGACCCGGGTCATCGAGCGGCGCACCGAGCCCCAGCAGGACTCCCGGGCGCTCACCCTGCATCCGCGCAGCCTCGAACTGATGGACCTGCGCGGACTCGCTCCGCGCTTCCTCGGGCTCGGCCGGACCGTGCCCGGCTGGCACTTCGCCGCCCTCGGCACCCCGCTGGACTTCGCGGCGCTCGACAGCCGCCACGCCCACACGCTGTTCCTGGCCCAGGCGCGCACCGAGGCGCTGCTGGCGCAGCGGGCGCAGGAGCTGGGGGTGGGGATACAGCGCGGGCACACGCTCACCGGCCTGCGGCAGAACGAGGACGGGGTCGAGGCGGAGGTACGCGGGCCGGACGGGGACCCGAGGCCTCTTCGGGCCGCGTACCTGGCCGGATGCGACGGCGCGCGCAGTCTCGTCCGGCAGGCCGCGGGCATCGGCTTCCCGGGCACCGACGAGACCCTGACCGGAGTGCTCGGGGACTTCGCCACCGTCGGCGCCGACGCCGCGGACCTCGCCGCCGCACGCGCAGCGGGCGTACTCGTCGCCCCACTGGAAGGCGGACTCACCCGCTTCGTGTACGTCGACCCGGAGGGGATGCGGACGCCGTCGCAGGTGCCGGTGACCCTGGAGGAGTTCCGCGCGGCGCTCGTCCGGATCTGCGGCCGCGACTTCGGGGTCGACCGGCCCCGCTGGCTCTCGCGCTTCGGCAATGCCACCCGGCTGGCGGCCGCCTACCGCTCCGGCCGCGTGCTCCTGGCCGGCGACGCCGCCCACATCCACTTCCCCGCCGCGGGCCAGGGCCTCAACACCGGACTCCAGGACGCCATGAACCTCGGCTGGAAGCTGGCCGCGGAAGTCGGCGGCTGGGCCCCGCCCGGACTCCTCGACACCTATCACGCGGAGCGCCACCCCGTCGGCCGGGCCGTCACCGAGAACACCGAGGTGCAGACGCTGCTGGCGGAGCTGCCGCTCGTGGCCCGGTACCGGAGACCGGCCACCGCGCTGCGCACGCTCTTCGACGAACTGCTGCGCATGCCCGAGGTCAACCGGCGGCTCGCCGACCAGGTCTCCGCGCTCGGCACCGCCTACCCGGCCGCCGCGCCCGACGCCGATCCGCTGGCCGGCCGCAGGATGCCCGACATCGGCCTGAGCGCGGCCGGTTCGGACGCGACGCGCGTGTACGAGCTCCTGCACCGGGGCGGCTTCCTCCTGCTCCGCCTCGCCGGTGTGCAGGGCCCGCACCCGGATCCGTACGAGGTTCCCGCCATCGGGCAGGGCCCGCGGATCACCGCCGTCACCGCCCACGCGTACGAGGAACACCCGGAGCTCGGCGGGGTCCGCGAGGTCCTGGTCCGGCCCGACGGGCACATCGCCTGGGCCACCCGGAGCGAGGACGCCGACCTGCGGCGCACCGGGCGCGACGCGGCACTCGGCGCATGGGCGGCGCGGGCCACTCGCTGAGCGTGGGGTGCGCCGCACCCGGGCACAGCGCGGCCTGGTCACCACCTCCCGGCGGGCCGGGGCTGAAGGTCCGCATCCCCCTGACGGACAGGACCTGCGCATGCCCCGCAACGACGCCACCAGCGCCGCCGTCCTCGGTCAACTGCGGCGCCGGTCCGCCGATCCGAGGCGGCGCGCCCTGTTCACCGGCGCCACCATCGTCACCATCGTCACCAAGGATCGATTCGGCCGGGGCCGGGGAGCCCGTCGGCCGGAACGGCGCGATGGCCACCGCGTAGCCGAACTGGTCGCCCGCCTCGGCGTCACCGGAGATGGCGGCGCTGTCCCGGCCGAGACCGGCCGGCGGGGCCGGACGGCCGTCGGCGTCGAAGGCGTTGGCGTTGGCGTTGGCGTTGGCGTTGGCGTCGAAGATGACGACAGCGCCCGCCTTCGCCTTGGTGCCGAGCGCCTCGTTGGGGAGGCGATGGCGATGTAGTTGGTGTCCGCGGTCAGGGCGAGGCCGAAGTTGTCGCCTGTCTCCGGGTCGCCGGGGACCCCGGGCTTCTCCTGGCTCATCGTCAGGCTCGTGTTGCCGTACACGTGGAAGGCGGTGCCCGCGCCGGCGAGCGTGCCGATGGCCTCTCCGGGCGAGCCGATCAGCAGGTACGGCCGGCCGGCGTCGTTGACGGCCGCCGCGAGCGACTGCCCCATCCGGCCGCCCGCCTCGGCTGTCGACGCGGCGATCGCCCCGGTGCCCGTGCCCTGCTCGAAGTGCGTGGCCTTGAGGGCGCCCCCGCCCGGGCCGCCCGCGGAGCCGTACAGGATGTCGACCGTGCCCGCGTTCGTGTCCGTGCCGATGTCATCGCTCGGGGTGCCGACCACCAGGTCGGTGAAGCCGTCCTTGTTCCAGTCGATGGTGGTAAGGGTCTCGCCGAAGTAGTCGTCCTTCTCCGAGCCGCCCGGCACCGAGTCCAGGTCCTGATCCACATCTCGATCCCGAGTGACCCCGGCCACTTACCCGACACTTACGCCGGAAGGGATCACATCACCTTTCAACCGCCGCGAACCGGGCGAAGATCATGCGAACATTCTCTCTTCGGGAGGCTTCGAGCGGCGCACGCCTCTCACCGCTCCACCACTTGGGCCGATCGCCTCTCTCGTCGCATTGGCAATCTCAAGACCGTTCGGAGCAGTCGGCGCACGCCACGCAACCCCGGAGTCCGTCGAGGACGCCGTCACGGCCGCCGGGTGGCGTGCAGGCTGCCGAGGAGGGCGAGCCCCCGGGCGCTCGGGCTTCCCGGTTCGGCGTGGTAGACCACCAGCTGCTGACCCGGCGCCCCGCGCACGTCGAAGGAGTGGAAGGTGAGCGAGAGCGGTCCGACGTCGGGGTGGTCGAGTTCCTTGGTGTCCTGGGTCTTGCCGTGGACGGTGTGCGCCGACCAGAGCGCGGCGAACTCCTGTCCCGCTTCCGCGAGATCGCGTACCAGGCGGCGCAGGGGCGGGTAGCGCGGGTCGAGGCCGGTCGCCTGGCGCAGGCCGGCCACCACCGACTCGCCGGCGCGGTCCCAGTGGACGAAGAACGGCCGGGCGGCGGGGTCGAGGAAGGTCATGCGCGCGAGGTTGTCCCGCCGGGCGAACGGGGAGAACAGCGCGTCGGCCATCGCGTTGGCCGCCAGGAAGTCGGTGGCGGGGTTCAGGACGAAGGCCGGGGTGCTCGTGTACCCGTCCAGCAGCTGCCGCAGCGCGGCGGCGACCGACTCCCTCGGCTGCGGGCGATCGCCGTCCGGCGCGCTGCCCGCCAGCCGGAAGAGGTGTTCCCGCGCGGCCTCGTCCATCCGCAGGGCGCCGCTGATCGCGTCGAGGATCTGCGGGGAGGGGCCGCGCTCGCGCCCCTGTTCCAGCCGGGCGTAGTAGTCGCCGTTCATTCCTGCCAGAACGGCGACCTCCTCGCGGCGCAGTCCGGCCACGCGGCGCCGTCCGTGGGAGGCGAGTCCCACGTCGTCGGGCCGCAGGCGGGCGCGCCGGGCACGCAGGAAGTCTCCGAGTTCGCTACTGGTCACCCCTTCAGGTTAGACGCGCCCCGAAACCGTGCCCGAGTGGCCGAACTGCCCTTGGGATTTGGCGTGTTCCCGCTCATTCCGGCGTCCATCCGGTCCGATGATCTTGCGTAGGCTCGTAATCGTCCGACCCGGCCGACCTCGGTCGAACCCGATCACCCCCCACCCGGAGGAGCTTCGTGCCCCTGCCCATGAACCGACGTCTGGCCCTCAGTGCGGCCCTGCTGGCAGTGGTGGCCGCCGTGGCTCCGGCGACCACCGCCCACGCCGCCCCGACCACTCCCGACCTGCAGGCACTGACCCAGGCGCTGCGGAACACGACCGCCGCCGGAGCGCCGGGCGCCATGGCCCGTTTCAGCGGCCCCGACGGTGTCAGCATCCAGACGCTGGGCGTACGCGACAGGACCACGGGCGCGGTGATGGACCCGCAGGCCCGCTTCCGGATCGGCAGCGTCACCAAGACGTTCACCTCCGTCGTCCTGTTGCAGCTGGTGGACGAGGGCCGGATCGAGCTGGACGCCCCCGTCAACCGGTACCTGCCCGGTCTGCTGCCCGACGACCGGATCACGGTGCGGCACCTGCTGAGCCACCGCAGCGGGCTGGCGGACTTCACCGACACCATGTTCGAGCACACGGTGCCGGGCTTCGAGGCCGTGCGCAACAAGGTGTTCGGCTACCAGGAGCTGGTGAACCTCTCGCTCGCCGAGCCGCGGACGAACCAGCCCGGCGCCGCCTACCGGTACTCGAACACCAACTTCGCCGTCCTCGGCATGCTCATCGAGAAGACCACCGGCAACGGCGTGGCCACGGAGTACGAGCAGCGGATCATCAAGCCGCTGAAGCTGCGCAACACCTCCTACGTACACCCCGGCACGCAGATCAGGGGGCTGCACGCCCGCGGCTACCTCCACCCCGACGAGGCCGGCGCCCCGCTCGTCGACTCCACCGAACAGACGGTCTCGTGGGCCCAGTCCGCCGGGGCGATGATCTCCAGCACCGCCGATCTGAACACCTTCACGTCCGCGCTCCTCGGCGGCCGGCTGCTGCCCGCGCGCATGCTGGACGCCATGCTCACCGTGACGCCCACCGACGCCACGAACACCCGGTTCTACGGGCTCGGCCTGCGCCGCTACGACCTGTCGTGCGGCACCTCGGTCTACGGGCACACGGGCACCGTGCAGGGCTTCTACACCTATGCCTTCTCCACCCGCGACGGACGGCGCAGCCTCGCCGCGATGGCGAACACCTCGAACAGGGGTGAAGCCAACACGGCCCTCGGCGGGACCCTCGAAGCCGCGTTCTGCGGGAAGCCGGCCGCGGCCGCGAAGGCCACGACGCGCGGGTTCGGCATCGCCCCGGCCGAGTCGGACCTGCGCGAACACGACACGCGCTGACGCCACCACGTGACCACGGCGCCACGGCGCCACGGCGCCACGGGCAGCATTCTGACGAATCATCAGGTCATCTGTCCCGGACTATTGACTCCGTCGACGGCAGTCGCGATTCTCGTCGCACCGTTTGCACGGTCCATGACAAGCCACGCCTGTGGCCGTGGCTCGTCATGGACCCGGACGGATCCGGCTCCCCCCACCGCGCCATCCGGCTGACCTGAGACGTGAGTGATGACCATTTCCCGACAGACGCACCACAGGCGTAGGCCCCTCGCGGTCCTGTCATTGCTCCTCGCCGTGGTGGCCATGGTGCTCGGCCCCGTACCCGCTTCCGCCGCCGACCCCGGCTGGTGGAACCCGGTCGCACGGCCCGCACCCGACTCCGACATCAACGTCACGGGCGAGCCCTTCAAGGGGACCGACGCCCAGGGACGGGTCCGGGGCTTCGTCGACGCGCACGACCACCTGATGTCCAACGAGGGCTTCGGCGGCCGCCTCATCTGCGGCAAGCCGTTCTCCGAGGCGGGAGTGGCCGACGCGCTCAAGGACTGCCCCGAGCACTACCCCGACGGCACGCTCGCGATCTTCGACTTCATCACCAAGGGCGGTGACGGCAAGCACGACCCGAACGGCTGGCCGACCTTCAAGGACTGGCCCGCCCACGACTCCCTCACCCACCAGCAGAACTACTACGCCTGGGTCGAACGGGCCTGGCGCGGCGGGCAGCGGGTGCTCGTGAACGACCTCGTCACCAACGGCGTGATCTGCTCGGTCTACTTCTTCAAGGACCGCGGCTGCGACGAGATGACCGCCATCCGCCTCGAAGCGCATAAGACCTACGACATGCAGGCCTTCGTCGACAAGATGTACGGCGGCCCGGGCAAGGGCTGGTTCCGCATCGTCACCGACTCCGCGCAGGCCCGCGAGGTCATCCAGCAGGGCAAACTCGCCGTCATCCTGGGCGTCGAGACCTCCGAACCGTTCGGCTGCAAGCAGATCCTGGACGTCTCCCAGTGCAGCAAGGCGGACATCGACCGCGGCCTGGACGAGCTGTACCGCCTCGGCGTGCGCAGCATGTTCCTGTGCCACAAGTTCGACAACGCCCTGTGCGGGGTGCGCTTCGACGAGGGCGCGCTCGGTACGGCCATCAACGTGGGCCAGTTCCTGTCGACCGGCACCTTCTGGAAGACGGAGAAGTGCACCGGCCCGCAGCACGACAACCCCATCGGGCTCGCGGCCGCGCCCAGCGCGCAGAAGGAGCTCCCCCCGGGGGTGACGGTCCCGTCCTACGCCGCCGACGCACAGTGCAACACCCGCGGGCTCACCGAACTCGGCGAGTACGCGGTGCGCGGCATGATGAAACGCAAGATGATGCTCGAGGTCGACCACATGAGCGTGAAGGCCGCGGGGCGCGCCTTCGACATCCTGGAGTCCGAGTCGTACCCGGGCGTGATCTCCTCGCACAGCTGGATGGACCTGGACTGGACCGAGCGGGTCTACAAGCTCGGTGGCTTCGTCGCCTCGTACATGAGCGGCGCCGAGGGGTTCAGCGCCGAGGCCAAGCGGACGGACGCGCTGCGCGACAAGTACAACGTCGGCTACGGCTTCGGCACCGACATGAACGGCGTCGGCGGCTGGCCCGGCCCGCGCGGGGCCGACACCCCGAACCCGGTGCGCTACCCCTTCCGCAGCACCGACGGCGGCTCCGTCATCGACAAGCAGACCACCGGCTCGCGCACCTGGGACCTCAACACCGACGGCGCCTCGCACTACGGCCTGGTCCCCGACTGGATCGAGGACATCCGCATCGTCGGCGGCCAGGGCGTGGTGGACGACCTCTTCAAGGGCGCCGAGTCCTACCTGACCACCTGGGGCAACTCCGAGAAGCACAAGTCCGGGGTGAACCTCGCCTCGGGCTCCTCGGCCTCGGCGTCGAGCGCGCAGTGGTGGAACCCCTTCGTGAACTTCTCCGCGGGCCGGGCCGTGGACGGGGACGCGGGCTCGCGCTGGGCCAGCGAGTGGAACGACAACCAGTGGCTGCGCATCGACCTCGGGTCCGCGAACCGGCTGGGGCGCATCACCCTCGACTGGGAGGCCGCGTACGCGAAGGCGTACCGCATCGAGGTCTCCACGGACGACACGAACTGGCAGACCGTCTGGTCCACCACCGCCAGTGACGGCGGCCTGGACACGTCCCGCTTCTCCGGGGTGTCGGCCCGCTACGTCCGCATCCAGGGGCTCCAGCGCGCCACCCAGTGGGGGTACTCGCTCCACGAGGTCGGCGTCTACAGCAGCTGACCCGCCGAGCGGGAGTCCAGGGGCCGGGGGGGGGGGGGGGGGGGGGTGGGCGCCGCCGCCCCCCCCCCGCCCCCCCCCCCCCCCCCCCCCCCCCCCCCCCCCCCCCCCCCCCCG
>NZ_JBICZI010000034.1:9272-70421 GCF_043201855.1 Streptomyces sp. NPDC048257
CCCGCGGGGGGGGGCCCCGCCCCCCGGGGGGGGGCCAACCCGCCGGGCGCCCGGCGGGGGGGGGGGGCGGGGGGGGGGGGGGCCCCCCGCCGCCCCCCCCCCCCCCCCCGGCCGCCTTCCCCGGCCCCACGCACACCGCACACCGCACACCGCACACCGCACCCCGCACCCCGCACAGCACGGAACCGGAAGGAGCGCCCATGGCACGGATGCCGTCGGCCGAGCGACGCCGGCAGCTGACCGAGGCCGCGATCCGCGCGATGACCCGCGACGGCGTCGCCGGGACGACGACCAGGTCGATCTGCGCCGAGGCGGGCGTCTCGCTGAGCGTCTTCCACTACTGCTTCGACTCCAAGCAGGCCCTGCTCGAATCCGTGATCGGGGCGATCACCGATCACAGCGTCATCCGGGTGCAGGAGGCGATCCAGCCCAGGGCCACGCTGCACGAGACCGTCCGGGCGGGCTTCCAGGCGTACTGGGACCATGTGTCCGCCCATCCCGGCGAACACATGCTCACGTACGAGCTCACCCAGTACGCGCTGCGCCGCCCGGGCTTCGAACACCTGGCGCGACGGCAGTACGAGCGGTACTGCGACACCTACACCGAACTCATCGAGCAGCTCCGGGAGCACGTGGCCTTCGAACTCCGCGTGCCCGTGAGCGTGCTGGCCCGCTATCTGGCCGCGATGACCGACGGACTGACCCTGAACCACCTCGCGCTCGGCGACCCCAGGATCTCGGCGGACATCCTCGACATGATCACCGACCATGTCGCGGGCCTGATCGGCAAGACACCCCGCACGCACCTGCCGGGCCGCCTCGACCAGGTTCCAAGGGCGAACCAGCTGCCCGGCCGGAGTGGATGACGCTCGCCCCGAACTCCCACGAACATCGAAACTCGGCGCCCCGAAGGCCGAAGGGCGCCGTCCCGTGCGGTGATCCACGGGGCGGCGCCCTTCGCCGTCCGTCAGGCCCGGTCCAGCAGCGTGGTCAGGACCTCGTGGAGGACCGCTTCCGGGTCCGCCACCGCCTGCGACGAGCGCCAGGCCACGAAGCCGTCCGGGCGGACGAGGACCGCGCCCTCCCGGGTCGTGCCGTGTACCTCGGTCCAGTCGCCGCCGTTCGCGGGGATCAGGTCGGCCTCCGGCCCGGCGCCGATCGCGTACGCGTCCAGGGGCAGGCCCAGTTGGTCGGCGACGGACCGCGCCGCGGCGCGCCACGGCGTGTCCTCGGAGCTGAGCAGGACGAAGGAGCGCTCGTAGAGGTCCACGGTGGACTTCGGATCCGGGTCCCCCGGTCCGCAGAGCCACATGTGCGGAGCGCGCGTGCCCGGCTCTCCGCAGAGCCGCATCCGTTCGGGCACGACGGGCTGCTCGGGGTCGGCTCCGAGCACCGCGCCCCGGGGGTAGCGGTAGCCCATGGCCACGGAGAGGACCCCGCCCTGCCGGCCTGCGGCGCCGCGCGGGGCGGAGTCGGCCGCGGCCTCGGGCTCGGACAGCGGGAGGGGCGCCGGAACGGCCTCGGGAATGATTTCGGGGTCGGGCTCGTACCCCGGGTGACTGTGCTCCGCGGAGCGGGCCGAGGCGCGCTCGCCCGTCGCCCGGGCCACCGGCAGCCGCTCCGCCTCGTAGGTCTGCAACAGCCCCGGCCCCGCCGTACCGTTCAGCACGGCTGCGAGCTTCCAGGCCAGGTTGTGGGCGTCCTGGATGCCGGTGTTCGAGCCGAACGCCCCGGTGGGGGACATCTCGTGGGCGGAGTCACCGGCCAGGAAGACCCGGCCGGCCCCGTACCGCTCCGCGACCCGCTCGGCCGCGTGCCAGGGGGCCTTCCCGGTGATCTCGACGTCCAGGTCGGGCGCGCCGACGGCCCGGCGGATGTGCTCGACGCAGCGCTCGTCGGTGAAGTCCTCGAGCGTCTCGCCCCGGTCCGGGTGCCAGGGCGCGTGGAAGACCCACCGCTCGCTGTTGTCGACCGGCAGCAGGGCCCCGTCGGCGTCGGGCTTGGTCAGGTAGCACACGATGAAGCGCCGGTCGCCGACCACGTGGGCCAGCATCCGGGACCGGAAGGTGATGCTCACGTTGTGGAACAGGTCGCCGGAGCCGCTCTGGCCGATCCGGAGCTCCTCCCGTACGGGGCTGCGCGGCCCGTCGGCGGCCACGAGGTAGTCCGCGCGCACCGTGCTGTGCTCCCCGGTGTCCCGGTCCTTCACGATCGCGGTGACCCCGCCCGGATCCTGGTCGAAGGAGAGGAGTTCGGTGGAGAACCGCAGGTCGGCTCCGAGGGAGGGGGTCACGGACATCAGCACCGGCTCGATGTCGTTCTGGCTGCACAGACACCAGGACGACGGGCTGAAGCGCGCGAGCGCGCCGCCCGGGTCGATCTGCTCGAAGAGCCACTCCTGATCGTCTCCGGTCAGCGAGCCGCCCTGGAGGATGCCGTGGTTGTCCGCCAGGACCGAGGCGGCCTCCCGGATCCGGTCCTCGACGTCGGCGACCCGGAACAGCTCCATCGTCCGAACGTTGATACCGCGTCCGCGTGGGTGCATCGAGGTACCCGCGTGCTTCTCGACCACCATGTGTCCGATGCCATGCCGGCCGAGGAAGAGCGAGGTGCACAGACCCACCAGCGAGCCGCCCACGATGAGGACCGGGACGTGGTGGTCGACGTTTTCCTTCATGGCTCTTCCATGCCCTGTACGAGGCCGGTTCCCTCGCCCGTTCACCCGCTTGGTTCTCTCATCTCGCGCCGCAGGGATTACGGGACAACGATCGGTTCGGGTGGCGCCGCCCGTGGCGACCGTGTGGTCTCGAAGGAGTGTGAACGATGACAACCTTGTCGGAACGGATATCCCAGTCCGCCTTCGACGGCTCGAGGCTTCGGGTCGTGCTGCTGCTGGATCTGTACGACGGTGCGCAGAATCAGTTCCTGGAGGTGTACGAACATCTCCAGAAGCAGGTGTCCTCCGTCCCCGGACACATCAGCGACGAGTTGTGCCAGTCGATCGAGAATCCGTCGCAGTGGCTCATCACCAGTGAGTGGGAGAGCGCACCGCGGTTCCTGGCCTGGGTCAACAGCGAGGAACACGTCGCGTCGGTGCAGCCGCTCCACGGCTGCGTACGGGACACCCGCTCGCTGCGTTTCAGCGTGCTGCGGGAGACCGGCAAGAGCCCCAGCCCCGATTCCGCCGCCCTGACCGGCGCCCTCGCCTCCTCCGCCTTCCCGGGGGCCGCGGACCGGGCCCGGGGCCGCCTCCAGGCCGCACCGCGGCGCGGGGACGGCGTGGTCCGCCACGCGCTGACCTTCACCGTGAAGCCGGGCAGCGAGCCGGTGGTGGCGGAGCTGCTGGCCGGATACGCCTCCCCGCAGGCCCAGGTCGACGAGAGCACCCGGCTGCGCCGCACCTCCCTGTTCATGCACGGCAACCGCGTCGTCCGGGCGGTCGAGGTCGAGGGCGACCTCCTCGCGGCCCTGCGCCATGTGGCCCGGCAGCCCGGGGTGCGGGCGCTGGAGGAGGCCATCAACCCGTACCTGGAGCAGGACCGGGATCTCAGCGACCCCGGATCGGCGCGGATGTTCTTCACCCGGGCGGCCCTCCCGGCGGTGCACCATGTGGCGGCGGGTGGCCGCGCGCCCGCGGACGTCCGGCGGCACGCCCTCTTCTACCCCGCGAAGGACGGATGCGGCATGGCGCTCGCCCGGCTGCTCGCCGGGCAGGACGAGGCGGCCGTGGACGACCCGACGAGCCCGATCGTGGGCAGCACCGTGTTCCAGCGCGACGACATCGTCGTGCGGCTCCTCGATCTGCGCGGCCCGCTCGACGCGCGGCCCGCGCTGGCCCTCGGTGTCGAGGGCGGCCACAAGGCGGCCGTGCTCGCCCGGCTGCTCGACAGCGCCAAGGACGGCGTCCCGACCACGGACCAGGAGATCTCACGCTTCCTCGCGCGCTCTGAAATGCGCCTGATCACCGACCGGCGTACGCCGGCCCAAGCCTGAGGAGTTGTCCGACATGACCGCTCGACTGACCATGGAAGAACTGGCCGCCCTGATGAAGAAGGGTGCCGGGATCACCGTCGATCCCGCGGCCATGGCGAGCCGCCCCGACTCGGGCTTCGACGAGTGGGGGCTCGACTCCCTCGGACTCCTCGGCATCGTCGGTGAGCTGGAGAACCGGCACAGCCGGCCGCTGCCCGCCGACGCGGACCGGTGCAAGTCGCCGCGCGAGTTCCTCGACCTCGTCAACAACGCCCTGGCGGCCTGAAGACCAAGCGCCCGCACACGCCCTCGAGACCGGCCCGGTGCCGGTCCCGAGGGCGTGCCGCGTCGTGTCGCGCCGTGCCGAGTCCTATGCCGGCCGGCGTCACCCGGGCACGGTGCACTCGAAGGCGTGCAGGTACGCGTTGACCGGCCGGATCTCGCCGATCACCAGACCGGCGTCCTCCATGCGGGCGCAGAGGCTGGCCTTGGTGTGCTTCGCGCCACCGACGTTGAGGAGCAGCAGCAGGTCCATGGCGGTGGTGAACTTCATCGACGGGGTGTCGTCGACCAGGTTCTCGATGATGACGACCCTGGATCCGGGGCGGGCCGCGTCCACGACGTTCCGCAGGGTCCTGCGGGTGCTGTCGTCGTCCCACTCCAGGATGTTCTTGATGATGTACATGTCGGCATCGACCGGGATGGCCTCGCGGCAGTCCCCGGGAACGATGTCGGCCCGCCCGGCGAGCGGACCGCCGTCGCGCAGGCGGGGGTCCGCCTTCGCCGCCACGCCCGGCAGGTCGAGCAGGACGCCTCGTAGCGTGGGGTGCTTCTCCAGCAGCCCGGCCAGTACGTGCCCCTGGCCGCCGCCGATGTCCGCGACCACCGAGATCCCGGTGAGGTCGAGGAGTTCCGCGACGTCCAGCGCCGACTGCATGCTGGAGGTGGTCATGGCCCGGTTGAAGACGTGGGCCGACTCGTGGGCGTCCTGGTGCAGGTAGTCGAAGAACCCCTTGCCGTACAGCTCCTGGAAGACGCTGCCGCCGGACCGGACGGCGTCGTCGAGCCGCGGCCAGGCCTGCCAGGTCCAGGGTTCCGTGCACCACAGGGCGATGTAGCGCAGGCTCTGCGGGTCGTCCTCGCGCAGCATCCGCGACATGTCCGTGTGGACGAACTTGCCGTCCTCCGTCTCCGCGAAGATCCCGTAGCAGGACAGGGCGCGGAGCAGCCGTTGCAGGGGCAGCGGCTCGGAGTTCACGGCCACCGCGAGCTCGGCCGCGGTGGCGGGCGACTCACCGAGGGCGTCGGCCACCGCGAGCCGGGCCGCCGCTCGTACGGCGGCGGCGCAGGCCGCTCCGAAGACGAGCTCCCGCAGGCGCATGGCCGGCTGCGGGGTGTGCTGGGGAGCCGGGATCGGGGTCGGGGTGGGACTTACCGTGGTCATGAGGCCTCGATTCTGCTGATCGGAGGGAACAACGCGTCAGCACATCCCGGCCGGTACGGAGGATCCGCACCGGTTGTTGACGAACCGGTTGCCCGTTCCGGTCCCCTGGTTGGCCAGGTCCGCCGGCTTGTTGTCCCGCACGTCGTTGCCCTGGATGACGTTGTCGGTGTTCGTCGCGCCCACGAAGCTCTTGAACAGCAGGATTCCGCCCGACAGCGGGGAGGCTCCGACGTTGCCGCGGATGGAGTTCGACCGCACCACCGTTTCCTCCGCCCCGGTGAGGACGATGCCCACGCCCTGGATGTCGGGAAGGCGGCTGTTGCCCTTGCAGAACTTGTTGTTCTCGTGGATCCGGTTGCCGCGGATGGTCATGTCGCCGGCGCCGGGCTCGCCCTCGTCGCCGACGACGAAGACGCCGCCGCAGTTGCCGGTGACGGTGTTGCCGTAGACCGCGAGGTTCCTGACGCGCCTGACGGTGACGCCGATCCGGTTGCCGGTCAGCGTGTTCCTGCGGACCACGGCGCCCAGGGTGTCGGTGGCGCCGCCCTCCCGCTCGACGGTGTTGGCGATGAAGATGCCCGACTCGGCGTTGTCACGGGCGAGGTTGTCGCGGAAGAGCCCGCGGGTGGACCTCTCCTGGGCGATGCCCCAGGTGCCGTTCCGCTCGGAGGTCACCCGCTGGACGCTCAGCCGGTCGGTGTAGGAGGCCCAGATGCCGTTGCGCTTGAAGCCCGAGACCGTGAGGTTGCGGATGTCCACGTCGACGACGGGGTGCTCCGCCGTCCCCATGACGCAGATGCCGGTGTCGGCCTGTGAGCAGGCGAGTGCCCGTCCGGTCGCGGCCTGCGCCCCGGTCGCCACCGGTGTGCCGGGTGCCGGTGGCGTCCCGGGTGCCACCGGCGCCCCCGACGCGCCGGGTTCCGGCGTGCCCGGCGTCACGGGCGACACCGGGGTGCCCGGCGACACGGGGGTGCCCGGCGACACCGGCGTCCCAGCCGTGACCGGCGGCTTGATCACCGTCCCGGCACCCCACCCCCGCAGGGTCAGCCTCTTGGTGATCAGCACGTTCTCGTAGTAGGTGCCGGGCATCACGGTGATGATGTCGCCCGGCCTGGCGGAGTTCACCGCGTCCTGGATCGAGTCGCCCGGGTGCACTCGGCGCCCGGCGGCGGCAGCGGTCGGCGCGAGCACGCCGAGACCTGCGGCCATGACGACTGCGATGCACGTGAGGGACTTGATTTGTCGGTTCGTCACGATGCCGAAGTTATGGGCGATTCCGACCTATCGCCACACCGTGTGAGCGGATGGACACATCCCGTGGGCAAACGGCCGCATTTTGCCGTCCGGAGGAGTGGATAGTCGTACTCCGGACGACGGCCGAACGGGGTGACGCCCGATCAGCTCCGGCCCCACGGCGTGTCGCCCGGCCCGGCCACCCCCCTGGGACGCGTCACACGGCGGCGAGACCCGCCGCGCCGAAGGAGACGTCGAAGCGGTCGCACCAGATGGTGACGCTGCTGAATCCGGCCACGTCCACGTCGGCGGGGACGGCGTAGTTCTGGTCGCCCTTGTTGCCCTTGAGCTTGCCGAGGCTGACGTATTTGCCGTCGTCGAAGACGCGCCAGCCCGCCACGCCCTCCTTCACCGGAGCATCGGTCAGCCACACCCGCAGGTCCGGGCCGTTGCTGGTGTCGAGGTTCGTCAGGCGCAGGGTGTGGGACCCGTCGGGGAGCCGGATGAGCTCCACCTGGCCGGTGGTGCTGTGCTCGTGGCTGATGAGCGTCCCGCGGGCGACGGTCACCGGGGCGGCCGGGGCACCCGGTACGGCCGCGGGTGCGCCGGGGCCCGAGGGCGCGGCGGCGGCGGGAAGCGCCTCCCGGACGGTCTCGTCCTGCCACAGCTTCCACGGCTGCAACCAGTAGAGCCCCGCTGCCAGCACCACCGTCACCGCGATCGCCACTGCGGCCCACAGTCGTCCGCGCCGCCCTGTCCCTGCCACTGTCCTGGTCACTGCCGATCCCTCTTCCTCACTCTGTCCGTCCCCACGGATTGAACGCGGTCGGGACGCCGTGCGCCATGCCCGCTCCGATGAGAGAAGTCTTACGTCCCCGCCCCGGGCCGTTGCCCCCTGCTCGGCGTTCGGGCTGGTGGGACGGGGTTTCCCGGATACGCAGGGGATGGGCAACGGGCAACCCGTCGACCCCGGTGCGGGGCCGGGGCAGGCTGAAGCCGTCAGCACGAGGCAAGCACCACAAGGGGAAATCATGCGCAAGATGTTCCGCGGCGCCGCCGCGCTCGCCACCGCCGTCGTCGCCGTTCTCGCGCTCAGCGGAACGGTCGAGGCGAAGCCGGCCGACGCGTGGGCCGGCTGCCCGGACGGGGCGGTCTGCATCTACCCTCAGGACCAGAACCCCGCCGTCAAGCCGACGCACGTCTTCTACGCCTACGGGGCCCACAACCTGACCAACCAGTACGGGAACCACTGGGTCCTCAACAACCAGCACAGCGGTGCGACCGCAAATCTGTGCACGGGTTCCGGAGGCTCGGGCTGCGGCAGTCCCATCGCCGCCAAGACCGGTGTCTACGCCAACCTCACACCCGTCAACTCGGTCCGGCTGAACCGCCCCTGACCGTCCCGTCACGGCAGTTTCCGGAGCCGCCGGCCGGGCGGCTCCGCAAGCTCGTGTGCTGGTCGTACCGGCCCGAAGAGGCGGCCGTCCGTCCCACCCCCGCTGTAGCCTGGGCCCTGCCGTACCGCTGCCTGGGCGCGCGTTGCCATGGGGGATGTCGTGGGAGATCCGGACCGCCGGCGGAAGACCGGTCACCAGCACGCGTCCGACGACGCCGCGATGCCCTTTCCCGCACAGCTGAGACGTCTGCGGGTGCAACGCGGCCTGTCCCTCGCGGACCTCGCACGGCAGACGCACTACAGCAAGGGCTACCTCAGCAAGATCGAGACCGGCTCGAAGCGCGTCACCGTCGACGTCGCGCGGCGCTGCGACGACGTACTGCGGGCGGGCGGTGAACTTCTGCGGATGGTCCGGGAAACGGGTCCGCGCGGCGCCGACGGCGGCGCCGACGGCGACGGTGTGGGCATCGGCCGGGGGGACGCCGATGCCCACACCGGTCCGCAGGCGGACGGCGAATGCCCCTACCGCGGCCTGCCGGCCTTCACCGCGCGGGAGGCGCGGTGGTTCTTCGGGCGGGAGCGGGCGACGGCCGAGCTGATCGAGCGGCTCTTCGAGCGGATCGGCGACGGTCCGCTGATGCTGCTCGCCCCGTCGGGCGCCGGCAAGTCCTCCCTGCTCAACGCCGGTCTTGTACCGGCGCTGCGGCGCGGCGGCTTCCCCATGCCGGGCTCCGCCAGCTGGCCGGTGCTGCGGTTCACGCCCACCGCGCATCCGCTGGAGGAGCTGCTGGACTGCGCCGCCAAGGTCCTGGGCGGCGATCCGGGCGTCACCGCGGGTGAGGTGCGGGACCGGCCGGACGCGCTGCTCGAGGCCGTCCGGCGGCTGTCGCTCCGTCCGCCGGCGGACGGCCCGGACCGGACGTCGCCGCCCCCGCGTCCCGTGCTGCTCGTCGACCAGTTCGAGGAGCTGTTCACGCTCTGCTCCGACGAGGGCGAGCGGCGCGCCTTCGTACGGGTGCTCTGCGCCCTGGCGGCCGCCCCTGCCGAGCCGGACGGGCTCGACCCGGCCGTCGTGGTGCTCGGCGTACGGGCCGACTTCTCCGGGAACTGCCTGGACCTGCCCGAGCTGGCCCCGGTGTTCACCGGAGGGCTGTTCGTGCTGCCCCCGATGTCCCCGGCGGAGCTGCGGGAATCGATCACCCGGCCGGCCGAGCTGGCCGGTCTCACCCTCGAACCGGGGCTGTTCCCGCTGCTGCTGCGCGATGTCGGCCTGCGCGGCGTGGGCCTGCGCGACGATCCGCCCGACCGGACGCCCTCCGGGGTGCTGCCCCTGGTCTCCCACGCCCTGATGGCCACCTGGCGCCAGCGCGAGGGCGCCACCCTGACCGTCGCCGGGTACGAGCGCACCGGAGGCATCCAGGGCGCCATCGCCCGTACCGCCGAGGAGGTGTTCACCCGCCTGTACCCGGCCGAGCAGAACACCCTCCGCCGCGTCCTGGTGCGGCTGGTGCACGTAGCCGACGGTACGGGGGCCACGCGGCGCCGGATGAGCCGGACCGCGCTGATGGAACAACTGGCCGACGCGGGCCCCGCCGCGGCCGCCCTCGACACCTTCGTGCGGGCCCGCCTGATCACCATGGACAGCGACACCGTCGAGATCACCCACGAGGCCCTGCTGCACGCGTGGCCGCGGCTGCGCGGCTGGATCCGTGCCGACCGGGCCGGGCTCCTGATCCACCAGCAACTGGCCCATGCCGCGGCCGAATGGGAGCGCGAGGGCCGCGACCCGTCGGCGCTCCACCGCGGGACCCGGCTGGACACCGCCCGGGCCTGGGCCGAGGAGCACGACGGCCGGAGCCGGCTCGGCCCGCTGGAAGCCGCCTTCCTGGAGGCGAGCCGGGAGGCGCAGGAGAGCCGTGAGCGGCAGGCGGGGCGTCAGGTGCGGCTCAGGCAGTGGATGCTGGCCACGCTGGTCGTCCTGCTGGTCCTCGCCGTGGGCGCCGGGGGCCTGGCGTACCAGCAGCGAGCGGGCGCGCTCGGCCAGGAGCGCGTCGCGCGTTCGCGGGCGCTCGCCCTGCAGTCCGCGGCGCTGGCCGCGGGCCAGCCCGAGGCGTCGATACTGCTGGCCGGGGAGGCGTACCGGGCCTCGCCGACGAGCGAAGCGCGCGGGGCGCTGCTGAGCACCCAGTCCCAGCCGTTCATCGCCCGCCTGGGCGGGCACGACGGGCCGGTCAACGCGGTGGCCTTCGCCCCGGGCAACGGCGCGCTGGCGACGGCCAGTTCCGACGGGACGGTGACCCTGCGGCGGGTGGCCGACCGCCGGACGACCGCCACCTTCACGATGCCCGGGCGGGTGCGCGCGGTCGCCTTCAGCCCCGACGGCGGGATGCTCGCGGCCACGTCGACGGACGGGCCGACGCGCCTGTGGGACACCGCCGGCCACGGCACGCGGGCGCAGCTCCCGGCGAGGACGGCGGGCGCCCGGGCCGTGGCCTTCGCGCCCGACGGGCGGACGCTGGCCGTCGCCGGCGCCGACGGGACGATCGGGCTGTGGGACACGGCCGGGGAGCACCTCGCCGTCGGGTCCCTCACCGGCCACACCGGCCGGGTCAACGCCCTGGCGTACGCCGCCGACGGCCGGACGCTGGTGTCGGCCGGCGCCGACCGGACCGTACGGCTGTGGGATCCGGTGGACGCGCAGCCGCTGGCCGTCCTCACCGGGCACACCGACGAGGTCCTGGGGGCGGCCTTCGCCCCGGACGGCCGGACGGTCGCCACGGGGGGCGTCGACCGCACGGTACGGCTGTGGGACGTGGCCGGGCGGCGGACGACCGCGACGCTGACGGGGCACAGCGACGACGTCAACGGGGTGGCCTACACCCCGGACGGGACGACGGTCGTCAGCGCGGGCGGCGACGGTACGACCCGGCTGTGGGACGTGGCCGGGGGCCGGCCGACGGCGACGCTCGCCGGGCACACCGATTACGTTCTCGGGGTGGCCGTGGACAGCGGTGGCGCGGTGCTGGCCACCGCCGGGTTCGACCAGTCGGTGGTGCTGTGGGACCTGCGGGGCGCGGTGCTGGCCTCACGGCCGTTCACGGAGGTCTGGCACGCCGCGTACAGCCCGGACGGGAAGCGGCTGGCCACCGCGGAGGCCGATCACGCGGTACGGCTGTGGGACGTGGCGGGGCGCCGGGTCCTGGCCACGTTCGCGGGGCACAGCGAGACGGTGTTCTCGGTGGCCTTCGCCCCCGACGGGCGGACCCTGGCCTCGGCCGGCTCGGACGGCACGATCCGGCTCTGGGACACGGCGGCCCGCGGCCGGTCGGCCGTGCTCACCGGCCAGGGCGGGACGGTCTTCGCGGTGGCCTTCGCCCCGGACGGGCGGACCCTGGCCTCGGCCGGGTCGGACGGCTCCGTACGGTTGTGGGACGTCGCGGGGCGCCGCCCGCTCGCGGTGCTCGCCGGTCATACGGACTTCGCCAACGACGTGGCGTTCAGCCCCGACGGTCGCACGCTGGCGAGCGCCGGGGACGATCTGACGGTCCGTCTCTGGGACGTGGCGGGGCGCCGCCCGCTGACCACGCTCACCGGCCACCGGGGTGCGGTGCGCGGTGTGGCCTTCAGCCCGGACGGGCGGACGCTCGCGAGCAGCGGCAACGAGGGCACCGTGCGTCTGTGGGACGCCCGGCGGCACCGCTTCGTGGCGGCGCTGGCCGGGCACACCGGCTCCGCGCGGGGCATCGCCTTCTCCCCCGACGGCCGGACGCTCGCGAGCAGCGGCAACGACCGCACGGTCCGGTTGTGGGACGTGGCCGGGCGCCGGACGGTGGCCGCGCTGTCGGGTCACGCGAACGCGGTGTGGGGCGTCGTCTTCGCCCCCGACGGGCGGACGGTGGCCAGCAGCAGTACGGACGGCACCGTACGACTGTGGGACCTGGACGTCGGGACGCGGCTGGCGGCGATCGGCCGGCTGCGGGAGTCCGCCGGCTCCGAGGGGCGGGACGGGGGTCCGGCTTAGGCCGTGTCTTGCCGTCGGGCCGGGGGTCCGGCCTGATCGGCAGGAATCCCCGGGTCAGGCGTTCGCGATGACGAGCAGGGTGCGTGCGGCGGCCGGCCCCGACAGGCGGCAGCGGTGCGGGACTTCGCCCCGGTGGTGGGCGCTCAGGCCCGCGCGCAGGGTCAGCGGCTCCTCGCCCTCGATCTCCAGGACGATCTCGCCCTCCAGGACGTAGAGGAGGTCCTCACCGGGGTGTTCGAACCAGCCGCGCTCGCCCCGGCCGGGCTCGAAGTGGTGCTCGTACGCCTCCATCAGGGTGCTGCGCCCGCCGGGGATGAGCACCTGGGCGACCTGGCCCGCGGCCTCGTCCACCCGGATCACCTGGGGGTCGCGCAGTCGCCCCGGGACTGCTTCCCACACCGGGCGAGACCGCGGCGGCCCTGGCGGACAGCGCCCGCAGCGGCGCCCTGGCCGCCGACCTCGGCCAGCCTGGCCCGGGCCGGACAGGGCTTCGCGCTGGGCGCCGTCATCGGCAGCGCGCTCGGCTTCACCACCGGCTACCTGCCGAAGGTGTCCGCCGCCATCACGCCGGTGGTCTCCTTCCTCCGGCCGATCCCGGCCATCGCGCTGGTGCCGCTCGCGACCGCCTGGTTCGGCATCGGCGAGAGCGCCAAGCGGCTGCTCATCGCGTACGCCGTCCTGCTCGCCGTCTGGCTGTACGTCCACGACGGGGTGTCCCGGGTGCCGGTCTCCCCTCTGCGGGGCGGCCCGGTCGCTGGGGGCCCCGCTGCACCGGCGGTTCACCGAGGTGCTGCTGCCCGCCGCCGCTCCCGCCCTGCTCGCGGCGCTGCGCTACGGGGCCTCGGTGGCCCTGCTCGCGCTGGTGGCGGCCGAACTGGGCGGGCGTGAGCTGCGGGTCGTCGCCGGCCTGTCCCGGTTCTCCGACTGGCGGCTGCTCACCCGCACCGGCCGGCAGATCACCGGGTTCGCCGCGCTGAAGGGCCGCAAGGCCGGAGTCCCGCAGGGCACGAACGTCGAGTACGCGCTGTCGCGGATGCTCGCGTCGGCGCAGCTCACCGCGGCGGACGTCACCGTGACTCGCGGGTGCTGGAGCTCGACCCGCGCACCGGTGCGGAGGTGCGGTCGTGCGAGGACAACCCGCCGCAGAACTTCTTCAGCCCGTACATGTCCAGCGCTCAGCGCCTGCCCAACGGGAACACCTTCGTGGCGGAGGGTTCCTTCGGGCGGCTCTTCGAGGTGACCCCAGGAGGGGACGTCGTCTGGGAGTTCGTCGTCCCGCAGTTCCGGTCCTTCGGGGAGGGTGTGGGCCTGGAGTCCTCGGCCGGCGCCCAGAACCCGGTCTTCCGCGCCTACCGGTACGCCGCCGAGCAGTTCCCCTGGCTCTGAGCGCCGCCCGGGCAACATCACTGCCAACTTCTCTTAATATTCCGGTCATTGTATGGCATCGGTGCCGGGCGTAGCGTTTTCGGGAGAATTCGATGGCGGTCCGGAGACGTGACCCCGCATCGGCTTCCTTTCCGAACGCCGAGCAGGAAGGCGCTATTCCACGTGTCCGATTCCTCATCGCCCCCGGCACTCCTGCACCTCGCCGTCGCCCTCGACGGCGCGGGCCGGCACCCGGCCGCCTGGCGCGAGCCGGGTGCCCGGCCCGGCGAACTCTTCACCGCCCGCTACTGGGCCGGCCTCGCCGCCGAGGCCGAGACGGGGCTGCTCGACTTCGCCGTCTTCGAGGACGGCCTCGCCCTCCAGTCCTCCACGCCCACCGGATCCGACGAGCGCACGGACCGGGTCCGCGGGCGGCTGGACGCGGTGCTCACCGCCGCCCGTGTCGCCCCCCTGACCCGGCGGATCGGGCTGGTCCCGGCCGTGACGGCCACTCACACCGAGCCCTTCCACATCTCCAAGGCCGTCGCCACGCTCGACCACGTGAGCCGCGGCCGCGCCGGTCTGCGGATCCAGGTCTCCGGACTCCCCCACGAGGCACGGCACTTCGGGCGCCGGAGCCCTGCGCCCGCCGACGGGAAGCTGCACGGGGAGCTGTGGGGGGAGCTGTGGGGGGAGGCCGCCGACCACGTCGAGGTGATCCGGCGGCTGTGGGACAGCTGGGAGGACGACGCCGAGATCCGGGACGCGGCCACGGGCCGGTTCGTCGACCGCGACAAGCTGCACCACATCGACTTCGAGGGCCGCCACTTCAGCGTCCGCGGGCCGTCGATCACCCCGCGCCCACCGCAGGGGCAGCCCGTCGTCAGCGCGTCCGGCGACGGCGAGGCCTCGTACGCGCTGATCGCCCGGTCCACCGACGTCGGGTACGTGCCCGCGCACGACGGCGACCGTACGCGCGCCGCCGTAGCCTCGGTCCGGCGGGCGCGGGAGGCGGCCGGGCGCACCGCGGTCCCCCTGCACCTCTTCGGGGACCTCACGGTGTTCCTGGACGCGGACGCTCCGGCGGCCGTCGCACGGCTGGAGCGCCTGGACGCGCTCGCGGGTCTCCCGTACGGCGCTGAGGGCGCGGTCTTCGCCGGGAGCCCCGGGCAGCTGGCGGACCTGCTCCTGGAGCAGCGGGCGGCGGGTCTGTCGGGCTTCCTGCTGCGGCCGGGCGTGATCGCCCACGACCTGCCCGCCATCACCCGGTCCCTGGTGCCGGAGCTCCAGCGGCGCGGGGTCTTCCGCCGGGCGTACGAGGCGGACACCCTGCGCGGCCTGCTCGGGCTGGACCGCCCGGCCAGCCGCTACGCACGGTCGGCCGCCTGATCGCCGGCCCGTCCCGCCGCCCGACCCGCCGCCCGACCCGGACCCTCCGGAAGGACGAACCATGAGCAGCAAGCCGCTCAAGCAGATCCATCTCGCGGCCCACTTCCCGGGCGTCAACAACACCACCGTGTGGAGCGACCCGGCCGCCGGCAGCCACATCGACTTCGACTCGTTCATCCACTTCGCACAGACCGCCGAGCGCGCCAAGTTCGACTTCCTCTTCCTCGCGGAGGGGCTTCGCCTGCGGGAACAGGGCGGCGAGATATACGACTTGGACGTGGTCGGCCGACCCGACACCTTCACGGTGCTCGCCGCCCTGGCGGCGGTCACCGAGCGCATCGGCCTGACCGGCACCATCAACTCCACCTTCAACGAGCCCTACGAGGTGGCCCGCCAGTTCGCCACGCTCGACCACCTCTCGGAGGGCCGGGCCGCCTGGAACGTCGTCACCTCCTGGGACGCCTTCACCGGCGAGAACTTCCGGCGCGGCGGATTCCTGCCGCGCGAGGACCGCTACTCCCGCGCCCGGGAGTTCCTGGCGACCGCCACCGAGCTGTTCGACTCCTGGGACGGCTCCGAGATCGCCGCCGACGCCGGTTCGGGCCTCTTCCTGCGCGACGCCCGGGCCGGGGCCTTCGCGCACCGGGGGCAGCACTTCGACATCGAGGGCCGGTTCAACGTGCCGCGCAGCCCGCAGGGCCGGCCGGTGATCTTCCAGGCGGGCGACTCCGAGGAGGGCCGGGAGTTCGCCGCCGCCGACGCCGACGCGATCTTCGGCCGGGACGGGACCCTCGACGCGGGGCGGAGGTTCTACGCGGACGTCAAGGGCCGGCTCGCCCGGCACGGCCGTACGCACGACCAGTTGAAGATCCTGCCCGCGGCCACCTTCGTCCTCGGGGACACCGACGCCGAGGCGCGGGAGATCGCCCACGAGGTGCGGCGGCTCCAGGTCAGCGGGCAGACCGCGATCAGGTTCCTGGAGCACGTCTGGAACCGGGACCTGTCCGCCTACGATCCGGACGGCCCGCTGCCCGAGACCGACCCCGAGGTCGGGGAGAACACCATCGCCCTCGGGCGGGCGAGCGTCCGGCAGTTCCGCGACCCGCTGGCCACCGCCCGGCAGTGGCGCGAGCTGGCCCGGGCCAAGAACCTGTCGATCCGCGAGCTGGTCATCGCGACCACCGCCGACCAGACCTTCGTGGGCTCCGCCGCCACGGTCGCCGAGTCGATCAACGACCTGGTACAGGCGGACGCGGCCGACGGTTTCGTCCTGGTTCCCCACATCACCCCGGGCGGCCTGGACGGCTTCGCGGACTCCGTCGTCCCGCTGCTCCAGGAGCGGGGGGTCTTCCGCGCCGAGTACGAGGGCGCCACCCTGCGCGAGCACCTCGGCCTCACGGTCCCTGCCGTCCCGGCCGCCACCTCCCCCGTCCTCTAAGGAGTCCGGCCATTCCCGGCATCCCCCTCGGGGTCCTCGACCTCGTTCCCGTGTCGTCCGGCTCCACAGCCGCCGAGGCCCTGCACCGCAGCATCGATCTCGCCCGTCGCACCGAGGAGTTCGGCTACGCCCGCTACTGGTTCGCCGAGCACCATCTCAATCCGGGGGTCGCCGGGACCTCCCCGGCGGTCGTGCTCGCGCTGACCGCCTCCGCGACCTCGACGATCCGGCTCGGCTCGGGCGCCGTCCAGCTCGGGCACCGCACCGCGTTGTCGACGGTCGAGGAGTTCGGCCTGATCGACGCGCTGCACCCCGGGCGCATCGACCTGGGGCTCGGCCGCTCGGCGGGGCGGCCCCAGGCGCCGGAGGCTCCGGGCGGGCCGCCCGGCACCCCGGTCGTGGCCGGGTACACCACCAACGGGCTGCGGATCCCGGACCGCTTCTCCTTCGCCCATCTGCTGGGCCATCCGCGGGTGGCCCTCCAGCAGCAGCTGCTGAACCTGCCGGGGGCCCGGCCGCAGGAGTACGGCGAGCAGGTCGACGACGTGCTCGCGCTCCTGCGGGGCGAGTACCGCTCCCCGGAGGGGGTGGAGGCGCATGCCGTCCCCGGCGAGGGGGCCGACGTACAGGTGTGGATCCTGGGCAGCAGCGGCGGGGTGAGTGCGGAGACCGCGGGACGCAACGGGCTCCGGTTCGCCGCCAACTACCACGTCAGTCCCGCTTCGGTGCTGGAGGCGGCCGAGGGGTACCGGGCCGCCTTCAAGCCGTCGGCCGAGCTGGAGCGGCCGCATCTGACGGTGTCCGCCGACGTGGTGGTGGCCGAGGACGGGGAGACCGCGCGCGAACTGGCCACGGGGTACGGGGCCTGGGTGCGCAGCATCCGGACGGCCGAGGGGGCCGTCCCCTACCCCACCCCGGCCGAGGCGCGGGCCCTGCCCTGGACGGACGCCGACCGCCAGCTGGTGGCCGACCGGGTGGAGACCCGGTTCGTCGGTTCCGCCCGGACCGTCGCCGACCGCCTGGAGCGGCTCCAGGCGGCGACCGGCGCGGACGAACTGCTGATCACCACCATCACGCACGGCCACGCCGACCGGGTGAACTCCTACCGTCTGCTCGCCGAGGAGTGGCGTCGCCGAGAAGCGAGTTGACGAAGTCGCCGATGAAACCCGGCCATATTTTGGCCGAAATTCCTTTGCAGAAAATGTTGTTGAGAACCCCGTGATCGATAGTACGATTTACACCGAACATGTGGCCTTGGCAATCATCGACCGGGACCTCGACCGTCCAGTTCTACCGCCGAGAACACATGCCGCACCGATGTTTGTTCACCGACACCGCGAGGTGCACGGCCGAGGTCACAAACCTTGACGGGCGGGATGCGGACGGCGCGCGCCACATGCGCGTCACGCCTCCCGCCGGGCAACAACTACGGGAGTAATGTTCGTGTCTCACATGCGCAAGATCGCCGTTGCAGCCATCGCCGTTTCACTGACCACCGTCACGATTACGGCCAGTGCGTCGGCCGACTCCGCCAAGGACTCGAAGACCCAGGTCTCCGCCGCCGATGCCGGCATCACCGGCACCTGGTACAACCAGCTCGGCTCGACCTTCATCGTGACCGCGTCCGCCGACGGCGGCCTGACCGGAACCTACGAGTCGGCCGTCGGCAACGCCGAGAGCCGCTACGTCCTGACCGGTCGTTACGACAGCACCCCCGCCACCGACGGCAGCGGCACCGCCCTCGGCTGGACGGTGGCCTGGAAGAATAACTACCGCAACGCCCACTCCGCCACCACATGGAGCGGCCAGTACGTCGGCGGCTCCGAGGCGCGGATCAACACCCAGTGGCTGCTGACCTCCGGCACCACCGAGGCCAATGCCTGGAAGTCCACCCTGGTCGGCCACGACACCTTCACCAAGGTGAAGCCCTCGGCCGCTTCCATCGACGCGGCGAAGAAGGCCGGCGTCAACAACGGCAGCCCGCTCGACGCCGCCCAGCAGTAGGCGCGTCCGGGCACCCCACGGTCCGGGATCCCGGACCGCATGCGTGCGGGCCGCCCGGAGGCCTTCCTCCGGACGGCCCGCCGCCCGCGGATCCGCCCCGGGCGGCGTCCGCAGGAGAGGCGTCTCACACAGGTTCTTCCCCGGCCGGTATCAAGCGTGGTCACCGAGGCTCGATACCTCCGACCGGGGGAAGGTGGAATTCACGTGATGTCGGCAATACCCGTGGACAGTGTGGATCTGTTCGACCAGGGATACGCGCGCGACCCGTATCCGGCCATGGCGGCCCTGCGGGAGAACGAACCCGTGAAGTTCGACGAGAACACGGGGCTGTGGCTGATAAGCCGGTACCAGGACGTGCGGTCCATTCTTCTGGATCCGGAGAATTTCCTCCCGGACAATGCGATCGACGCGATCGGGCGATTCTCGGTACCCACGCTGCGCGTCCTCGCGCGGGTCAAGTTCGACCTCCCGCAAACGCTTGCAAACAACGGCTCCGACAGCCACGCCGGCTATCGGCGCATCATGACCAGGCTCTTCAACGCCCCGGCCGTGGCCGCCGCCGTGCCCATGGTCGAGAAGGTCGTGGCGGAGGCCCTCGACGACGTCGAGCGGCGGCTCGCCGCCGACGGCGTGTGCGATCTGGCGACCACCCTCGCGCGGGACGTTCCGTTCCGGGTGATGCTGCGGCTGCTCGATCTGCAATCCGCCGTCGACGTGGGCATCGACACCCTGTCCCGCTGGAGCGACGCCTCCCTGGAGCTGTTCTGGGGGCGGCCGCGGGGCGAGCGGGAGGTGGCCCTGGCCCGCGAGGCCGCCGCGTTCTACGCGTGGCTCACCGCCCTGGTCTCGAAGCCCGCGCCCGAGCCCGGCACGCTGCTCGGCGCACTCGCCGCGCACCGGCTGCCGGACGGGGAGCGGCTGGGCCTGAACCAGAAGGCCGCGGTGGTCTATTTCATGATCATCGCCGGTCAGATGACGACCACCCAGATGCTCGGCACCATGTGCCTCAGGGCGCTCCGGGAGCCCGGCCTGTGGCAGCGGTTCGCCGCGGAACCCGCGGCCGTGGCGCCCTGGACCGAGGAGGTGCTGCGGCGGGATCCGCCCATCACCACCTGGCGCCGGATCACCGGCCGGCCGGTGACCGTGTCCGGTGTGGAGCTGCCGGCCGGGGCCCCGCTGCTGCTGATGCTGGCGTCCACCGGCTCGGACCCCGAGGTCTTCGACGATCCCGGGCAGCTCTGTCCGTACCGGTCCAACGTGCGCAGGCACCTGTCGTTCGGCCTCGGACGTCACCGCTGCTCCGGGGCCGAACTGGCCCGGATGGAGGCCGATGTGGTGATGCGGATGACGACCGCCCGGCTTCCGCGGCTGCGGCTCTCCGCGCGGACCGCGCCCGAGATGCTGGCCCTGCTCTCCTTCCGCGCCCCGCTTCAGGTCCTGGTGGAGCGGGGCTGACCGGGCGCCCGCGCCGCGGGCCGACCCCGGCGGCCCGGCCGGGGAACCGCCTCACCAGGGGCTGTGCTCGAGCACGACGCGGATCGCCCGGTCGATCTCGGCGTCGGTCAGGTCGGCGCGCGAGGTGAGCCGGATGCGGGAGAACCGGTCGGGCACCGAGGGCGGGCGGAAGCACGCCACCTTGAGACCGTCGGCCAGGCAGTCCTGCGCCCACTGCGCGGTCTGCGCCGCGGAGGGCCCGCGTACGGAGACCACGGCCGCCTGCGCCTCGGTCGCCGGCAGTCCGGCCGCCGCCAGGCGTTCGGCGAGGGCCACCGCCACCGCGCGGGTCCGGGCCGGGCGGTCCGGCTCGTCGCGCAGGACCCGCAGCGCCGCCAGGGCTCCGGCGGCCGCGGCCGGGGCGAGTCCGGTGTCGAACAGGAAGCTCCGGGCCGTGTTCATGACGTGCTCGATCACCCGGCGGGGGCCGATCACCGCGCCGCCCTGCGCGCCCAGGGACTTGGACAGGGTCAGGGTGGTGACGACGTCGGGGCGGCCGGCCAGCCCGGCGGCGGCCACCGCGCCCTCTCCCCGCTCGCCGACGACGCCGAACCCGTGCGCGTCGTCGACGAGCAGGCCCGCGCCGTGCCGGCGGCAGACGTCGAGCACGGCCCGGAGGTCCACCAGGTCGCCGTCGACGGAGAACACCGACTCGGTCACCGCCACCGCGCGGTGCTGTTCCCGTGCCGCGAGCACCCGCTCCAGGGCCCGCGGCGCGCCGTGCTCGGTGTCGACCACGTCCGCGCCCGACAGCCGGTAACCGTCGATCAGGGAGGCGTGGTTGAACGCGTCGGAGGCGATCAGCGAGCCGGGGCGGGCCAGTACGGTCACCGCGCCGAGGTTGGCCAGGTAGCCGGAGGAGAAGACCAGCGCTGCCTCCGCCCCGGCGAACTCGGCGAGCTCCCGTTCCAGTTCGGCGTGCAGCTCGGTGGTTCCGGTCGCCAGCCGGGAGCCGGTCGACCCCGCGCCCCAGGTCAGCGCCGCGTCGGCCACCGCCCGGACCACGTCGGGGTGGCGGGTGAGGCCGAGGTAGTCGTTGCCGCCGAAGTCGATCGCCTGCGGCCGGGCGCCGCGGACCTGGAGGCGGCGGGTGAGACCCGCCCGGTCCCGGCGGCGCGTGCTGTCGTCGATCCACGCGAAGACGTCGTGCGGGCCGCGCGGCTGTCGCTCTGTTCCCATCGCCTCGCTCCCGGCCTATCCGGCGGGGCCGAGGACGAGGACGCCGTTGTGGCCGCCGAAGCCGAAGGACTGGGTGAGGGCCGGGCCGGGCTGCCACGTGCGGCCCCCGCCGGTCACCACGTCCACGGCGAGCGCCGGGTCGACCGTGGTGAGGCCGACGGTCGGCGGTATCAGCCCGTGCCGCATGGACAGCAGCACCGCGACCGCCTCGAACGCGCCGCCGGCGCCGAAGGCGTGGCCGCTGGCCCCTTTGGTGGAGGTCACCGGCGGGCACTCCTCGAACACCGACAGGATGGCGTTGGTCTCCGCCTCGTCGTTGCGCAGGGTGCCCGTGCCGTGGGCGTTGATCTGCCGCACGTCCTCGGGGCGCACCCCGGCGTCCTGGAGGGCGAGGCGGATGCACCGGGCGGCTTCGCCGCCGCCGGGGGCGGGCATGGTGATGTCGTACGCGTCGGCCGAGCCGAGCACCTCCCCGAGCAGGGTGGCGCCGCGGGCCACCGCGGTGTCCCATTCCTCCAGTACGAGCACCGCGGCGCCTTCGGCGATGGCGAAGCCGTCGCGTTCCGCGTCGAAGGGCCGGGTGCGGCCGGTGGCGGACAGGGCCCGCATATTGGTGAACCCGGCCACGACGGTGGGCGTGATGGCGGCTTCGGTGCCACCGGCGAGCACCCGG
This sequence comes from Streptomyces sp. NPDC048257, assembly GCF_043201855.1. Classification (NCBI taxonomy): domain Bacteria; kingdom Bacillati; phylum Actinomycetota; class Actinomycetes; order Kitasatosporales; family Streptomycetaceae; genus Streptomyces; species Streptomyces sp. NPDC048257. The sequence continues at coordinate 30,881 of NZ_JBICZI010000034.1, forward strand.
TCACAGATGCCGTCGGCGATCATCCGCGCGGCGTGTCCGATGGCGTGGGTGGCCGCTGCGCACGCGGTCGCCGGGCTCTCGCACGGACCCCGCCAGCCCTGGCGCATGGCCACCGTCGCGGCGGCGGCGTTGGCCATCATCATGGGCACGAGGAACGGGGAGACCCTGCGGGAGCCGCGCTCGTGGTGGATGACGCTGTGCCGTTCGAAGGTGCTGACGCCGGCCAGGGCCGTGGCGACGACGACGCCGCTGCGTTCGGCGTCGACCTCCGTGAGGCCCGAGTCGCGGTGGGCCATGTCGGCGGCCGCGACGGCGAACTGGGTGAACCGGTCGGTGTGCCGGGCCTCCCGGACCTCCATCCAGGGCGACGGATCCCAGTCCGTCAGTTCCCGGTGGCCGGTCGGCGGTACCCGGAAGAGGCCTTCCCAGAAGGCCTCGGGTCCCGTGCCGCAGGCGCTCACGACACCGAGTCCGGTGACGGCGACGCGGCGGCGTGCCCCGTTGTCCCCAGTGTCCCTGCTGTCGCTGCTGCCCCTGCCGTCCCTGTTGTTCATCATGCGAGGAGCGAGAGGATCAGGCGGTGCAGGTCGCCGACGGTCCGGATCTCCTCCACCGACTCGTCGGGCACCGAGATGCCGAACTCCTCCTCGATGGCCATGACCAGCTCCACCTGGATGAGACTGCTGGCGCCGAGGTCCTCGGTCAGGCTCGCGTCCGGGGTCACGGACTCGGGCTTGACCTGCAGGACGTCGACGGCGCAGGTGGTGAGCCGGTCGAAGACGTCGTTGTGAGCCACGATGGTCAACCTCCCCCAATATCGGATGAATTCTCTGGTTCTACCGCTTCGCGGGCTCCGGCGGCCCGCCCTCGAGCACCTGGGCCCGGTCCTTGCTGACCGCGGACCGCCCCGGCAGGACGACCAGGGCCAGGGCGATCAGTTCCAGGCCCGCGCCCGCCCACGCCAGGGCGGCCGGCGAGAGCCGGTCGAGCACCGCACCGCCCACGGCGCCACCCAGGGCCACGCCGAGGTACGAGGCGGAGCTGTTGACGGAGATGGCCACGCTCGGGGCCGTCGGCGCCAGGTCGAGCACGCGGTGGATGGCGGTGGGCGGTTCGGCCCAGTAGACCGTGCCCCAGGCGATCGTGACCGCGAGGAAGACCACCACCACGACCGTCGAGTGCGAGGCGAAGAAGCTGGCCAGCACGGCCAGCAGCACCATGGTCACCACGACGCCCGAGACCGAGCCGACGAAGGTGCGTTCCGCCCCGATGCGGTCGCTGAGCCGGCCGCCGATGGCACTGCCGAAGGCGCCCGCCACACCGAACACCAGCAGGACGATGCTCACCCGGGCGTCGTCCATGCCCGTGGTGGCGCGGGTGAAGGCGGCCAGGTAGGTGAAGACGGTGAAACAGCCCGCCACCGCGAACAGGTTGGCCAGGACGGACAGGAGCACCGGCCGCCGGGCGCCGATCCGCACCCGGTCGCGCATGCTGATCACCGGTGGCTGGGGCACGGCGGGCAGCACTCGGAACAGCCCGATGAACACGGGCAGGGCCAGCACCACGACCAGCGCCAACGTCAGGCGCCAGCTGCCGAGTTGGCCGATCAGCGTACCGCCGGGCACCCCGAGCGCGGTGGCCACGGTGAGCCCGCCGATGATCAGGGAGACCGCCCGGCCCCGGTACCGCTCCCCCGCGAGCGCGGTCGCGGTGGCCGCCGCCGTGTTCATGTACAGCGCGGCGCTGATCCCGGCCAGGATCCGGGCCGCCATCAGGACCCCGTACGTCGGGGCGAGGGCGCCCAGCACGTTGGCGAGCAGGAAGGCCGCCATCGAGCCGCGCAGCATGACGCGCCGGGACAGGCCGGCGGTCAGGGTCATCAGGACCGGGGCACTGATCGCGTAGCTCAGGGCGAACACCGTGACGAGCTGCCCGGCCACCGGTTCGGACACGTCCAGTTCACCGGCGATCCGCGGAAGGATCCCGCTGATGACGAAGCCGTCGGTGCCGACGGCAAAGGAGCCGATTGCAAGAAGCGCCAGAATCACCTTGTGGGGCATGACGCCTCCCGGGGACCGACCCTGCGCGGGATCACGCATGACAGGATCGCGAATTTCCCTGCCCCCCTTTCAGGTCGAGCCGCTCTTGTGAACCGGCTTTACGAACGGGGTTGTCCGGATCAACGTACCAGCAAGCACGTCACGGCAATAACGGCGCCGGCGTGAGGGCGATCACGTCGATAGCGCCGATCACTGGCCAGAAAACATCGGCGCACCGGTGGCCCGATACAGAAGGAAAGCCGATTTCCGGTCAGGCACTGTCCCGCCCGGAGTGGATGTGACTTGAATCTATCGGCTCAATGGTCGCATTCGGAGCGTTTGTCAACACCGAATTTGCGACGAAGTGCCGCCGGGCGGCCCGCTGGAGACCGGCTGACGGCCCCTCACCATTGCCTCGTGTCACCAGTCCTGCGAGTGGATCATTTACTCGAGTCACACCTCACGTAGTTATCGCAGGGCGCAGTGGGCTGAGTCACACGGGGATGCATATTCGGTCCGGCATGGCTAGCATCGACCGTCGGAACGACCTTCTCGGACCGGCATTACGGGGGCCAGCCGATGTCATTTTCATCCGCGTTGCCATGCGTATCCGCATCCACATCCGCGATCTCGATCGCGTCCGCGTGAGCATGCCGACGTGCGTTCAATTCAGCGCCACCGATTCACCTCACCGATGAATCACCACCGATGAATCACCACCGATGAATCACCACCGATAGAAAAGTCGGTCAGCCGGATCACCGTGCCCACAAGGCCGTTCCGGCCGTCAAGGAGCTCGACCACATCGTGAGAGACCTGCGGATCCTTCTCGTAGACAACTATGACTCCTATACGTGGAACCTCTTCCAGCTGCTCTGGAAGGTGGCGGGTGTGCGGCCGGTCGTCGTACGGAACGACGAGGCGACGGCGGACGAACTGCTGCGACAGGGCTTCACCCACGTCGTGATCTCCCCGGGCCCCGGCAGCGCGGCCAGGGACGAGGACTTCGGGCTCTGCCGGGCCCTCCTGGAGCAGGCCGCGGTGCCCGTCCTCGGGGTCTGCCTCGGCCACCAGGGCCTTGCCCTCGCCTTCGGGGGCGAGGTCCGGCACGCGCCGGAGATCGTGCACGGCCGGACCAGCGCGATCACCCACACCGGGACCGGCCTCTTCGCCGGCGTCCCGCAGGGCTTCCGGGCCGTGCGCTACCACTCCCTCGCCGTCACCGAACCGCTCCCGGCGGACCTCGTGGCGACGGCCTGGTCCGAAGGCGGCCTGCTGATGGGCCTGCGGCACCGCGAACGCCCCTTGTACGGCGTGCAGTTCCATCCCGAGTCGGTGGACAGCGAGTACGGCGAGGAGATCATCGCCAACTTCCTCGGGATCACGCCCACGCTCCGCCACAGCGAACTCGGCATCGACCTGGACGCCGAGGAACTGTTCCTGCGCGCCTTCGCCGACAGCCCGTACAGCTTCTGGCTTGACAGCTCGCGCACCGCCTACGGAATGGGCCGCCACAGCTACCTGGGTGCCTGCGCCGGAGACGGCCTGGAGGTGCTCCGCGCCTACGCGGGCGCCCATGTCGTCGAACGCGAGACCCACGAGGCCATGGAGCGCCTCCCCGGCACGGTCTTCGAGCACCTGCGGTCGGGCCTCGCGACCACGCCCGTCCCGGCCGGCTCCTCGCCCGTGCCGTTCGCGGGCGGCTACCTCGGCTATCTCGGCTACGGCATCAAGGGGAGCGTCGGCATCGGCCGGGCGGGCAGCGGCGAGCGGCCGGACGCGGAGCTGCTCCGGGTCGACCGCTTCGTGGCCTACGACCACGAGACCGGCCGGCGCCACCTGATCACGGTGGGCCTGTCCTCCGAGCAGCACGACGCCTGGTGCGAGGAGGTGCGCGCACTCGCCCGTCGCCCCCTGGTGCCCCGGCCCCGGCGGGAGGCCGCCCCGGCCTTACTGGAGCCCGGCGTCGACCGGGAGACGTACCTGCGGCACTTCGACACCGTGCAGCAGTGGCTGCATGACGGGGACTCGTACGAGGCCTGCTACACGTACCAGATCAGCGGTACCAGCGAGGCGGACCCGCTGGAGACCTACCTGCGCCTGCGGGCGGCCAGCCCGGCGCCCTACGCCGCGTACGTCCGCCTCGGCGAGCGCTCGCTGCTGAGCTCCTCGCCGGAGCGGTTCGTCACGGTGACGGGCAACGGCGAGGTCGAGGCCAAGCCCATCAAGGGCACCGCCGCGCGACACGCCGACCCGGTGGCCGACGAGGCCGCCCGCGCGGGTCTGGAGACGGACCGCAAGATCCGCAGCGAGAACCTGATGATCGCGGACCTGCTCCGCAACGACCTCGGGCAGGTCTGCGACACCGGCACGGTGCACGTGCCCAAGCTGATGGCCGCCGAGTCCTACGCCACCGTGCACCAGCTCGTCACCACGGTCCGCGGGCGGCTGCGCGCCGACCGGGACGCGGTCGACTGCGTGGAGGCGCTCTTCCCCGGCGGGTCGATGACCGGCGCGCCGAAGAAGCGCACGGTGGAGCTCCTGGACGAACTGGAGCCGGAGGAGCGCGGGGTGTACTCCGGCAGCCTCGGCTACTTCGGTTTCGACGGGGCGGCGGACCAGTCCATCGTCATCCGCACGATCGTCTGGGAGGGCGACCGCGTGCGCATCGGCGTGGGCGGCGCACTGATCGTGCTCTCGGACGGCGAGGAGGAGTTCCAGGAGACACGGCTCAAGGCCCGTGCGCTGCTGCGGGCCCTCGGCGTCGAGGAGCCCTGCGAGGCCACATCGGGAACGGCTGCGAGGTACCGGGGATGAGCACGGTGGAATTCGAGACCGGGCCGGCGAAGCCCGGGGAGGCGCCGGCGGTCGCCGAGGCGGTGACCGCCCTCCTGCGGGAGCTGCGCCAGGACGACTCCCACACGATCCCCGGCCTGGACGCGGCCGTCGCCGGGGCCATCGCCGGCCGGGACGGCTCCGGGGTGCTGGTTGCCCGGGACGGTCAGGGGCGCGTGGTCGGCGTACTGGGGTACACCATCCAGACCGCGCTGCGGCTCGCCGCGCCGTACCGCCACGTTCAGGAGCTGTGGGTGGAGCCGGCGCTGCGGTCCCGGGGCGTTGCGGCCCTGCTGCTGGACGCCCTCGACGGACTGTGCGCCGCCGACGGCGTGCGACGGGTCGAAGTCTGCCTGCCCGCCGAGCAGTTCCCCTCGTACCCGCGGACCCTGGCGTTCTACGAGCGCTCCGGTTTCCGCGTCATAGGCCCGCGCGTGATCAAGGATCTGTCATGACGCTGCACGTGGTGGTACCCGAGGAGTCCGAGGCGCTGCCGTTCACGGTCGAGCCCTCCGGCGCCCGGGTGGCCAGCAAGGAGACCCCCGAGCGGATCCACGAGATCCTGGCCGGGCTGCACGACGGGGGCGCGGTGGCCGCCCCGCCCGGCACGGACGCTCCGGACCGTGCGGAGCGGCTGGTCGGCGCCGTGCACGACAAGGAGCTGCTGGACCACCTGCGCCACGGGGTGCCCGAAGGGGCGCAGTCGGTGCTCGACAGCGCGTTCGCGGCCCCCGGCCTGGAGCAGGAGACCCCGGTCACCCGCGGGGTGTGGCCCGCGGCGCTGGGCGCGGCGGCCGCCGCCGTCCGGGCGGCCGGGCTGACGGCCCGCCGTGGGGAGAACAGCTACGCGCTGGTGCGGCCCCCGGGCCACCACGCGGGCCCCGGCTGGTACGGCGGCTACTGCTTCCTCAACAACGCCGTCGTCGCCGCCCGGACGCTGCAGGAGGAGGGCGTGGCCCGGGTCGGCATCCTCGACGTCGACTACCACCTGGGCAACGGCACCCTCGCCCTCGTCCGGGGCGATCCCACGCTGCCGTTCGCCTCGGTGCACTCCGGCGACCCGAAGGACTTCCCCTACACCTTCGAGCCGGGGCCCGGCCTGTTCCCGGTGGAGTCCGATCCGGGTGCCCGGCGGTTCCTGGCGCTCGTCGCCGACGCCCTGGCGCACCTGCGCCGCGAGAACGCCCAGGCGCTGGTGGTCTCCGTCGGCTACGACGTCCTCGCCGGCGATCCGCACGGCTCCTGGACCCTGGCGCCGGAGGTGTTCGGACCCGTCGCCGCGCTCGTCGCCGAGCAGCGGCTGCCCACCGTGTTCGTCCAGGAGGGCGGATACGGACTCCCGTCCCTGCGCGCCGCGGCGCGCGCCCTGGCATCGGAGGCCTCGTGACGCACGCGAACGCGACTCCCGAAGAAGTCCTCCGGCCGTTCCGGGAGCGGCTGGAGTCACTGGACCAGCAGCTTGCGGAGCTGGTGGCGGCCCGCCTGGCGATCTGCTGCGAGGTGGCCGAGGTCAAACGGGCCCACGGCATCCCGATGATGCAGCCGCAGCGGGTCACCGCGGTCCGCGAGGCGTACGCGGCCCGGGGCGAACGGCTGGACCTCGCCCCCGACTTCATGCGCTCCCTGGCGACCCTGCTGATCGACGAGGCCTGCCGCCTGGAGGACCGGATCATCGACGGTCCTCCCGCGACGACCGTGGAGGTACGGCGATGACCCTGACGTTCACCACCCTCGGCCCGGCGGGCAGCTGCCACGAGAACGCCGTGGAGCACTACTTCAGGTTCCAGGGCATCGAGGGCGAGGCCAGGACCGACCTCACCGTCGACCTGCACGACGGTCTGGAGCGGGTGCGCCGCGGCGAGAGCGACTACCTCGTGCAGTGCAGCGCGCACCCCGAGGTGCACCTGCTCACCGAGCGGTACTTCGACGAGGTCAGGGTGGTGGACACCTTCGTGTACCCCACCAAGGAACTGGTGCTGCTCAGCCGTGCCGACGTGGAGCGGCCACGGTCGCTGGGGCTGGTTCCGGCCACCGCCGGCTACGTCGACGTGTCGCAGTGGGAGGAGGTCGTCCGCGAGCCGTCCAAGCCGGTGGTCGGCGCCCACCTGCTGGCGGGGGCCTATGACTCGGGCCTCACCCACCTGGAGTACCTGGAGCGGTCGAACGGGGCGCTGCGCCTCGACCGCTACATCGGCGCGGTGACCACCACCTGGGTCGTCTACGGACGCCGTCCCAGGTTCTCGGGCGAAGTGATCGGCACCCAGTGCCGCGAGTACCTGTTGGGAGAGGGCGCATGACCGGGACCGCATCCGCGACGAGGAGGATCCTCGTCTGTGACACCACGCTCCGCGACGGCGAGCAGACCTGTGGGGTGGCCTTCCGGGTCGAGGAGAAGGTGAGGATCGCCCGGCTCCTGGACGAGATGGGCGTGGACTGCATCGACGCGGGCTTCCCCGCCTCCTCGCAGGCCGACCAGGACGCCGTGCGCGGGATCGCCGCCCTGGGCCTGAACGCCCGTGTGGTGGCGTTCTGCCGGCCGAACCGCGGCGAGATCGATCTCGCCCGGGCGTGCGGCGCCGACTCCGTCTACACCTTCGTGCCGACCTCCGACGTGCACATGCGGGTCAAGTTCGGCGGTGCGGACCGTGCGGTGCGCGACCGGCTGAAGCGGGAGATGGCCGACGGCATCACGTACGCCAAGGACCTCGGCTTGTTCGTCGGCTGCGGCGCCGAGGACGCCACCCGGACCGCGTACGACTACCTGGAGGAGGTCCTCCTACTCGCCCAGGAGAGCGGGGCGGACCTGGTGGGTGTGGCGGACACCGTCGGCTCGACCACCCCCGACGCCTTCCGCACCCTCATCTCGCGGCTGCGGTCGCGGATCCACGTGACGCTGTCGTTGCACTGCCACAACGACTTCGGTCTGGCCACGGCCAACACGGTCGCGGGCATCCTGGGCGGCGCGGACGAGGTCCAGTGCACCGTCAACGGTCTCGGCGAGCGGGCGGGCAACGCCTCCCTGGAGGAGGTGACGGTGGCCCTCACCCAGCTGTACGGCTTCGACGCCAACGTCGACCTGTCGCGGCTGAGGCCCATGTCGGAGCTGATCGCGGGCCTGTCGGGCATCGAGGTCAGCCCGATGAAGCCGATCGTCGGCGGCAACGCCTTCTCGCACGAGTCCGGTCTGCACGTGTCCTCGGTGATGAAGGACTCCACCGCCTACGAGCCGCTGCGGCCCGAACTGGTGGGCCACACGCGGCGGATCGTCATGGGCAAGCACTCCGGCAAGGGGATCATCTCCCACGTGCTGGACGCCCATGGGCTCCCGTACGACGACGAGGTCCTCGGCTCGGTGCTCCGGCAGGTCAAGGAGGTCTCGGTGCTGTCGAAGTCCAGCGTCACCGAGGCCCAGGTCGTGGAGATCTACCACGAGCGAACGGCCCTGTCGGTATGAACACGGAGCAGGAGAAGAAGAAGGGGAAGAGGGGCGGACAGGAGCCGGACACCTCCGCCTGGTTCGAGGACCAGGCGTTCTGGAACGACTTCTACCCGCACCTCTTCTCCCCGGAGCGCGCCGCGCAGGCGGTGCGGATCGTGGAGCGGTCCCCGCTGTTCCGCTTTCCTGCCGGGGCCCGTGTGCTCGACCTGTGCTGCGGGCCGGGCCTGTTCACCGTGCCGCTCGCCCGCGCGGGCCACGCGGTCACCGGGGTGGACCTCAGTGCGCCGATGCTCGCGCGCGCCCTGACCTACTGTCAGGAGGCGGGGGTGAAAGCCCGGTTCGTGGAGTCGGACATGCGCGCCTTCGCCGAACCGGGGGTGTTCGACACCGTCATCAACATGTTCACCTCCTTCGGGTACTTCGACCGGCTCGAGGACAACGTCCAGGTGCTGCGCAACGCCCACACCAGCCTGGCGCCGGGCGGGACCCTGCTGATCGACGTCGTCGGCAAGGAGATCCTCGCGCGGCTCGACGAGCGGGTCTCCCTCTCCGAGCGGGACGGAAGGGTGCTGGTCCAGCGCGACACCGTGCTCGACGACTGGACCCGGCTGCGCAGCGACTGGTACGCGATCGAGGGCTCGCACGCGGCCCGGGGTTCGATGACGCTGTTCCTCTACAGCGCCGGCGAACTGCGGGACATGCTGGGGTCCGCCGGTTTCACCGACGTGCGGTTCCACGGGGACTACGACGGCGCGCCGTACGACCACCGGGCCGAGCGCCTGATCGCGGTCGCCTCGAAGGGCGTGGACGTCCGTGGGGAATGAGGTCGTCGTCGTACGGTCGGCATCCGGTGTAGACCGCCGTGAGTGGGACGCGCTCGTCCCCCCGGCGCAGGTGTACCTCTCGCACGACTGGCTGCGCGCGGTCGAGGAGTGCTTCGGCTTCGAGCTGGTCCTGTTCCTGCTGCGGGACGAGGGGCGGACGGTGGCCGCGGTGCAGGGCCTGCTGGTCCGCGACCCGGACGCGTTCCCGTACCACGATCCGACGGGCGCGCTCTTCGGCGCGTACGAGATCGACCACCTCACCCGCGCCCTGGCCCGTGACCGTTCGCCGCAGGAGTCCGCCGAGGCCGCGGCCCTGCTCGCCGCCGTCGTGCGCACGGAGGCCGCCCGTACGCGTGCGGCCGGCTATCCGGCGCTCGTGATGACCAGCCCGTACGGGTACGCGAGCGACGTCCTCACCCGGCCGGGCGCCGACCGGCGGGAGGCGATCGGTGAACTGCTTCTCGCCATCGAGGAGTTCTGCCGCGACGAGGCGATCCCCTCGCAGTCCTTCCTCTGGGAGTCCGGCGGGGACCGGGAGCTGCACCGCGCCCTCGCCGACCACGGCTACCTGGAGTTCCTCTCCGACGTGGAGTACGAGCTGCGACCCGGCCCCTGCACCTCCCTGGAGGAGTACCTGGGCACGCTGGAACGCAAGCGCCGCAACGTCGCCCGGGCCGAGATCCGCAAGTTCGCCGAGGCCGGGATGCGGGTCGAACGGATCAGGGACCCTGACCCGGCGGCGATCGCCCGCTGCGCCGGGCTCTGTGAGGGACAGCAGAAGAAGTACGGCCTGCCGGTCGACCGGGCGGCGATGGAGCGGCTGTTCACCGCGCTCCTCGGCTCCCCGCGGCTGGGGCCCGCACTGTACGTGGTGCGCCGCCGGGGGACGCAGGGGGCCGATTTCGGGGGCTTCCTGCTGTGCCTGGAGGCGGGCGGCGTCCTGCATCCCAAGTTCCTCGGCTTCGACGACGCGGCCGTCGGGCACACCTGCGCCTACTTCAACCTCGTCTTCCACCACCTCGTCGAACTGGCCGTCACCGGCGGCCCCCACCGCATCGCGTACGGCATGGGTTCGGCGGAGGCGAAGCGCCTGCGCGGCTGCCGTCCGGCCCCGGTGCGCGGCTGGATCCGGTTCTCCTCACCGGCGGCGCAGCGGCGGATCGAGCCGTACGTCGCCGTCTTCGACTGCCTCAAGAAACAGCTTCTCGGCCACCAGGATGGAAGCGTTCCGCGATGACACTCGTACGACAGCTCTTCGAGCACAAACTCGGCCGTCCCGTCAGCACCGGCGAGGTCGTGGACCTGCCGTTCGACCTGTGCTGGGGCAGCGAGATGACCGTCAAATGGGCCCTGGACATCCTGCGCGACTCCGGATTCGACGACGCGTACATCGCCGCCGGCATCGCCGCGCAGCGCGAGAGGACCGTCTTCGTCTTCGACCACGTCGTCCCCACCCACACGGCCTCGATGGCCTCGATCCTCGTCGAGCTGCGCCGGTTCGCCCGGGCGCACGGCATCAAGGTGTTCGACGTCGGCTACGACGGCGGCATCCAGCACAAGATCCTCATCGAGCAGGGGCTGATCCGCCCCGGTGACGTGGCGGTCGGCGCCGACTCGCACAGCTGCACCGCGGGCGCGATCGGCTCGCTCGCCACCGGCATCGGCTCCACCGACCTGGCCATGGCCATGGTCCGGGGCAGCGTCTGGATGCGGGTGCCCGAGGCGACGCTGGTCCGCTTCCACGGGAGCCTGCGTCCGCACGTGCAGGGCAAGGACGTGGCGCTGTACCTCTGCGGTCTGATCGGGGTGCACGGCGCCGTCTACCGCAGCCTGGAGTTCGGCGGCCCCGGCCTCGCCTCGCTGGCGGTCACCGACCGGCTGTCGCTGAGCAACATGGCGGTGGAGATGGGCGCCAAGTACGGCCTGTTCCCCACGGACGGCGTGCTCGCCGACCACCTCGGCGACGGGGCCGGGTACCCGGACTTCGCCATCGACGAGGACGACGCCGAGTACGTCGACGTGATCGACGTCGACCTGGGCCTGATCGAGCCCACCGTGGCGCTGCCGTTCTCCCCCGACAACGCCATCGGCACGCACCAGCTCCAGCACCTCCTGCGGCACTGGGACGAGTACGCGGACCGCACGGACCTGATGACCGGGGTGGCGCCGCTGGCCCGGCGCGCCGACGCCGACGGCGGGATACCGGTCGACCAGGTCTTCATCGGCTCCTGCACCAACGGGCACCTGGAGGACCTGCGGGTCGTCGCGGACGTGCTGCGCGGCAAGCGGGTCAAGGACGGCGTGCGGACCATCGTCATCCCCGCCTCCCAGAAGGCCTACCGGGCGGCGATGAAGGAGGGCCTGATCGACGTCCTGCTGGAGGCGGGCTGCTACGTGGAGTCCTCCAGCTGCGGTCCCTGCATCGGCATCAAGTCCGGTGTGCTCGGCAAGGGCGAGGTCGCGGTCTTCACCTCCAACCGCAACTTCCGCGGCCGCTGCGGCGACGTGGACGCCAGTGTCGTACTGGCCTCCCCGGCGATCGCGGCGCGGGCCGCGCTGACCGGCACGCTCGCCCCCATCGGCGACCGGAGCGACTACTACGCCGACGAGGACGCGGTGCGCGGCGCCATCGACGAGCTGTTCGCGCTCCACTCGGCGCGCGAGGGCCGGGCGCCCCTGACCGGCGCGGCGGACGAGTTCTCCTCGGCGGCCCCGGGCACCGGCGTGGCGACGGGCACCGGCGTGGCGACGGGCACCGGCGTGGCGACGGGCACCGGCGTGGCGACGGGCACCGGCGTGGCGACGGGCACCGGAAGCCTCGCCTGGGTCTTCGGCGACCACGTCAACACCGATGTGATCCTGCCCGGCGTGTTCTGCCAGATCCCCGACCCGGCCGAGTACAAGAAGCACATCATGGCCCACGCGGGCAACGGGCCGTTCCTCGACCACTACGCCGGCACCGGGTACGACCTGAGCGGATCGGTGATCGTCGGCGGGATGAACTTCGGCTGCGGCTCCTCCCGTGAGAACGCCCCGATGGGCATCAAGGCCTCCGGCGCGCCGTTCGTCGTCGCGCACAGCTTCGCGCGGATCTTCTTCCGCAACGCCCTCAACATCGGCCTGCGGCTGGTCGAGGTCGGGGACTTCGCCTACGGGATCCGGGAGGGCGACCGGCTGGTCGTCGACGACGAGCGCGGCGAGCTGGTCAACGTGACCCGGGGCACGTGCGCGCCCATCACCCCGCCCTCCCCGTTCGAGCGCGAACTGCTCACCGCGGGCGGCCTCGTCGCGTACGCCGGTGAGCAGGTCCGGGCGCAGGCGTCGGCCGGATGAGCACCCTCGCGGTCGTCCCCGGAGACGGCATCGGTCCGGAGGTCATGGCCGAGGTGCTGAAGGTGCACGCGGTGGTCGAGGACACCTTCGGCACCGGGCTGAAGACCGACGTACTGCCCTACGGCGCCGACCACTTCCTGGAGCACGGGGACGTGGAGATCGACATCCCGGCGATCGGCAGCACCTACGCCGCGGTGCTGCTCGGCGCGCTCGGCGATCCCCGTGTCCCCGACAACCGGCACGCCGTCCGGATCATCGGCGGACTGCGTCAGCAGCTCGAACTGAGCGTCAACCTGCGCCCGGTCCGCCTGCGCACCCTGGCCCACTGCCCCCTCAAGCACGTGCGCTCGGCCGGGGACGTGGACCTCGTCGTCGTGCGGGAGAACACGGAGGACGTGTACGTCGGGGTCGGCGGCACGGTCCGGGGCGGGCGCCCCGGCCACGTCGCGATGGAGGTCGGCGTGCACACGCGGTGGGCCGTGGACCGGGCCCTCACGGCCGCCTTCGAACTCGCCCGTTCCCGCCCGCGCCGCCGGCTCACCCTGGTGGACAAGAGCAATGCGATGCCGAGCGCCGGCCCGCTGTGGCAGAGCCGGTTCCGTGCCCTCGGCGCGTCCTACCCGGACGTGGAGCGCGACCACCTGTACGTCGACGCCGCCGCCATGGAGCTGATCCGCAACCCGGCCCGGTTCGACGTGCTGGTGGCGAGCAACCTCTTCGGGGACATCCTCAGCGACGAGGCCGCCATGCTCGCCGGCGGGCTCGGAGTGGCGCCCTCGGCGAGCTACGACCCCGAGGACACCTCGTTCTTCGGCGTCTTCGAGGCGGTGCACGGCAGCGCGCCGGACATCGCCGGCACCGGGCGCGCCAACCCGATCGCCTCGGTGCTGAGTTACTCCCTGATGCTGGACCGGATGGGGCTGCACGCGGCCCACGCCGCCGTGGAACGCGCCGTGGACGAGGTGCTGCACGGGGACCTGCTGACACCCGATCTGGGCGGCACCGCACTCACCGGCGAGGTGGGCGACCTGATATGCCGGGCGGTCGCCCGGCACGACAAGGACTGAGAGATGAACGAACCAGCGAAGCTCATGTGGTGGCAGGGCGCCGTGGTCCCCGCCGGCGACACCGCGCTGACCCTCGCCAACCACAGCCTGCACTACGGACTCTGTGTCTTCGAGGGCATCTCCGCCTTCCCCTCCGGGGACGACGGCCACCACCTCTTCCGGCTCCGGGAGCACACGTCACGCTTCGTCGAATCGTGCCGCCTGGTGGGGATGACGCTCGCGCAGTCCCCCGCCGAACTCGCCGCGGCGTGCCACGAGACACTGACCGCCAACGGCCTGCGCCGGGCCTATCTGCGCCCCCTCGCCGTCCTCGGCGACGGGGTACTCGGCCTGGCCGCTCCCGGTGCGCAGGCCCAGGTGGCCGTACTGGCCTTCGACGTCTCGGGCTTCGACTCGGTGATCCGCGCGCAGCAGCCCCGCCTCGCCCTGTCCGAGGTCACCCGGCTGAGCCCGCACGCCTTCCCGGCCAAAGCGAAGGTGTCGGCCGGCTATCTGGGCTCCAGGATCGCCTGGATGGACGCCCAGCGGCGCGGCTGTGACGACGCGCTGCTGCTGGACGACACCGGCTTCGTCGCCGAGTGCACCGTGCAGAACGTCTTCGGGGTACGCGGTCGCACGCTGCTGGTGCCCGACTCCCCCGCCGCCCTGGACGGGATCACCCTGGCCTCCGTCGTCGAGCTGGCCGCCGGCCTCGGGTACGCGGTGGACCGCGGCCCGCTGGCCCCGGCGGACCTGCTGGCCTGTGACGCGCTGTGCGTGGCGAGCACCGCCGGTGGTGTGCGCCCCGTTCGGAGCGTGGACGGGACCGCGTTCGACACCGGCAACGCCGTGGTCGCCGAGCTCGTACGGGCCTATCGGCAGGCCGAACTGGGGCTGCTCCCCGGCTATGCGAAGTGGGTGTCGGCCGGATGAGCGACGCCCTCGTGGTCGATCTGTACGACACCCTCCCCGGCGCGCTGCGCGAGCGCCTCGACGTGCTCGGCCGGGACCACTGGCGCCGGGCGAACGCCGGGGTACCGCGCCTCGCGGACTCCTGGTGCCCGACCCGGCCCCTCGTGCTGGGCGCCGGGGCCTACGAGCGGGTCGGCGCGGTCGCGGACCGCGCGGCGGGCCTGGTGCTCGACGCGTGCCTGCGCCGGGTGAGCACGGCCGGCGGGCTGCTCGCGGCGCTCTCCCTGCCGCAGGAGCAGTACCCGCTGCTGGACCCGGCGGAGCCGCTGGGCGAACATCTGCTGACGTCCCTGCGCGCCGACGTGATGGTCGAGCGGGGCGTGCCCCAGGTCGTCGAGCTCAACATCGACGGGGCGATCGGCGGGGCCATCGAGGCCGACCTGATCGCCACGCAGTTCCACGAGGTCTACGCCGACCCGGGCCCCCTGCGGGCCCCGCCCTCCGCCGTCGACGCCTTCTTCACGGAGCTGGTCTCCTTCCTCGGCCTGGCCCAGGGCAGCACGCTCGTGGTGCCCGTCTTCCGCGAGGACGGCCTGGGCCACCTGGCCGACCCGGACGAGTTCATCTCCTACCTCGGCCCCATGGGCGCACACGGCACGGCACACGGCATCACCGTCGTCGGGTATCCGCTGGACCGGCTGACCCTCGACGACCGGCAGCGGCTGCGCGCCGGCGAGCAGATCGCGCACGGGGTGTTCCGGCTCTTCCTGCCCGTCGAGCAGAGGGGTCCGGGGCTGGACGCGCTGGGCACGGCACTGCGGGCGGGCACGGCCCGGATGTACACCCCGGAGGCGACCAGCCCCGTCAGCGACAAGCGGGTGCTGGCCTGGGTCTGGGAAGACCTTGCTCTGCTGGACCCGGCCGACCGGGACTTCGTACGCCGGCACATCCCGCGCACCATCCCGGCCCGGGCCGACGCACTCGGCAAGGACCGGACCTCGCTGGTGCTCAAGCCCGGTGACGGCTACGGCGGCGCCGGGGTGGCCATGGGCCGCTCGGTGACCGAGGAGGAGTGGCGGGAGCTGGTCCTGAAGGCCGCCGGGATGGGCGACCACGTCCTCCAGCGGGTGGTGGACCCCGACCTCGTCACCCTCGGGTTCGCGCACGGCACGACCGGGGAGATCCGCAGCGCCGCCGTGCCCTGCGTCCTGGGTCCGATGATGTTCGGCCGCGCGCTCTCGGGCATGTACGTCCGGCACGCCACACCCGGCAGCGGCGCACTCGTCAACACCCATCAGGGCGCTGCCGCCAACAGCGTGCTGATCGTGGAGAGTCCGACGGTCGGACCGTGAGCGTCGACGGCACCCGGGCACCCACCCTGCTGGACCCGCTCCGGCAGCGGAACTTCCGCTGCCTGGCGGGCGGACGGATGGCCACGTACTTCGCCAACGCCATGGCACCGATCGTGCTCTCGTTCGCGGTGCTCGACCTCACCGGCTCCCTGATCGACCTCGGGATCGTGGTCGGGGCGCGGTCGGTGGCCAACGTGGCGCTGCTGCTGTTCGGCGGGGTGATCGCCGACCGGCTGCCGCGCCGGCTGGTGCTCCAGGGGTCGAGCATCGCGGCCGGGCTGGCCCAGGCGGCGATCGCGGCGAGCGTCCTGCTGGGCTTCGCCTCCCTCCCCGTACTGGTCGTCATCAGCGTCGTCAACGGCATGGTGTCGGCGGTGTCGCTGCCGGCGGCGGCCGCCCTCGTGCCGCAGACCGTCCCGACCGGGTTGATCCGGCCCGCCAACGCGCTCGTCCGGATGGCCGTCAACGCGGGCATGGTCCTCGGCGCCTCGACCGGCGGCCTCGTCGTCGGCTTCGCGGGCCCCGGCTGGGGCATCGCGGTCAATGCGGCGGTGTTCCTGCTGGCGGGACTGAGCTTCGCCGGGCTCCGGGTGGCGAAGACGCCCTCGGCGGCGGGCGGCCCGGCCCGGCCGCTGGCCGAACTGCGCGAGGGCTGGTCGGAGTTCACCTCCCGCTCCTGGGTGTGGGTGGTGGTGCTCCAGTTCCTGGTCATCAACGCGGTGGTCGCCGGGGGGCTGCAGGTCCTCGGGCCGACCATCGCCGACCAGTCCTTCGGCCGGACGACCTGGGGGCTGCTGCTCGCCGCGCAGACGGGGGGCGCGTTCGCGGGCGGCATCATCGCGGCCCGCACCCGGCCGCGGCACGCGCTGCGGATCGGCGCGGCCGTCGGTGCGTTCGAGGCGGTACCGCTGCTCGCCCTCGCGACCAGCTCGCACACGGCGCTGCTGCTGGCCGCGATGTTCATCAACGGTGTGGCGCTCGAACAACTCGCGGTCGCCTGGGACGTGTCCCTGCAGGAGAACATTCCTCCCGAGCGGCTCGCCCGCGTCTACTCCTACGACGCGCTCGGCTCGTTCGTGGCCATCCCGGTCGGCGAGGTGGCGGCGGGTCCGATCGCCCTGCACGTGGGCATCGACACGACCCTGGTGGCAGGCGCCGTACTGATCGTCACGGCCACCGGCCTCGCGCTGTGCAGCGCGGGCGTGCGCGGCCTGACCGTCCGCGCCGCCGCACCGCGCCTGCCGGCCGGGGACGCGGCCACATGACCACCACCACCGAACCGACGGCAAGAACAGCACCGCACACAGGGGGAGCACCATGCCGCACGGCGCATTTCTCGTCGACCAGTCCCTTTCGGCCGGCGCACTGGAACACCTGGCCGCGCTGCCCGCGGCCCAGCAGCCCGACTGGGCGGATCACCCGGCGCTCGGCGCGGCCGTCGCGGAACTGCGCGCCGCGCCGGGGCTGGTCGGCCCCCGCGACATCAGCGGGTTCGGCCTCCTGATCGCCGGGGCCGCACAGGGCGGGGTGAACGTTCTGCAGGCCGGTGACTGCGCCGAGGACCCGGCCGACAGCACGCCCGGGGCGGTACGCGACAAGGTCCGGATGCTCGACGTCCTCGCGTCGGCGCTCTCGGAGATCACCGGGAAGCCGACGGTCAGGGTGGGCCGCATGGCCGGCCAGTACGCCAAACCGCGCTCCCGGCCGACGGAGCGGCACGGGAACCGGGAACTCCCGGTCTTCCGGGGCCACATGGTGAACCGGCCGGAACCGGACGCGGCGGCCCGCGCACACGACCCGCGCCGGCTCACGGACTGCTACCGGGCCGCGCGCCGGGTGCTGCGGACCCTGCGCGCGGACACCGGATGGGACTTCCGGAACACCTGGACCAGCCATGAGGCGCTCGTCCTCGACTACGAACTCCCCCTGATCCGGGGGGACGGGTCGGGGCGGGCGTTCCTGTCGTCCACGCACTGGCCCTGGATCGGCGAGCGCACCCGCTCCGTGGAGGGGGCCCACGTACGCCTGCTCGCCGCGGTGGACAATCCGGTGGCCTGCAAGATCGGGCCGACGACGACCCCCGCCGGGCTGCTCGAACTGTGCGCCCGCCTCGATCCGGAGCGCCGGCCCGGCCGGCTGACCCTGATCGCCCGCCAGGGCGCCGCCGCGGTGGGGCGGAACCTGCCCGCCCTCGTCGAGGCCGTACGCCGGGCGGGGCATCCCGTGGTCTGGATGTGCGATCCGATGCACGGCAACACCGTGACCACCCCGGACGGCCGCAAGACCCGCTTCGTCGAGGAGATCGTCCGGGAGGTACGGGGCTTCCGGCAGGCGGTGGAATCCGCCCGCGGGACCGCCGGCGGCCTCCACTTGGAGGCCACTCCCGACGAGGTGCTGGAGTGCGTCGCCGACAGCGGCGGCACGGGCGGACTCGCCGGCCGGGCCGCACCGCTGTGCGACCCCCGGCTGAATGTGGAACAGGCCCTCGAGGTCGTTTCCGCCTGGCGCGGCTGAAAAGGACCGACCGGTCAACGCGCAGGTGAATGCGCGCGGGAATGGGGACCGGACCCGATGGCGAAATCCGGACCATTATCGACCGGTATCACGACGGCAGCGAGAAGCATCCCCCCGGCGACCGTCCAGCGCCCTTCGAAGACCGAGGGAACGGACATCTCCCGGAGGTCTTTCCCCCTCCCCCGTTCGGTGATCTGCGCACGGAAGGTCCCGG
Organism: Streptomyces sp. NPDC048257; assembly: GCF_043201855.1. Lineage (NCBI taxonomy): Bacteria > Bacillati > Actinomycetota > Actinomycetes > Kitasatosporales > Streptomycetaceae > Streptomyces > Streptomyces sp. NPDC048257. The sequence continues at coordinate 49,389 of NZ_JBICZI010000034.1, forward strand.
CCCCGGCCACCCCGTCGAAGGAGACCGATGCGTCCCCGAAACCCAGTCGGCGCCGCACCATCGGGAACCACGCCTTGTACACGGCCTCCTTCGCGCAGAACAGCAGCCGGTCCCAGTGCACCTGCGGGCACCCGGCGGCGAGGACGGCCAGCCGCTCCCGCTCCTCGGTGCGGGAGACGGCCCCCAACACCCCGGTGGGCAGGGCTTCGTGGGGCTCGGCGTCGATTCCCACGGCCCGCACCCGCCCGGCGGAGGCCACCGCCGCTGCACGGTACCCGGTGCTGTGCGTCATGCTGCCGACCACTCCGTGCGGCCACACCGGCGCCCCCCGCTCGCCGGGCAGCACCGCCACGGGCGGCACGCCGAGCTCGGCCAGGGCCCGCCGGGCGCAGTGCCGGACGGTGGTGAACTCCCGTCGCCGCCCCTCGTGACGCGCTGTCCCCAGCGCTTCCGATTCCGCGGGAAAGAGGGTGGATTCCGGTACGTCGACAAAGCTCTCGGCGCACGCCACGGCGGCCGGAAGGATCAGTTCGAGCACCTGAGGACCCTCACGACCGGAATCCTGCTTCCGCCGTTTATGCCGGTCCTTCCGGCTGCTAGCGTGAGGAAGGACCGGCAATTACCGCAAAAACAAGCGAAGTTGTTCGTCCACCGAGGGGGATTTCGACCATGACCAGCGGTAGCGATGACGTGCCGGCCGCCGTGACCGCGGCCGGAGGCGGTTCGACGAAGCGGCCGCCCGGCCTGCGCCTGCCCGCGGTGGTCCAGACCCTGTTGTTCGCCCAGTACCGGCACAAGCTGTTCCCCGTGCTGCGCCGCAGGCACGGGGACGTCTTCACGCTCCGGCTCACCACTCCCACCCGCCATCTGGTGATCCTCACCAGGCAGGAGGACATCAGGACCGTCTTCGGCGGTCCGGTGGACGTCCTGCACGCGGGCGAGGGCAACGCGATCATGGGACCGGCCCTCGGCGACCACTCGGTGCTCCTCACCGACGAGGACGAGCACCGCAGGGCCCGTCGGCTCCTGATGCCCGCCTTCACCGGGGCGGCGCTGGCGGGCTACCGGCAGATGGTCGGCGAACTGACCAAGGCGGAGGTGGACGGCTGGCCGGAGGAGACCGTCTTCAGCTCCCACCGGCGGATGCAGGCCCTGACCCTGGAGGTGATCCTCCAGGTCGTGTTCGGGGTGACCGAAGAGGCGAGGCTGAGGCGCATGCGCCCGCTCGTGCGCGGCATCGCGGACATCGGCCCGGTCACCCTGCTCGGCCTCCCCTACCCCCTCCTGCAGCGCTTCGGGCCGTGGCGCCGCCACATCGCCCTCCAGCGGGGTCTCGACGAGCTGCTGTACGCGGAGATCACCGGCCGGCGCCGCGCCGCCGACCTGCACAGCCGGACCGACGTGCTGTCCCGCCTGCTCCAGGCCGCGGAGAACGAGGAGGGCGGCGGGTTCACCGACCCGGAGCTGCGCGACCAGCTGATCACGTTGCTCCTCGCCGGGCACGAGACCACGGCCACGGGTCTGGCGTGGGCGCTGCACGAACTGGTCCGTGAGCCGGAACAGCTGCGGCGGGCACAGCGCGCCGCGGACGAGGGTGACGACGCCTATCTCACGGCCGTCGCCAAGGAGGCGCTGCGGCTCAAGCCCGTGGTGTACGAGGTGGCCAGGCAGCTGACGAAGCCGCTTACGGTCGGCGGGTACCGGCTGCCCGCCGGTGCCACCGTGATGCCCGCCATCGGCATGGTGCAGTCGGACCCGGCCTACCACCACCAGCCCGACGAGTTCCGTCCCGAGCGCTTCCTCGACGGCCAGCCGCCGGCCCACACCTGGATACCGTTCGGCGGTGGCGCCCGGCGCTGCATCGGCGCCGGTTTCGCGCTGCTGGAGGCGACGGTGGCGTTGCGCGAGGTGCTCCAGCGGTACGACATCCGGCCGGACCGGCCCGCCCCGGAGGAGCAGAAGGCCCACCACGTGACGCTGATCCCCGCGCGGGGTGCGCGTCTCGTGGTGAGCCGTCGCCGCTGATCCGGCCGGTCCGGTCCGGGTCAGCGGGCTACTTCCGCCAGGACCTCCAGGCGGCCCGTCAGGTAGCGCTCCCGGCACAGCCCCCGCTGCACCTTGCCGGAGGAGGTGCGCGGGATCGCGCCCTTGCCCAGGGCCACGACCTTGTCGGGGGCGTGGCCGAGGTGCTCGCGCAGGCTCCTCATCACCTGCGCCGCGATCTCCTCGTGCCGCTCGAAGCCCTTCGCGGACTCGAAGACCACGATCATCCGCTCGGTGTCCGGCACCGCGAAGGCGGCGCACGCCGGCCGTACGCCCGCCACCTTGGCGGCGACGTGCTCGTAGTCCTCCGGGTACAGGTTGCGGCCCGATACGATGATCATGTCCTTGGCCCGGCCGCAGATCACCACCCCGCCGTCCTCGGTGCGGTAGCCCAGGTCGCCGGTGTGCAGCCAGCCGTCGCGCAGGACGGCCGCGGTCGCCTCCGGGTCCTGCCAGTAGCCCTGCATCAGCGAGGGGCCGTGCACACAGACCTCGCCGACCTGCCGCTCCCCGAGCGGCTTGCCGTCCGCGTCCCTGATCTCGATGCGCACTCCCGGCACCGGGGGTCCGCAGACCGCCAGCGCGCGGGCGCCGGGGGCGCCGGCGGGCACCGGACGGGCCACCGCGCCCGCCTGGAGGCCGTCCCGCGACACGTGGTCCCAGACCAGCGGCCGACCGGCCTCGCCCATGGCCACGGCGAGGGTGGCCTCGGCCAGCCCGTACATCGGGGTCATCACCTGGGGCCGGAGCCCGTACGCGGCGCCGGCCCGGACGAACTCGTCGAGGGTGGCGGCCCGGATCGGCTCCGCGCCGTCCCCGCACACCTCCAGGGCGGACAGGTCGAGCTCCCTCGGACGCAGCCGCATGCCCTGGGCGGCGAGCCCGTAGGCGAAGTTCGGGGCGACCGTGCTGGTGGCCCGGAACAGGGACAGGGCGTCCACCCAGGAGTCCGGCCTGGCCAGGAAGTCCTCCGGCGGCTGGAGCACCAGCTTGATCCGGTAGGCCATCGCGGAGAGCACGGAGATCAGGCCCATGTCGTGGTAGAGCGGCAGCCAGCTGACGTGCACGCTACGGTCCCGCTCCAGTGCGAACCGCTCGCAGCAGACCGCGGCGTTGGTGAGCATCTGCCGGTGGGTGAGCGCGACCGCGCGGGGCAGACCGGTGGTGCCCGAGGTGAACTGCAGGTACGCGAGGTCCTCGGGTGCGACCGGGACCGGACCGCTGATCTCCTCCCGCTCCGCGGCCAGTTCACCGCAGGTCAGCACGGGACGGTCGCCGGTGATCCGGCCGGTGACGAAGTCACCGAAGGCATCGGCGACCACCACGCAGCGCGCGTCCACGTGGTCGAGCCGGCGGTCGATCTCGGCGACGAACTCCGGCAGGTCCGACAGCCGGTGCGGCAGGGGCAGGACGACGGGGACGGCGCCCGCCCGCCAGGCGCCGAAGAGACTGAGCAGGAAGCCGGGCGAGGTGGAGGAGACGATGGCGACGCGGTCCCCCTTGACCACGCCCGCCCCGGCCAGCCCGCCGGCCACCCGCCGTGCTCCGGCGGCGAGCAGCGCGTAGGGCAGCGGGGTCCGGTCGAGCCGCCGGTTCACGACGGTGATCCCGCGTGGTGTGGTGGCGGCGAGTTCCAGCACCTCGGGCACGGTCACCGCGCCGAACACGTCCTCGGGACGCGGGTGGTCCACGGTCCTCTCCTCCCCGTTCATCCGGCGCTCCGCGCCAGCGTGTGCAGTGCGCCGGTGAAGCGGTCGGCCAGCGCCCGGACCGTCGCTGCGGTGTGGAGATCGGCGCTGTAGGTCCACACCAGCCGCAGGGTGCCGTCGGCGGCCATCGCCATCAGGTCGAGCGTCCGGGTCCGGTGGCCCCGGTCGCTGCGGTGGTGACCGAAGGAGGCGGCCACCGGGCGGGCGTCGCCGGTGAAGTACTCGCTGACGTCGCCCCAGTAGTTGAAGCCGATCTCGGGCACGGGGACCCCGGCCATGCGCGCCCGGACCGCGGGGTCGGGGTGCAGGTACCGCAACAGGCCGTATCCGACGCCCTGGTGGGGCGTCTCGCGGATCTGCGCGCGCACCGAGGCGAGCTCGCCCGGGCGCAGGACCAGCGGCGACAGTGTGGAGAACCGGGCGACCGTACGGGAGACGTCCAGCCCGTCGAAGGCCCGCCGGCGTCCGTGCCCCTCGACCTCGACGACCAGTTCCGGCTGCCCGGTCCAGTCGGTCACGGCCCGGGCCAGGGCGGTCAGCAGCACCTCGCGGACCTCGGTCCCGTCCCGGCGCGGGATCCCGGTCAGCACGGCGTCCGCGGTCGCCCCGGTCACCTCGGTGAAGTGGCGGACGGCGGAGGCCTGTGCGTTGGGGCCCAGCCGGTGGTCCACGGGCAGGGGTGCGGGCGTGAGCTCGGCGAGCCCGCTCCAGTACGGGAGTTCGGCCGTGACCTCCTCGCTCGTCGCGTGGGCGTGGAGCTGCTCCGCGGCACGCGGCAGGGAGGCCGTCTTGGGCGGCAGCACCGGTGTGTCGCCCCGCTCGAGGGCGAAGTAGGCCGTGCGCAGGTCCTCGTAGAACACCCGGGAGGAGTAGTAGTCCATGACCAGCCAGTGCGCGCTGACCAGGAGCCTGGGACGGCGCCGCGGACCGAGGCCGAACTGGGTGAGCCGGACGGTCTCGCCGGTGGCCAGGTCGAGCCCGCTGTTGCGGAGGGCGGCGTGCCGGGCGATCTCCGCCTCGATGTCGGCGTCGGCGACGTCACCGAGGTCGACCTCGGTGACCCTGGACGCCTCCAGGGGACGCGCCGCGGGCAGTTCCGCGTGGGGCCCGCCCTGCGCCTGCGTGCGGAACACGGCGCGCAGCCCGTCGTGGTGGGCGAGCACGGTGGCGAGGGCCTCGCGCAGCGGTCCTGGGTCCAGCCGCCGGTCCAGCTCGAAGACGGGCCACATGCCGTTCCAGTGACCGGCGTCAATGAAGTCCTGCTCGAAGAACCAGAGCTGACTGGGCGACAGACCGGCGCGGCCGGTGATCTCCCGCTGGTCCGCCGCGGCCGTGGGGCGGTCCGTCGCGAGGGCGGCCTGTCCGGCGATGGTTGGGTGGGCGAAGAAGTCCGCGAGGGTGAGGTGGAGACCCTGTTCGGCGGCCCTGGCCACGGCGCGCACCCCGAGGAGCGAGTCCCCGCCGAGCGCGTTGAAGTCGTCGTGGCGCCCGATCCGTTCCACCGGGAGTACGGAGGCCCAGGCGCGGGCCAGGGTCTCCTCGGCCGGGGTGGCCGGCGGCTCGTCGGCCGGTGCGGTGGACGGCGGCGCCGGCAGCGCACGCCGGTCGAGCTTTCCGTTGGCGCCCGTCGGCAGCCGGTCCAGGGTCACGACGACCGCAGGAACCATGTACGAGGGGAGTTTGGCGGCGAGGTGGGTGCGCAGCTCCTGGTCCGCGAGGTCGGCCCCGCTCTCCGGTACGGCGTAGCCGATCAGCCGCCGGGCGTCCTGGGCCACGACGACCGCGGTCCGCACGCCGGGGTGAGCGCCGAGCACGGCCTCGATCTCGCCGAGTTCGATCCGGTGGCCGCCGATCTTGACCTGGAAGTCGTCCCGGCCGAGGAGTTCGAGGGTGCCGTCCGGCCGGTAGCGGCCGAGGTCGCCCGTGCGGTACAGGCGCTCGCCGGTGACCGGGTGGGCGGTGAACTGCGCCGCGGTGCGCTCCGGGTCCCCCCAGTAGCCCTGGGCCACTCCCACGCCGCCGATGTAGAGGTCACCGGTGACATGGTCCGGCTTGTCGGTGAGATCGGCGTCCAGGACATGGAAGGTCTGATTCCGTAGCGGCGTGCCGTACGGAATGCTGCGCCACTCGGGATCGATCCTCTCGATCGGGTGCCAGATGGACCAGATCGCGGCCTCGGTCGCACCGCCGAGGCTGATCAGCTCGGGCGCTCCGGCGGCGACGGCCCGGACCCGGCCGGGCAGGCTCAGCGGGATCCAGTCGCCGCTGAGCAGTGCCGTCCGCAGCGATCGCGGGAAGCCGGCGCCCTGCTGCTCGCAGTGCTCCACCAGTAACTCGAGCAGCAGCGGGACGGTGTTCCACAGCGTCACCCGGTGCTCGTCCGCCAGGGCGGCCCAGCGGCCGGGGTCGCGGTCCTCGCCGGGCGCGGGCAGCACCAGCGCGCCGCCCGCTCCGAGCACGCCGAAGACGTCGTACACGGAGAGGTCGAAGCTCAGCGAGGACAGGCCGAGGACGCGGTCCTGCGGGCCGACGGCGCAGCGGGTGCCGATGTCGTCGACCGTGTTGACGGCCGAGCGGTGGCTGATCATCACGCCCTTGGGGCGGCCGGTCGATCCCGAGGTGAAGATGACGTACGCGAGGTCTCCGGGGCCGGTGGCCGCCGCCTCCACCGGCCCGTCCGGCACGTCCGGCTCGCCCTCCCCCGGCTGCCGGTCCACCACCAGGGCGGTGACGCCCGCCGGGACGTGGCCGCCGGGCTGGACGAGGGCCACCCCCGCTCCGCCCGCCGCGATCAGCTGGTCGATCCGCTCCTGCGGCAGGCCCGCGTCCACCGGCAGGTAGGCCGCGCCGGAGCGGAGCACGCCCAGGACGGCGGGGATCTGCTGCCAGCCCTTGTGCATGAGGACGGCGACCAGCGTGTTCGGCTCCGCGCCGAGCGCCCGCAGCCGGTGGGCGATCCGGTCGGCGATGCGGTCGAGTTCTCCGTAGGTGAGCGTGGAGTCGGCCGTGATCACGGCCGGTGCCTCGGGGTGGGCGGCGGCCCACCGGCCCACGGCCGCGTGCAGCAGCTCGTCCGGCAGCGGCCCCGCGGTGTCGTTCACGGCCCCGCGTACGGCGAGCTGCTTCGCCGGCGGGGTGACCGGGGGCGGCTCCTCGCGCTCGGCGATCGCCTCCACCAGGTCGAGGTAGGCCGCGAACATGTCGTCGAGCACGCCCTCGGGGAACATCTCCTCCACCGCGTCCCAGCTGATCAGCAGATCGCTGCCGCGGGCCACGACCTGGTTGTCGAGGTAGACCTGCGGGGTCTGGGAGACGGCGTACGCGGTCTCGAAGACCACGCCTTCGAGGGATCCGAGGCTGTCCTGCTCACGCAGCAGGCTGGTGAACACGACGGGCATCCGCGCCTGCGTGGCGTCGCCGCGGCGGCGGCCCAGCTCGCGCTGCACCTCGACCCCGCTGAACCGGGCGTGCGCCAGGTCCTGCCGCAGCTGTGCCTGGAGCCGATTCGCGACGCTCGCGAGGTCCGGCGCGCCCCCGAGATCGCACTCCAGCAGGATCGTGCCGGTGAAGTCGCCGACCAGCCGGTCGATGTCGGCGTGCCAGCGCGGCCGGTCGGCGAGCGTCAGGTTGAGGGTGAACCGGGAGGTACGGCTCCAGGTGCGCAGGACCTGCGCGTACGCGGCGCACAGCAGCACGGAGGGGGTGACGCCCAGGGCGTTCGCCCGGTCCCTCAGCTGCCGCCACACCCGGCCGGTCAGCCGGCGCTCGCGGCGTACGAAGGCGGGCGCCACGGCATCGGCGAGGGTGCGTACGGGCAGTTCGGGAGCGGGCGGCAGCGTGTCGAGGCGTCCCCGCCAGTACGTGCGGGCCCGCTCGTGGCCGGGCTGCGCACGGTGTGCGGCGACGCCTTCGAGGTAGTCGCGGAAGCTCGGTCCGGGCGCCGGCCCGAGCGAGTCGGGGTCGAGGACCAGCCGGATCCACTCGGCCAGCAGCACCTGGATGCTGCCGGCGTCGACGAGCAGCAGGTCGATGCTGATGTGGAGGCGGAGCCGGCCCGTGTCCAGCCGGTGGGTGCGGATGTCGAACAGCGGCCAGGTGTGCGGGTCGAAGACCTGGCCGGCCATCTCCTCCCGGGTCTCCTGGAGGCGACATCGGCCGTCGGCTTCCGGGACCCCGCTCAGGTCGCCGTGGCGCAAGCGGTAGTACGGGACCTCCCGCGCGACCTGCTGGCGGCCGTCGGGGAGCAGGGCCGCCCGCAGCATGCCGTGGCGGCCGATGAGGGTGTTGAACGCCTCCTCGACGCGATCGCGGTCCGCGGCGAACAGGTCCACCTCCCCGTAGAAGTGGGCGGAGCGGCCGCCGAGGTCGAAGCCCCGGCTGCCCAGCCAGTACGCCTGCTGGACGTCGGTGAGGCCGAAGGGCTCGTGGTCGTGCTCGGGCGCCGGAACCAGCTGTGGGAGCGAACCGCGGTCCGTACCGTGGTTGAGCAGCGCCTCGGTGAGCGTTTCGAGGGTGCAGTGGCCGAAGAACACCTCCAGCGGGAGGTCGGCGGTGCACGCGGTGTCGATGGCGGACTTCAGCCGGACGGCGTCCAGCGAGTCGAGGACGAGCGGTTCCTGTGGGTCGATCCAGCGGTCGTAGTCGCTGTCGACCGCGGCGAGCAGGTCTCGGATCTGGTTCAGGCCCTGGTCCCGGTCGGGAATGGGCGCAGCGGATATCTCGGACATCGGTCCCCCGTATCAACCAGCCGGTCATGCTGGTTTCAGCGTGTTATTGCGATGTGGCCTGCGCATCGGCAACCTTGCGCAGGTACGAATAGATGCCACCGTTTCGGGCGATCCAGGCGGTGAGCCGGGGAGAGAGGGCGCTGACCACGTCCGCGACCTTCTCCAGGACGGGAGCCACGGTGATCTCCACCCTGTTCTCCCGGATGCACTTCAGCACCGCGCGCGCGACTTCGTCGGGCCCGACCCGGCCGAGCATCGGCGGGCGCCGGCCCGCCTGCCAGCCCGCGGAGATCCCGACATCGGCGATCAGCGTGGGATACACCGCCGACACCCCCACACCGGTCCCCCGCAGCTCCTCGCGCAGGGACCAGGTGAAGCCGACGAGACCGTGCTTGGCCGAGGAGTTGATCGTGGCGTAGGGATAGGCCGTACGCCCGCCCACGGAACCGATGTTGACCACGTGGCCGCGTCCCGCCTCGAGCATGTGCGGCAGCACCAGTCTGGTCATCGCCTCGGCCCCGAAGAGATTCACCAGCAGGACCTTCCTGATGGTCTCGATCGAGGCGTCCTGGAACCGGGTGACGCATTCGATCCCGGCATTGTTGACCAGGATTCCGGGCGGCCCCAGTTCACGCCTGACCGTTTCGACGATCCGGCGCTGCGCCGCCTCGTCGGAAACGTCGCCGGGCACCACGAGCGGCTCGGGCCCGAAGCGTCCGATCCTTTCGGCGGTGGCCCGCAGGCCCTCCTCCGACCGGGCGACGAGGACCACGTGGACACCGGCCCTCGCCAAATGCCCGGCGATGTGCGGGCCGACCCCGCGCGAGGCCCCCGTGACGATTCCCACCACATCGTTCAACTCGCGCATGAACATCGTCCTTTGCCGGGAGGGAGAGGGTCAGGGGGACGGCTGTGGAGCGCCGCGCCCACCGGACGACAGCTGGACCACGACCGCGACACAGCACAGCAGTGCCCCGGTCAGTGCCACCGCGCCGATGCCGACGTGATCGAGCACCGCACCGCCGATGACGCCGGACAGTCCGATGCCCAGGTACAGGGCCGAGGCGTTGAGCGCGAGCAGCAGGCTGCCGGCGCCCGGCGAGAGCTCGAGCAGCCGGCGCTGGACCGGCGGATTGAACGCCCAGCTCGATACGCCCCACACGAACAGCAGCACGGCCGCGATCGCGGTGCTGTGCACCACGGACAGCGCCGAGAGCGCGATCACGCTGCCGGACACGGCCACCAGCAGCGGCATCCGGTAGCCGTACCGGTCGGCCGCGACACCGCCGATGACGTTGCCGACCGCGCCGCCGATGCCGTACCCGAACAGCAGCAGGCTCAGCCCGGTGCCGTGCGCGCCGACGGTGTCGGCCAGCACCGGGGCCGCGTACGTGTACACGGTGAACACCCCGAGGCTGGCCGCCAGGGTGATCCCGAGGACCGTGACGACGCGTACGTCCGAGGCGACCTCGACGCGGCGGCGCAGTGTCACCCGCGCGGGCGCCGCGACCTCGGGCACGGCCACCGCCACGGCTGCCGCCGAGAGCGCGCAGAACCCGGCGACCAGCCAGAAGACGCCCCGGTAGCCGAGCGGGCCGACCAGCAGCGTTCCGGCGGGGACTCCCACGATGGTGGCGGTCACCAGGCCGCCGAACACCCAGGCCGCGGCGCGTGCCCGGCGCTCCGGTCCGCTCAGTTCGGCGGCGACCGCCGTGGCCGCCGGGGTGAAGACCGCTGCGCCCACGGCCGTGACGATCCGGGCGGCCATCAGGGCGCCGAAGTCCGGCGCGAGGGCGGCGAGCGCGTTGCCGGCCGCGGCCACCAGCAGGGCGGCGACGATCAGCGGTCGCCGGCGCCGTCCGCCCAGGGCGACGGCCAGCAGCGGGGAGCCGATCGCGTACGCCACGGCGAAGGAGGTGGTCAGCAGCCCCGCCGTGGAGAGGGACACCGACAGTTCCCCGCTCAGCTGCGGCAGTACGCCGGTGACGACATAGCCGCTCGTCCCCACTGCGAACGCCCCGAGCGCGAGCGTAAAGACCTTGCCCAACACGAAACGAACCCCCTGCCTCCGGCCGGTCGGTGCCGAAAGTGATCGTGGCACGGGCCGTGAAGACCACGCGAACCGGAGTCGACACCACACTCCCACAACAGAAGTTGCAGGCCAACGGGGGATTCGCGCCAAGATCTACCGGCCTGCGCCCGAAGCCGTGAGAGCCGCCCGCCGCAAGGGGCGCCTTGCGAGGAGCGGGTCACGTGTGCGGTCCTGCGGTCGGATCATTCCTGGCCGGAAGCCGACGGATTCGCAGAGGCTACGCCCGACCGCCGGGCTTTCTCGATGTCGGCGGCGGAGGGTTTGACCCGGCTGAACTCGTCGTGCCCGACCACCGTGGACTTCCACTGGTCGGCGGCGGTGGTCCCGTAGCTCAGCAGCCACTGGGTCACGATCCGTTCCTGGCCGCCCCCGATGTACTGGCCGCTCCAGGTGGCCACGGAGTGCGCGTTGCGGTAGGCGTTGCGGTAGGCGACCGTCCAGCCGATGGCGGTCCCGCTGCCGTCGGTGGCGGGCGCGCTGTCGTAGCGGCCGGTCATGACGTAGCGCTTCTCGGCGTTGCCGACCGCCGATTCGTAGGTGCCGGCGAACCCGCCGTTCGCCGCCTTGGTCACGACCATGGTGGAGCCGAGCTGGTTGTACCAGGTGCCGAGGACGGACGGGCGGCCGCTCGCCCCGTCCTCGCCGCCCGCGACGTCGGCGGCCCCTGCGGAGGCGGTCACCGGGGTGTCCGCGGAGGCGCTCGCGGAGACGGTGGCGAAGGTCAGGAGCGTTGCGCTGAGCGCGATGAGGACATGACGTACACGCGTCATGAGGTCTTTCCCCCTGTACGGGCCGAAGGCCCGGTCGGCGTACCGGTGATGGTGGAAGTCAATGGCGCTTTCGGGGGAAAGCCTAGGGTCGGTTTCGTCCCTCGGACGGGGCTCCCGCCGCGAATGTCGGAGTTCGTTCGGGAGTCGGCGCAATTCGTTCGCCCGCCTGCCCCCGGGGAATTCCGGAGGCAGGCGGTGCGTCAGTTGTCGCGGACCGCGACGATGCCGTTGAAGACACCGACGTACGCGGTGCCGTCGGGGCCGAGGGTGATCGGGGCCCAGTTGTTGTCGTAGAGCGGTCCGGTGCCGGTCAGCTGCCGCCAGCGGCGCTCACCGGTACGGAAGTCCACGGCCGTGAGGTACCAGGCGTCGATGCCCCAGAAGTTCGGCTCCTTCTCGTAGAAGTAGAGCAGCCCGTTCGCCGTGGAGAGCTTCGGGACCACGGAGGGAGCGCGGATCTCGCTCTGCCAGACCGTGTCGCAGCCGCTGCCGTCGGCGCGGACGTCGATACGGGTCACTCCGCCCACGACGGACTTGCCCAGCAGCAGGGTGGTGGGGTTCTCGTAGCCGTAGTTGTTCTCGACGACGATGCTGTTGCCCCAGGTGATGAGGGAGTTGTCGGTGGTCGAGGCACCGGAGCCGAACACCGGCACCTTGCAGACCAGCCGCCGGTCGGCGGGGACGTCCACGCCGCGCCGGTAGACCAGGACGTTCATCCGGTCGTCTGCGTTGTCGGTGATGGCGACGTAGCCCTGGCCGAAAAGGTCCGGGGTGGTGCCCGAACCCTGGTTGACGGAGCCGGGCTTGGCGGCGGTCCCCCGGTCGTACGTCTGGCGCCACCGCACCTCGGGGGTGCCCTCGGCGGCCGCGTGGAAGCTGTAGAGCGCATGGTCGGTGACGATGGAGACACCGTCCTCGGCGACCGAGAAGGAGTTCTGGATCTCCTCGCCGCGCAGGTGGACCGAGCGGATCCGCGAGGTCGCGGGATCCACCGTGCCGACCCTGCCCTGGCGGGTGACCCACCAGATCCGGCCGTTCCAGTCGGGCATCACGGAGGTGACGGGGTCACAGGTTCCGCTCGGCCACAGGTTGGTCCAGGTGACGCAGTCGTGCGGGACGTGCCCGGTGAGGTCCCAGTCGTTGTCGACGGTGAACTTCCAGCTTCCGTCGGGGTTCTGGGAGTGGGCGAGCCGCAGGATGTGCTGCCGGGAGTCGGCCAGCACCGCCCGGTCCTGGTTGTCCAGGTAGAAGTAGGCGCCGCCCGAGGTGTCCTTGAAGATCTTCGCGAAGTCGAGCGAGGTGATCGCCTCGACCGTCGAGGAGCGCTGCGGGAGCGGGTACTCCGCGAGCGTGGCGAGCGTACGGGGCTCCAGGAGCTTGACCTTGAAGCCGGAGAAGGTGCCGCACACCGTGACGAGCCAGCCGGCCGAGTCGAAGGTGGCGGTCGCGCACTCGCCGCCGAGGGCGGCGATCCTCTCGCTGGTCACCTTCGGGTTCCTGCCGAGCGGTCCGGACCAGGGGGAGGTGGCGCTGCCCGCCGCGTCGGAGTGCATGCCGCTGCGGCCGTTGGGCGCGAGGAAGGGGTGCTGCGGCGGCGCCTCGCCGGGCAGCGGGGCGGCGGCCGCGGGGCTGCCTTCGTAGTGGGTGACGAGACGGTGACCGGGGGCCTTGGGTATCTCCTCCGCCTGGGCCGGCGAGCCGCCGTACATCACCGTGAGTGCGGCGACGACGGGCAGCACGGCGCAGTTCAGCGATCTTCGGAACATCCGGACTCCTCCATCTCTCAGCGTTGTTGACATTGCGTCTGATGTCGCGCCGCCGCCAGACGCTAGATCGCAGTGCCCGAGGAGTCCATGGACGAGCCGGATGATTCACGAAGGCGCAACAGTCGATCAAGGATCGAGGCTGGAGACCACGTGCGCGGTGGCGGTCAGGCCGTTGTGGATGGTCGTGGCCATGCTGCTGCTCGCGAGGTAGAAGCCGAGCAGCACACAGACGACGGCGTGCGAGAACTTGAGCCCGCCGCTGCGCAGGAAGATCCAGGCCAGCACGATGAGCAGGACGACCACCGAGAGGGAAATCACCATCGAAACCTCCTTACTCGCCGCCATGGTGGCGCAGGAGGGGGTGCCTTCGGGCGAAAGGCGTGTCCGCCGTACGGGTGTTGACCGTCCGTGACGGCCGGTCGGTCCTTGACGATCTCGTCGCAGGCCGGCCAGGGCGGACGCAGCGCCAAGGGCCGGGCCGGGCAGACAGGTTGCGGCGGTCCGTCGCCGGCCTCGTGGGGCGGCGGGCGGGCCGATCGGTGCCGAGGCCGGCCTTCGGCGCGAACTCCGCGGGCCCCGGATCCACTTCGCCGCGTCGGCCCGCCGCACCCTGCGGTTCGGCATCGGCTGCTGCAAAGACCTGGCAGCAAGGCCGGACGGGGGCAGAAGAACACGAACCCGGCACCCCCGCGGGTCATCGGCCGCACGGGTCTTGTCGTGCTCCCGCCCCTCGTGCCATATATGTCTAGACCTTTAAGGAAGTCCAGGAAGCCGAGGAAGGCACCCACCCCGTGCGACGCAGCGCCCCCACGCTCTCCCTCCGCCTGGCCGCCCTGAGCCTCACCGCCCTCACGGCCTGCACCGCGCCCGACACCGAGCCCCCGCCCGCCCCCGCCGGGCTGACCGCCCAGGCCGGCAGCGCCACCAGCGTCCACGTCATGTGGGACGCGGCGGCCGGGAAAGACGGGGTGACCGGCTACCAGGTCTTCGAAGGCGACCATCTCGTCCGCGAACTCCCGGCCGAGAAGACCATGGTGGACATCACCGGTCTCACCCCGCAGACCGGTTACGCCTTCACGGTCCGGGCCGAGGACGCCTCCGGGAACCTCTCCGGCCCGGGACCCGCCGTCCGCGTGACCACCCCGGTGGCCAAGGCCGAGGACCGCACGCCCCCCACCGCCCCGGCCACCACCACCGCCCGGGCGAGCGGACCCCGCTCCGCCCAGGTGTCCTGGACACCCGCCACCGACGACACGGGCGTGACGGCCTACGACGTCTACCAGGGCGGCGTCCGCATCCACACCGCCGGCCCCGGCGAGAGCGGCACCGCACTCACCGGCCTTCAGCCGGACACCGTCTACACCCTCACCGTCCGGGCCCGGGACGGGGCGGACCATTCCTCCCCCGACGGCCCGGCGGTGGACGTGACGACCCCGCCCGCCTCCGGCGACGGCCCGGGTACGGCCCCCTCCGAGTTCGCCGCGACCGCCTCCCCCGGCACGGTCAGCCTGACCTGGACCGCCCCGGTCACCGGCCGCGAGACCACCGAGTACGAGCTGTACGTCAACGGACTGCCCACGACCGTCATCCAGTTCGGAGCGGGCGCGGTGCCCACCGGGCGGGCGGAACACCGGCTCACCGTGACCGAGCCGGCCGGCACGGTGTGGACCCTGAAACTGCGGGCCAGGCTGCCCGACGGCAACTGGGGATCCTTCTCCGCGGAGCGGCGGATCACACTCGTCGGGTGAAAGAAGCCACCGATCCGGCCCGAACGGCGCGGCCGCCCAGGGTGATCGCGCACAATACATCCGTGTTCGGTGAGTACTCGTTCAATGACAATCAGGCAGGTTCCGCGGACGGCGATCCCGGTCCGGGTCCCTGCCCGGCTTCCGGCAACCTGCCGCCGGAGCCTGCGAGCTTCGTCGGACGGGAACGCGAACTCCTGTTACTTGACGGCCTGTTGCGCGAGCGGAGACTGATCACCCTCACCGGAGTGGGGGGCGTCGGCAAGTCACGCCTCGCCCTGCGGGCCGTCGCCGCCGCCCGCCAGGCGCGGCCCGACGGCGTCTGGTGGGTGGAACTGTCGCCCCTGCGCGATCCGAGCCTGCTCACCGCCACCGTCGCCCACACGGTCGGCCTCGCCGACCACTCCCCCCGGCCACCCGACGAGGAGCTGTGCGCGTGGATGGCCGACAAGGAGCTCCTCCTGGTGCTGGACACCTGCGAGCACCTGGTGGCCGATTGCCGCCATCTGGTCGGTGAACTCCTGCAGTCGGCGCCCGGGTTGACGATCCTGATCACCTCACGCGAACCGCTCGGCATGCCGACCGAGGAGGTCGTCGAGGTCCGGCCACTGCCGTGCGAGGGGCCCGACAGCGACGCCCTCGCCCTCTTCCGGGCCCGCGCCCTGGCCGCGACCCCGCAGGCGGCGGCCGTCTTCACCGACCCCGCCCGGACCCAGGTGGCCGCCGAGGTGTGCCGGCGCCTGGACGGCATCCCGCTCGCCCTGGAACTCGCATGTGCTCGCATGCGGTTGTGGACGCTGGAGCACATGGCCGAGCGGATCGGCGAACGTCTCGAGGTGCTCTCGGACGCCAGGGCCGCACTGCCGCGCCGGCACCAGACCATGCGCACCACGATCGGCTGGAGCCACGAACTGTGCGAGCCGCTGGAGCGGTTGCTGTGGGCCCGGCTCTCCGTCTTCACCGGTGACTTCGACATCGCCGCGGCGCGCGCCGTGTGCTCGGGCGGCCCGCTCCCCGCCGCCCGGGTGGAGCGGGTGCTGGCGGGCCTGTCCGCCAAGTCCGTGGTCCTGCGCACCGAGGAACGCGGGGCCGGGGCCCGCTACCGGATGCTGGACACGATCCGCGAGTACGGGCAGGACTGGCTGGGCGAGCTCGGCGAGGTGGGCATCGTCACCGACCGGCACGCCCACTGGTACGCGGCGCTCTGCCAGGCCGCCGACCGGGGCTGGATGGGCCCGGGGCAGGTGGACTGGTACCGCAGGATCACCGCCGAACACGCGCAGTTGCGTACCGCCCTGGAGCACCTGCTGGCCGCCGACCCGACGGCGGCGCTGGAGATGGCCGGGGCCCTGTGGTTCTACTGGTTCGCGTGCGGGCACGTGCACGAGGGCCGCGGCTTCCTGGAACGGGCCCTCTCGGCCGCACCGCGCACGGGCGGCGCATACAACCAGGCCCTGTGGGCCCTGGGGCTCACCGCGCTGCTCCAGGGCGACATGGACGCGGCCCGGCAGCTCGGGGACGAGTGCACGCGGGACGCGGCCCGGCTCGCGGACCCGGAGCGGGAGCTGCGCGCGGCCTATCTGACGGCGTCCTCGGTGCTCATGCCCGGCGACCCGGTACGGGCCCTGCGGCTGGCCGGTCCACGGGCCCGGGCGGGCCACGGCGGACGGACGAGCGGTACGGGCTGGCTCATGTGCCGGCTGGCGAACAGCTACTCCCTGTGCGACCTGCGGCGCTTCGAGGAGGCCACGGACGAGGCGCGGGCCCTGCGGGAGGCCTGCGCGGAGCTGGGCGAGCGCTGGCTGCGGGCGTACGCGGACTACGTCCTGGCAGTGGCCGCGCTGGGTCTGGGGGACCACGGGGAGGCCGCCCGGCACGTACGGGCCATGCTCTCCGGGAAACGGCTGCTCGGCGACCGCTTCGGCATCGCACTGGGCCTGGACCTGCTGGCCGCGGCGGTGGCCGGACTGGGCGACGGGGAACTGGCGGCGCGGCTGCTCGGCACCGCGCACGCCTGGTGGCGCACGGTGGGCCGGCCGCAGATGGGCTCGCCCTCGCTGACGGCCCTGCGGGACCAGGGCGAGCGGCAGGCCCGCGCGGCGATCGGGGACGCCGCCTACGAGACGGCGTTCCTGGGCGGCGCGGCGGCGCCCACCGGCTGATTCACGGCCGGTGGGCCTGAAGAAAGGCCTAAATCCTGGGCTCCCGTCAGTACGGGAGGGGTCTGCCCGACGGGGTGCGCAGATCCAGGTCTCGGGGGGCGGGCTTCGGGACGGGCTTACGGATCAGCTGCTGGCGCATGCTGCCTCCTCGCTCAGACCAGGGCCGGGCGGCGTGGTTCCACCGTGCGGCTGTCGGGGAGCAGTTCACCGGTGTCGTCGAACAGCACGACTCCGTTGCACAGCAGGCTCCAGCCCTGTTCCGGGTGGGAGGCCACGATGCGGGCGGCGTCGTGATCGGCGCTGTCGGCGGTAGGGCAGGGTGGCTGGTGGGAGCACATGGCGCACCTCCTCGCAAAGTGGGGCGGGAGCGCCGGTGGTCACCCGGTCGAATCCGCGATCCACGGTGGCGGTGAGTATTACTGATCGCCGCCCCCGGACGGAACCCATATCCGCCGTCCAGTTCAGGGTGTGTATGCCCGATTACGATGCGCTCATGCCCGCTATCCGGATCATTCACCGCACGTCTTCACCGCCGGTCGAGGCGTGGTCGAAGCTCACGGACTGGGAGCGGCACGGCGCCCAGGTCCCCCTCACCCGGACGGTGATCGAAACGGCGCCCCCGACGCACGTCGGAACGATCTTCACGGCGCGCACCGGAGTGAGCAGGATCACGTTCGACGACCGCATGGAAGTCGTCGTCTGGCGACCTCCCGAGGAGGGTTTGTCGGGATTGGTTCGGCTGGAGAAGCGCGGCCGGCCGGTGACGGGCTGGGCAGAGATCGAGGTCGTCCCCCTCGCCGCGGGCGGCGCGGAGATCCATTGGCGCGAGGAACTGCGGCTGCGGGGCCTCCCCCGCGCCCTCGACCCCCTGGTCGCGGCGGCGGGCCGGCTCCTCTTCGGGCGGGCCCTGCGCCGGCTGCTGCGCCCCTGAGGCCGCGGGCCGGGGCGACAGGTAGGGTGCCGTGATCACCCCGCCGGTGATCACGACGCGACCGAGGAGATCCCCGTGGCCACTCCGCCACAGCCGCAGCAGGGCGCCGGCCCGTACAACCCCTACACGGCACCCGTCCCGCACGTCCCGCAGCAGAGCGGC
The DNA here is from genome assembly GCF_043201855.1 of Streptomyces sp. NPDC048257. Taxonomy (NCBI): domain Bacteria; kingdom Bacillati; phylum Actinomycetota; class Actinomycetes; order Kitasatosporales; family Streptomycetaceae; genus Streptomyces; species Streptomyces sp. NPDC048257. The sequence continues at coordinate 67,496 of NZ_JBICZI010000034.1, forward strand.
CCGCCCGGTCCCGGATACGCGGGACCGCAGCCGTACGGCGCGTACGGCACGCACCCGGAGCCCGGCCGGTACGGCTGCCGGCTGTGCGGGGCCTGGCCCGCCACGCCCGCCACCGTACGCGGGCACCAGGGCATGATCGTGCTGATGCGGTCCCTGAGCCTGCGGGGACCGTTCTGCCGCGACTGCGGGCTCGCCACCTACCGCCGCATGTCGTCGGACACCCTGTGGCAGGGCTGGTGGGGGCCCCTGTCCCTGTTCATCACGCCCGTCACCCTGCTGATGAACCTCGGCCCGCGGTCGGCCTTCCGCAAGCTCGCTCCCCCGGCGGGCGGCTACCGGCCCGCGCTCGACCCGGGCAAGGCGATGTGGCGCCGGGCACCGGTCCTGCTCTTCCTCGTCCCCCTGCTGCTGTTCGTCCTCGCGATCCCGGTCCTGGTCCTGATCGGCGCAGCGGTCGGGGACGACACCCCGCAGCCGCTGACCTCCGGGCAGTGCGTGCGCAACAAGGGCGACTGGAGCAACCAGAAGCTCGTCGTCACGGACTGCGGCTCCGCGTCCGCCGAATACAAGGTGCGCCGGCCGTCGGCCGCCACGGGTGGCCCCTGCGCCCCCGGCGACTTCCTCGCCCTCCCCGCGTACAGCCCCGACGGCACCCTCAACTGCCTGACGCCCCTGCACTGAGCGAAGGGGCCCGGCCCCCGCACGGGTCCGGGCCCCTCACCGAGTGCGCTAGCGGATCGGCATGCCGGAGATCGTGCGCGCGATCACCAGGCGCTGGATCTCGCTGGTGCCCTCGAAGATCGTGTAGATGGCGCTGTCCCGGTGCATGCGCTCCACCGGGTATTCGCGGGTGAAGCCGTTGCCGCCGAGGATCTGGACCGCCTGCGCGGTCACCTTCTTGGCGACCTCGCTCGCGAAGAGCTTCGACATCGAGCCCTCGGCCGACTCGAACGGCCTGCCCGCGACCGCCATCCAGGACGCCCGCCACACGAGCAGCCGGGCCGCGTCGATCTGCGTCCGCATGTCGGCGAGCTGGAAGGCCACGCCCTGGTTGTCGATGATCGGACGGCCGAACTGGGTGCGGGTCTTCGCGTAGTCGAGGGCGACCTCGTACGCCGCGCGCGCCGTGCCCACCGCCATCGCGCCGACCGCGGGCCGGGAGGCCTCGAAGGTGGCCATGGCCGCGTTCTTCACGCGCTCGCCGCCGCCGTTGCGGGCGCGCTCGTGGGCCCGCGCGAGGCGCTCGTCCAGCTTCTCCTTGCCGCCGAGCAGGCAGGAGCCGGGGATCCGTACGTCCTCCAGCACCACCTCGGCGGTGTGCGAGGCGCGGATGCCGTGCTTCTTGAACTTCTGGCCCTGGGACAGGCCGGGGGTGTGGGGCGGGACGATGAAGGAGGCGTGTCCCTTGGTCCCCAGCTCGGGATCGACGACCGCGACGACGATGTGGACGTTGGCGATGCCGCCGTTGGTCGCCCAGGTCTTGGTGCCGTTGAGGACCCACTCGTCCTTGGCCTGGTCGTAGACCGCGCGGGTGCGCATCGAGCCGACGTCGGAGCCGGCGTCCGGCTCGGAGGAGCAGAAGGCGGCGACCTTCACGTCGTTCTGGTCCCCGTACATCTGCGGGATCCAGGTGCCGATCTGCTCCTCGGTGCCGTTGGCGACGACGCCGATGGCCGCGAGGCCGGTGCCGACGATGGACAGCGCGATCCCCGCGTCGCCCCAGAAGAGCTCTTCCATCGCCATCGGGATGCCGAGGCCCGTCGGGTCGAAGAACTGCTGGGCGTAGAAGTCCAGCGAGTAGATGCCGACCTTGGCGGCCTCCTGGATGACGGGCCAGGGAGTCTCTTCGCGCTCGTCCCATTCCGCGGCGGCGGGTCGCATCACATCGGCGGCGAAGCCGTGGATCCAGTCCCGTACCTGCTTCTGGTCGTCGTTCAGCTCCATGGTGAACTCCGCCATGTCCCCTCCACTGTTCTGTACTCGTCCCTGCGGAGGTTACTAGCGGTAACCTACGCGAAGACCACAGTCTGTTACCGGCGAGTAAGTACTGTCAAGCACCGTGGACACCGGCCACGACGCCCGACGGGGCGGGCCGCCGAGTCGATCGACGGGGTGCGCCGGGTGTTACGTTGCGTGGGCGTCACGCACATCGCAAGGGCGGGGAGAGAAACACGTCATGGAGACCACTCAGCAGGCCGGCGAACCGGGAGCGGCCGAACGCCGCCGGCGGGAGCTGCTCGAAGCCGCCGACCGGGTCGTGCTCAGGGACGGCCCCAAGGCCTCCATGAACGCGATCGCGGCCGAGGCCGGCATCACCAAGCCCATCCTCTACCGGCACTTCGGGGACAAGGCGGGCCTCTACCAGGCCCTCGCCGTCCGGCACACCGACGCCCTGCTGGACTCGCTGCGGGCGGCGCTCGACGCCCCCGCCGAGCGGCGCCGCCGGGTGGAGGCGACCCTGGACACCTACCTCGCCGCCATCGAGGCCCGCCCGCAGGTCTACCGCTTCCTCATGCACCCGGCCGAGGACTCCCACAGCGCCGAACGCGGCTTCGACGTCGGCCTGCACTCGGCGCCCCTGCTGCGCAGGCTCGGCGAGGAACTGGCCCAGGTGATCGGCGAGCGGGTGGACCTGGGCCCGGGCGGCGAACGGCTCGCCCGTATCTGGGGCCATGGCATCGTCGGGATGATGCACGCGGCCGGTGACTGGTGGCTCGGCGAACGCCCCTGCGAACGCGCGGAGTTGGTGACCGGCCTCACCGACCTCCTCTGGGGCCGCCTGGCCACCGCCGGCAACCGCCTGGACGGCCCGGGCTTCTAGGCAAACCCGGCCTCGCCGGCGTTTGAGGCGCGGGTCCGGGCAGAGCCCGGTGCCCGGCGGAGCCGGGTTTCCCGGGGCGCCGCCCCGGACCCCGCGCCTCAAACG
>NZ_JBICZI010000035.1:0-61012 GCF_043201855.1 Streptomyces sp. NPDC048257
CGGCCCCCCCCCCCCCCCCCCCGTCCCGCCCCCCCCCCCCCCCCGCCCCCGGCCCCGCCCGCCCCCCCCCCCCCCACCCCCCCCCGCGGGCGGGGGCCCCCCCCCCCCCCCCCCCCCCACGGCTCTCTCCTGCACACCTTCTTTGGAGTATTCGTGTCCAGACGTTCACCAGGCGGAGAATTCCGCCGGCGGGTGCCTTTGGCAGCCGCCTTGGCCCTAGCCCTCGCGGTGCCAGGGTCACTCACACCAGTCGCGTCCGCAGCCGACCTCCCTGGCGCCCCGAAGATCGCCAAGCACAAGGACGCCAAGGTCCACGCGATCAACACCGCAGGGGCCAAGGCCGCCCGCGAGCAGGTTGCACAGAACAGGGCCGAGAACAAGGTCCAGGCAGAACGGGCCCGCATCGACGCCAAGGCCTCGTGGCCGAAGGCTGCCACCCTCGTTCAGGACGCCTCCTCCAGGCAGGCTGACACCCGCCCGTTGGTTGACGTACGGCCCACCGCGCGGCCGAAGAGCCCACTGCTCCTCCCTGCCGTCCCCGCCGGCCCGGTCGCGCCGGTACAGGCCGGTTCAAGAGGGAAGTCCACCGTCAAGGTTCGCGAGCAGAAAGCGGCCGAACGCGCTGGCATCACCGGCGTGCTGTTCTCAGCGACGTCCGACGGTTCCGGCTCAGTACAGATCAGCGTGGACTACAGCAGCTTCGCTTCGGCCGTCGGCGGCGGCTGGTCCAACCGCCTCAGCCTCGTCAGGCTCCCCGCCTGCGCACTGACCACTCCGGAGAAGGCGGAGTGCCGCAACACCACACCATTGCCCTCGGCAAACAACCTCAAGAACCAGACCGTGACGGCTGAGGTCGCCTCGCTCCCCGTCGGGTCGACAGCAAAGTCCAAAGCCCCGAATGCCCAGGCCCCAGCTGTCTTCGCGGTGATGGCCACGGACGCCGCCTCGGCCAAGGGCGGCGGCGACTTCAAGGCGACCCCGCTCTCCGCTTCCTCCAACTGGGAGTCCGGTTCCTCCAGCGGCGCATTCTCCTGGTCCTACCCCATTGCGGTACCATCCGCCGCCGCCGGACCCGCCCCGTCGCTCTCGTTCTCGTACAACACCGGCAGCATCGACGGCCGGACTGCGAACTCGAACAACCAGGGCTCCCAGGTCGGCGAAGGTTTCGACCTGACGTCCTCGTATATCGAGCGCAAGTACGGATCCTGTGACGACGACGGGCAGAAGGACAAGTTCGACCTCTGCTGGAAGTACGAGAACGCCTCGCTCGTCCTCAACGGAAAGTCCACCGAGCTCGTCAAGGACGACACGACAGGCAAGTGGCGACTCAAGGACGACGACGCCTCCCAAGTGACATGGGAGACAAACGCGGACAATGGTGACGCCGACGGCGAGCACTGGAAGATCGTCACCGGTGACGGCACCACCTACTCCTTCGGCCTGAACAAACTGCCGGGTGCAGGCGCCCAGCGCACCAACTCCACCTGGACAGTCCCCGTCTTCGGTGACGACGCCGGCGAGCCCGGATACGCCAAGGGCTCTGCCTTCACCGATCGGCACGAAAACCAGGCCTGGCGGTGGAACCTGGACCTCATCCAGGACGTCCACGGCAACGCCGCAAGCTACTGGTACGCCGCGGAGACCAACAACTACCCCAAGAACGGCGACAAGACCAAGCTCCTCCCGTACACCCGCGGCGGCACCCTCTCTGAGATCCGCTACGGCCAGCGCGTCGACACCCTCTTCACCGGCACCGCCTCGCAGAAGGTCACCTTTGGTTACAAGGAGCGCTGCCTCGCGGCGAACTGCGACAACCTGACCAAGGACACCTCGGACAACTGGCCCGACGTCCCGTTCGACGCGATCTGCGCCACCGGAGCCACCGACTGCCGGGCGACCGGCCCGGCCTTCTTCACCCGCAAGCGCATGACCGACGTCACTACCTCCGTCTGGTCTACCGCGCTGGAGCCGGACAACTATGCCCCGGTCGACATCTTCGACCTCGCCCAGGAATACCTGGACCCGGGAGACCTCGGTGACACCAGCGACCAGACCCTGGTCCTGAAGTCCATCAAGCGCACCGGCAAGAACGGAGGGACCGCCGAGGTCCCGCCCGTCGACTTCACCTATCACATGCGCCCAAACCGTGTGGACGCCGACGGCGACGACATCGTGCCGCTCAACCGCCCGCGCATCAACACGGTCACCTCCGAGACGGGTGCGATCACCACCGTCACCCTTTCCGACCCGCAGTGCGTGCGCGGCACCAGAATGCCGGTCGCCGAGGACGACAACTCGCTCTCCTGTTACCCGGTGTACTGGCCGATCAACGGCGGTGACCCGGCACTCGACTGGTTCCACAAGTACAACGTCAGCGCCGTCACCATCGCCGACCCTGCTGGCCAGAACGACCTCGTCGAACACTCCTACACATACGAGAACCCGGGCTGGCACTACAACGAGGACCCGCTGACCCCCGAAAAGGATCGCACCTGGTCCGACTGGCGGGGCTACGGCAGGATCACCGCTTACACCGGAGCCACCGACAAGACCCGTTCCAAGACCGTGAAGGTCTTCATGCAAGGCATGCATGGAGACAAGCGCAAGGGCACGGGGTCCACCCGCACCACTGCCGTCGTCGCCACACCGGTGCCTGGACTGACGGTCCCTGACATCAACGACGACAACCAGTACCGCGGCTTCCAGCGCCAAGAGATCACCTACGACGGCGCCACCCCCCTCTCCGTCTCCGTCACCGACCCCTGGAGCAAGGAGACCGCGAGCCAGCAGAAGTCGTACGCCAACACCAGGGCCCACTACGTCCGCCCGGCGACCGGGTACGGGCACACCTTCCTTGCCGCCTCCAACACCTGGCGCACCATCCGTACCGGCAACACCTACGACGACTACGGCATGCCGACGCACACTTCGTCGGAGGGTGACACGGGCAAGGCCGGCGACGAGACCTGCACCCGCATCTGGTACGCCCGCAACGACGCAAAAGGCATCACGAGCCTGACCTCCCGCACCCGCACCGTCGGAGCCCTGTGCTCCGTCACCGACGACAAGCTGACCCTTCCGGCCACATCGGCGACCCGCGGCGACGTCCTCGTCGACACAGCCACCACCTACGACGACACCGCCGCCACCGCCTGGACCGCGAACCAGACCCCGACCCTGGGGCTGCCCACCTGGACCGGCCGCGCGCAGTCCTACCCGGCAGCGAACGGCACCGCCGACCGCAACCCGGTGGGCAGCATCGGCTGGCAGACCGTCAAGAAGATCACGTACGACACGGCGACGGCCAAGCTCGGCCGACCGCTGACTGCTACCGACGCGGCCGGGAACACGACCACTACCAGTTACACGCCCGCCGCAGCCGGACCGCTGCAAGTCACCGTGGTCACCGCACCGAAGCTCGCCTCCAACGGCCAGCAGCACAAGGCGTACACCTACATGGACCTGCGCGGCTCGACCGTGCGCTCCATCGACGCCAACATGGCCTCCACCTACAACACATACGACGCACTCGGCCGCGTCACCGCAACCTGGCTCCCCAACCGTGGCCAGTCCCAGTCCCCGAACGTCAAATACGGGTATCAGCTGACCCGCGGCACGCAGCCCTGGACCTCTGTCGGCACGCTGGCCGCCGACGGAACCTACAAGACGTCCTACTCAATAACCGACGCCCTGCTGCGCCCGCTCCAGACCCAGACACCGTCGCCGAACGGCGGCCGAGTCCTGACCGACACGCGCTACGACTCGCGCGGTCTGGCCTACGAGTCGTACGCAGATATTTGGGATAAGGACAAAGCACCCGAGGGCACCTACGCCCGCGCCGAGTACGGCAGCACCCCGGTCCAGAACCAGACCGTCTTCGACGGCCTCGGCCGCCCCGTCTCCTCATCGCTCCTCGTCTACGGAGTTAAGAAGCAAACCACCTCCGCCAGTTACACCGGTGACTCGGTCGCCCGGACGGCGGTCCAGGGCGGCACGGCAAGCCGCACAATCACCGACGCCCTCGGGCGGACGACGGAGACCCGCACCTACGGCGGGACGACGCCGAACGACCCGGCCTACGGCGGTACTGCGCCTGGCACGCCTTACACCAGCGTGAGCCACACGTACACGTCTGACGGCAAGCAGGCGACGGTCACCGGCCCCGACAACGCAAAGTGGACCTACGGCTACGACCTCTTCGGCCGAACCGTCTCCACCACCGACCCCGACAAGGGAACGGGCACCACCACCTACACCGCCCTGGACCAGACCGCTACCACCAAGGACGCACGCAACACGGTCCTGGAGTACGGCTACGACGAACTCGGCCGCAAGACCGGTCTGTGGAAGTACCCGAAGTCCGACGTCAACAAGCTCGCGGCATGGACTTACGACACCGTACGCAAGGGCTCCCCAGTCGACTCCGTCCGCTACGAGGGTGGCCTGACGGGCAAGGCGTACACCAAATCCGTCATCGCCTACGACACCCTGGGGCGGCCCGCGACAACCCGCCTAACCCTCCCGGCCGACGACCCGCTCGTCACTTCAGGCGCCATCACCGCCACCACCGACCAGACGGTGACGTACCGTCTTGACGGCACCCCGAACACCGTGTCCGCGCCGGCGGTCGGCGGCCTGCCCGCCGAGGCCGTCCAGGTCAGCTACAACGCCTACGGCCTCCCGAAGGGGCTCTCCGGCGCCACCGATTACGTCCAAGACGTGGCCTACTCCCCGCTCGGCGACGTCGATCAGCTCACGCTGGCTCGCTCTTCGGCGGCAGGGGTCCGCAAGACCTTCGTCGGCAACACCTACGAGGACGGCACCAGGCGTCTCCTACGGTCCACGGTCAACGACCAGACCCACACCGGCATGCTGCAGGAGCTCACCTACAAATACGATCAGGCCGGCAACGTCCTGTCGATCTTCAGCTCGGCCCCGCTCAGCGGCTTCACCAAGGCCGACAACCAGTGCTTCACCTATGACGGCCAGCGCCGTCTGACCGATTCTTGGACCCCCAAAACCGCGGACTGCTCCACCGCCGGCCGCACCGTCGCCAACCTGGACGGCGCGGCCCCGTACTGGACCAGCTATACCTACACCGCGTCAGGCCAGCGGGCCACGGAGCAGACCCACACCGGCACCCCGCAGACGCGCACCTACTGCTACAGTCCGGCCCGCCCCCACGCCCTGACGGCCACCACAACCGGCGCCACCTGCACCGGCGTCACCCCCCAGTACACCTACGACGCCACGGGCAACACCACCAAGCGTGCAGAAATCCCCGGCAGCACCACCTCTCAGGCTCTCGCCTGGAGCCCGGAAGGCAAGCTCGGCAAGCTGACCGAGGGCACCACCGCCACCGACTACGTCTACGACGCGGAAGGCCAGCTCCTCATCCGCCGCGACGCGACCGGCGAAACGATTTTGTACGCGGGGGCCAGCGAGGTCCATCTCAAGGGCGCGAAAAAGTGGGCAACCCGCGCCTACCTCATCGGCAGCACCAAAGTCGCGGTCCTGACCAACGAATCCGGCACCGCCAAGCTGAGCTACGTGGCCGGCGACACCCACGGCACCTCGTCGCTGACCGTGTCAGCAGACGACGCCCAGACGGTGTCCAAGCGGTACACCACCCCCTTCGGCGCCGCGCGCGGCCCAGCGGCCGCGAACTGGCCCGACGACAAGCGATTCCTGAGTAAGCCGGAAGACACGAACACCGGCCTCACCCACGTCGGCGCGCGCGAATACGACGCCAGTCTCGGTCAATTCGTCAGTGTCGACCCGATCCTGAGCCTCGACCAAGCGGAATCACTCAACGGCTACAATTACGCCAACAACAACCCCGTCACCTTCAGCGACCCAACTGGCCTTTGCATCCCCAGGGACGACGCGCGTGGCGGATGCATGCCGCCAACCCGCCCCCTCGAGAGGGAAGAGGGTTCCTCCTCTTCAATCCCGGTTCCCCCTCTTCCCGGAGCAACAGGGAACAAGACGACACGACATGATCAAGCACGAGACCGGGCAATCACTGAAATACAGGCAGAAGTGGCCCGACTGGGAATCCAGGATTTCCAGATCTTCACGAGCCAAAGAGTTCCTGGAGCCAGTAAGGCTTGCATGCGGCCGGGCGCTGGCGCGAAGGCTGGCGCGAACTGCTCCTACGGGACTCCAGACATTCTTGGATATGACCCGAACAGTGGCGTCTACTACGTGTGGGAAGTAAAATCGGCAGGAGAGGCCAAGAAGGCGGTTCCTGAGGCGGAATGGTACGTCAGCCGGATGCGTGCCAATGGAGATCAGGCTGTACTTGGTTGGACCATTGGTGGTCCCTACGACGTCGGGAACGGGGATAAGGTGATCGGGCCGGCCGAAGGTGCCGTGATCTACGGCCGACCCAACAATAAGAGTTACAAAAAGGTCGTTTCAACGAGCCCTGCTGCTGTTGCCCAGCAGCAGCCGGGATTGCCGGTTCCTACGCCTTCGGCTGGTCCCGGTCCCGGCTACTATCCCGGCACGGTGTACCAGCCAGGGATGGGGACGTTGCCCCAAGGCCCGTCCGCCGGCTTTTCCCCCCTCTTGGCCGTTCCAATGATTGTGGTAGGCGCAGGGATCGCGATCGGCGGAGGGGCGGAGGTTGCGGCTGGCACAGCTGTTACCGTGGGCGTGGCAGCGATGTTCGATCTCGCCGCTTGACGACATCAAAGGCGTGAATTGATCCGGGGTCGGCGGTGCTACTTCAGGGCATTGATAGTTAGCACCGCCAACCCCGGAAACAAATAAGTGAGGTATTTAGGGACATGCACCCTTTGGACGCTCTGATTCGGGAGTATGTCACTCCTGTTGCCAAGGCCGCCGGATTCAGGAAGAATGGGCGCACTTTCTGGATGGCCGGAAGTCGCCAAGACTATGTCTTGTTCGGGTTCCAGGTGTATGCAGTAGACCCTGAAGCCGTTGTTTTTGATGTGGAATTCCATGCCGTTCCGGAGCCCTACTGGGATTGGCTCAACCGAGGCCAGCAGCCTGCCGGCAAGGTGCCCAACTCTTCCGGTGCGTTGATGACGGGGCGATTTATTCCCCCTGCTTCTGTGGCCCACCGCCCCGGTGACGGGATGCCGTTTCGGGCGCGATGGGCCCTTCGCCCGGGAGAAGAGCAGACGTGCGGGCGAGTGCTGGCCGAGACGCTGAGCACGGAATCCTTGCCGCGAATCCAGCCTCTGGTTGATAGAGCTCATCTGCTGGAAGTCGTACAATCCCGCGACGTGTCTCTCATGAAGCGCATGACACCTACCCTTCGCGAAATCGTGCTTCGGATCGACGACATCCCGGCACCCGACCTCGCCGATCTTCTGGCTGCTGCCGAGTCATCTGGAGCTCCGGCAGCCTTTGTGCTTTGGGCGCGCGAAAGGCGTGCGGCCCGAGAGGGAAGCTGACTCGGTACCTTCACCGCTGGCAGCCAGGGCCTCTCAGCCCACTAGGGCCTGCTTTGGGGGCCGGTCGAGGTCAGCAGTGTGACCCGGCCCCGCCCGAACCAGAACCCCGGCACCAGCTGGGGCAATCGGCGACCGACCGTCACTGTGAGCGTTCACGTTTTTCGGCTCTGTCGGGGATCTTGTGATGTCGCAGGGCTGAGCTGGGCAGTCTCCGGGTGTGCGTTTCAGGGGTGTTGGGGCGGTTGTTGCCGCATCTGTCCGGTGTTGTCATCGAGTCGATCAAGCAAACGGCGGGGGTCGTAACGCTTCGCGCGGGGTGTCAGACGTCTCCGGTGAGATGCCCGGGATGCGGTATGCCGTCGTGGCGCGTGCACGGCCGGTACGTCCGCCGGCTCGGTGACGCGCCCGTGGCCGGCAGCCCCGTGGTCATCGAGCTGACCGTGCGCCGGTTCAAGTGTCTGAGCAGTTGGTGCCCGGCCGTGACGTTCGCCGAGCAGATCGAGGGACTGACCAGGCCACATGCCCGGCAGACGCAGGTGCTGCGGTCGATGCTCGCCTCGATCGCTCTGTGCCTGGCAGGCCGTCCCGGCGCCCGCCTGGCCGCGGCCCTCGGGATCCGCATCGCCAAGGACGCGCTGCTGGACCTGCTCCGCTCGGTTCCGCAGCCACCAGTTGGAGCCGTCAGATTCCTGGGAGTGGACGACTTCGCTCTGCGCAAGGGCGACTCCTACGCGACGATCCTGGTTGATCTGGAAGCCCGCCGCCCGGTCGATATTCTGCCCGGCCGGGACGCCGAGCCACTGGCCGCATGGTTTCGCCGCCATCCGGAAGTAGAGGTCATCTGCCGGGACCGGGCCGGCGCCTACGCGGAAGGGGCTCGAAGCGGTGCCCCGCAGGCGATGCAGGTCGCCGACGCCTGGCATCTGTGGCGAAACGTCGCGGATGCGGTGGAGAGAACGGTCGGCTCTCACCACGGTTGCATCCAGGCCGGGTTCGCGGCGACCCCGGTCATGGCGGAGGCAACCGCGAGGGACCTGGTCGCACCGGAGCCGTCCAGGCCGGTGGCCGTCCCGTTCGTCCCGCCGGACGGCACGCTCGACGTCAGCGGCCAACCCCGGCCTCTGGTGGCCCGCACCACAGAGAGATACGCGGCGGTCCAGGCACTGCTGGCCGAGGGAAAGTCCCTGGCGGCGATCGGCCGGACACTGCGGCTGGACCACTCCACCGTCCGCCGTTTCGCCCGCGCCGCCAGCCTCGACGAACTCTGGCCAAAGCCACCGGACGACTCTCCGTGCTGGACGAGCACAAGCCCCACCTCCACACCCGCTGGCTGGAGGGCTGTCACGACATTCCCCAGCTCCACCAGGAACTGCGCGAGCGCGGACTCACCGGGAGCGTCCAGTGCCTCCGCCGCTACTTCCGCGCCTTCAGACCTCCCCGCCAACCAGGACGGAAGCAGCAGCCGGTGTCCCGGCCGCGGCCCAGGCCGGCCCCGAAACCCCGACGCGTCGTCCGCTGGATCATGACGAACCCCCAGCACCTCGCGGCCGCCGACGCTGCGGAACTGAAGGAGATTCGCACCGCCTGCCCTCACCTCGACGCCGCCGCACGGCACGTCCACAACTTCGCCGAAATGCTCCACGACCGCCGCGGAGACCAGCTTCCCGACTGGATGGAGCGAGTTCTTGCTGACGACCTCCCAGCCCTGCACTCGCTGGTCAGTGGCCTGCGACGCGACTTCGACGCAATCACCGCAGGACTCTCCACACCGTGGAGCTCCGGCCAGGTCGAGGGCCACGTCACCCGCGTCAAGCTCATCAAGCGCATGGCCTACGGCCGAGCCAACCTCGACCTTCTGCGCCAACGCGTACTCCTCGGCCCATAACCCGGCGACATCGCACGATCCCCGGCAGAACCCGACTTGCCCCAGGGGCCCGTCCAGCTGGAGCTAGTGACTCGTCTCCTCAGAGGTCGACGCGATGCTCGGCAGCCGATGGGTTATCGACGGAGCCGTAGCGCAGGACGACATGCGCTGGCCGGAACGGCAGGTCGTTCAGGATGGGCGCCATGACGGCGAAGAGTGCGTCGGCGTCCGATCCGTAGGCGTAGAGGGCGACCTCGCCGCCTCCGTACTCGTTCCCGTCGAACTCGCCGACGTCGGCTTGCTCGATCGCCTCGGTCAGGAGGGACTGGGCCTGGCGGACGGCCTCACGCTGGGTTGGATCGCCGAGGCCAGCGTCGGCCAGTCGGTAGTGAGCGATGACGGCATGCTCAACGTCGGTTTCCGCTTCGTCTGTGTCGGCCATACGGGAAACGTTCTCATCCCGAACCGACATCCTCGCCGGCCTGGCCCTGCGGGACGCGGAGACCTCGACCTCCTACACCAACAGGTACTGCTCGACCCGTGCCCCTGCGACATCACAAGATCCCCGACAGAGCCGAATTACGCGAACGTCCACAGGCTGGGCGCTCATCGACGGTTCCTCCCGGCGGCAGGTTGTACCGCAACGGTACGCGGGCCAGGTCGCCACGGGTGCGGGTATGGGACAAATCCCTTCTCGGGCCAGGGTGCACGGATGCCGGTGCGGGGCTGGACGGTGAGGGTCTCCTCGTGCCGGTCAGTGCCGCACCCAGCAGCCACGGATTGACGGTGCCCTGCGCCATGGACCGGGTCGCTCCCCAGGATCGGACGCCACGAGGTACGAGCGGAGCGCTGGGTGGGTAGTACGGAAGGAGGTCGGCTAAGGGGGGAACTTGTGGCGACTGCGATCATCGGCTCGGCGCCCTGGCGGCAGGCGCGATGCAGCACCTCGTCTCGCTCTCCGCTCGCCGGGACCGCGGCCGGCAGGCTCTCGCCGCTGCGGTGGCCGGGCTGCTCGGCGCCGCGACCGACCATCGCCGCCACCAGTACCTGAAGCATGCACAGCGCAGGGAGGGCACAGCCCCTGACACTCCCGAGGCTCGGGCCGTGCGGTGGGAGGCGAAATCGGTGATGCCAAAGCACTGACCGCGTTGACACTCGCAACCGCCGACCCGGAACTCCTCCGTCTAGCAGGCGAGCTGGTGACCGCGTCTCGTGAGGTAGGCGACCCCGCCCACAACGACCGTCCCACCATCCCTGGTTCAGTGCCCCGGGCCAACCAGGCCCACGCCGCCTTGCGGTCAGCAGCCGCCCAGCACCTGAGGCGATCCCGACGCTGACCAGCCAGTGTGCCTGGAGCCTGGCCACTGCTCAGACTCCGGCGGCGATCCCGGGTATCGCGGCCCCGCCGTTGCGCCTCTCGCAGGTGCCCTGCGCCACAGACTGGTCCGTCCCCAAGTTCCTGGCGCTCTCACCGGTACCGCGGCCAGGGGATGTCTTCGGGTCGCCCTTCGGGGTGGGGGCGGCCTCCCGGCCGTGGGCCCCTCAGCCTCCCAGGCGCAGCGCACGCCCGATCCGGGTCATGCGGCCGCTGTTGGGGGCCGCGGCCGTACGACGGCTCGTCCCGCCGGCGGGGGCGCGAGGAGGTGTCCAGGTCGCGAGGGTGCAGGCGCTGGCCGCCGATGGTGCCGCTGGCCTTGTCGTGCGTCGGAGTCCGCGTCCGGAGCCCAGACCCGTTCCCTGCTTGCCCGCCCGGCGCGGCGGGAGAGCGGTGAGATTCTGCTTCTGGAGGGCCGCGACCCCGGTCCACAGCGCCATCCAGCCGCACGGTGACCAGCAGGTAAGGGCAGTGCCGCCGAGCAGGTGGCCTGTCACGCCGCCGTGGCGAGCAGGGCTGCTGTGGTGGCCTCCAGAGCGACGAGACCACGCACAGCACGGTCCGGGTCGAACGCGTACAGGGCTGTGCACGCGTTCCGGACGGCTTCGGAGCGGTAGCTGGCTCGGCCCCGGTGGCGCCGCGAGCCACTCCAGCCCGGCGAGGGCCCGGCTTCGGTGGGCGGCGTCCTGGCGGGCGATGCCGATGAGCGCGCGGACACCTTCGGTCTGCGCGCTGGCGTCCGTGCTGGAGTGCGGGCGGCTTGCTCGAGGTCCTCGTGGGCATGTGTCATCCGGGCAGTGCAGCAGTCGGCGCCGACAGCCCGCAGGGCGTCCCGCAGAGGTTCGCCCGGAGCTGTGGTCGGGGGTTGCGGGGTCGAGGCCGGAGCAGGAGTGAATGCTGCCGACCGGGGCGGTGACCGGCGACGTGTGACGGCTGCCGGAGCCCTACCCGCGGTCGACAACGCCACGGGGCTGGGAGCAGCCCGTCCGAGGACGGCGGGCCGCGTCCGCGATCACCGCCGCATCCTTCGCGTCGGTCTTCGCCTCTCCCGGATACAGATCAGCAATCCGCCGCATCGCCAGTCCGGACAGGTAGGCGACCTCGCAGCCCGCGTCGCGGGCGACGCTCAGCGGCAGGGCGCCGATCGAAGCGGGCTGGTCCACGATCACCAGGACAGTGCCGAACTTGGCCTTAAGCTTGTCGAAGACGGCCCGCAGCTTCGGCTCGCTGTTGGGCATCGGCTTGTCGAAGACCTTCTTCCCGGCCGGCGTGAGCCCGTGGCCGTAGTGGGCCGTCTTGCCGACGTCCATCCCGAGGAAGACGCCTATGCCTTCGGTGTCTAACATCGCACCCTTTCGCAGGTGTTGACCGTGCCGGCCTCGGCGTTGGCACCGTGCTCACGCATCCACGTTATGCAGACCTGCCGCCCGCGAACTGCCCGGCATTGCACCAGGCCGGACGGTGGCCGGGTCTCTCATCAGCGTCTCCGACGGCACCTGCCGGACCCGGCGACACCCCCCAGGTAATCTGTTCGACAGAGGGGACACAGTAATACCGGGCCCGGAGGCCAGCGGTCCCGTTGCAAGACCGCGAACGCTGAACGCGCGACGCCCAAGACTGGCGCCCACTCCGCACACAGGTGCATGGCCCAGAGCTTCCCTTTCACCGCCCCGCACGCACTCGACGTCTGCCCTGCGGGAGGCGCCCGGGGCGGAGGGCCCCTCTTCACCGTCTGCTTCAGAGGTGGCGTGCGGGCTGTATGGGGCGGCGGCCTGCCCTTCGTGCCTGTGGCCCGCACAGCGGGAGCCCCGGAGGCGGTCTCAGCCTCCTGGCCTCCGCCACGGCCCGCAACCTTGATTCGGCCCAATTCTGGAAAACCGGCGGGAGCACCCATCAACGCTCTGCAGCGCACGCATGGGCAGCCCCAGCGCTGTCAGCGACGCTTGAGCCGACTTGGTGTGATGGCCCCCGCCACAGAGCGGGGGCCATCAAGGCCTATGCATCAACTGTGTCTCCGGACAGAGAGTGAGCTCCTCCACGGAACATGAAGGCTCTCCCGTGATGGCGAGATCGCAACAGGATCGGCCGCGCGGGTTATTTCAGTCGCTTTTTAGCAGTTGCGACTTCCCCTATCCGCTTTTACTGAGATAACTGCGGAATTCCCCCCGCGCTCAATACCGCACGTTAGACGCATTTTCATTCTTCAGTGCGGCGAGCAAGTTTTCTGCGGGCCAGTATTCGCCGCAGTTCGGCAGGAATGTCTGACTAAGTCCGCCATAGCCGGAGTTGTAGTAGACCCTATAGCTTGCAGAGCATTCCCCATTCGATGCAGAAGCTGACGCATTCTTCAGCGTCCGGTTAGAACCGGAAGCACCTCTACAGGTGTTGTAGAGGTTGGACATCAAGCCAGCGTCGAAGACGAAGCGTGCGAATATCGCACCGTTGGGTGAATATCCTGAATGGTCCGGTATGCTCCTGTTGGTCACAAAGCACGAACTTGTCGCGTACCACGTCTGCTCGCCACGACTGTCGTAATACAACGCAAAGCAGTAGCTGTTGTTGGCGGAGGTGCACTCGTCGGCGGAGTACGTCGTCGCAGCCTGAGCATTGGGGGCTACGAAGAATGCGACAGAAAAAGCAAGGAGGCCAGCGAACGACGCGCGCAGCATTCTCGAAATCATTTGTTAGCCCCGCGCCCCGTATGCCTGTGCAGCCTTGCTGACCACGTTATTCTTACTTTCTCGCTCTCCTGCGAGAGCTGAGGCATCCTTCGCAATCTCTTGCTGCTGCTTTGATTCTTCGTTCTTGTGCCAGAGGTCCACAAGTTTCGTGTCAACCTTGCATTCGACGTCGGCTACCGCGACCTCAATTTCGCGAGCGCTCGGCGTCTGGGAATTTACATCTACCCCGAGAGTTGAGATATCGTCGATGGGCGATTTGATGTCGAATCCACGCTTCTTCATACAGTCGGACCACTGGGCAATTTTCGCCTTGACGAACTCGTCGCCCTTCGCTGCCAAGAAGGCACGGCTTTCGGCGTCGGCGACGGTAGGCGTTTGAGGCATGGGGAGGAGGCGCTTCACTTCCCCTCGGCAGCCGCCATCGGGGATCTTCTGACCTTTGTAAGTGCCGCCGGCTACGTCCGGTCCGATTCCAGTGAAAACAGCTTCCTCGGCGCCCTTTGCGGGTTCCCAGCGCGACGACTCTGGGGTCTCCGGGAGATGGTAACCCCGCGTTTTAGCGGCTTCTGGATCTGAAATTCCATAGCGTCGACCCATGTCGGCATCCGCAGCACCGACAGCTACCTCTAGTGGCGGCTCAGGGGGTCCGAACTTCTTAAATCCGTAGCGGTCCATACAGGTTCGCCACTGATCCTGCGTTGCGACCTGCCAGGCGTACTGATCGCGCGGATTGGTGGAATATCCGTCGAGGGGAAGGGTCATACCCTTCGTTAAACCCTTGGTCGGCGCCGCAGGTATGGAGTTCAATGAAATCCGAGGGGGCGCTGCCACTTCGCCCACATCTAAAGACTGCCCTTGGGTAGCCGTTCCGCATGCTGTCAGAAGCCCTATCGCCGCGACACCGACAGCAATCCGTATATATTTGCTCAACGCAACCTCATCTCTGTGTGTCCGTTCCGCCGCAGACGGCCTCGCGCGATGCCATTGAGAGAATGGCTTCATTGGCCGAGGTAACCCGGATACTGGAAGCATCACGAGGGGGAATCGAGACATGGTGATAGAACTTGATGATGAATGCCGCCTGCGCCCCGACGCTCCGAAATCCCCACCCCGGGCGCATACGTGAATCAAACCACGCTACATTTGTCGCATAAGCGACATACTCCCCCCGATGCGGCACTCCTGTCCCGAAGTCTAGCGAAACCAACAGCCTAGAGACAGTGGCTGGACGTTCTGTCGGCAATTGGATCGGCGGTCGTGCGGGCACTGCCTGCGCTTTCTTCTTGCAGCGCGCAGAGCTGTGACGAAGCGACAACCGAGTCACCTGGCCGGAATCTGACGGCGCGTTTTAATGACTGTGCCGCAAGGAGCCTCTATGCCTAACTTCGCAGACCTTTCTGGTCGCAGTCACGGCCCGCTCGAATCGGTCGAAGGCCGACCGGGACCCGGCGGAGTGGCTGCTGGGGGCCCCGGATGCCCTGGGCCGGTACGGCGCCGAGTGGACCGCCACCAAGATCCGTTGGGGCCTCGCGGTCGACGGGGTGGAGCGGGACCAGTTGCTCGACATCGCGGCCGGCTGCGGCGGCACGCATGTGGAGTTCCCTCCCCCGCCTCGTAAGGCAAGCTGGCCGAAGGCCTCCGCGCCCTGCCAGGGTGGCGGCCCTTCGGCACGCTACGGATCCCGGCCCCAGGGCTGCGGTCCCCGGTGTCGTGCCTCGGGATGGGAACGGGCGTCCAGCTGAGGCCGCCAAAGATCTCGCACTCAGGCGCTCCCTCGCACCGGAGGTCGCCACCGACCCAGTTCGGCGCCGTACCCCCCCCTACCGTTTTGGTTGCCCCGCAACGGGGCGCCCGACCTCCGGAGTTGGCATGACTTTCTCCCCCTGTCGATCGCATGTCTTGGGGGGGTGGTGTCACCGGCTCCGGAGGCATCGACAGACCGCTGATTAGGGGCATGACCACCGGCCTTTCCGCAGGTCGGGAGGCTCTTCGTAATGTGGATGTGGCGATCGGTTCCGTGGGACGGCCGGGCGAACCGTTCCCTGAGCGCCTCGTAGACGTCGGCCTACGGAAGCGTCAGTAGTTCGTTCTCGCTCCATCCGGCGACCGCGTTCGCGAGGTCATGGGATCAGTGTGCGGGCCACCGCTGACAACACGCCCGTACCTGCACCCGGCTCCTTCAGCCTGGCGGACGACAGCTAGAGGGCGCCCGTCATCTGCGGTGCCATCGCCTCCTGGCGGGCTTCCCAGGATGCCGCCCTGAGCTTCATGCGTCAGGAACAACCGAGGCCCCAGGCCGGGCCGAGCCCAACAGGCCGCGCGCCGCTGGTCGGTGTTGAGAGTGCCGTTGGCCTTGATGGCCTTGGGGCCATTCCAGGCACGTGTTGCAGTCATTTTCGGCCGGGTCCATCACTCTCCAAAGTGGAAATGATCAAAAAACTGGCCGATTTTCTGGTTCATCCCGAATTTAGACATGGTCTAATCGGATTAAGGATCTAACGGGGAGGGGGCTTGAGAGTGGTTCCGACGCGCGATGGGCGCGTTTGCGCGCAGGCGTCTTCCTCGGTATCCAAATCCCAGTCCCGACAGCCATATCGCGAATGCTCGACGCTTTGATTTAATTCCCCAATCTAGCAGGGTAATCGGCGTCTTTTTCGCCAATCGAGTTGACGCAAATGTGCACGGAAAATTCCATGCGTCGATCAAGATAGGGCGCGGCAATTTTATGTCCGTCCCAGGAACCCCGCGCGTCGGGCACCGCGCGCAGGTAGCAGCCAACTCCAGCCAGATGACGCTCCTGTGACGTGCTTTGGCCCCAGCCAGCACGCCGCCACCAAGGCGCTCTGTACCACCTAATTCTTCGCTCGCGAAGCCGTCCACGATGCATGGCCACGTCTCCATCAGACCCGCATCCGGGTGGTCTTGCGCGGCGAGTCCCGTATCCGCCGACCAAGGAGATCTCCCTTGAGACCTCGTGTAAGGAGGCGCCGTGTGTCAGCAGCGGCGCTCGTGAGTACCGCACTGTTATGCGGCCTGCTCCAAGGGCAGGCATGGGCGAAGCCGGATGCCGCTGGCGCTGCCGCCACGGACCCCTCCCAGATCTCGCCCACCGACCGCGAGAAGGTCCTGGGCAAGGGCTGGAAAGCCTCGACGGACCGGGCCTGGACCACCAGCGGTGACTCCGCCGGGTTCCACCTTCTGGTCGCCGACCAGAAGGTTGGCTACGGCTGGCGGACGGCCGCGACGCTCGCCGAACCCGGTTTCGACGCCGATATGTGGATCGGCAATGCCTGTGTCACCGGGTCGGGCAAGCGGGCCATGATCGCCTACGCGCCGCGCACGTTCACCAACAAGCCCGAGCTCATGGCGCGGGGCGCGTTCACCGCAGTGGTGGATCTGGAGTCCGGTGCAGTCACGAAGCTGGACCGTCAGGCCTCGCTCGCCTACTTCAGCCCAGGTTGCGGCATCGGTGAGACGGCTGTCCTAACCCAGGCCGGCGGTGACACCAAGAACCAGACTCGCCTGCTCACCGTGGACACCGCAGCGGCGAAAGTCACCCGGACCACCGAGTTGGCTGGCCAGGTCACCTCCGCCATCCCGGTCGGGAATGACATCGTTGCGGCGGACTCCGCACGCCTCACCCGCATCGACCAGCAGGGTAAACGCACCGCCCTCGCCAGCACCGGACAGGTGCCCTTCGGGCTCAAGGCCGATGCCGAAGGCGGCCTCGTCTACCTGGACCGCCCCGCCGGCTCCACGGACAAAGCCGAAGTCAAGCGAATCACCGCAGCTGACATCGTCCGTGGCAACGCTGGCAAGACCAAGCAAGCCGTCTTGGCGCGCGGTGCGCTGACGAAGATGGACCTGTCCAGCAGTGCCAACGGTACCGTCTTCATCACGGGCCAGACCCAGGCTGCGGACCCCCTGCCCAAGACAGTCCAGCGCCGCCCGGACGTTCCCAAGGAGTCCCAGGCCACGACAGGCGCCAAGGCGCTGGTCACCAAGGTGGCCGCGGCTGGCCAGGGCGACCCACGTAAGCAGCAGGACCTGACCGCCAATACCGCGCAGATCAGCCTTAAAGTCCTTGCCACCGGTAAGGACGCCACCTTTACCGTCACTCCAAAGGCGCCCGACGCCAGCGCCGCCACGGGAACGACTCCCTCGCCGGTCCTGGGCGCGCCGACGCAGTCCTCCGCACGCGCCGGCTCCGCGCTCGCCGTGCCAATGGCCGCCGACTCGACAGTCGAGAACGAGCGCTACTGCGCGGTGGCGCGCAACGACCCGGCCAAGCAGGTCATGCAGCCCAAGCCCCGCCAGGTGGAGTGGGCGGTCGACCAGGCCGTCAACGGGACTCTGGACCAGCACGTCTCCCGGCCGGCGAACTGGAAGAACCTGGGAATGTCCGCCTATCAGCCGCAGACCCTGTTTCCCCGCGTCGGCCTCAACAGCGGAGGCCGCATACCGGCACAGGTTCTGCTGGGCGTCACCGCCCAGGAATCCAACATGTGGCAGGCTTCCCGCGTGGTCGTACCCGGTGTCACCGGGAACCCGCTGATCGGCAACTACTACGGCATCAAGTACGCGGCCGACGGTCAGCAGAATGACCCGTGGGGCATCAACTGGGCCGACGCCGACTGCGGCTACGGCATCACTCAGATCACCGATGGCATGCGCATGCACGGCAGGGAAAAGCCCGGCACGGTGGCCACGCTGAGCACGCTGCAGCAGGAGGCTGCGGCGCTCGACTACACCGCGAACGTCGCCGCTGGCCAGCGGGTCTTGGCCGACAAGTGGAACGTCACCAACCAGGACGGGCTGATCGTCAACAACGGCGATCCCAAGTATCTCGAGAACTGGTTCTTCGCCCTCTGGGCCTACAACTCCGGCTATTACCCGAAGGCCGCGGCCGGGAACAACGGCGGGCTGTGGGGTGTGGGGTTCACCAACAACCCTGCCAACCCGCTGTGGAGGGCCAATCGAGCCCCCTTCCTCGAGGGACCGTTACCCGGCAGCAACGACTACTCGCACGCCAAGCACCCCCAGGACTGGCCCTACCAGGAAAAGGTCCTCGGTTGGGCGGCCCGCCCCCTCTCGGCATTGGAGTCCCCGGGCACAATGGTCGCGGGGTTCCGACCCGCCTGGTGGAACAGCGACGCACTGAAGTCCAAAGTCAAGCCGGCCGAGAGTCTGTTCTGCACCGCCGCGAACAGCTGTGACCCCAGCAAGATAGGCCCGAACGACCAGAATAAGCCTGGGCTCGGCGCCTGTACCCGCGACGACCTCAAGTGCTGGTGGAACCAGCCGGCCAAGTGGAAGGAGTGCGCCCTCGGGGAGTGCGGCAACGAAGTTATACGCTTCCCTGCCACTTACAAGGAAGAGGCGGACGGCACCGCGTACCCGCCCAACTGCACCACCCAAGGCCTGCCCGCCAACGCACTCATCGTGGACGACGTTCCCGACGGTACGCCCATCTCACGCCCGGGCTGCACCCAGCCCAAGGCCAACAGCGGAACGTTCTCCCTTGACTTCGCCACACCAAGCGCAAGAATCGATTTCCAGC
Source organism: Streptomyces sp. NPDC048257 (assembly GCF_043201855.1). Taxonomy (NCBI): domain Bacteria; kingdom Bacillati; phylum Actinomycetota; class Actinomycetes; order Kitasatosporales; family Streptomycetaceae; genus Streptomyces; species Streptomyces sp. NPDC048257. The sequence continues at coordinate 18,908 of NZ_JBICZI010000035.1, forward strand.
AGCTTGGCGCCGGCTACGGCGGCCACTTCTGGTTCGCGCATACCAGGAACGGCGACGAGGCCGGAAATCGCATGAAGGTCACCGGGACATGGCAGATAACAGATCAGCCAATTGGGCAGCGTGAGGTTTTCATACACTTGCCCGATCATGGAGCGCAAGAGTCGCAGGCCACATATGAAATCGAGACACGCTGGGGAACTCAAGCCAAGACAATAAACCAAAAGGGCTCTGGTAACCGATGGGTTTCCCTTGGATACTACGATTTTGGCGACAGATTGGCGGTGCGACTGTCGACTACGGTCCAGAGCGCCACAGGAGACCTCGACCTGGCATACGACGCAGTGGCGTTCGCCCCGAGCAATTATAGCCCCCTGCCGCAGATAGCTCTCCCGGAGCCCAACCCGAACTCTCTTCCGGATTTTTCATACGACATTCCAGAAGAATATGATTCCAGCGGCCCTCAGCTGCGTGGTTCGGGTTCTTCTGCTCCTCGGTGCCAGAGCCCGAATTCGCAGGGGAAGTTCACCTGCGTTCAGGTTGTGGACCGCGGTTCCTACACGCCGCCCAATTCTGCAAAGACCCTCAGCCCCTCAGCAACCACCGCATGGAGCCCACTCATTCCGCGGTGCGAGACAACCTCTAAACCGTACAGCGTGACGCGATTCGACGCCTGCTATAAGCGAGACATTCTCGCCCAAGCTTGGGATCGGAGCAGCAGCACGCCGAGACTCGTGGGAACGGTTTCGTTCCACCTTCTACAAGAAATAAAGATTCCCCGCCGCGCAGCAGAAGGTGGCGGCGGCTTCTCGAACGGATTCAACACAAAAGTCACTTTGGAGCTTTTTGACGTACAGGGTGAGATAGACAGAATCTCGGCAAACGGTCTCGAGATCTCCTGCACTGTCGCAGTCTGCAACACTCCGACGGTCTCGAATTGGCCCGAAGGGGATACGTGGTTCGGCCGCACCGATCGACACAAAGCCAGTGCATTCGCCAGCGTCCAATGGACAAACGGTGCCACTGATGCGGTCAATTTTTTCGACCTGAACGCATCAGTAAAATTCACAATTCCGGGATACAAGCCGGACGAAATCGAAGGAGCCGCATGGCAAACAGTGCCACTTGGGCAGGTTCGGTGCGACAGCAGAATGTCCGCGGCACCCGCGTGTGTCATGTCTGGCCATAAGCCGGTTTGGAAGCTGGACGACCATCGCTATCCAGTAGCTGCGGCATACTACTGGCTGCTCCGCGAAAAACTCGCTTCCCACCCTGGAAGCCGCAAGGAAAAGTCGCCGCTACATCGAGAAGCCGACGGGCCGACTGCCGCCGAAAATCGACGGCGGGTTTGCGATCGAGGCGTGTCGGCGAATCTTGAACCATGGTCCGCCCACCCGGATGCCCTCGGCGACTCAAGAGGGATTCAGTGCGATGAATTCCCATTTGCTCGCACCAAGGAGAGTGGCGGCCAGATTTACACGAACGGAAAGCCGTGCGTGCAACTGTTCGCTAAGCCCGTGAATGGAAAATGGATGCTCAACGCGGACGGTCGCTACGCTGCACTGTCCGGTACCACCTGGCCTCAGAAATGTGGCCGCGCGGCAATCCCTGGAATTCAGAACGAAGCCGCCGGCTCCGACCTGGGAAATTTCTACCTGGCAAACCGCATGCTGCACGACGATGGGTTCTACTTCGAATCGCCTCGATATGAGGGATGCAGCACAACTCAAGTCTGCACCATCCCGTAAAGAGGTTTGATTACAGGGGGGCGCGTCAGTCGACGCGCCCCCCTGGATGGTTTTTTGAGCTTGTTCCTTACCTACCAAGGTTTTCTGGGCCTGTCGATTGCCTAAGGGCCTCGGGGAGTTGGGACGGTTTCACCGGCGATAGCAGGTGGCGGGTCTCCGGTTCTTCGAGCCGAGAGACGTCCACGGGACCGGTTCTTGTCCATTGAGAAACACGGGCCGGGCAGAGCAAGTGGGCACGGATATTCCTGAACCCCCGGCGAGCCCGGACCGGGGCGAGGCAGTCGGGCTGGCGGGTTTCTCCCCGGGCATGCGGAGATCTGGCCAGCGGCAGAACGAGGACGAAGCTGGGTAGGGGACGAACCCCCAAAGACTCTGAAATTGCGTTCAAATCAGTGCGTGAAATCTAAGGAAATCGCGGATCATACCACTCGATGGTTAGTTCGCCGGGCCGCACTCGCGGCTTCAGCCCTCCGGCATTACCGCGCCCCCTGACGGAAGAATTCATTTCACGCAGCATGCTCCGCAACGAGGGCCACTTTGGCTGGTACTGCAAACGCCCGTCGTCATAGGCCAGTACGGAACCGAGCAGTGGGCCCTTGCGATTGTCCAGGAACAGTTGGCCTCCAGCTGAGTCACTGGCAATGGGTAGCCAATCCGTATGGCAGGTGAGGCCATAATTGTCCACTAGCGTACCTCGTCGGCGCTCGCACTCTATGCCCTCCAGCATGACGGAGCGTCCAATCAGGATTTGATCGACCTTCTTAAGGGAGTATCCCCCGGGGAGATAGGCCGAAGGCGAACCTCCTCGTGTGACAGGGGGGGCTCCATTGTGGCAACAGAGAAGGGCCAGCAAGTCTGGGTGTATAGAATATCCATTTCCGCTAAGCCTCTCGATCTCGCTTTCGCTGGCAGGCGGGTTCAGGGAGAGGAGCGTTCCTGGAGCATTAATTTCCAGCCAGGCGCGAAACATTTCCCACTCCTCGGCCACTGAGATCTCAGGCATCTAAAGCTCCTTGCTGAGGTTAAATTTCCAACCCTTTTTCATCCTTCGCCGATAAGATGGCAATTCAGATTTAGGGGTCGTGCCGTTAGTGGGGCTCACCCTCAACCTACTTCCTCACGCTATCTCTTATCTGGACTTCGTCGGAATCAGCTGCTCGCCTCCCGGTCAGCGGCCGGGCCGCCCAGGGCTGCCCCTACGGCGCCACCACCGCGCTGGGAGCCGCCGTGGCGCACCCGTGCGGTGCGCTCGGTCGGTGTGGCCGCCCCGGCGGCGGCCCCGGCTGAGCTCCGGGGCCGACCTGGCGGATCGTCCGGGCGTGCGGGTCGCGCACCCAGAACCGGGCGGGAGCAGACGGGAATCGATCGGCATCCATCGGTTCCGATCGTTTTCGTGCGGCAGGAAAGTTGAGGCCGCGGTCCGCCAGAGCACCACGCCCGTCGCGGCGTCCAGGGCAGTCAGGGCTCCGGAGTTGTCTGTCGCGTAGACCGCCTCGCCGTCCGAGTCCAGCGCCGTCGCGGGGTGGTCGGCGCGGTGCTCCCACAGCACCGCGCCGTCCAGGGAACGCCGTACGATGTACGAGCCGCCAGGGCCGTGCCCCTGCGGCTCGTAAACGGAGCCCGCGTAGACCATGGACTCCCCGATCTCGACCGCCGGACCCCCGAAGTGGTGCTCCTGCGGCACCCAGCTGTGCGGGAAGAGCGGACGCAGCGTCCCGTCCGCGCCCACGGCGGCGACCCACAGGCCCCGGTGCGCCCACTCCGGATCGGTACCCACCAGCGCATACGGGCGGCTCGAACGGCGCATCGGGAACGGGTGGTTGAACAGGTCGAAGCCCCTGACCTCCGGGCCCTCGGCGGCCGTTCCGTCCAGCTCGAACATCAGCAGCCGCCAGTCGGCCTTTCGGGGTTCCTCCACCAGCCGCAGGACCAGCCGCTTCCTGCCGCCCGCGACGAGAACCGCGTACTCGCCCGCGCTCACGGTCTCCAGCACCCGTCCCGTGTCCAGGTCGATCCGGGCCACCCGGGGCGCGGACGTCTCCACCCCGTCCGCGTACGGCGGCCGCGCCGCTCGGCATTGGTCCACACGGACGCCCCGTCGGACGCCGGCACCAGCTGGCGGCCGCCCTCCTCATCCCCGACCGCCCACTGCCGTTGCCCCGACGGCAGCCACGACTCCGCGAGGACCCCGTCGAGCGCGGCCAGCACCCGGCCGTCCGCCAGACCCTCGACGGCCCACACCCGCCGCCGCACCGCCCAGTCCAGGCCGACCGCGCCCGCGAGCTTCGCCAGCAGCCGGCGGGCCCGCGGTGCGCGGTCCGGCCGGGCGTACGGCGCCACGGGCACGTCCACCTCCTCCGCGCGGATGTCCCGCGCGCCGACCACGCCCCAGTCCGCGCGGGAGACCACGGCGGTGTGGCCCTGCTCCCGCGCCCCCGGGTCCACCCAGTCGTCGGGCGGGGCCAGCACCATGCGCAGTTCGGTCCAGCTGGGCCAGGCGACGTCGAGCACCTCCCGCTCGTGCTTCAGGGCGGAGACGACCTCACCGGTGTCCAGGTGGACCAGGAGCAGCTCGCCCTCGAAGCAGTAGCCGCCGTCGTAGCTCCCCGTGCCGACGGCCAGCAGGGGCAGGACGGGATGGAACGCCAGCGACCGCACGGGCTTCAGGAGCGCAGCAGGTGCCGGCACCGCAGCACGTCCGGCTCGTAGACGCCGATCCGGTGACCGCCCCACCCGTCGTCCGCGGTCCCGTTGCCGCTCCACTGCACCGACCCCACGTCCCCGCCCACCGCGACCAGCCCCGAGCGGTCGTCGGGGACAGCGACCGAAGGCTCCCCGATCTCGGCGAACGGCCCACCGCCGAGCACCCGTCGGACGGTCGGCACAGGGGTCACACGGGGCATACGGGTCCCTCCAGGCGACAGCGGCACACGAAAACGCCGCCGTCCCGGGCAGGGGACGGCGGCAGTCCATGATCACCCGCTCCTCCGCCCGCCCGCCAACGGATTTCGACCGCGGCGGGATTGGGCGCCCGCTACGCGGCGAGGCCAGCGCGGACGAGGCGCGTCGCCGACCCCACCGCGCCCATGGCCGGGACGGGGGCCCGCACACACTAGCTAGGGCGTCTCGTATCTTGCCCCTGGTCCTTGAAATGGGGGCGGTCATGCGGCGCGTCTGAACGGTGTTTTACGGACGCGGACTGGCAGTCCGAGGATCTCATGCAGCGCGTTGCCTCCCTCTGCCCAGCGTCGTAGTTCTGCCCGGTCGACCCAGCGGACGCCGTGCTGGTCGCCCCAGGTGATGGCATCGCGGGTGATGGCAGTTGGTAACGACAACGGCGTGGTCGGCTCGGTGGGCGGGGCCGGCAGTCCCTTTCACGATGTACATCACCGATGAGCCCACTTTCCCTCCAACGCGCGTGTGCTTGGCCTGCACGACAATGCGGCCGCGTTGCGGGTGGTCTGCGATGACATCGGCGGCCTGATCTCCACCGCCGCCCACACGGCGAGCCGGCCATCCGTCACGGACGAGAAGGTCCCGCAGCGCGTACTCGAACTGCCTGTCGTCCATGGCGTCGAGTTCGGCAGCGCCGCCGCCGAGCGGGCCTGCTCCAGAGAGGGTGATCGTCAGGGAAGCCAGTCTCTCGGCATCGCGGCGTCGTATAGCTGCGGCCTGGGCGGTCCGCCACGCGGTGACGGCTCCTGCTATCAGGATGAGGGCCAGTACGGCAGGCCAGGCGTCCTTCAGCGTGCTGAAGGCAAGGCCGGCCATCCGGACGGCCAGGACAAGCACGGCGAGCGCCACTATGGCGGCAGAGGTGACTTCGGCGGCCCCGCGCGGGCCGCGTATCCGCAGGGCCGACCGTTTGCGACCATCAGCGCACGGCGGGGGTGGAGACCGCTGGCTGCGGGTCCGCCGGTGGTGTGGTGGTGTGGTGGCGGTGGTCTCGCCGAATCCGAAGACCTGCCCCCACAACCAGGCACCGGTCAGCAGCCCGGCAATCATCCATCCGCTCATCCGCGTAGCGCTCTTGGGCCTCGGATTACGTCGGATGTGTGCGCGTACACGGTGGAAGCCGTCCGGAACCTTCGACATGCTGTCCCCTCCCCTGGCTGGGCCGCGGTCGCCGCCCATCCCTCAGAGGTTTGTGTAGCAGCGGGCTCTGACAGAAACTGATGGATCATCACGACAGCAAGTCCAGCCAGGCCACCATCAAGCCAGCACAACAACAGCACCTGTCTGGTTGTCTCTACCGGCAGCTTGAGTCGCTGACCTCCGCAGACATGCGACATCGCGTCCCGAACTGCCGTCCTCGCTACGTGTGGGTATGCGAGTGACACTGTCGCCGAAGACCCCTGACCTACTAGGACGAGGCTCCCTACGTCGGTGAGGAATGGCGAAAATTGGGGATCGCGCTGGGCTCCGAAATGCGCCGGAGCCTCTCCTGGCCACGCAGCCGGAGCTCTAGCCGCGGCCGCGGGGCCTGGCAGGCTGGTCGTGAAGGCGGCAGCTCACGCAGGGACGCGCTGAAGAGGCCAGCAGGTCCAGCGTGCTGGTTAGCGTGGGCGCCAGGTGCGGATCTCGAGGTGGGTGATGTGGGCGTGGGGGTGGATGCGGCCTGTTTCCACGAGCCACTGGTGGACGGCTGCGGTGACATCCCCGCCTGTGGCGTCCACACGGCGAGCAAAGTCGGCGGCGTCGAACCCGCCGGTGGCGGCGGAGCCGTAGGAGCGTTCCTCGCTTTGGCCAGGGCGCTGGATGGTGTCGCGGCGGATACCGGGTGAGTCGGTGCGGCTGCCGGAGGGGTGTACGTAGTCGGCCTTGTGGAGGCGGACGGTGAAGGCCAGCCGCAGTCCGCGCTGGGCGGCTTCGGCGATGAGGGGGCGCAGGCGGGTGGAGCCTGAGGCGATGGCCTGGGTGCTGACTCGGCCGGTGCCGCTTCCGCTGGGGGTGATCAGTACTGCTTTGCTGCGGACGCGGGCACGGGCGCCGGATGCGGTGGTGCGGCGGGTGATGTGGGGGGCGGCGAGGGCGGCGAGGGCGGGGATGTCGCTGATGCCGGCTTGGATGGCTTCCAGGGCGTGGGTCAGGGCGGGGATGAAGGCGGCTCCTTTGCCGCGCGTGTAGAACTGCGAGACCAGGGACGGGTCGCGGTTGATGATGCGGGCGATGTCGCGTTTGGTGAGGCCCGCAGCCTGGAGTTGGTCGGTGAGGCGGGCTGCTTCGTTGGCGGGGCGTGGGGTGCTGCGGCGGCGGGGCGGCATCAGGCCTGCTCGGGGTTTGGGGTGAGGGCGGCGCGTCCGGCGTCGCGCAGGGTGAGGAGTTCGTCTTCGGTGGTGGGGGCGGGGATGGGGCCGGTGAGGTGGCCTTTGTTGAGGTAGTCGCCGGGCTGGTTGTGGTGGGGCCAGTTCTGGGGGGCGGTGAGGTAGAGGGCGTCGGTGCGGAAGGCGACGACGCTGCCGGGCTGGGTGTGGAGTGCGCCGACGAAGGTGTTGTCGGCGCGCATGCGTTGGGAGAGCAGGGCGGCTCGGGCTCCGGACCAGATGCCGGCGGCCCATTCGGGGTGGGCGTAGGGGTCGCGGGCGAAGCCGGTGGGGCGCTGCCAGGTGATGTGGTCGTGGTCGAAGGCGATGATTTCGGCGTCGGTGGGGACGTCGCGTTCCATGGTGCGGGGGGTGGTTCCGGTGACCATGCGGGGGCGCTGGGCGAAGGAGCCGATGCCGTAGAGGAGGATGGCGCGTACGGCGCGGGAGGCGAGGTGGGCGGCGGTGCGCTGGGCGGGGTCGCCGTGGAGCTGGGCTTGGGCCGCGAGGCGGGACCAGGCTTCTTTGAGTTTCTTCGACCAGTCGTCGAGGGGCTTGCCGTCGTCGAACAGCAGTCCGTCGAGGATTTCGATCTTCCAGGGCTGGATGGGGTTGGCGAGGGCGGTGTAGATCTCGGGGCCGCCGGCCCAGGTGGTGAACGTGGTGCCGGGGGTGGAGGGGTAGTGCCAGGCCCGGTCGCCTGGGGCGGGTGCGGGCAGGATCCCGACGTGGTTCCAGCCGGTGGGGACGGTGACGCGGACGTGCCAGTGTCCGCAGCCGAAGAGGGCTTTCGTCTGGTCCTTCTCGGACCAGGTGGCGAAGGTGGTCGCGGTGACGCGGCGGGGGGTGCCGACTCCGGACTTCCAGGTGTGCTTGGCGTAGGCGAAGGTGCGGTCGTACTCGACCAGGGCGGACAGCTGCTCGGGGACGCGCGGTGGGGTGATCAGCTCGGTGCGGCCCTGTCCGGCGGTGGCGTGGAGCAGGCCTCGGAGCTCTTCGGACAGGACGGGGTAACCGTCGGCGAACTGGCCGCGTTCGGGAATGGTGCGGGTCCACAGGTCGCGGCCGGTCTGCGAGGGGGATCCCATGATGACGGCGTCGGGCCAGTGGGCGCGCAGGGTGGTCCACAACAGGACGAACGCGTCGCGGACGATGGCGGGCGCGATGTCGGTGGTGTCGAACCACTCCCCCGCGGAGCGGATTTCGACGTGCTGTTCGCTGTTGTCGCGCTGGTAGCGGCCGACAGGGTTGCGGGGGTGGACGAAGTGGCCGGCCAGGCGGTCCTTGCCGCGGCCGGTGTCGGTACGCCAGCCGGGGGCGGGGGCGTTCAGCCAGGCGGCCACCGCGTCCTTGAGGTAGGGGTGGCGGTCGGTGTCGCGGTGCCAGGGGTCGCCGGCGGTGATGTAGATCCGCTCGACACCTTCGGGTACGGCGTGGAAGACGGCGGTGAGGATCTCCCCCACCGAGCCGTGGCCGAGGGCGAGCTGGAGGATCCGGTCGCGGTGGACCAGGGTGCCGGTGGCGGCGTCGAGGAAGACGGTGGAGCGGGCCTGCTGGGTGAAGTTGGGGTGAGTGGAGGCCAGGTTCGGGGTGTGAGTGAACCAGCTGTCGCCCTCGGGGCCTTCGGGGATCGAGGGCAGGGCGCGCTCGCGTTCCGCGATGGCCGGCGGGGGCGCGGAGGTGGCGGCTGGCGGTGGCACTGGTTCGACGGTCGGCGGCTCGGGGGCGGCAATCCGGGGTGTCAGCGCGGGCGCGAGGGCGCCGGGTACTTCATCCTCCTCGGTTGCCTCCGGAGCCTGCACGGGCGCGGGCGCCGCCACCACGGCAGGCTGCTCCGGCACGGTATGCGCGGGCTCGGCGGCGAGGGTGGCTGGGGCCAGCGCCGGAACCAGGGCGACGACCTCGGCCAGACTCAGCCCCGCGGCCGGCGCGATCCGCTCGGCCTTTGCCTTCTCGTACTCGGCCAGCGCGGTGATCTTCTTGTCGCGTTCGGCTTCGAGTCGGGCCAGCGCCGCTTGCGCCTTCTTGATGTCGTCCCGCAGCACACGCAACTCACCTAGAGCAGCGGTGTAGGTCTTGGCGTCCATCACAGTCCCTAGGAAGTGCAGGCGTAGGCGATCGCTCCGCCCGAGTGGGAAATCAGGCGGGTGCCGAGCAGCAGTCCGGCGACTTCTCGGGTCTCGGCGTCTGTGGCGTGCAGTTGGGTAGTGGGGCGAGCCAGGTCGGTGACATGGCCCGCCAGCACAGCGCCGGGGAAGGCGTGGCGGCCGCCTTCCATGTCCCAGGTGTCCAGTCTGGTGAGGACCGCGACCACGTATCCGGAGAGAGTCACTGGCAGTACTCCCCCGGCCGCAACGCTCGCCGCGTCGCAGCGCCACCAGCCCCGGAGGGATTTCAGCAGGTCGGCGGCGCTCAGGTGTGCCGCATAGCCGATCCAGGCCCGGTCATCGTCTTCCAGGGCAGGCTTGGCCACGTCGACACGGAGCACTGCGATCTCGCGGACCGGCAGCTGATGGAGGGGTGCAAGCTGTCGGTCCCGCAGAGCCTGGACCACCTCCAGTGGCACCATCACGCGGTTACCCCGGCGGGACAGGCCGGGCAGCACGCCAGCTTGGACAAGGCGGCGGAAGGTGGTGGCCGCGCAACCCAGCTCGTCCGCTGCCTGGCCAGTGGTCAGCAGCATCCCTTCACCACCCTTCAACTCCCGTGACATGACATCGGATGCCAGACGATAACGACTCCTCCCCAAACGATGCAAGCCAACTCCAATATCAGAGTCCGCTTTTACATCGGTGGCGTTGGTCTGGCTGCTGGCGACCGTCGGCGCCTGGGGGCCTGTGCTCGGCATACCGGCAGGTGACCGATGCCAATACCCTTCAAGTGCGGCACAGGGACGGCGTGAATGGACCTGTCCGACAACTCCGGCTCGCGGCAGGGCAGGTCCACAACCGGCTCCAAACCTGAGCTGCCGACGGCACTTGCGGCCGCTCACAGGGCGAGGACGGCGCCGTCCTGCTTCCCTGCCGGCCACGGGGCATGCAATGCTCCCTGCCCACTGGGGTGCCCCGGTGGACGACTTTCGGCGCGCAGCACGAGCGAGCGCTGTCTCAGGCGAGCCTAGGTGTGGGTCTGGGGTGCTCTCGGGTGCAGGTCTTCGCGTCCGCGGGCGTGGTGGAGCCGCACGTGGAGCAGGTCCATTGCCGTGCGGGAACTCCCAGGGCTGCTTGAAGTACGGCCCGGTCCTCGAACGAAGGGTTCTGCAGCTTCCTAGCGGCGGTGTGCCGGACCAGTAGGTCGGGGTCGGCAAGGAGGTGTCGGGCGTCGCGGTGCTGGGAGGCGTGACTGAGTTCTGTTGCGGTGATGGACGCGGCGCCCGCTCTGACGAGGGGGTCATCGGTTGGCAGGGGGACAGCGGGGCAGCAAGAGGTGAGGACTGCTGCCGTGTTCATGCGGCCGTACGGGGTGAGGTCGGGCAGGACCGCGAGAGCTCGCGTGGCGAGGTCATGTGCCGTGGCGGTAGCGCTGGCGGCGAGCAGCAGGACGAGCTGCGTGAGCCAGGCGTTGCCCTTGGTGAGCGTTTCGATGACCAGGTCGGTATCGATGGTGTCTGGCTGGAGCCGTAACTGGGGGGTTCGAGTGCTGGGCCGATAGAGGAGCCCCCAGTCCGGGCGCTTTGAGGCTTCGCTGCGCAGGCTTCGGAGTTGTGCGCTGACCAGTGCGCCGTCCAGACCACTGGCCTCGACGGTCAGACGGAGGATCCTCCGCGTCAGCTCGGAGTGGTGAGTGACGGCGTTGGCAATGGTTCCAACGGGTTGGCCTCTCGTCCTGAGAGCTGCGGAGAGGGCGGCAGCTTCGTCGAGATGCCACGCCTGTGTGGGGGTGAGTTGTGGTGCGGTCGAGGCCTGCAAGGAACTCGTAGGGCACACCCATCGTGTCGTAGGCGTCGATGAACGGGGTGAGGATGCCTGGGCGTATGGTGGCGGTGATGTCGGCAAGGGCCCCGTGGTAGCCCCGCTTGGGCAGTTCGATCTCCAGCCACTCAAGGGTTTCGATGGTGGCGTGGTAGGTAGCTTTGACTAGGTGGGTCAGGGATTCGGGCCTCGCGGATAGCAGGTGCTCGACTCCGAAACGGACGAGTGCATCCACGCCAGCGATCGCCAGCTCTCCGTTGGGAACTCTGCTGGCCGCAGCGGCGAGCCCTGCTTCCAGGGTGTCGAGCTCCATCGCAGTGGGCTCTGTGCCGCGTCTGCGGGCTTGCTGTTGAATACACAGGGCCGTGATCACGGCCGTCTGATCGGGTCCCATGTTGGCTGAGGCGTCGATGAGCTGCTGGGTGTGAGCTGCACCGAGGTCTTCTTCGGCAAGGCGGGCTGCGAGTTCTGCGCGCGGGGAGCGTCCGGCGTCGAGATCGATGACGTCGTCCGACGCCTCAGGGTGCCGGTCCGGAACAGTAGTAAGTCGCGTGAGCTGGGCCTCGCGGTATGCGTGCAGTGCGGCGCTCGCAAAGGCAGTGCCGTCCGCCAGGGCATCGTGCACCAGGTCGAGGGCTGTTCCGCCGGCGTGCACGACCCGGAGTCCCAGCACGAGTGGGTGGCTTTCGACTTCGGGGTGACGGGGCTCTGCGGTTCCTACCACAATGATTGGCCGCTGGACGCCCCGGGGCCGGTCGAGCATGCCTTGGCGTACTGGGGCCCGGACGGCGATCCCACCGGCTTGATCCTGGTCCTTGAGGAACTCGTACGGCTGGATCGCTCCCCTCTCACCCCTGCGGAGCTGGACCTGCTGTGGGAGGCTCCGGGGGACCCGCTCGGTGGCTCTCCCACGTTCGGCGGAGCCCGACGGGCCTGGCTGGACCAACTGCTGGCAGGGCTTTCACCGCTCGCCCTGTCCCGGGGTGCTTCGGAATCGCAGTGGGCCGCCCCGACTGCGTGCATGCCCGACGGAACAGGACCGGCAGCAGTCGGACATCAACGCCTGACGACCGAGGTTCTGGACCTGACGAGCCTGCTGGACGGGGCGCGTGTCGCAAGGGAAGGCGAGTCGTTCGTGGCTACACGCGCGGCAATTGAACGGTGTGCAAGGGTGGTCTGCCCGGAGCTGGCCTTCCGGTTCCTGCTGCATGCCCTCGCGCGGTTCGACTGCCCGGTGTCCGCTGAGGTCTACAGCCGGCTCGAACGTGTGAGCACGGCCTTCGGGCACGGACCGTACGTGGTCGATGCCCACCGCCACCGCGTGGAATGACACCCGCCCCATTCGCAGGCCCTGGAGGGACCCGGCGGTCCGTCCAGGGCCTCTTTCGTATCCCCGCGCCTTCTGTACCGGTCGCAGCCCAGGAGACAACGTTCACCCCGAATGCGAGAGGGCGTGTGCCACCGGGCACTGAGGTTCAGCCGGGTCTGGCCGCCGACAGCGGCCCCCACGTCCGCAACGTCCTTGACGGGAACCCCATGAGTTTCTGATCAATAAACCGGGTCACCCAGCTCCTGCGGCTCACCGGTATGGACGCGGTGCTGACCATCGCCGACGGCCTGCCCGGCGCCCGGACCATTCCCTGACCAGACCACCCTCGCCTTGACCTGAGTCCCGGACGCGGACAGGAAGCCTTATAACCGGACTCAGCCGGTGCGCCCCATCCTCGGAATGGCGGCCCGCCCTGTATGGCCGCTGGTGCGCTCTCGAAGTGGCGGTCGATCAGCGCCCCTTGTCCTTCTTTCCCTTGGCCTTCCCGGGGACCTCCTTCGTCTTCGCCGCCCCCGGAGCCTTTGACGGGCGTTCCGTGACCGGGCGCACGGACGAGGGGATGGTGGGCGCCTGGAGGTCTCGTGGAGTGGAGGGTGCTGCGGGCGGGGACTGCGCGGTGGACGTCGATGCGGCGGGAAAGGATGCCGCGGGCACTGGTGGTGGGGATCCTGCCGGGGCAGCCACCTCGGTGCTCTTCGATGCCGAGGGCTGATCATGCGTGGGAGCGGTGACGGGCGAGTTCTTGCCTGCTGGCATGCCGCCCATCACCAGCGCGCAGGTGCCCGCGACGCTCGCCGCCACAAGGCCCCACCAGATCGGGCGGTGCCCTCGGGCAGCCTCATGCTTCCTAGGTTCGGGCGTTCGTAGGGCGTCAGCGGCAGGGGGGAGGAACAGGGAGCGGTGTGTGGTGGTGTCGGCGATGGTTGGGGTGCGGGGTCGCGGTGCTTTCGCCATGTCCTGCAGGCAATGGTGGACGGCGGCGGCGTCGGGGCGTGCCGTCGGGGCCTGGTCGGTCATCTTCTCAAGCAGGCGGGCGAGGCCTTCCGGTAGTCCGTCGGGTATGTGGGGCCGGCGCAGGAGGTGGGCGGTGCCGATCTCCATGGGAGTTCCCTCGTACTCACGCCGGCCGGTGAGAGCCTCCAGGAGGGTGACTCCCAGGGCGTAGATGTCGCTGGCCGTACTCGCGCCTTGGCCCAGGAACTGTTCCGGGGCCATGTAGGCGAGGGTGCCGACGAGGGTGTCGGGCGCGCTGTGAGAGTGATCGTGGACGGTCCGAGAGAGCCCGAAGTCGGCCAGGTGGGGCGCGCCCTCCTCGCCGAGGAGGATGTTGGAGGGTTTCACGTCGTGATGGATGACGCCGCGGGCGTGAACGTGGTCGAGGGCTGAGGAGATGTCGGCGCCGATCTGCATGACCTGGACGGGGCCCAGAGGGCCCGCATCCATTCGGGTGCGCAAGGTGACGCCGTGGATCAACTCTGTGACCATGAAAGCGCCCTGGCCGTGTCGGCCGGCGTCGTAGACGGTGACAAGGGCGGGATGGGACAGGCGGGCCAGTGTGCGGGCCTCGTCGCAGAAGCGATCGGCCGTGACCGTGTCCGTGCCCGCGCGGAACACCTTGACGGCCACTTCACGGCCCAGCACCTCGTCGACGCCGCGGAACACGTCCGCCGTACCGCCCGAACCTATGGGGCCCTGGAGCCGGTAGCGGCCGCTCAGGACGGTGTCGTGTTCAGGTGGTACTCCGTCATTTGGGGCGGACCGGGCTGGCATGGGGTCCTCCTCTACTCGCGGACAGTGGCGCGCCCCTACCCCTCGCAAGTCGCCCTACGCACCGGGCTCTGGGAGCCTCTACCCGGTACACGGGGCAAAGCAGCCGCCAGCAGGGCACCTGGAACCTCTGACGGAGCGATATGCAGGGGAAGCGGGGCCCGGGTCTGCTTGGAGGTCCGACAGCACATCGGCTCCCCCTAGAAAGGAGGGGGAGCCGTTTGCGTCTGGCAGTAGGACCGGGCCGCTCAGGCGTGGCGGTGATTGCGCTTGTTGCCGGTGACCAGTCGGTAGATCACGAGAAGGATGACGGAGCCGATGATCGCGGCGATCCAGGTGGAGAGGTCGAAGAAGCCGTCGATGGAGTCGACGCCGAAGATGACCTTGCCGAGCCAGCCGCCGAGGAGACCCCCAGCGATGCCGATCAGCATCGTGATGATCACGCCGCCCGGGTCCCTGCCCGGCATCAGCGCCTTCGCAATGAAGCCCGCGAGCAGGCCGATCAAGATCCAGGCAATGATGCCCATGCGCTTCTCCTACCTCGCAGAATAAGAATGATGTCAACGAGCGTATTCACCGCTACGAGGCTTCCAAACGTCGGAACCTACGGGCTCCTTTGGCTCCTAACAAAATGGGCTTGGCGTGCCCTCTGGCTGGGTGATGCTGTTCGGTGTGTGGGCAAGCGCGATCCTCAGCCGTGGGTGGTGGACGACGAGTTGAGGGCTCGCATCAGGCCTCTGCTGCCGGTGCGGCAGCGCCGGCATCGGTATCCGGGCCGGAAGGCTCTGGATGATCGCCTGGTGCTGTGCGGGATTGTGTTCGTCTTCTTCTACACCGGGATCCGGTGGGAATGGCTGCCGGCCGGGCTGGGCTTGTCGGGCATGACGTGCTGGAGGCGACTGCGCGACTGGAATGACGCGGGCGTCTGGCAGGCCCTGCACGAGGTGATGCCGGCCGAGCTCTGCGCCGCTGACCGTCTTGACCTGCCACGGGCGGTGATCGACAGCTCCCACATCCAGGCCATGAAGGGCGGCCCGAACCGGCCGCTTCCAGGGCCCCGTGCGGCACGCCGCGCGTACTTGAGTCTTCCCGTTACGGCCACGCCCGCAGCCGGGCGCCTACCTCGCCCAGTCTGGGCACAGTCGATCACCTCGCCGGCCCGTGTTCCCCGCTGGCCGGCATCAAACGCCGGTCGTGTGCGGGCCCGGCGGTCAGGGGGCCGCGGTCCGCTGCACGGGCTCCTTCTGGTCGTGTTCGATCTCGGCACGTTCCTGCGCGATCTCACGGGTGAGAAAGAAGTTGAGGATGGTGCGGATGGCGGCGATGGCGGCCAGCTGGCCGATGTCGGTGAAGCTGGGGGCGACCGCCGTGCGCAGGACATCACCCGCCAGCTGGAACTCCAGTCCCAGGACAAGGAAGCGTCCAAGGCTGAGCCGGATCTTGTTGAACTCGCTGATGAGGGATCGTCGCCGGAGACCGGTCGTGGCGAATCGCGTGAAGGCCCAGACGGCGCCCGCGAAGATGATCAGCGCGCCGGCCGCCTCGATGACGTGGACCAGCCACCCGATCAGCTCCTGCACTCCGGACTCTGACACCAGTTCAACCGACACGTTCATGAGCTGCTCGTACCCCCGTCTGTGCGCCTACACGGGTCGGCCCCGGTGTCTCTCGCCACACGGCGGACGCAGGAGATGCGCAGGGAGTCGTTCCTGGCCCACGTCAGGGGCGCGGCGAGTACGAGACCATGGAAGAGGCCGACCGCGTCGCCCGCGTCGTCCTGGCCCTGCTCGGCGCCCAACTGGTCGGCAGCGTGCGGGCCGAGCCCGCCGCCCGCCTCCCCGAGACGTACGCCCTGATCCCCCTCAACCCTCTGCAGTCCGCGGAGCCGCTCTCACCGGAGCGGTTCGTCCGTGCGACCGCGGCCTGGATCGAACGGCCCGACCCGTTCTCCTCGGACGATCCGTCCTCCAGAGCCTCCGCCTCTGCTCCGGCAGGGGGGACCAGCAGTCCACCTCGATCCACCCCTGGCCGCGACGTACGCGAGAGGTGTCCCGGACGCGCCGGCGAGGTCGTCACCGGCAGCCCTCACGCGGTGGCAGCAACGCCGATGCCGATGGCGATGAACAGCCAGCCGGTGGTCAGTTCCCAGCGGTGACGGAACTTCGGTCGGGCGAGGAGCGCCCGCATCCGCGTGGCGGCGGCGACCAGGGCGAACCAGTAGGCGACGCCGATGAGGACGTCCAGGGTGCCGAGGAAGAAGATCTGCCGGGTCATCGATCCGCCGCCGTGCACGAACTGCGGCAGGATGCTGAGGAAGAACAGCGCCGCTTTCGGGTTGAGCACATTGGTGAGGAAGCCCTGGGTGAACCCGGCCCGCCACCGGCCGCGAGCAGGGTCCGCCCCCGCGGAGTCGTCCGGCGCCGGACCGTCCTCCGCGGCCGGAGACGCCGTCCGCCCGGCGGACCGCTCGCGGGCGGCCCGCCGGGCGGCCAGCACGGCGCGTACCCCGAGGTAGACGAGGTAGGCGGCGCCGAGCAGTTTGATGGCCTCGTAGACCACCGGGTAGCGGGCGGCGATCAGCGCCAGGCCGGTGGCGGCGGCGAGCATGTGCACGCACAGCCCGGCCTGAGCGCCGAGCGCCGCGGCCCGGCCCTTGGAGGGGTGTTCGGTCGCCGACCGGAGCACCACCAGGAAGTCCGGCCCCGGCACGACGTACGCCACCAGGACCACACCGAGGAATCCGACGAGGTCAACCGACATCAGCTCTCCGTTCGTCAGCCCGTGGGCGGTCCGCCGCCGGGGTTGGTCGTCCAAGAGCCGAGGCGCCTGGTGCTGGAACGCTGGAACCTTGGAACGCTGGATGGTGTCAGGCAACGAAGCTCTGTACGCCCACCACCGACGCGACGGCCTCGTCAAGTATCCCGAGTCCCTGCTCCAGTTGCGCGCGGCCCACGGTCAGTGGCGCAGGATCTTGGCCACCTCCTCGTGCGGCCCGGCCGTCTCCAGCAGCAGGCCGTTGCCAGCCTTCTTCGGCGCCTGCGCCCGCTTGATCGCATCGCGCTGCACCTTGCCGGGCCGCTTCCTCTTCGGCTGCTGCCCGCTCGCCGCCTTCGCGGCCTTCTGTGCCGGGTGTGTCCCACGGCCGGATCGTCAGCCGGGCACTGGACAATCGCGCGCCACGCCACCCGGGTGGCGATGCCGACGTGTCTACGCTGCGTCGCGGCGGCAGTAGGCCCAGGCTCCTGCGGATCCGATGGCGAAGGCGAACAGGGCATGCACCACCACGCCGGTCCAAGGGTCGAGCCCGCTGCCGAGCAGCGTCTGTTCGAGCGCGGCATCCGTGCCGTCGCCGATGTCGGGGGCCCCCGACATGGCTGCCCGCGCGGCCGCGAAGGGCAGCACGCCAGGCAGACTGTCGGCTCCGAGGAGACGGCCCACCAGTACGCCTGCGGCCCGCTCAATACTCAGCGGCCACAGAACGAGCACCAGCACGGTGGCCGTTCGGTTGCGTACGAGCACCGCCACCGCCCGCCCGGACGGCGCCCCAATCTACGTGATCCTCGACAACCTCTCCGCCCACCTGCACTGGAGAATCCGCAGGTGGGCGGTCCGGAACAAGGTCGAACTGTGCTTCACGCCGACCTACGCCTCCTGGGCCAACCCCATCGAAGCCCACTTTGGACCACTACGACAGTTCACCCTGACCAACTCGAACCATCCCAACCACACCGTCCAGACCCGGGCCCTGCACGCCTACCTGCGCTGGCGCAACCAGAACGCGCGCCACCCCGATGTCCTGGCCGCCCAACGACGCGAACGCGCCCGCATCCGCAGCGAACGAGGTGTCCGTTGGGGCGGCAGACCACTGCAAACAGCAGCCTGACTGCCCGACCTGGCAACCCTACGGGAACAGCACTACATGTCGAAGGGCTCGTAGCGGGCGTCGCCTCCGGGCCAGGCGCGGTCCATGAACGGCGCCCGGTCGAGGCCGTCGAAGCAGCGCATCAGGAAGTCGGTGAAGCTGCCACTGGTGCGATACCACTCCGCGCACTCGCTGCCGACCACGATCTCCCAGTTGCCCGGATCCGAGTCGCCGGCCAGGAAGTAGTACTCGCTGCTGTGCTCGTCATGGCCCCAGCGGATGAGTCCACCAGGGTCGGGGTGGAAGGGGAAGGGGTAGAGGTCCTCCGACCCTCTCCGCGCATCGCGCCAGCCCTCCAAGGACCAGAACTCCTCGAGTTCGGCAGGGGTCATGAGACCAGTCGGCCGGTCGAGGTGGAGGTACCCGCCGAGGGTTCCGGGCCCGTACACGTCCATGAAGGCCTTGTAGTCCGCGGGCAGCGTGACTCCGAGGAGCTGTTCGGAGGACTCCCAGACCTCTCGCCGCGGCCCGCCCCACGGCTCCTCCGGCTCACCGAGCAGTGCCTGGAGGCGTTCCAATGGCGATGGCACGTCTTCCCTCGTCCCTGATATGTGACCGGCCGGGAATATCATCAGGCCTCCCTCTGACAACACAGCGGAGCTCAGCGCCCTCAACCCGGCGAACCTTCCCGGTCACAGCACTAGTGTGATGCGCCGGAAATCTCAGGGTTAAGTCTGCGACTGGTTGTTGGTGTCTGGTGGGGTGATTTTGGTGAGGTAGTCGGCGAGGGAGTTGAGGATCTCGTCGGCGGTCTTGGTCCAGGTGAAGGGTTTCGGGTTCTCGTTCCATGTCTCGATCCAGGGCCGGATGTCGTCTTCGAGGGCCTTCACCGAGGTGTGGACGCCGCGGCGGATGAGCTTGTCGTTCAGCAGGCCGAACCACCGCTCGACCTGGTTGATCCAGGACGAGCCCGTGGGGGTGAAGTGGACGTGGAAGCGCGGGTGTCTGGCCAGCCAGGTCCTGATCTCCGCGGTGTTGTGGGTGGCGTAGTTGTCGCATACCAGGTGCACATCAAGGTCGCGGGGCACTGTCTTGTCTATCGTGACCAGGAACTTCTTGAACTCGATGGCCCGGTGGCGGCGGTGGAGTTCGCTGATGACGGTGCCGTCTGCGATGTTGAAGGCGGCGAACAGGCTGATGATGCCGTGCCGCAGGTAGTCGTGGGTGCGGCGCTCGGGCATGCCCGGCATCATCGGCAGCACCGGCTGCGAGCGGTCCAGTGCCTGGATCTGGCTCTTCTCGTCCACGCATAACACCACCGCCCGTTCGGGTGGGTTGTGGTAGAGGCCGACGACGTCGACGACCTTGGCCACGAACTGCGGATCGGTGGACAGCTTGAACGAATCCTGCAGATGGGGCTTGAGCTCGAACCGTTTCCAGATCCGGCCGACCGTCGATTTCGACAGCCCTGTGCGAGCGGCCATCGAGGCCCTCGACCAGTGGGTGTCGCGGCCCGGCGTGGACTCCAGCGTCGCCACGATCACCTCCTCGACCTGGTCGAGGAGAATCGAGGGCGGCCGGCCCGGCCTGGGCTCGTCGGCCAGGCCGTCCAGACGCTCGGCGATGAAACGACCGCGCCACCGGACAACGGTCGAGGTGTCGATGCCGAGCTCGGCCGCGGTCTGCTTGTTCGTCCCCCCGTCTGCGCAACGCAGCACGATCCTTGCCCGAAGTGCCAGGTACTGGGCGGTCTTCGGGCGCCTGGCCCACTGGGTCAGCTGGGCCCGTTCGGCCTCGCTCAGAACGAGATCGGCCTTCGGCCGGCCGATGCGCATCCCGTCCTCGAGCCCCGCGATTCCCTCCGCCGCGAACTTCCCACGCCACTTCCGCACCGTCGCCGCGGTCACACCGACTTCCACGGCCACCCTCGCGTTCGGTACCCCACCCTCGCAGGCCAGCACGATGCGAGCACGCTCGGCGAACCGCGGCGCCACAGCCCCACCGGCCCAGCGGGACAACTCCGCACGCTCCTCATCGGACAGACGGACTTCAACAGCACGAGGACCCGGAGACATAAAAAACAGGCTACAGACTTAGCCCTGAGATTTCCGGCGCATCACACTAGTGCTGTGTATCGAATTGGATCTTGAGCAATGAATGATCGCGGTTCATGGGGCGGGGAGATCTCACGGACGAGCAGTGGGCGGTGCTGGAGCCGTTGTTGCCGAAGAGGACGAAGGCGGGGCGACCGCCGACCTGGTCCCGGCGACAGCTGGTCGACGGCATACGGTTCCGGATCCGGACAGGGGTGCCATGGCGGGACGTGCCCGTCGAGTACGGCACGTGGGGCCGGGTCTACGACCTGTTCCGCCGATGGCAGCGGGACGGCACCTGGCACCGCGTCCTCACCCAGCTCCAAGCCCTGGCCGACGCGAAGGGAGCGATCACGTGGGACCTGAGCGTCGACTCCACGGTGTGCCGCGCCCATCAGCATGCGGCCGGGGCCCGGAAACGGGGTGACCTGCAGAAGGAAACACCAGGCGGTGTTTCCACCGAGCCCCGCGATCACGGACTGGGACGCTCGCGCGGCGGGTTCACCACCAAGCTACACCTGGCCGTCGAGCAAGGTCAGAAGCCCATGTCGATCGTGGTGACGGCAGGGCAGCGCGGGGACTCGCCGCAGTTCGAACCCGTGCTGGAGAAGCTCCGCGTGCCCCGCATCGGGGCGGGTCGGCCGCGCGTCCGTCCCAATCGAGTACGCGCTGACAAGGCGTACGCCTCCCGCAAGAATCGTGCCTACCTACGCCGCCGCGGGATCCGCTGCACCATCCCCGACAAGGCCGACCAGGCACGCAACCGCAGGAAACTTGGCTCCCGCGGAGGCCAGCCACCGCACTTCGACCCGGCCGACTACCGCGAGCGCCATGCGGTCGAGTGCGCGATCAACCGCCTCAAGAGGAACCGCGCCGTCGCCACCAGATACGAGAAGCTCGCGGTCCGATACGAGGCCACCGTCTTGATAGCAGCCATCAACGAGTGGTTGTGACTCGTTCGTTTCGCCTGGGAGGGTTGTGTGTTGCGAGTAGTTCCCCCAGAAGTTCCACGATGAGATCGGGCTGTCCCACGAACGGGGAGTGGCCTGTCTGCCATTCACGCACGTCGGTGCAGCGCGAAGCCATCCTCCGCTGGAGGTCGGGGTCGATGGCTCGGTCCTGTGCACAGACGATGTAGGTGGAGGAAGTCTTCGTCCAGGCGTGGTGTTGCGGGACTCCTCGTCCGCAGCCTGGGGCTTGCGGACGCAGTAGGCCGACTGCCCGGGCGGCGAGGGGCTCGGGGCAGTCGCCGTAGAGAGTGTCGATGGCCCGGTCTGGGTGCAGGCTGGTCGAGCCGTCGGGCTCAGGGATGATCGCGTCCTGCAACTGCTGGGATGCCCCTCCCAGACTGGCCGCGCTCTCGCCGGCATCCAGTACGAAGGCCGCCAAGTAGACCAGGTGACCCGCTCCGCGCACCCCTGTGATCACTGATCCTCCGTAGGAGTGACCGAGGACGATCGGGGGCGCCGGCAGCGCATCGATGACGGCCTGGACAGCGGCTGTGTCAGCAGGCAATGAGCCCCGATGGAGCTCAGGAACGACAACCTCGGTTCCGGCGGTCCGCAATCGTTCCGCCAGCACGGCAAAGTGCTCGGGGCGGTGATACAGACCGTGAACAAGCACCACAGCAGCCAACTCGCCCGTCTCCTCAGCTCGACGCCAGACCAACGAGCCTAGCTCCGAACCACCGCCAACCCACCACCCTGATCCACTTTCGATACACGGCCTAGTCCCTGACCGCAGCTCTGGGCCTCCGTGCTGCACGGGCGCAGTTCGGAGGCCAGGGGATGCGGTCGGGACCGATGCGCGGCTGTGGGAACGGGGGCCGCTGTCTATCCGGCGCTGCGGGTGCCGGGCGGATCCTGGGGGTCGATGCCTGTCGTGGCTGAGGCGTCCTTGGTTCCGCTGGGACGCTGCGAGCGGCCCCGGGGGCCGGTGTCGTGCATCCCCTTGTCGCCGGAGCCCTTGCTCTGGTCCTCGCCGCGGCTGCTCGTGCTCTTGGAGGGCCGGCCGTGGGGGTTGCCCGCTTCTTCCTTGGAGACGGTCCTGCCGGGTCCCTTGGCGGGGGCGTACTTGTCCGGGTGGAAGGAGCGGTGGGCGCTGGGGTTGTCCTGCTGTTTGGTCTCGTCGACATCCGGCGACCAGCCGTGCTGCTCGGTGCCCTTGTGCGGGCTCGGGCCCTCACCGTGCGTGGGCTGGGACGGCTTCTGCTGCTGCTTGGCCACGGTCTGACCTGCTGTTCTGTATGCGGAAGGCGTAGGCCGCTCGGACGTGCCGGCCCCTTCCGCCGGTGCTCCCCTTGTCCACCGGAGTGCCTCAGGCCGCCCTCCCACGGCCTGGCGCAGTGTCAGCTCGCGCATGGTGTCGGCGTTGCCGGCTGCGGGACGCCACCGCCGAGCCGCCGGAATCTGCGGCCGAGCGGGGGACAACTGGTAGCGGGTGGCGTAGCCGCCCGCTACCAGAACCGGCCCAGCGGGCAGAGATGGCGAAGCCATTCCCCGCAGGTGAGGAGCTGAGCGTCAATGCTGGAACGCACCCGGAGCAAGAAGCGGACCGAGATCACGTTCGTCCTGCCCGCCGGCCATCCGGCCGGTGAGGTCAGTGTGGTCGGCGACTTCAACGACTGGCGGCCCGGCGCCCATCCCATGGCCGAGCGCCCCGACGGCAGCCGCGCGGTCACGGTCACCTTCCCGGTGAACCAGCACCACGGATTCCGCTACCTCGCCGACGGCGGCCACTGGCTCGACGAAGAAGGGGCGGACGGCCACGACGGCCGTAACTGCCTCCTGCACACCTGACCGCCGCACGAGCACGGATTCTGACCCAGAAGGAGTATTTCTGTGACTGACATGTGGAGCTACGACCCCGAGTCGCACTACACGCCCGGCACCAGCCTGGTTGGCTTCAAGGTCGAAGCCAGCGACGGGAGCATCGGCAAGGTCGACGAGGACACCGACGAGGTCGGCGCCTCCTACATCGTCGTCGACACCGGCCCGTGGATCTTCGGCAAGGAAGTCCTCATCCCCGCCGGCACCGTCGTCCGCGTCGACGTGAAGGAGAAGGAGATCCAGGTCAACCTCACCAAGGACCAGATCAAGGACTCCCCCGAGTACGACAAGGACAAGCACCGCGGCGACGCCGCCTACCGCGACCAGCTTGGCCAGTACTACGGGCGCGACCGCGTCTGACCTCGCCACGGCCCCTCCCGCCGCCTGGGCGACGGTGTCCTGCACATGCTGCACGAAAGTCGGCCTTGACGGAGTACGCCTACAACCGGCAAGACGGTAGGCAGAGCGAGGAGCAGCACAATCAGGGCCGCGCAGCTGCTGCTGCGCGGCCCTGATTCCCGCCGACGCCGCCGGACAAGCCCCGTCGATCGCTGGTTGGCTGCCCGGGCAGCCCGCGCGCCGAGAAGGTTAGGCCGGGTTGATGTTCTCGGCCTGGGGGCCCTTTTGGCCCTGGGTGACGTCGAACGTCACGGCCTGGCCCTCCTGGAGTTCACGGAAGCCCGAGGAGTTGATCGCGGAGTAGTGGGCGAAGACGTCGGGGCCACCGCCGTCCTGGGCGATGAAGCCGAAGCCCTTCTCCGCGTTGAACCACTTCACAGTTCCCGTAGCCATGTCTCATGCCTTCCAGTCGATGAACGCCTCCCACAACGTGCGGAAGGCGGAGGTGATCGCCCTGGTTCCTGCGGCACAGCACAGCAAAACGCCCACGCCTACGGCGTGGGCAAAGGGAACTTCCGAACCACGACAGCTGACGCAGACGGTACACGCTCCCACGCACTGTCACCATAGGAAACGTGGACGCATCACGCCCTGGGCTGGGTGCTTCGGGCCGCCGCGAACAGGCGGGCGCGCCCACTTCAGGCTGCGGCCGGTGGAGTCGCCGACTCGGCGGCGCGGCGGTATTCGACGTTGAGGCGCTGGGCTTCCTCGAGCTGGTCCTCGAGAATCACGATCCGGCACGCCGCGTCGATCGGAGTGCCCTGGTCGACGAGCTCACGCGCTCGTGCGGCGATGCGCAGCTGGTAGCGGGAGTAGCGGCGGTGGCCGCCCGCGGAGCGCAGCGGGGTGATGAGGCGCGCTTCGCCGATGGCGCGGAGGAAGCCCTGGGTGGTGCCGAGCATCTCGGCGGCCCGGCCCATCGTGTAGGCGGGGTAATCATCGTCGTCAATACGGCCGAACGAGTCGTCTGCTGTCATTGCACCTCTCTGTGGAACGGTGGAGGGGCCCTGGCGCCAATGGCACCAGGGCCCCGAAGGAACTACTACACCATCTGCCGGCCCTAGTCCTGCGCCGGCCCTCTGTTTCCGCAGAGCCGTCCGAACGGGGACGGGCAGTGCGGGGATCGCGGTTGCTTGACCGGAGACCACCTCACTATCGATGTCCTGCGGTACCCGGACTCAGACTTCCGCCCGGGCGATCCTGATGGTGCTCGGCTCCTCCGCTCTTCCCTCTGAATCAATCACTTCGCCAAACAGGAACTGCGTACTGCTGGTGACGCGAACTACTCCGTGACCTGACCCAGCGTCACTCTTCGGCAGCCAGCCCCGTCGCCCATCCTGCGTCTGCTCTGGCTTAGAACCCCACTGCCGAACTTCCCGGTGCGCGCGCCCGCAGCCGACGCCTTCACCGAGGTGTTGCTCACTGACTTCACTGCTGGGTACTGCCACTGCACTTACTACGGGTACTGCCACTGCGTTAACTGCGGTACTGCTTGCGGCGGCCCCTGATCACTGCGGGCCACCCGGTCCGGCCGTCAGCCCCGTCACCGTCCTACGACAACCCTGGCTTCGGAACTCCACCACCGCACCGTGCTGCGTACTGCAACTACGTGTACTGCATGTACTACTGCCCGGCAGTTCATCTCTGCCAGGCCCTGCGGTCTCTCTGTGTTACGAGAGAAACCATAACCACACCACAGGCCAATGTCTACTCCAGTCGACATAGATTTTCACGTGTTCGACGATGAGGTAATCGATCTCGAACGCGGCCCGCCCCCAGGGCCGCCGAGGCGCCGCACAGGAGAAGGCGAAGGTGGGGCCTTCCTGCCCTGGGGCGCGGGGAAGGCACTGAAGGGCCTTTCACAGTGGGTTCCGACGCGGCCAAGGGCGGCTACGGTCGCAGCAGGGACATCAACGACGGGGGAACGTGACCGAGCAGGACAAGACGCGCCGCCTACGGCGCACTGCTCGCCACATGCGCCTGCCATCTGCGGTCGCGCTGGGGCCCGCTGCTTCACTCCCCTGCTCACGCTCTCCTCACCCATGGAGATCGGACGGACAGTGTCGACTTCCGGATCCGACCAATGGAGAGCGGGAAGAGCATGTCGCCCTGCGGTGTCGTGAAGTGGTTCGACCCTGACCGGGGTATCGGTCTCATCAGCCAGGAGAGCGCTGGTGGTCCTGACGTTCAGGCAGAAGCCTCAGCAATTCAGGCAAAGGACCACCGTCTGCACCAAGGCGAGGAAGTCCTCTTCGACATCACCCTGGACAGTGCGGGACTACGGGCCGACAACATCCACCGCTCCCGTTACGAGGCCGCCCCCGGCCAGGAAACACCTCGGGCGCGCAGCGACACCGCTCCCTGTGCGGGGCCGTCGTCATCGCCGCCCCCCGCGGCGAGGTGTCGGGGTGGGCCGTGCGCGGTGGCGTAGTCAGACCCAGCGGGCGAGTTCCTCGGGCCGGCCGGTGACGGCGCGCTCATCTGCCGGCGCCGGTTTCCGCGGGCGTGGATCATGAGGCCCTTGGGGATGACGTCGGTAGCACGGTCACTCCCGTAGACGGGTGTGACCGTGTACTCGATCGTCTCGCCGGCGTCGACTGCGGCACGGATCTGGTCCTCGGTCTTCTTCATCACTGGCGAAACTGCTTGGCCTGCCAGCCTGATGCCGTGCGTTCCCTGTACCGCGCGGGATCCGGCTGTCGGTGTCAGCGAAGCGCAGAGCAGGGGGCGAGCGGGGACAGCCGCCGTACGGCGTGACCGTGAACCGCCCCGGATACGGGGCCCGCTCCCCCGGCGCCGCAGCCGCGGCCTCGTCCTGTTCAGCCGCGGCCAGCCACCGCCACACCGCCCGCTCCCGCAACCAAGCGGACATGCCCCGAAGTCAGCGAACCGGTCTCGCGCAGCTCCAACAACCGGCCAACCCAACGTGCGGGACGTTACGACGTCACCGCCGCAGGCGGCCCCACTCCGCCCGGGACTGCGAAGGGCGCCCCCTCACCTGGGATCGGAGGGCGGGGCAGCGTGTTCCGGCTGCTACCAGCGCCATCCCATGCGCATCGGAGGTGTATGAACCGCAATGCTCTCCTTGCGCTCCCGTTCATGCGCCCGCCCCCAGGTGCCGTACGGGCCGGTCGGTGGCAGTCGGTAGTGGTGGGGGTCGCTCAAGGCGAGGAGAAAGGGCAACTCCTGGCAGCGGCAGGCCGGTTCCTCGAAGCGCCAGTCGTCGTTCGCTACGGCCAGCACCGGCCCGGTCTGCCGGCGCCGGCTGTAGTCGATGAGCCCGGACAGGTCCTCGACCGAGGCCCGGCGGTGGCTGAGACGCCGGGCTCCAGACCGAGTTCTTCGACGGCTTCGCGGGTCAGCAGGGAGACCACGCGGTGGGGGCCGGCCGGCCTGGATCTCCACCTGCGCGGTGACATCGCCGAGGATGACCCTGGTGACGATGCCCGGCATGGCGTTGCGGGCCGAGGTCGTCGATTCCGTCTCGTCCACGTTCTCCTTGGCGAGCTGCACGCAGAACACGGCCAGGTCCGGGCCGGGGATCATTCGTTTGCTGCCCTGCTTGGTGGCAGGGAAGCGGGAAGCGGCCTCGATCCGCCCACCGGTGGGCGGTGTCGGTGCTGACGCCGAGGAGCTCGGCGGCTTCGCTGACGGTGTAGTAGCGCACGCCGCCACCCTCGTGCGAACGCGCTGGGGCCCGGTCAGGTGAGGGCCTGGACGGCGTAGAGGGCGCCGAGGGCGGCCGCGAGCGTGCCCAGCAGCAGGCGCAGGAAGGTCTCGGGCAGGCGGGGCTGGAGTCGGGCCCCGAGGTACCCGCCGCCCAGCCCCCCGAGGCCGCAGGCGAGACCCAGCCACCAGTCGGGTGCGACGGGCCCGGAGCTCACCGCGGCCAGCACGGCGTACGCGACGGCTCCCGCGAGCGAGGTGGTGAACGTCGCGGCGAGCGTGGCCGGCGCGAGACGGGCCATGGGCACGCCGCGTGCGGCGAGGATGGGCCCGAGAAGGGAACCGCCGCCGATCCCGTAGATCCCCCCCACCACCCCGACGGTCACAGCCAGTGCGGCGAGCCCGGGCGCCGACGGCTCGCCTGCACGGGGGTCCGTCCGGCGGCGGGCCGGGCGCAGGGTGCGCAGGCACAGCCAGGCGCCCAGGGGCAGCAGGAGGGCGGCGACCAGGACGCGGAAGACGCCGGGGCCGGGGAGGGCGAAGACGCGGATGGCCGCGCCGGCGATGACGCCAGGCAGCGTCCAGAGGACGAGGCGCCGGGCCAGTCCGCCGCGCAGAGCGCCGTCGCGGCGGTAGCGCCAGAGGGCGCCTGGCCCGGCCACCACATTGAACAGCAGGTTCGTCGGCGTGACCGCAGGGCTCGGCACGCCGAAGACGCTGAGCTGGACCGGCAGGAGGAAGACCGCCCCGGACACGCCGACCGGCGCGGTCACCGTCGAGATCAGCAGGCCGGCCGCGAACCCGGCCCAGATCGTCCACTCCATCGCTGCTCCCGCCGTGTCCCGATCGCCGGATCAGTATCGGCGCACCGGACCGGGCGGGCGCGGGTCGGCAACGAGATGTTCATCAGCAGCAGGTGCAGCCCGGCGCGCAGCCGCACGTGTCGCCCTCACCCACGACCAGACCAGCCCCAGATGCATCAGGAACTCAAACGACAACCGCTGACCGCACCCCGGTCCGCCCCACCAGGACGGACGAGCGGACCCGAGCCCCACTTCTCCTAGAGGCCGGTGTTCAGGCCGGTGAGTCCTTGCAGGACGTCGGGGCTGAGGGTGGCGGAGAGCAGCTGCTGCCCGGCAGTAGGGTCGAATCGCGCGCCCTGCCTGTACTTCCCGTACCGGTGCCAAGGGCGTTTGGGCGGCTTAGGTCCGCCTCTCACGGCGCAGACAGGCGACGGGCGGTGAGCCTTCCGTCGGGGGTGAGGGTGAAGACGGTGGGCTCCATCATGCTGGTCGCGCGGGCCGTCTTCCCGTAGGCCCGCAGGGTGAGGTCCTCGGCCTTGCCGAAGTGGATGTCGGCCTGGGCCGCGTCGCCCCAGGTATTGACCCGTACGTGCGTCGACCAGCCCTCGATCCCCCCGTCGGTCCAGGGACCCCAGCTACGCTCGGGCATGAGCCCGGACGCGCGGCCCTCCCGGACGGCGACCACGGCCGACAGCAGCACCACGACGGCGACGGCGAGGGTGCCGGCGAGGCGGTGTGCGCGGGCGGAAGTGCGAGGTCGACGGGACGGAAGCGGCACGGCGGTTCTCCTGTCGGACGGCCGGTCAAAACCGCCGGGGGCGGTCTTCGCCCGAGAAGAGGTGGACGGCAGCGGAGTCGTTCCCTCCGCCACGTCCCTCGCCGCTATCGGGCCGGGGTCGGCTGAAGGCTCTCGCCGCCGGCATTCAGAGGTCGCCACGAGGCTCCCCTGCTTGCTGCCCATGGCCAACACCGTGCTCCTCACTGACGGCGGACGACCGTCGCGACACCGCAGCCGGTCTCCCCCCGTCGAGCGTCGGCCCGCGAGCGCCCCGGACTTCCTCACGCATATCCGGCCGCCTCCTCGAGCTCGGCACGGGCGCCGACGCCGGAGCCGCCTGGCTCACCGCAGGCATGGACGCGGCCGCCCGCCTTACGACCGTCGCGGGCCACCATCTCGGAGCCGGATCCCCGGATCGAGTTCGTCACGGCGGACGCCGATGCCTGGCTCACCGCCGCGGGCGGTCCGTACGACTTCGCGTATGTCGACTGCCGGCCGGGCAGGTACCACCAGCTGGACGGTCTCCTCGCGCTCCTGGCCCCGGAGCCCTCTACGGGGTGGAGGACATGCTCCCCCAGGCCACCTGGCCCGAGGACCACCAGCCGCGGGTCGACGGCTTCCTCGAACGGCTGCCCGAAGTCGCCACGGCGACGGCTGACGCGCGCAGTCGTCAGACCGCTCTGCGATGCCACCCCGCCTCGGCGTACGGTCCGGGCGCAACGGCTCGATGCGAGCTCACTGGGCACCAGTCAGTGACACAGCCATACAACGAAAGCGAAGGCATCCGGAGGCTGCCCTATTCAGTCAGGTCTGGGACTTGGCGTCGCGCTTCCGACCGCCACAGCCCGTCACCGCCGTGCGTCAAGGACTCGCTGTGTTCCTCAGCTACCTCGTCTTGGTAGTCCAACCGGGCCTGCACCAGGCTCAGTCGGCCGTTTGGCCCACCTCGGACGAAGTGCGCGTCCGCGTCATCCTGCCCGTCGTCCTCCCAGCCGCACTCTGGGCAGATTTCGAAGTTGGCCCGCTTCTCCAGCGTCGGCTGGAAACAGCAGGGGCATGCAACAAGGCCGTTCGTGGTGTCAATCGAGGGCACGGTGGGCGGGTCTTCAGGAGCCATGCCTACATCGTTCCGCTCTCTCGAATGATCCACAAGAAGCGGCCCAGTACGGCCGAGGGCAAGGCGTTGCCACCCGAGCCAGACGATGCTCAGGACGGACAAGCCGCGGGTGAGGCGGTTGGCCACGTAGACGTCGGGCAGCTGCCCGACGGACGCGGCCCGGACGCCCACGGCTGACCGGTCACCCGCGGCTGCCGAGGACGTCGTCCCGGGGCCGCGGCGACACGCAACTGCCAGGTGCGCACCACCTCGTGCAAAGGGGTGAGGGTGAAGGAGTCGCGGGCGTCCTCCAGGGCCTTGGCCCAGTCCCGCTCGAACGCCGGCACCCAGGTGTCCGCGCGGCGGTCGACGCGCAGCAGGGCGCGGAGTTCGGCCGCGGCCCCGGGCGCGGGCGCGTACGGCGGGACGGGGGCGTGGTCGGCGGGTTGGGCGCTCACGGGCTCCTCCAGGCCGGTTGTACCGCCGCGGTAGCCGCCGCGGTGGTGGAGGGAGGAGGGGTCCGGTCCTCCCGGCTGGTGGAGGTAGCTCTGGGCGTAGTGGCGGGCCGCGGCCTCGCTCGTGCCCCACGCTGTCGCGACCTTCTCCATCGGGATGCCGGCGGCCGGCCCACTCCCAGCGGGCCCGCTGCTCGTAGCCCACAAGCCGTACGCACACGGTGAGCCCTACGTAGGAGGTCAGTGAAGGCTCGTGATCCGTGCTCTGGCACGCTGTCCCGGTGGACGCTCTCATCGGCACTCAAGTACCTCGTCAGCGACTGACTGATCCGGCCTCGACGGTCGCGGCTCTGGAGCAGGCCGTCCCCGGCCTCGCCCTCATCCGACGTACGGCTCCGGCCGGCATCGACTGGGCAACGGTCGAGGAGTGCCTGACCACGGAGCTGCCTTCCGACTACAAGCTGCTTGCCGACAGCTACCCGTCCTTGGCCTTCGGGGACTTCCTCTGCGTCGGCTTCCCGAACCCCGGGCAGGAAACGGCCTGGTCAGAGGACCCCGAGGATCTTGAGATCCTCGCTGAGTGGTGTGCGGACGCAGAGATGTCCATTCCTCTGCACCCCTTTCCTGCCCCTGGGGGTCTGCTGCCCTGGGCCACGTCGAACCAGGGTGACTACTTCCTCTGGAACACCACAGGGTCTGGTCCCGACGAGTGGACTGTCACCGTGGCCTCACGCAACGGCGGCTGGTGGCACTACACCGGAGGCGCGGTCCAGTTCCTCGCCGACCTGATCAGCGGAGCCTTGGAACTGTGGGAGCTGCCGTCGGTACGGCCTCGGGTCGAAGCCTTCTGAGCGAACGACGGCTCCACGACTCGCTCGTGTTCACCGTGTCGTCGCACGCGAAGGGACAGCCCGGCACCGGAGACAACTACATCCCGTGTGCAACGGGAGTGTCGCCGCTACCCCGCTTCATCACCACGCTGAGAGTCGTCTAACACCGGACCGTGTGGAGCCGTCGTCGTTCCACGCGCTCCGCAGCGCCCCGGCCCGGACCCGGTCCGGATGGATTCGAGCTTCCAGTCCGGCGGGCCTCGCGGTCCCGGCCCCTCGACCGTGAGGAGGCCCCGGGTGGCGGGCACCCGCCTCGCCGACCCGTCAAGCACCGCCTCGCCCGGCTCTGGCTCGATGTGGCCTCCGCGCGCGCGGTGGCCAGGGCCGCGGCCGACGCCCTGGCCACCGCGGCCCCCGACACCCCGCTGAGGGTCTGGCGTGGCCGTCCGCGCCGCCGAGGACCTGGGAACACCCGGCCCACCTCTACCTCAAGCGCGCCAAGGCCGACTCCCCGGCCCTGGGCACGGCGGGCCACCACCGCGGCCTGGTCGCGGACTTCGCGGAACTCCCCGCTCCCTAGGGGTGTGCTCGGGCCGGGCAGCGCGCTCCCCTTCGGCAGTCGTTCCTGGTACGGCGGGATGCTCTGCTGGGGGCCGGCCGACAGGACCGTCACGCGTTTGGCGATCTTCCCGTCGTACTTCCCGCCGCGGCAGTGCATGGACTACTTCTCCAGCGGTCCGCCCGTCTCGGGGTCGATGATCATGCGGATGCGTGAGTTGCGGGTGTCCGCTTCCACGGCGGTCCCGGCACGGCCTGTGCTGTCCTGGACCGGCCCGACCAGCCGGAGCCCCGGCATGTCCGCGAGGACCTCGTATACGGCAGCACGTTGCCGTGGTTCGAGGGGCGCGAACGTGAGCAGGTAGCTCAGGGCGTTCATGTAGGCCGAGAACGTATCGGCCTCGCTGTCCGGTCCGGGACCTCCGGGATAGAACTCCTCCAGGACCACCTTGAGTGCCGTGGGGTCCGAGGGAAGCCGCTTCACCTCTTCCCAGCTGAGGTCCTCTTTGCGGGCACCTGCTGAGCGAGGGCGTCGCCTTTGGAGCGGTTTCCCCGGGGGCCCGGTTCGGTGAGGCGTGGGTGACGTCCGTCAGTGCCGGCCGGCCGGCCATGGGGTGGCGGCCTGGGGGTCAGGTGACCAGCCCTGCACTACGGAGTGCGGTGAGGCCCTCCGGATAGTTCGTGCCGATGTGGGCCAGGACGTCGGCGTCCGGGACGGTGATCTGCTGGTGTGCGGCGCACTCCTGGAGCCAGACGATTCCGGGCTGGACGCTCAGGCTCCTGAAGCTGCTCTTGCCGTCGCTGCCCTGGAAGCCGTACTTCTTGTGGTTGCCGGTGAGCCACTGGATGACCGAGGCGGTGTCCTTGGGAAGCGGTGCGAGTGCCGTGACGCCAGGCGTCTGCCCCCTGTTCGTGATCTCGGTGGCCACGTCGGATGGGCTGGAGCTGCCGCCGAGCACCCCGGCCTTGTAGAGGGCCAGGCAGGCCCTCATGTACTCCTGGCGGCGTGCCGCGTTCACGTTGCCCGTGACGCTGTCGGCCGCGTTGCGGGCGTGGTCGAGGAGGGAGGGGGAGGTCTGCAGGATGTCCTTGCGCATGACGTTCATGGTCACCTCGAACCGCCCGCGTTCCATCCAGTAGTTCGCGAAGATCATGGGGTCGTTCGTGATGGCGGGGCTGCCCGCGTTCTGCCACTTGGCCGCGTTCGACTCGACCGTCTGTGCCGTCACCTGCGGATAGGCGATCTCGGCGATGTACGGCCTGGTCTGCCAGCCGGAGCCGTCCTTCTCGAAGATGTGCCCCAGGCTCTTCGCGGACGTGATGTCGTACCAGGCGACCTCGCTGCCGTCGAGCTGGAGGACGACATCGGGACGGGTGTTGCCGTGGGTGACCTGCATGGCCACGGCGAACTTGAGGCCGGAGGCCGGACCGGTCCAGGACTTCCGCTCGGTGAGGAACACCTTGGTGGCGAGGGACTCGATGGCGTAGCCGGCCATGGCGGGTACCAGCGCGGCTATCTCCGTCTTCTTCACCGGGGTGGCCTGGAGGTACTCCTGCCACTGCTCCGCCCACCGGCCCAGATATCCGTCCGTACGTGCGAGAGCGGCGTCGGTCGGATTCTGGGTGGCCTGGAGCCAGGCGATCTGGACGGCCGCGTCGAGCTTCTCGGCGAAGGCCACCAGGTCCTTCCCGACCTCCTCGCTGGGGATCTGGCCGGACGTCGGGTAGGGGTGGATGGAGCGCTGCACGGACTCCGCGCCGGCGCCGGTCCGTTCGGCCGGGCCCTTCGTCGCCTGGCTGGGCACCGGTCCGCTCAGAGCCCTGGTGGCGTTGGCTTCCGCCTCCCGCTCGAAGCGGTCCGACGGGTCCGAGACGCTCAGCCCCGACCCGTTGTCCGTGCCGGCCACCGGGCCCTGCCGCTGCTGGATGACGTGGGTCAGCTCATGGGCCAGGGTGTGCCGGTCTGCGCCGCCCTCGCCGATGACGACGTGGTGGCCGGAGGTGTAGGCGCGGGCGCCGATCTCGGCGGCGGAAGCGCGGGCCGCCTCGCCGGTGTGGATCCGTACGTCGGAGAAGTCGGCGCCGAGGCGGGCTTCCATCTCGGTGCGGGTGGCGTCGTCGAGGGTGTTGCCGGGGGTGCGCAGGACGTCATCGACGGTGGAGCGCTGTACCGGGTGCTCGGTCTGCTGGTGGTTGCAGTCGGCGCCGTGCCGGTGCTGTTCCCGGGCCCCGGGGTGTCCGGTCCGGCGGAGCATCTGGACGACGGCGGCGTTGCCGGCGGTGCTCTGCATCGCGAGGAGGGCCGGGGGCGGCGTCGGGGTCGCGGCCCGGGGTTGGCGGGCCGGTGCCCTGCCCTTGCGTGCCTCGGCAGACCTGGCCCGTTCTTCGGCGTGCATGCGACCTCTTTCCTGGCGAGCAGACAACTCCCCTCTGGGTACCTGAGGCGCGGGCGGTCGGGCGATGTACGCGAGGGCAGAGCTGGGGCAACGTGCGTGGGCCGTATGGCCGGAACTCCGGTGCCGTCGAAGGCGCGTCACGCCACATCAGGATGGTCAAGCGCCGGATGTCCGGCCGGGCCGGATCCCGGCTTCTCCGCAAGCGCGTCCTGCACGCGTACAAAGAAGCCGGGACCCAGTGGGGTCTACTCAGAACTCCGATCGCGAGTCACACATGGGGGGTTGCCGCGGAGAGCCTGGGCCTGTCCCCGACGAGCAGCGTTCTGGCCGGCGTGGCCTACCGTCTGCTGCCGGCCTGACGGTCCGGCGTCCGGCGGTCCGGCGGTCCGGCGTCCGGCGGTCCGGCGTCACTTCAGGTGCCGGTCGTAGAACCGGCACCCGTCCTCCACCTCGAACCACGGGGTGCCGGTGTGCCCGCCCAGATTGGCGTGCAGGGTCTTCTCCTTGCTGCCGAAGGCGTCGTACAGGTCCAGGGCCCGCTGCCGGGGGTTGCCTTCGTCGTCCCACTGCAGCAGGAACAGCAGCGGAACGGTGACCTGCCGGGCCTCCTCGCGCTGGAGGTGGGGCACGTAGCCGCCGGCGAAGAAGCCGGCGGCCGCGATGCGCGGCTCGACTGCCGCCAGGCGGATGCCGACGGCGGTCCACCCCGAGTATCCGACCGGGCCGCCGATCTCGGGCAGTGCAAGGAGGGCGTCCAGGGTGGTCCGCCATTCCGGGACCGCCTGTTCGACCAGCGAGCCGACGAGGGACTCGAAGATCTCGTCGACCGGCTCGCCGGCCTGCATCGCCCGGCGGAGGTCGGCGCGAGCCTGCTCGTCGGCGGCGGAACGGGGCCGGTCACCGCACCCGGCGGCGTCGATGGTGGCCACCGCGTAGCCGGACGCCGCGGTGTGCCGGGCCCGGGCCACCAGCCGGGGCTGCCCCTTGGGCAGGCCGTTGTTGTGGGCCATCAGGATCAGCGGGGCCGGTGCGGCGGATTCAGGCGTCCACAGGGTGCCGGGGATCTCACCGAGGGTGAATTCGCGTTCGAGGACGCCGTCGTCGAGGCGCTGTTCGGAAGTGAACTGCATGGTCGTGCCTTTCGGGAGTGCACTGGAACGGCGCTCCCGGACGACCTATCGCCCGACCGTGACCCCGGAGGGGAGCACCCATGTCGATACTGCGTTCACGGGTACCACCTCCTCGTTCTCTCGCACGGCCGGAGGAAACGTAGCAATGGCCGCCGTGGTCCGCCAAACGGTTTCTTGCGGGGGCTCCGTGGCCGGGACGCGGGCGCGGCCGACGCGGACGGCGGCACCCCGGCGGGCGTGTCTTCCGGCAAGCCGAGGAAGCCTGGCGGTGTTTCTCCTGGAGGGGGTGCGGTGCTGGGGCGGTAGGGGCGCCGGGCAGGTACAACGAGGTAGGGGTTCGGGTCTGCGGCTGGCGCGCGTCTCTTTGCGCTGGTGGACCCGCGCCACCGTCCCATCGAGGCGGGTCCGGGTTCCTCCGGGCCCGTCCCCTACACCGGAAGGCACCGCCTTGAGACGTACCCACCGCCGGGCCGGGATCCTGCTTGCCTCCCTCGCCCTGAGCGCCCTGCCGCTGGTCCACTCCGCCTCGCGGGCCGAGGCCGCCGGTCCCGCGCACTGCGCCCCCGGGGCGTTCCCCGTCCTGCGCCCGGGCGCTCCGGAGGGGGCTCCTCAGGGCCAGCTCGTCGCCCTCCAGCCGGACATCGGGCCGGTCAGCGGCGGCACCCAGGTCACCCTGAACGGTACGGGGCTGACCCCCTACACCCGGGTGCTCTTCGGCTTCCTGGGACCCGACGGGTGCTTCACCGGGCGGGAGGCCTCCGATGTAGTGGTCCTCAGTGACACCGCGCTGGTCGCCATCGCCCCGCAGTGGCCTGCGGCCGGGGCCGTCTCCGTCGTCGCGGCGACCCCGTGCGGGCGGCTCACGAACCCGCTCACTTTCACCTACGTGGACTGAGCCGCGAGGGGCGCCCACGGCGGCGGAACGTCAGCGGGGTCCCTCGTGGGCGATGCCGCCGGACACGGCCGGCGAGGGCTCCGCCGGACGGCGTGCCCTTCCCGAGGCGGTGTTGCGCCCGCTCCCGTGTCGGTCGAACGCCTTCCCGACGGGGCCGGGCACCGCACCGGGATCTGGCAGGGGAACGTCAGGGCCCGCGGCGGGCGGCTTGATGCCTGGCAGCTCGCCGCGCTCGCCGAACTCGGTATCGACTGGGCCTGAGGGGGGATTTGCCGGAGCCTGATGCAGGCGTCGACGTGCAGGACCGGGCAGGGCGCCGCGTTACACAGCGCTGCCGTCCACGTCGGCTATCGCCCGGGTGAATGCCGACCGGCTCCGCGGGCCGAACGCCGTGTGCGACATCCGTTCCCTCGCCGTCGTCCTGGGCCCCGGTCGCCGGGCCGGGTTCACCCATCCGGTCATGACCGGATGGGTGAACCCGGTGCAACCTCCGGCAAGCCGCTTTCCCGGGCGCCTTCCGCCCCGGGACGCCTCCGGGCCTCGCGAAGGTCGAGGGCGTCCAGGAGATGGCCCGGGCCGTCGACCTCATGGAGAAGGGCTACAACCGGGCCCGCCACAGCAAGGGCGGCGGCGCCCGCGCCGAAACCCTCGAAGTCGAATTCACCGACATCGACTACATCGACGTGTCCTTCTGAGAAGGCGAACGGGATCCGGATTCCTACGCCGATGGCGTTCCGGTCCAAGCGCCGGCAGGCGTCGATGGGCGGCTGCCGAGCAGCGGCAGGGCCGGGAACGTGTGGTCCTGCCAGATCAGGCGGGAGGTCTCCTCCGGGTAGGCGGCGAGGGCCGGCCGGGTGTCGAAGAGTCGTACGAGGCGCTGCTGCGTGTCGTACGCGGGCCAGCCGGGGTCGCCGTGGGCGGCGAACGCCGTCCAGGCGGCCCGCATCCGTGCGGACAGCTCTTCCGCCTCCGGGAACGGGCTTTCGCCGATCAGCACGGCGGGCTGGCCGCGGTCCAGGTTGCCGAAGACCAGAGGTACGTCGAGGCCGTGGCAGGCACCGAGGGCACCGCCCATGCCCGGGGCGGACCAGGTCAGCTCGTAGACGTGGGCACGGCCGCCGGCGGCGGTCTGAGCGCGGGCGAGGTGGAGGGACGGCATGCGGAACAGCCAGTCGGAGGTGACCAGTTCGTACAGCTCGTCCGGGCCCGCGGTGGGAAACGCGTCGCGGTAGCGGCGTGCGGCGTTCCGGCCGGGGCCGAAGACGTGCAGGGCGGTCTCCGCCTGTTCCGCAGTGACCTGGCCGAGCAGTCCGTCGAGCGCGGTGAGCAGCCGCGTTTCGTCGCGGGTGTGGCCGACGAGGAGTTCGACATTCCGGCCGGCGCCGTCGGCCAGGGCCTGCCACGGCGTGACCGGCAGGACGTCCCCGTCGACGACCGGCGAGAACGGGATCGCCCGGTGCCCGACCGGACCCCAGCGATCCGCCCACCGGTCCATCTTGGCGCCGACCGCGTCACCGGCGGCGGACAGCCGGACGGGGTCCACCCCGGACAGGTCGCCCACGGTGGGCCCCGTCCCCAGCTCGGCGGCACAAGCGGCGGCGATGTCGGCGGCGAGTTCCGGCGAGAAGAACGTGCCCTGCACACTCTGTGCCACGGCCCGGCCGAAGAGCCCGGCCGCACGTGGCATCGCCAGCAGCGCGGCGACCGATCCGGCGCCTGCCGACTGGCCGAAGACCGTGACACGGTCCGGGTCACCGCCGAAGGCCCGGATGTTGTCGCGCACCCATTCCAGGGCGGCCACCTGGTCCAGCAGGCCCCGGTTGGCGGGCGCCCCTTCGATCTGCCCGAACCCCTCCAGGCCCACACGGTAGTTGAACGTCACCACGACGACACCGCCGTCACGCGCCAGGCGC
The DNA here is from genome assembly GCF_043201855.1 of Streptomyces sp. NPDC048257. Taxonomy (NCBI): domain Bacteria; kingdom Bacillati; phylum Actinomycetota; class Actinomycetes; order Kitasatosporales; family Streptomycetaceae; genus Streptomyces; species Streptomyces sp. NPDC048257. Next base: position 56,666 of record NZ_JBICZI010000035.1, read on the forward strand.
CCGCCGTCGTACTCGGGAAGACCGGACATGCCGATCGTGTAGGCACCGCCCTGGATCCACACCATCACCGGCAGCACTGCGCCCGGGCTCGGTTCGGGCGACCAGACGTTGACCGTCAGCCAATCGTCGCCCGCCGCGTCCCGCGCCAGCGCGTCCATGCCGAAATGGCCGCCCTGAGGGGGCGGCGGGCCGTACGCCGCCGCAGGCAGGACCCCGTCCCATCCCCGTACGGGCCGCGGCGCGGCGAAACGCAGCGGGCCGACCGGCGGCTCGGCGAACGGGATGCCGCGGAAGACCGCCACACCCGCCTCGCGGCTGCCGCGCAGCGCCCCGCCCGCCACGCGGACCTCGGGCTCGGATCCGGACGGCTCGGACGCGGTAACGGTCATCACAGCTCTTCCACTGGGCGGCCTGGACGTTCCGGGATCATCCCGCTGCCGCACGGTGCGTGCCAGTCATTTAGGGAGGGCACGGCGAGATCCGGTCCGCGGCGGATTCTTTTGAGCGGGACCACGGCGCCCGAGACCGGAGGCGGGTCCAGCGGCCGGGGGCCGCACGGCGCTCCTTGACGCCCTCTCAGAACTCCTGGAGAGACGAGCGTTTGAGGGAGCCGGGCCGGGACAGACGCGTGGATACCGGTAGCGACACCCTGCAGTGGTGGCGCCTCCGGAGCGGGCCCCGCCGCATGCCGCCCCTCCCCCCGGCGTCGTGCGGCAGGCCCGCCCGCACGACGGGCTGCCGCCCGGATCCGTACGGCACCCGGACACCCCGCGTCCCGGCCCCTCCCCGGCCGGGACGGGGCGTCCGGCGAACCCCCGGCTCCGGCGCTCGTACCGCCGGCCCCGGGCAACGGACCCCGACGGCAGCAGCCCGCCACCTGATCAATGCTGATGAGCTCGGGAGTCACCGGCCGCTGCGGCCATGACCACCTGCCCACCAGGCGGCCCACCTGGACGCGGGAACGTACGGCCGCAGCCGTGCCGCGTGCACACGCACCCCTCCCCCGGGCCGGCGTATGCGACCGCGTGCCGGACCCACCGCGGGCGTGCCCGCGGCGGTGGTGCCGCGCAGGCGGGCGGGCGATCTGCACCCCGGGACGCCACGGGGCCGGCTCCAGCGCAAGGGGCGGACGAAGGCTCTCGTCCCGCAGACGGTCAAGCCCCGATATCCAGGGTCATGCCCCGCTGGGCGGGGTGGGGCTTACTGGAACCGCGGCGCGTGGCGCCGGAACCGCTCTCAGGAGCCCGGGACGGACGGGCATGCACATCAGGAGTCAGCCGTGGCGATGGTAGGACTGTTCTGGATCACCGAGGACTCCGTGTACGTGGGTTCCCCGCCGAATGCGGAGGGGCACTGCGTCCGGGTCACCTCCGAAGGGGTACAGGCACGGGGCCCGGACTGCGTCCGGGCATGGCCGTGGTCGATCCTGCGCTCCGCAGGCGTGGAGGCCGTGCCCGTCGAGGGCGACGCACGGGGCGGAGGCCGCTTCCTGGCGGCGGTGCTGGAAGCGGTGGTCACGCTTGCGTCCAGCTACGGCGGCGAGGAGCCGCCACGGATGTTCCTGGTCCTGGAGACGGAGGACGGGCCGGAGGAGGTGCAGGTGCCGGCGGCGGCCAAGGGCTATACCTCCCGGGAGATCACCCTGTCCCAGCACCTTCTGGCCCGCTTCCGGGAGGGCACGGCAGACCCTGGGACCCTCACGGCCTGGAGCCGGGGCCACCGGGGTGGCACACCGAAACCGCCCGAGCGCGAAGCCCTCCTGCAGGAGTGGACACGCCCACCTGGCTGATCGCGGTCACCGCCCAGTCCAAGCGGGCCCAGTCCAACCGGGCCAAGGCCGACAAGGACCCGGCCGAATGGCTGCCCCCGGCCCCTGCCGCTGCCGCCCGTCGCGTCACCCTGTCCGGCGCTGCGGTCCGGGCCGGGGTGGCATCCGGGTCGGCAGGGCAGACCAAAGCCCCTGGGGCCCGACGGGCTCGGCAGGGGCTGATCAGTTTGTTGCAGGGCGGCTTCACCGTGGGCACCGGTACCGGTGCGGGGAGCTGCTTCGCCGGGGGGCAGGTTCAGCCGGAGGCGGCCGAGCTCTGTTCCACGAGGGCCTCACCGGTCTCCCGGTCGGGGGCGGTCTCCGGCGCGGTGTCAGTGACCTGACCGGTCTCCCGGTCGGGGGCGGTTTCCGGGGCCGGGGCGGGCTTTTCGGGCTTGTGCTCGCAGTACACCGTGCCCTTGTAGAACTTGCAGCCCGGCATGTTCTTCACGTCCTTGATCTTGCCGTGCTTCTTGCCCTGGTTCTTCTTGCCGTTGTGCTTCTTGCCCTGGTGGCCTCGGTTGTCCTTGCCCGTGCTCTCATGACCGCTCTTCGCGTGGTCGGCAACCAGCGTGGCCGCCGCCTCACTGGCCTGCGGGGTAGCCGGCGCAGCGAATGCACTGGTGGGCAGCAGCACGCCTCCCCCGACCATCGCGGCCGAGACGGCGAACATCGAGAAACGCTGCTTCCGGGAAGTGCGAGCCATGAGGATTACTCCAGTAAAAGGGGGGGTGGGGGATTCGAAGGACAGTGGCGAAATGTCTGGTTTGTCCTTCTGCTAAAAGACTGACTTCCGGACTTCACGACGCTGTCCGCCGACTGTCACAGGCGCGTGACAGGCCCCCTGGGCGGGCGGCACGGGTTCGGCACCGCGAGGGCGAGGGCCCGGCGCGCAAGCGCCTCGGAGTGCGGGTGCCAGGCGGCCGGGCCTCCATGCCCACGCCTCCCGCCGCCTGCGGCCGGTGACGGCCGCGGGCGCCTGTTGGCCAAGCCCCCGGCTCTCCCTGCCGTGACCCAGGCGGTTATGGACGCTCCTGTCCCGCGAGCGGACCGTCGGAGCCCTGGCGCAGGGGGTGGAGGCGTGTGCGATCCGCCGGGCTGACTTCCGGGCTGGGGGTGCGCCGGCCCCCCGGCGGGCAGACTGCGCCTCGGCCGGGCCCTCCCGAGGCGGTTTCGGCCCTCGCCAGGGGTTTCCGGGAGCGGCGTGCCGGCTATCGGAGGCTGATCGTCCGGTGTCCTGTCAGGCGGAACCTTGATCGTTGAGGGCCGGCTCTGATCGCCAGAGCGCTATGCCCTCATTACGTAGATATTCTGTGAAGTGTGATCGAGTCTGGACGGCCGCGGCACCGCCGGCGCCCCGGCCCGGGAAGACTTGTGCGGCTGTCGCCGGTCATCCTGACCGTCGTCATTGCCAGCCTGGCCTACGCCACTCCGCCGGAAATGGCCTTCAGCCGTCTCCTGCCCGCGGCACCGGCCCTCGCCGCGGCCATGTGGCCGGTGCTTCCCACCGTCCTGCTCGGAACGGTCTGCCTCCTCCTGATGATCGGCCTCGGCCTCGTCTTTCCGGATCTGGGGACGTGGTGGACGGCCGCGGGGATCATCGCGGTCACCGTGGCCGCCGCGTACGGAAGCCACGCCCGGCTCCAGCGGGAGCGCACCCTCTTCCAGGTACGGCTCGTCGCCGACGCGGCGCAGCAGGTGGTGCTCAGCCCCATGCCGCGGCGCTTCGGCAGCATCGAGATCGAGTCGCTGTACCTCGCGGCCGCGGCCGAGGCCCGCATCGGCGGGGATTTCTACGAGGTGGTCGACACGCCGTTCGGGGTCAGGCTGCTCATCGGTGACGTGCGGGGCAAGGGACTGCCGGCGGTGGGGGCGGCCGCGGCGATCGTCAACGCCTTCCGGGAGGCCGCGTACGGCGAGAGCGACATGGTCAATGTGGCACGCCGTATGGATGCCAGCAGTACCCGTTACAACGCCGCGTTCCCACCCGAGGGGCCGATGGAGCGGTTCGCCACCGCTCTTCTGGTCGAGATCCCGCACGAGGGCAGGCGTATCGGCATCCTCAACTGCGGACACCCTCCGCCGATGCTCCTGAACCGGGGGAAAGTGCGTGTCCTCGAGCCCACCAGCCCCTCGGCGCTGCTCAGCCTCGCGGAGCTGATCGGCGACCACTACAGCGTCGACACCTTCGACTTCGCCCCCGATGACCTGCTGCTTCTCTATACCGATGGGATTGCCGAGGCCCGCGCCCGCGACGGTGAGTTCTTCCCGCTGGCGGCCTGGATGCGCGGGCAGCCCCCGACGCCGCCCCGGGAACTGCTCGCGGCTCTTCACCGCGACCTCCTGCGCTACAGCAAGGGGCGCCTTGACGATGACGTCGCCGCCCTCGCCGTACGCCTGTGTGAGCCCTGAGCGGGCCGCCCCCGGCCGGGGGGGGGGGGGGGGGGGGGGGGGGGGGGGGGGGGGGCGGGGGGGGGGGTGGGGGGGGGGGGGGGGCGCGGGCCGGGGGGCGGGGGGGGCGGTGGGGCCGTTGGGAGGTG
>NZ_JBICZI010000036.1:0-58398 GCF_043201855.1 Streptomyces sp. NPDC048257
GGGGGGGGGGGGGGGGGGGGGGGGGGGGGGGGGGGGGGGGGGGGGGGGGCGGCGCCCGCCCCCCCGGCCCCCCCCCCCCCCCCCCCCCCCCCCCCCCCCCCCGGCCGACTAGCCGACTACGCGATCACGCGGTCTCGGCGATGTCCGCGTAGCCCTCGATCTCCTGCGGGTTGCGCCGCCCCGGCCCGGTGTAGCGGGCCGACGGCCGCACCAGGCGGCCCGTGCGCTTCTGCTCCAGGATGTGCGCCGACCAGCCGGCGGTACGGGCGCAGCTGAACATCGACGTGAACATGTGCGCCGGGACCTCGGCGAAGTCCAGCATGATCGCGGCCCAGAACTCCACGTTCGTGGCGAGCACCCGGTCGGGGCGGCGCGCGTGCAGCTCCTCGAGCGCGGCCTTCTCCAGCGCGGCGGCCACCTCGTAGCGCGGCGCGTCCAGCTCCTTGGCGGTGCGCCGCAGCACACGGGCGCGCGGGTCCTCGGCGCGGTAGACGCGGTGCCCGAAGCCCATCAGCCGCTCGCCCTTGTCCAGGGCCTTCTTCACGTACGCGACGGCGTCGCCGGTGCGCTCGATCTCCTCGATCATGCCGAGCACGCGGGACGGCGCCCCGCCGTGCAGCGGTCCCGACATGGCGCCCACCGCGCCGGACAGCGCGGCGGCGACGTCCGCGCCGGTCGACGCGATCACCCGCGCGGTGAAGGTGGAGGCGTTCATGCCGTGCTCGGCGGCCGAGGTCCAGTAGGCGTCGACGGCCTTGACGTGCCGCGGGTCGGGCTCGCCCCGCCAGCGGATCATGAACCGCTCGACCACGGACTCGGCCTTGTCGATCTCCCGCTGCGGCACCATGGGCAGGCCCTGGCCGCGGGCGGACTGGGCGACGTACGACAGCGCCATCACGGCCGCGCGCGCGAGGTCGTCGCGGGCGGTCTGCTCGTCGATGTCCAGCAGCGGTTTCAGGCCCCACACGGGGGCGAGCATGGCGAGCGCGGACTGGACGTCGACGCGGATGTCACCGGAGTGGACCGGAATGGGGAAGGGCTCGGCGGCCGGCAGGCCCGGGTTGAAGGCACCGTCGACCAGCAGGCCCCAGACGTTCCCGAAGGAGACGTGGCCCACGAGGTCTTCGATGTCGACGCCCCGGTAGCGGAGCGATCCGCCTTCCTTGTCCGGCTCGGCGATCTCCGTCTCGAACGCGACGACCCCTTCGAGCCCGGGTACGAAGTCGGACATCAGGCGGCTCCTCAGATAGTGCGAACACGCGCGGCTCCCGGCGTGACTCGCGGTCCGGCGCGGTCATCCCCGTTGATGCCCGGCACGGCCGTTGGTCACCCGCTCGGGGACCTTCGGACCGGCCCCAAGATTTTGGCCGCTCGACCCCGACTGCGGAAGCGTGACATACGGCACACCGCCACCGGTCCGGCTGCGGCAGGATGGCCAGCGTGACCGATCAGGACATTGACCCCGCCACGATGCGCAAGCAGTACCGCTCGGAGATCGTCGACGAGGGGAGTCTCGCCGAGAGCCCGATGGACCAGTTCGCCCTCTGGTTCCAGCAGGCCGCCGACTCCCACCTCTTCGAGCCGAACGCCATGGTCGTATCGACGGCCACCCCCGACGGACGGCCCAGCTCGCGGACGGTGCTGCTGAAGCAGTTCGACGGCCGGGGCTTCGTCTTCTTCACCAACTACGCCTCCCGCAAGGGCCGTGAGCTGGCGGCGAACCCGCACGTCGCCCTGCTCTTCCCCTGGCACGCGATCGCCCGTCAGGTGATCGTCACCGGTACGGCTTCCCGTATCGGCCGCGACGAGACGGCGGCGTACTTCCGCTCCCGCCCGCACGGCTCCCGGCTGGGCGCCTGGGCGAGCGAGCAGTCCAGCGTGATCGGATCCCGCGCGGAGCTGGACGACCGCTATGCCGAGCTGGAGGCCCGCTACCCGGACGGTGAGCCGGTGCCGGTGCCGCCGGAGTGGGGCGGCCTGCGCGTGGTCCCGGAGGCGGTGGAGTTCTGGCAGGGCCACGAGAACCGTCTGCACGACCGTCTGCGCTACGTCCTGGAAGGGGACAAGTGGCGGGTCGAGCGTCTCTGCCCGTAGCCGCGCGAGGGGGAGCGGGAGCGCAGACGCAGACGACCCGCGGGCTCGGGTCTCTCCCCTGCAGTGGGAGAAGCCGGCCGGACGTACCGGCGAGCCCGCGGGTCGGGTGACTGCTTGGGATTGGCGCCTGGCGATCCCGCCGGGCACCGCACTGGGTGCGTGCGACGACGGGCGCTTAGCCCGCAGCCACCTCACGCGTCCGGTTTCCGTACATTTCGGGAACCACCTCCCTTCTCGTGTACGGCAGAGCCTAGGAGCACCTCCGGCGCGGCACAAGCAAATATTTCCCCAGGATCGAAATGGATCATTACCGGACATTCAGGGGAACGGGATGTGGGCTGCGTCACGTTCCAGTTCAATGATCTGACGTGCCGCACACGCGAACACCTGCAGGGGGTGCCAGGTGACTGCTTTCGGACGTAACGAGGCCACCGACGATCTGCTCGCAGCCTTGCTCGACGGGATGGACGCCGCACTGTGCGCGTTCGACTCCGACGGCGTGATCACCCACTGGAACCGCGAGGCCGAGCGGATCCTGGGCTGGACCGCCGCCGAAGCCGTGGGGCGCAAGGGCTTCGAGGGATGGGCGGTGCGGGCCGCCGACGCGCACGATGTCCAGGACCGGCTGATGGCCGCCCAGCACGTGCCCGGTCGGCAGGTGCACGAGTTCGCGCTGCTGACCAAGGACGGCGGGCGCGTGCTCGTGCGGACCCAGTCCGCCGGAGTCCCCGGCGCGGACGGGAAACCCGCCGGGGTGTACTGCGCCTTCAGCGAGGTGCACGCCCAGATCGACCTGGAACGCTCCATCGCCCTGAGCGAGGCACTGATGGACGACGCCTCGTGGGGCGTCGTCCTGGTCGACGTCGACCTGCGCCCCGCCGTGGTCAACGCGCACGCCGCCCAGGCCTTCGGGACCGGCCGCACCGCACTGCTCGGACGGCCGCTCGGGGAGCTGCTGGCCCAGGGCGTCGAGGAGCTGGAAGGCGCCCTCCAGCACGTGCTCGCCGAGGGGGCGCCGCCCGCGCCGGTCGAGATGTGGGTGTCGGTGCGCACGCCGGAGGGGGTGCGGCGCCGGTGCTGGCGGTGCGGGTTCCTGAGGCTGGCCTCGCCGCTCGCGGAGGAGCCCGTACCGCTGGGCGTCGGCTGGCTGTTCCAGGACGTCACCGAGGCCCGTCAGGAACAACTGGACACCGCACAGCTGCGGTTCCGTTCGCACCAGCTGCACCGCGCGGGACGGGCCGCCGCCGAGTGCGAGGACCCGGCCGAGGCGGCCGCCGTACGCCTGGACTTCGCCCTCGCCGGCTTCGCCGAGCAGGCGCTGCTTGACGTACTGGACCCCGCGGCCGACCCCGAGCGGCGAAGGCTCGTACGGTCCGCCGCGTCGCCGCCGGTGCTGCCCGGCCCCGGGTCGATCCCCGTCCGGTACGCGGCCGGGCATCCGGCGCTGCAGGCGCTGGACCGGATCGGCTCGGTGCGGACCAGCGGCCCGCGCGGGGAGGCGGACGCGGAGTGGGCGCGGGCCCGCCAGTGGCCCGAGGGCGCGGCGCACGCGCTGTGCACGGTGCTGCGGAGCCGGGGGCGGACCCTGGGGGCGCTGACGTTCCTGCGCGGGCCCTCGCGGGCCGCCTTCGAGCGCGCGGACGCGGCGTACGCGGAGGAGGTCGCGGCCCGGGTCGCCGCCGACCTGGACCTGGCAGCGGCCCCCGCCCGCCCGGCGAGGGACTGAGCCGGAAGCTCGGCTCCGGGCCCGGCTGTGGCGTCGGCGTCGGCTTCGGCTTCGGGGGCGGGGCGGTTTCCGGCGCGGGGAGGGGTTCAGGCCCGGGTTCAGTGCCGGAAGAAGATCCGGTCGCCGTACTCCTGCATCACGCGGCCGTTCCACTCGTGGCCGCCGTCGACGTTGCCCGAGCGCAGCAGCGGGGGCTCCACCCCGCGGGCGACGAGCTCGCCGGCCGCCGCCGCCATGACCGCCTGCATGATCGCGCTGGTCACGACGGTGGAGGCGGGGGCGAAGGGCGCGTCGATGCCGTCGATGCTCAGCTCGGCGTCACCGACCGCGATCTTGCTGTCGAGGACGACGTCGCAGTGGTCCTTGAGGAAGGTGCCCGAGACGTGCCGCGACTTCGTCCCGGTCGCGTACGCCACCGAGGTCACGCCGATGACCTTGAGGCCGATGGCGCGGGCGTTCATCGCCATTTCGACGGGCAGGGCGTTGCGCCCGGAGAGGGAGATGATCACGAGGACGTCGCCGTCGGAGGCGGGGCTGCTGTCGAGGACGGCGCCGGCCAGGCCGTCGACCCGTTCCAGGGCGCTGCCCAGGGTCGCGGGCATGACGTCGATGCCGGCCGTGCCGGGGACGGCGAGGAAGTTCATCAGGGCCAGGCCGCCGGCCCGGTAGACGACGTCCTGGGCGGGCAGCGAGGAGTGCCCGGCACCGAAGGCGAAGAGCCGGTTGCCCGCGGCGACCGCGTCGGCGACGAGGGATCCGGCCTCGGCGATGTGTGCGGCCTCCTCGTCCCGTACCCGCTCCAGCAGGCCGATGGCGGCATCGAAGAACTGACCGGCCAGCTTGCTCTCGCTCATACGCCGAGGGCCCTTCCAGGGGTGGGGAGCGTCCGTGTCCGCCGCTCACCGTGCGGTCTGGACCAAGGGCGTGTCAATACGAACGTCAATCCCGCGCCGAAAGCTCTGGTCACGTGCCCCGGACATCCCCGGACGATCTTCCCGGGGACGTCCGGGAGATGTCCGGGAGGGGTCTTGACCCCCGGTACGGGACGGTTGTCGGCCGGATGCGTCAGAATTGGGTGCAGGGCCAGCGCACGCAATCCGAGGGGCACGAATGTCCGGACTGATCGATACCACGGAGATGTATCTCCGCACCATCCTCGAGCTGGAAGAGGAAGGCGTGGTCCCCATGCGCGCCCGTATCGCCGAACGGCTCGACCAGAGCGGTCCGACGGTGAGCCAGACGGTGGCGCGGATGGAGCGGGACGGCCTGGTGGCCGTCGCCAGCGACCGGCACCTCGAGCTGACGGAGGAGGGCCGCCGGCTGGCTACGCGTGTCATGCGCAAGCACCGGCTGGCGGAATGCCTGCTCGTCGACGTCATCGGCCTGGAGTGGGAGCAGGTGCACGCGGAGGCCTGCCGCTGGGAGCACGTGATGAGCGAGGCGGTGGAGCGGCGGGTGCTGGAGCTGCTGCGTCACCCGACCGAGTCGCCGTACGGCAACCCGATCCCGGGGCTGGAGGAGCTGGGCGAGAAGGCCGAGGCGGACCCGTTCCTCGAGGACGGCATGGTCAGCCTGTCCGAGCTCGACCCGGGTAGCGAGGGCAAGACCGTGGTCGTCCGCCGGATCGGCGAGCCGATCCAGACGGACGCCCAGCTGATGTATACGCTCCGGCGGGCCGGGGTACAGCCCGGCTCGGTGGTGAGCGTGACCGAGTCGCCCGGCGGCGTCCTGGTCGGCAGTGGCGGCGAGGCCGCCGAGCTGGACGTGGAGGTCGCCTCGCACGTGTTCGTGGCGAAGCGCTGACGTCTGTCGGACGGCTTCGTCAGGTGGATTCCTCCGGACGGGACCCGATCCGCGGGTCGTGACCCGTACGGCTTGGTGCGGGCGGTCCCGGCGCCTTTCGGCGCCGGGACCGTTCCTCCCCTTGTGACCTGGAGCCCCGAGCTCTCAAGGTCGTCCCCTCGGACCGTCTTCCCCGAGCGGCCCGCCTCCCTGTTGAAAGGATCTCCATCGGCAGCGGCGGTCAATCCTTGAGCAAGGTCACTCGAAAGAGCGGTGTTGTGGGCGAGAAACCCGTTTTCGAATACGGGTTCGATAGTCTGGCGGGGAGCGAAGGGGGTGCATCTGCGGTGGTACAGCGCGTCGATGTGACAGGGGCCGAGGGCGTCCGCCTTGCCGCCTGGGAGTTCCGCGAAGCAGAGGCCGAGCCCGACCCCCGCCCCGGGGTCCTGTTACTGCACGGTCTGATGGGCCGCGCCTTCCACTGGGCCGGCACCGCCCGCTGGCTCCGCGAGCGCCGCCGCGTCGTGGCCCTGGACCAGCGCGGACACGGCCAGAGCGCCCGCCCGCCCGCCGCCCCCGACGGCACCCCGACCTCCCTGGGCCGCGAGGCCTTCGTGGCCGACGCCGAGGCGGCCGTCGAGCAGCTCGGTCTCGCTCCCGTGACCCTGATCGGCCACTCCATGGGCGCCCTCACCGCCTGGCAGCTCGCGGCCCGCCGCCCCGACCTGGTCGAAGCCCTGGTCATCTGCGACATGCGCGCCTCCGCCCTGGGCGCGGCCTCCCAGCAGGAATGGGAGGAATGGTTCCACCACTGGCCACTGCCCTTCCCCACCCAAGACGCGGCCCGCCGCTGGTTCGGCGAGGACGACCCCCGGGTGGAACGCCCCGACCCCGGCCGCGGCGCCTTCTTCGCCGAGGTCATGCACGAGGCCTCGGACGGCTGGCGCCCGCTCTTCTCCCGCCGCCAGATGCTGACGGCCCGCGAGACGTGGGTCCACGACGCCCACTGGGAGGAGCTCGCCCAGGTCGGCTGCCCGACCCTGGTGGTCCGCGGCCTGGACGGCGAACTGGGCCGGGCCGAGGCCCAGGAGATGGTCCGCGTCCTCCCGGCCGGCCAGTACGCGGAAATCCCCGACGCGGGCCACTACCTCCACTACGACCAGCCGACGGCCTGGCGTGCCGTCCTGGAACCCTTCCTGGACGGCATCAAGGCCGAAGCCCCCTGACGAGCCGCCCCGCGGGCCGCTGTCGCACCGACAAGAAACGGGCCGGTCTCCGCTCCCGCAGGGGAGGGGAGACCGGCCCGTTTGGGTGTGGTCAGCCCTTGCTGACCGCCCACAGGATCTCCGGGAGCTTGCGCGCCACGGTCGGGGCCGCGAGCCGCAGGCCCGCCCACGAGGCCAGCGCGCCCCAGGCCACGCCCAGCGGGAGCACGATCCAGGAGAGGTCTTGGTGGTCACCGAAGTTGAGCCAGATCGTGAGGGCGATCACCGGGGCCGAGACCACCGCCGACACCAGCATTCCGCCGAAGATGCCCGCCCAGGCCAGCCCGGCCTGCCCCGGGACGACGTTCTTGAAGGCGCCCTCCGACGGGATCGAGTACGGGAAGCGGGCCGAGGCCAGCGCCCCCGTGCAGAGCATCGAGCCCAGCAGTGCCAGGGCCAGGCCCGTGGCCGCGGGGAAGCGGGACCAGTCGCCGATCACGGCGGCCGTCACCGCGGTGACGAGGACCGTGTACGGGACGGTGACCATGGCCAGCGCCGCGGCCCGGGCGCGCAGTTCCACGTACGCGTCGCGCGTCGACGAGATGGTCTGCGCGACCATCCAGAACGCCGAGGTGTCCTGCCCGAACTGGTTGTACATCTGCATGCCGAGCATGCCGGCGCCGAAGGTCGCGAGGTAGACGGATCCCGTGCCCTGGAGGGCGTTGAAGACGGGAACGATCAGGCCGATCGCCAGCGCGGTCACCCAGGACGCCTTGGTCTTCGGATCGCGTACGACGTAGCGCAGCGTGCGCTCGACGGCCGCGCCCGTCCGGCCGGCCGGCAGCAGCGACCGCCGGCCGCCCACGGCACGGTTCTTCGTCGGCCGGGCGGCCCTGATGGTCGAGCCGTCCGGGGTGACCATCAGCTTGGTCAGGCTCCGCTCCCACGACCACAGGAGGGCGGCCACACCGGCCAGGGTGAGGGCCAGCTGGGCGGCCGCCACCCCGTACGCGCCCTCGCTCGCCGAGTCCACCATGCCGACGGCGGTGGCCGGCGGCAGCCAGCGCACCACGGCCACGACGGGCTCCAGCGTGGCCAGGCCGCCCGCCTGGAACAGGCTCTGACTGGCGAAGTTGGCCAGCTGCGCGCCCACCGCGATCAGCAGGCCGCTGAGCAGGGCCAGGTCGCGCCCCTTGCGGCTGGTCAGCAGCCGTACGTTGGCCGTGGCCACCGCCCGCGCGAGGGTCACGCAGCCGAGGACCAGCAGGGGCGCTGCCACCACCGCGGCCACCGCACCGGCGGCGCCGCGCGCGACGGCCAGTACCGAGCCGACGGCCAGGCAGAGCGTGAACAGCGGCCCGATGCCGACCAGCGAGGAGACGAGCAGGGCCCGTACGAGAGGACGCGGGCGCAGCGGCAGCATGACCAGCCGGCTCGGGTCCAGGGTCTCGTCGCCGGTGGGGAAGAACAGCGGCATGCAGGCCCAGCAGAGGGCCAGGATCGCGGCCAGCAGGACGACGGCGGTGCCCGCCTGGGAGTGCCCGTGCAGCAGTGCGAGCCCGAGGGTCAGGAAGAAGCCGACCACCAGGGCGAAGGCGAGCGTCGAGAAGTAGGCGGCCTTGCGCTTGGAGGAGCCCTTCAGGCCGTTGCGCAGCAGCGACAGCTTGAGCCGGACGAAGATCGGGGTCAGCGGGACCGACGGGACGGATGAGGCCCCGGTGGCGGAAGCGGTGACTATGACGGCCGGATCGGCGGCCGGGTCAGCGGCCAAGTCGGCGGACAGGTCAGCGGCCAAGTCGGTGGCCGGGTCAGCGGACGGGTTGGCGGACGGGTTGGCGGGCGAGGTCATCGCGATCCCGCCCCGGAACCGCCGCCGAGCCACTCCAGCGAGTCCCCGGCCGCGTCGCGCCCGTGCGCGCCGACCAGTTCGAGGAACGCGGCCTGCAGGGAGGGCGCGGAGCCCCGTACGTCGGCCAGCGGGCCCGCCGCGCGGATCCGGCCGGCGGCCATCACGGCCACCCAGTCGCACAGCGACTCGACGAGCTCCATCACGTGGGAGGAGAAGATGACCGTGGCACCGGAGGCCGTGTAGCGCTCCAGCACCCGGCGGATGGTCTGCGCCGACACCGGGTCGACGCCCTCGAACGGCTCGTCCAGGAAGAGCACTTCGGGGTTGTGCAGCAGCGCCGCCGCCAGACCGATCTTCTTGCGCATGCCGGTCGAGTAGTCCACGACCAGCTTGTGCTGCGAGCCCGCGAGGTCGAGGACCTCCAGCAGCTGCGTCGCCCGCTTGTCGGTCTCCTCGCCCGGCAGCCCGCGCATCCGGCCCATGTAGCCGAGCAGTTCGCGCCCGGACAGCCGCTCGAAGAGCCGCAGCCCCTCGGGCAGTACGCCGATCCGCGCCTTCACCTCGGTCGGGTCAGCCCACACGTCGTGCCCCGCGACGTGGACCCGCCCCATGTCCGGGCGCAGCAGCCCGGTCACCATCGACAGCGTCGTCGTCTTGCCCGCCCCGTTCGGGCCGACCAGGCCGATGAACCGCCCCGCGGGCAGCTCCAAGTCGACCCCGGCGACGGCCACCTGGTCGCCGAACCGCTTCCACAGACCTTCCACCCGCACGGCGAGCGGCGCGGATTGTGCGCCGCCCACTCCGTACGCTCCACCCGTCGCATCGCCCTGGTCCGGCATGCGCCTGCCTCTCATTACGTCCCCGTTGGTCGTTCCTTCCTCACCATAGGAGGAGGGGGAGAGGCCGAGCAGTTACTTATGTCATCAGTTTCCGCCCCGAAATCACAGGTCAGCCCTGGCGTCGCTTCCGGTCCGCCGCGGCCTCGCTGCCGCACGCGTACGCCAGCGCGTCGATCAGCTCCTCCGTGTCCGGCAGCCAGCGGTTCGCCGGCGTGGGCCGCCGCGCCCACTGGACCGAGCCCCGGCCGCCGAAGCGGGTGGGCGGCGCCGCCACGTACTCGCCCTCGCCGCGCGCGACCAGGTCGATCGTGGCCGGCGGCCAGCCCAGCTTGCGCACCAGGTCGGGCACCTTGACCCCGGCGCCCGGGAGGACGAAGAAGAGCATCCGGTGGTCGGGCGTGAGAGTGACCGGCCCGAGGCTGCGTTCCATCCGCTCCAGCCGCGCCAGCGCGAGGAAGCCGGCCGAGTCGGGCACGTCCAGCGCGTCGAACGTCCGGCCGGTGGGCAGCAGGATCGAGGCCTGCGGGTGCTTCGCCCAGATCCGCCGGACCTGCACCGCGCTGCCGGTGGCCTGCGCCGCCCAGTCCTTCACCGCCGGGTGCGCGCCGGGCGCGGGGCAGTCCGCCGCCCCGCAGGAGCACAGCTCACGGCCGTCTCCGGGCTCCAACCAGGTGCCGGCGAAGACATCCCAGTGCCGTTCTTCCGCGTACCGCACGGCATGGTCCAGCAGCTGCTCGCCGCGCTGCTTGGGGATGGGTGCGGTCTCCGTGACTCCGATGGTCTCTTCCACGCCCATCACAACTCCCCGGGTCACCCGGGGTTACGGGCGTAAACCAGGCGGCGGGCGGAGCATCGATCCTGCATACGGGGCGCACTGGTGCACGGGTGGGGGCGCGTAGGAGGCCGGGGCGCCGCAGTTGGGTAGCGACACGACGCAGAGCGGAAGATTCTCCGCACATCAGGCGGGAAGTGATCATTCCAACGGATCACCCGCGGTCAGCAGGGGGTTTTCATGGCAGCCAGGCCTCTCGTCGCCCGCCAGCCGAACGAACGGCTGCAGGCGCTCATCCAGGAAGCCGGGTGCTCCAACGCCGGGCTAGCCCGGCGCGTGAACATGTGCGGGGCCGAGCACGGTCTCGATCTCCGCTACGACAAGACCTCCGTGGCCCGGTGGCTGCGCGGCCAGCAGCCGCGCGGCCGGGCCCCGGGGATCATCGCCGAGGCGCTCGGGCGCAAACTGGGCCGGACCGTCACCATCGACGAGATCGGCATGGCCAACGGGAAGAATCTCGCTTCCGGCGTGGGCCTGCAGTTCTCCCCGACCGTCGTCGGCGCCATCGAGCAGGTCTGCGAGCTGTGGCGCAGCGACGTCGGCCGCCGCGACTTCCTGGCGGGCTCCAGCGTGGCCGCCTCCGCGCTCGTCGAGCCGAGCCGCGACTGGCTGATCACCGGCGCCGACACCCAGGTGGCCCGCAGCGGCGGCTCGCGGGTCGGCATGCCGGACGTCGAGGCGGTCCGCGCGACCACCGAGGCCCTCAAGGACCTCGACCACCGCTTCGGCAGCGGGCACGTCCGGCCGGTGGTCGTGCACTACCTCAACTCGGTGGTGTCCGGGCTGATCGGCGGCTCGTACCGGGAGCCGGTCGGGCGGGCCCTGTTCGCGGCGGTCGCCCGGCTGACCGAGCTGGCCGGCTACATGGCGGTGGACACGGGCCAGCCCGGCCTGGCCCAGCGCTACTACATCCAGGCGCTACGGCTGGCGCAGGCGGCGGGGGACCGGGCGTACGGGGGCTACGTGCTCGCGGCGTCCATGAGCCACCTCGCGGCCGAACTGGGCAACCCGCGGGAGATCGCGCAGCTCGCGCGGGCCGCGCAGGAGGGGACGCGCGGGCAGGTCACGCCGCGGGTCGAGGCCATGTTCTACGCCGCCGAGGCGCGCGGGCACGCGCTGCTCGGGGACACCCGGGCGACGGCGGTGCTGTCCGGGCGGGCGGTGAGCGCGCTGGAGCGGGCGGAGCCGGAGTCGGGTGACGACCCGGTGTGGATCCGGCACTTCGACGCGGCGTACCTCGCGGACGAGCTGGCGCACTGCCACCGGGACCTCGGGCAGGCGGACGCGGCGGCACGGCGGGCGGAGGAGGCGCTACGGGGCCTCCCGGCGGGGAAGGCGCGCCGCCGGGCCATCGGGCTGCTGCTGCTGGCGGCGGCGCAGGTGCAGCAGCGGGAGGTGGAGCAGGCCTGCCAGACGGCGACGAAGGCGGCGGAACTGCTGGAGGGGCTGCGCTCGAACCGGGGGGTGGAGTACCTGGACGACTTCCGGGCGCGGCTGGAGCCGTACCGGGAGGAAGCGGCGGTGCGGGAGTTCGGGGCGCGGCTGGAGGTGACGGCGTAGGCCCGGTGCGCGGTCGGCTGCCGGCCGACTGCCGGAGCTCCGCCCCGGGTCCCGCGCCTCACACGCCGGCGGGGCCGGGTCGGGGCCGGGTGGGGCCGGGCCGGGTTCGGGGTGGTCTCACGGTGGCAGTGCGTGACGGGGTAGCGTGACCCGACGGTTCCGTAGGGTCGGGCGAGTCGGAGAAGGAGTCCCGGTGACGCAGAGCGGACAAGGGGGCGCCCCCCAGCCGGGCGCCCCGTGGGGTCCGGAGTACCCCGAGCAGCCGCAGCCGCCGCACCCCGGGGCCGCGTACGGGTACCCGCAGGCCTATCCCGCCCCCGAGGGCGCCCCCGGGCACGTGGTGGGGCCCGGCTACGAGGGGCCGGGGGATCCGCACGGCTACGGCTACCCGCCGCTGCCCGAGGCCGTCACCCAGTACATACCGCCCGTACCGGCGGCCCCCGGGCAGGACGAGGCGGCGACCCAGTACATCGCGCCGGTGCCCGCGGCACCCTCGCACGACGAGGCCGCGACCCAGTACATCGCGCCCGTGCCGGCCGCCCCCGCGCACGAGGAGGCGGCGACGCAGTACATCCCGCCGGTCCCCGCCGTCGAGGGCTTCGACGGGCTCTTCCGCGGCGACAACGACACCGCCGGGCACACCCAGCACATGCCGCCCGTCCAGGAGCCGGTGCTGCGTCAGCCGCCGCGGCGGCCCCAGCAGCCCCGCCCCCAGCCTCAGCCGCAGCAGCCGCACCAGCAGTTCCAGCAGCCGCCGCAGCAGTACCAGCAGCAGCAGTACGCCCCGCCCCCGCCGCCCCCGGAGCCCGCGCGCAGGGTCTCGCCCGGGATCATCGCCGCGGTGGTCATCGGCCTGGCCGTCGTCGGGCTCGGCGTCGGCTCGCTGCTCGCCGACGACAAGCCGCAGAACAACGACCCCGGTGCGGTCGCCGGCGCCCCGACCGCGAGCGGGGCTTCCGCGGCCCCCGGCGGGGAGGCTCCGGTCGACCCGGCCCGCCCGCAGGCCGTCCAGCTGGACAAGCTCCTGGCGGACAGCAACGACAGCAGGGCCGCGGTGATCAAGGCCGTCGAGGACATCAAGGGCTGCAACAACCTCGACCGGGCGGCCGCCGACCTGCGCGACGCGGCCCGCCAGCGCGAGGAACTCGTCACCCGCCTCCAGGAGCTGAAGCTCGACAAGCTCCCGGACCACGCGAAGCTGTCCGCTTCCCTCACCAAGGCGTGGCAGTCCTCCGCGGACGCCGACAACAGCTACGCCTCCTGGGCGGAGGACGCGGACGACGACAAGTGCAAGGACGGCAAGGCCAAGGTCACCAAGAACGCCGCCGACGGCAACAGGTCGAGCGGCGAGGCGACGAAGGCCAAGGAGTCGGCCTCGGCGATGTGGAACTCGATCGCCGCCAAGTACGGCCTCACGAAGAGGGACAAGTCCCAGCTCTGAGCCGGGCCGTGCGGCTCTGAGCCGGGCCGTGCGGCCCTGAGCCGGGCCGTGTGGCTCCGAGCCGGGCCGTGCAGCCGCCGAGCCGGGCCGTGCAGCCGCCGTGCCGCTCCGGTTCACGCCGTGCGCGGGGCCTGTTCCAGGGTCGGGGTCATGTCCAGGGACTGCTCGCCGGGCTGTGCCACGAGGCGTCCGGCCTGCACGACCTGGAAGGTGACCCGGCCGTTGACGATGCGGGGGAAACCGGCGACCGCGCGCATGTCCTGGTAGCGCCAGCTCAGGTCCGGGGTCAGGCCGCCGGTCTTGACGGGCAGTGCCTCGTTCAGCGACCGCTTGACCGTGCGGGCGGTGACGGCCCCGTCGTCCTCGAAGCGCTCGAGGATCTCGCTGAGCACGGTGTACGCGATCCAGGTGGTCTGCGTACCACTGTCGTCGGGGTCGACGTTGTCGTCGCCGAAGGCGAACTCGGAGACCACCTTGCGCATGGGCTCCCAGAGGGGGTCGGCGGACACCGGGTACCAGCTGGTCAGGTACGCGCCCTCGAAGGGGCTCTCCTTGCCGCCCGTGCGGTTCACCAGGGACTGGCTGACACTGCCCAGGACGGATGAGATCTGCGGCTTCTTGCGCTGGGCGTCGGTCCGGCGGAAGGCGTCGAAGAACGTCTCGGTGCGCTCGCCGAGGACCGCGGTCACGCAGCCCTTCTCCTTTTCCTTCTCCTTGCCGTTGCCGCTGGTGTGCGCGAGGGCCTCGCGGGCCTGGGGTACGAAGTCGGCGGAGTCCTCGGCGGCCCGGATGTCGGAGGCGTCGGGCATCTTGTTGGCCCGCAGTCCGGCGTTGAGCAAGACCGGCAGGGTGTCGCCCGCGAGGGTGTCGGGGCGGACCAGGGCGACCTGGTCGCAGGCGCGGCCCAGCTGGTGGCCGGCGCCGGCGATGAGGACGGGCTGGCCGCCGTTGACCGGGTAGGACAGGGGGGACTGGAACTCCTCGGAGGAAACCCCGTAGCCGCCGATGAAGGGGATGCCCTCCGCCTCCAGCGGGGCCATGAAGGCGCGGCCGTGCTGGCTGTAGGAGCCGACGACGGCGACCGCCTTCTCGGCGACGGCCTTGCGGGCGCAGTCGGCGGCGCCGGTGGGCGTGTTCTTCTCGTTGCAGGTCAGTACGCGCAGTTTGCGGCCGTTGATACCGCCCTTGGAGTTCACCCAGCGTTCGTAGGCCTTGGCCATGCCTGTCATACCAGGCATATTGGTCGCTTTGGTGTCTTCAGGGGCGAACGTCATGACGGTGATCGTCTCCCCGGAGCCCCCCGAGCTCCCGGGGAGCGCCCCGCACCCGGCGATGAGGCACGAACCCATCGCCGTGGCCACGAAGGTGCGGGAGAGGGATACGGCGCGTCGCGAGATGGTCATGTCCATGCACCATTCCGCCCCACCGGTAACTGTCGAGTGAGATGGACGCAACATCCGGTGACGCCCAGGTGAATTGCGGGGGCGTCGTGCCCCGTAGGCGCTTCAAGATCGCACTGAACAGGAACGTACGATCGAAAGCGTGACATTCGCCCAAGGTTCGAAGAACTCTTCCCGACGCGGTGGCCGCTCCTCCACCATGGGCGGCATGCCCCTCAATGACATGCCGTGGTGGCGCTGGCGCGGCAACGTGCGCTCGGCGCTGCACATGCTCTCCGATCCGGCCTTCCACGAGGACACCTGGCTGACCGGCGACGAGGCGTACGGCGACGTCACCGACGCCGTCTACCGGCTCGTCGAGGACACCTGGCTCGACAGCTGGTCCGCCGAGAAGTACGTCGGCACGATCTTCCGCGACTCCCAGGAGGCCACCCTCGTCGACCTCGCCGTGCTGCGGGTGCTCCGGATCCTCCACCAGGTCGGGCCCGACGCCCCCGTCTCCGCCTACCTGGAACACCACGCGTGGCCCGAGGCGGTACGTGCCGCGCGCGAGGCTCACGTACGGCTGGCGGAAGCGGACGGGGACGACCCCGACGTGCGGCCCACCTCGCTGGACATGTTGAAGATCCTCACCCGCGTGGTGTGAAAGGCTGTGCGGTCATGAGCGACCCGCACACCGAGGCCCAGGCCCAGCCCCAACCCCAGTACGTCCTGACCATGTCCTGCCCCGACAAGCAGGGCATCGTGCACGCCGTGTCGAGTTACCTCTTCATGACCGGCTGCAACATCGTGGACAGCCAGCAGTTCGGAGACCGGGAGACCGGGCTCTTCTTCATGCGGGTGCACTTCGAGGCCGAGCCCCCGGTGACCGTCGAGAAGCTGCGCGCCAGCTTCGCCGCGATCGGCGACTCGTTCAAGATGGACTGGCAGATCCACCGCTCCGAGGAGCGCATGCGGATCATCCTCATGGTGTCCAAGTTCGGGCA
Organism: Streptomyces sp. NPDC048257; assembly: GCF_043201855.1. NCBI lineage: Bacteria > Bacillati > Actinomycetota > Actinomycetes > Kitasatosporales > Streptomycetaceae > Streptomyces > Streptomyces sp. NPDC048257. The sequence goes on from NZ_JBICZI010000036.1 coordinate 15,715, forward strand.
CTGCCTGAACGACCTGCTGTTCCGCTCGCGGATCGGCGCCCTGCCGGTCGAGATCGCGGCCGTCGTCTCCAACCACACCGACTTCGCCGAACTGGTCGGCTCCTACGAGATTCCGTTCGTGCACATCCCGGTGACCAAGGACACGAAGGCGGAGGCGGAGGAGCGGCTCCTGGAGCTCGTGCGCGCCGAGAACGTCGACCTGGTGGTGCTGGCGCGGTACATGCAGGTCCTGTCGGACAAGCTGTGCACGGAGCTGAGCGGGCGGATCATCAACATCCACCACTCGTTCCTGCCGAGCTTCAAGGGCGCGAAGCCGTACCACCAGGCGCACGCGCGCGGTGTGAAGCTGATCGGCGCGACCGCGCACTACGTGACGGCGAACCTCGACGAGGGGCCGATCATCGAGCAGGAGGTCGAGCGGGTCGGGCACGAGGTGACGCCGGACCAGCTGGTGGCGATCGGGCGGGACGTGGAGTGCCAGGCGCTCGCGCGGGCGGTGAAGTGGCACAGCGAGCACCGCGTGCTGCTGAACGGCGCACGCACGGTGGTCTTCGCCTAGGCCTTCTTCGGGCGGGCGGTCTTGGTGGGTCGGCCCGCGTTGTCCGGCGCGGTGCATCGCACGGCGGAGGACCGCAGCTCGTACGGGGCCGTACTCGCGCGATACGACAACGCGGCGAGGCGCCCTGCCGGGCAGCGCGGGCCCGCGGAGATCGCCCGGGCAGGGGCCGGCCTCCACAGGGCCTGAGCCCGCGCATGTCGGCGGGAGGCGCGGTGGACCCGTGCGGGTCGGCTGCCGGGGCGCTGCCCCGGCTCCGCGCCTCGAACGCCGGCGTGGCTGGATCGCGTCAGGCGTCAGGGGCTTCCACGCCGCAGTAGCCCGCGAAGGCCGCCAGGATCTCGTCCTCCGAGATGCGGCCGTCGCCGTCGGTGTCCAGGGCCTCGGCCACCTGGGTGGCCAGCTCCGGGGCGGTGCCCAGGACCCGCAGGACCCGGGCCGCGTTCGGCGGGGTCGCACCCGCGCCGTCCTCGTCCGCCACCGCGATCACGGCCCGCAGGAACGGCCGCGCGATCTCCGCGAACCGATCCGGGTTGTCCCGCAGCCGCTTCGCGGCCCCGGTGATGAACTCCTCGCGGGACACCCGCTGGTCCCCGTCGACGTCCGCGATGCCGGCCATTCCCTGCCAGAAGGCCTCGGCGCCCGCGAAGACGGCCTGGCCCCTGTCCGACCGGGCGGTGGTACCGAATTCGGCCAGGACGGCCTTCGCTGCCGCGCTGAAGTCCTCCCGGTCGATATACCCGGACCCGTCCTGGTCGAAGGTGGCGAATCGGGCGGCGATCTTGCGCTCGTATTCTGCGCTTTCCATGTTCGGCGTTCCGCCTTCACTTGTGCAGTGGGGTTCAGATCAAGACAAGGCAGGAGCGTAAGGCCTTCGTGGCCTGTGCGTTAAGCGAAGCGGCCAAGGAGGCGGCCGCATCGAACCCGCGCACGGGGAGCGCGGTGGGGCGCGTACACCTGTCCCCATGTGCCCTCCGCCGTACAAGCGTTACCACCACACCACCCCTACCACCGTTCACGCCCTGCCACGGCCCTATCACGCAGGGCGCACTTCCAGGGTGAGGTTCTCCCAAAACAGGCGCGATCCGCCATGTGCCCACTACATTCGATGCGTCGACACACGGCTGGGGGCATTCATGCCGAAGGACGCACCACCGCGCTGGGACCGCCGCATGCAGCAGCGGCTCGCCCGTGGCGAAGCCGCCGCGCTCGGGGAACTGTACGACCGCTTCGCCTCGCTCGTGCACAGCCTGGCGCACCGGGTGCTGGGCGACGAGAAGGCGGCGGACCGGATCACCCGCGAGGTCTTCGGCTACATCTGGGAGAACCCGGACGCCTACGACCCCAAGCAGGGCTCCATGCGCTCCTGGGTCGCCCGGATCACCCAGGGCCAGGCGGTGGCCCGGCTGCGCCAGGCCGAACTGGGCCGGGGCTCCCGCGAGGAGCTGGAGCAGAAGGTGCGCAGCGCCAACGCGGCCGCCCGCGCGGACTACATCGTCACCTCGATGCCCGCGCCGCTGCGCGCCGCGCTGGAACTCGCGTACTTCAAGCGGCGCGACTACCGGCAGGCCGCCGCCGACCTCCAGATCAGTGAGGACGAGGCGCGGCGCAGGCTGCGACTCGGGCTGCAGTTGCTGTCGACCGCCAACGCCCTCCCCCAGGAGGACACCGCCCGGTCCGGATATGGAACCACTCGATGAACGGCCCTGCCCAGTCGCCCGATGACGGATACGAGCGTCCCGGCGGCCAGGCGCGGATACCCGGCCCGCGCGGCGCAGCCGACGACCTCGATCCGGGACACGCACCGCAGCCGCTACTGCCCGCACCGGTGCCGGAGCCGACACGGCTTCCGAGGTCGCTTCCGATGCCGCTTCCGACGTCGCCGCCCTCGCACGCCGTACTGAAGTCCCTGCTCGGGGCGTGGGCGCTGGCCGCCTGCTCGGCCGAGGAGACCCAGGCGGTGGAGGACCACCTCACCGAGTGTGCGCCGTGCGCGGAGGAGGCGCTCCGGCTGCGCGACGCGGTCGGGCTGCTGCACCCCGAGGAGAACCTCGACCTGAAGCCGCTGCTGCGCTCGCGCGTCCTGGAGGACTGCCTGGGCAAGCGGCCGGCGCGCATTCCGGTGCCGGTGTGGGCGAGCCCGTACGACACCGAGACGGCGCGGCTCGACGCGCTGCTGCAGGACTTCGGGGACTCGGAATGGCACACCCCCGTGCGGCTCAAGTGGTTCGAGGAGGAGCGGCGCAGGTCGCAGCGGACCACGGTGGCGGGGGTGATCGGTCATCTGCTGACGGTGGACGGGCTGATCGCCTCGGCGCTGGGGCTGGACGACCCGCTGGGTCCGGACGCGCCGAAGGGCGGGCCGACCGTGCGGACGGAGCACTTCTGGGGTGCGTCGCCGCATCCGATCACTCGGCAGGTCCGCGATCCGTGGCGGGAACAGGGCCACACGCTGGTGCGCACGGTCTCCTTCGCCGGCCGGGGCGTCGCCGAGCTGGCGGTGGACTACGGCGGTTTCGCACTGCCGCTCGGGGACGCCTTCCTGGAGCGGGCCTTCGAGTGCTGGGTGCACGCGTGGGACATCGCGGAGGCGGTGGACTACCCGTACGAACCGCCGTCCGGGCCGCACCTGCACCGCATGATCGACCTGGCGGCGCGGCTCCTGCCGAGCGCGCTGGCGCAGCGGAGGCGCGCGGGCCTGGCGGCCCCGCCGCGGGGCCTGGTCGCGGCGGGCGCGCCCGGCCGGACCCTGCACCTGGAGATCGAGGGCGCGGGTGGCGGCGGCTGGGACATCGCACTGGATTCACCGGCGGCAAAGCCGTCACCGGAGCGCACGGTGGCGGAGATCGCCCTGGACGGCATCGAGTTCTGCCAGCTGGCGGCCGGCCACATCTCCCCGGAGGAGGCGGCGGTGGGCCAGCACGGCGACCGCGAGGCGATCCGCGACGTCCTCTTCGCGGCGGCGTCACTGAGCCGGTTGTAGGGGGGCCTGGCCTGGGGGGTACGGATCCACGCGGGCGGGGCCTTCACCCCCGCGGCACCCCCACCCCGGGTGCGGGGGTGGCTTCGGGTGGGCGGGAGCTGCTCGGGCGGCATCGGGGATGGGTAGGGGGGTTTCCCGTCAGTCTCTTCGTCTCTCCGGTTCGGGCCGGTCCCTCAAGGGCGCTCGTTCCTCGCGTCGCTTCGCGATGGCCTTCGGCCACCCTTGACCGACCGTCCCGCCCCGGAAAGTCGAAGACTGTCGGGAAGCCCCCAAAAGAACGAGCCGGGCCATGGACAAAGGGGCGGCCTCGTCGGAGACGCCCGCCCTTGCCGGGCGCAAGCAGCCACGTCCGAGAGGCGGGGCCCATGGTCGCCGTGGGCCGGGTTGGTGGGGCGCGCCACATCGCTACGCGCTCCTCACCTCTCAGCGTCTCCAGCCCGTCGTGGGCCGGGCATGGGCCGCCTCAGATCGCCACGCGCTTCTCCCCGGCCGCGACCGACGCCTGTCCGGGCTGATCAGGCCCTCAGTCCAGGCAGAATTCGTTGTCCTCCGGGTCGGCCATGACGATGATTCCCTCATCCATGTCATTGCCTTCGATCCGGTACAGCCTCTTCGCTCCCAGCGCCTCCAGCCGGGTTGCCTCCTCCTCCAGCTTGGCCATCCGCGCGTCGCCCTTCAGGCCGGGTGCTGCGCGGACGTCCAGGTGCAGGCGGTTCTTGGACGTCTTTCCCTCCGGGACCTTCTGGAAGAAGACCCTCGGCCCCTTGCCGTCCGGATCCGTGATGGCCGACCGGCTGTTGTGCAGTTCGGGAGGTACGCCCCACGCCGTGAGCGCGGTCGGCCAGTCGGGGAACCCTTCGGGCGGCGGCTGGACGCGGTAGCCCAGTGCTCGGGCCCAGAACACCGCCTGCGCACCCGGGTCGGCGCAGTCGTAGGTGACTTGGAATTCCTTGGCCATGATTCCTCCAACCGCTCGGTACCTGTCCGTGCCGAGCGTCCCCATCCTCCTCTCGGGCGAGCAGAGTTCAACCCAATTCGCCCGATACGAACGATCATGTTCGCAAGAAGATGGCGCCTGACGGTGCCCCTAGCCAGCGGGCTCGACGTTGGAAGCCGCTGTGGTGAACTCACGGCCGGATGCGCGACGGATGTAGGCCAGTTCAACCCAGTATTCGATGGCCGAATCCGAAACGTTCTCGTTGATCACGGCCATCAGTTCACCCTCAACGCCGGAGGCGACGTCACGGACGCGCCGGCGCAGGAGCCGGTGAGGGACGTATGCGTAGTGCTCACTCATCGGCCGCTTCTTTCAGGGTGCTGAGGAAGCGCTTCCAGCCGACCATCGCCCGGTCAAGAAGGTTGGCACTCAGCTCCCCTGTGAGGGGCGCTTCCGCGGAAGCGTCGTCTTGCGCGTCGACGCTGAACACATCAAGGCGCTGCAGCATGGCGCTCACTCCTCCGTGGTGCGTGGGTCATGCGTCGATGTTCCTGCCCTCGTATGAGCGTTGCTACTGCGTTCACGGGACGTTTGGGACGTTGCGTCGGTACGGTTCGTCCGTCCCTGACGGGTCGTGGAGGCGAACCATGAATCACGCGCTGCGCCGGGCGATGGCGAATGCCAAGATGACCGAAGCGCACCTCGCAGAAGCCTGCGGGGTCGACGTGAAGACGGTCGGTCGATGGATCACCGAGCCGAACCGCATTCCTCATGCTCGCCACCGCTGGGCGGCCTGTGAGGCGTTAGGGGAGGAGGAGGCAGCTTTGTGGCCAAACGCCGTACGGTCGGCACTCACCACCGGGCCTGACCGAGAGATTGTCCAGGTCTTCCCATATCGCTCGGCCGCGCCGGCGAGCCTGTGGAAGTCCCTCGTGACGAAGGCGCAGCGCGAGCTCGTGTTTGCCGGATACACCAACTACTTCCTCTGGCTGGAGCAGGCGAACCTGGCCAGTGCCCTGCGGCGCAAGGCGGAGAGCGGATGCCGAGTGCGATTCCTGGTCGGTGACCCGGACAGTCCGATCACCGCGGCGCGCGAGGCTGAGGAAGGCGTGCCGCTGACGTTGTCCACCCGTATCGCCGTCACGCTGAACGAGCTGGAGAAGCTGCGCAACGTCAGCGGCATCGAGGGCCGGTTCGAGACCGGGCACGTCAATCTTTCCGTCTTCCGGTTCGACGACGAGATGATCGTTACTCCCATCCTGGCGCGTAGGGTTGGTCACGATTCGCCGATGATGCACCTGCGGCGCAAACAAGCGGACGGCATGTTCGACCGCTTTGCCGCCCACGTCGAAGAGCTGTGGAGTCGTGGACGCGACATCCGGGAGGTGGGGCAGGGTGCCCAGGCGTGACTACGAGGGCGACCCCAACGCCCCTCTGGCGAACAGCTTGGTGCCGGCCGCATCGGCGATTGTCGTCGATGACGACGGTCGAGTGCTGCTGCAGCGACGCACGGACAACGGTGCGTGGGCTCTGCCGGGCGGCAAGATGGAGCTCGGGGAGAGCATCGGCGACTGTGCGGTCCGGGAGACCCTCGAGGAGACCGGCATCGAGGTTGAGGTCGTGGGGATCGTCGGCACGTACACGAACCCGGGACATGTCTTCGCCTACGACGACGGAGAGGTGCGGCAGGAATTCTCGATCTGCCTTCTCGCCCATCCCACTGGGGGGAACCTCCGGAGATCCGACGAGTCGCTTGAAGTTGGGTGGTTCACACCCGAGGCCACTGACGACCTCCCCATGGTGCCCAGCATCCGCAAGCGCATCAACGACTGGCGAGCCAGCCGAGGGCCTGTCGTTCGTTGACGTCCGCCCTGATCAGCCACCGACGGGTGGCAGGCGCTGAGACGTGAGGAGCGCGTAGCGATTGGACGCGCCCACCGACCCGGCCGGTGGCGGTCATGGGCCCCGTCTCTTGGTCGTGCCTCTCCCCCGACTGGGCCGGGCGTCTCCGACCGCCCCGTCCCTAAAGGCTCCGCCCGGCTCGTTCTTTTGGGGGCTTCCCGGCAGTCTTCGACTTTCCGGGGCGGGACGGTCGGTCAAGGGTGGCCGAAGGCCATCGCGAAGCGACGCGACGAAGGAGCGCCCTTGAGGGACCGGCACGAACCGGAGAGTGATGAGACTGACGGGACCCCCCCATACCCATCCCTGATGCCGGTCAAGTGGCTCCCGCACACCCGAAGCCACCCCGCACCCCTCCGACCCCGCCCGGGTGACTTCCGCCGTGTCGAAGCCACCGCGTCCCGTGGGGGCAGGGCTCGTACCTGCCGTTGCTACGCGTACCGCTCCCGCAGCTTGTACTTGAGGACCTTGCGCAGGGTTTCGTTGCGGGGGAGGGACTCCAGGAGTTCCAGTTGCTCCGGGAGTTTGTGGGGGGAGAGGCCTTCCGTGCGGAGGTGGGCCGTCAGCTGGGGGAGGGTCAGGGGGGCTGCTCCCGGGGGCTGTTCCACCACCGCGCAGACGCGTTCGCCGCGGGTCGGGTCCGGGAGGCCGATGATCGCGACGTCCGCGATGCCCGGGAGGCGGTGCAGGAGGTCCTCGATCTCCTTCGCCGAGATGTTCTCGCCCTTGCGGATGATGACGTCCTTGCTGCGGCCGGTGAGGACCAGGTAGCCGTCCTGGGTGAGGTGGCCGAGGTCGCCCGTGATCAGGTAGCCGTCGGGGTCGAAGACCTCCGCCGACTCGCCGCGGTTCAGGTAGCCCTGGCAGACCGCCTCGCCGCGCAGCCGTACCTCCCCGTCGGTGTCCGGGGGCAGCGGGGTGCCGTCCGGGGCCGTGATGCGGACGGACATGGCTGCCGGGGGCCGGCCCTCGGTGGTGGCGAGGTTCTCGGGGGTGTCGTCCGGGGCGCCCATGGTGATCATCGGGACCTCGGTCATGCCGTAGCCGTGGGTCAGCTGGCAGCCCAGTTCCCGTACGACGGCGTGGTAGATCTCCGGCGGTTTGGGGGCGCCGCCGCCCGCGAGGAGGCGGAGGGTGGGGACGAGGGGGACGTCCGGGGCCTTGCGCTGCTCGGTCAGGAACAGGGAGTAGAAGGCCGTTGATCCGCCGGCCACGGTGACGCCGTGGCGGCGGTAGCCGTCCAGCGCGTCCGGCATCGCGAACTTCTCGAACAGGACGGCGGGGAAGCCGTACAGGAGCAGCATCACCAGGTAGTCCGGGCCGCCTATGTGCGCGTACGGGAAGGCCACCGAGCCCACGTCGGAGGGGTCCAGGCGCAGGGCGTGCGCGAGGCAGGAGCCGCCCGCGATCAGGGAGCGGTCGGTGTGCAGGACCCCCTTGGGGTCGGAGGTGGTGCCGGAGGTCCAGTAGATCCACCGGACGTCGGTGCCGGAGGCGGGTGGCGGTGGGAGCAGCGCCGGGTCGCCGTCCGGGAGCCGGTCGTACGCCTCGAAGACGCCGCGGGCGCCGAGGCGCCGGGCCATCTCCGCGTGGTCGAAGCCCCGCCAGGTTCCGGGGACGGCGAAGTACTCGGCCTTGGACTCGCGGAGGGCGAAGCCGACCTCGCGGTCGCGGTAGAAGGGGATGACGGGGGTCTGGACGGCGCCGATCCGGGCGAGGGCGGCGGAGAGCAGCACGGTTTCGATGCGGGTGGGGAGCTGCCAGGCGACGACCGTGCCGGGGCGCACGCCCATGGCGTACAGGCCGGCGGCGGCGCGCTCCGCGCCGTCGTGGAGCTCCCCGAAGGTGAGCCGGCGGTCGTGGGCGGGGTCGTCGGCCGCCCCGATCAGGGCGGGGGTGTCCGGGGTCAGGGCGGCCCGGCGGGTGATCAGGTCCCACAGGGTGCGGGAGCGGCTCAGTTCTGTCGCGGTCGCGGTGTCCGTCATCCCAGACCTCCCGGTAGCTGACGGATAGTCAGATCAAGCGCAGAGCGTAGAGCGCTGACGCTTGTCGGTCCAGGGGTGGCGGGGCTAGCTTGTTTCTGACGATCCATCAGATCGCGGATTGGGGAGACCATGGAACTGCCTCGGATCATCAGCGTCGACGACCACGTGATCGAGCCCGCGCACCTGTTCGATGTCTGGCTGCCCGCCAAGTACCGCGACCGCGGACCCAAGGCACTCACCGCCGGCATCGGCGAACTCGCCTACACCGGCGGCAAGTACGTCATCACCATGGACCCCGACGGCCCGCCGGCGGACTGGTGGATCTACGAGGACCTGAAGTTCCCGTACAAGCGCAACATCGCCGCGGTCGGCTTCGACCGCGACGACATGACCCTGGAGGGCATCACCCGCGCGGAGATGCGCCGCGGCTGCTGGGATCCCAAGGCGCGCCTCGCGGACATGGACCTCAACCACGTCGAGGCGTCGCTGTGCTTCCCGACGTTTCCGCGCTTCTGCGGGCAGACCTTCGCCGAAGCCCACGACAAGGAGGTCGCCCTCGCCTGCGTGCGCGCCTACAACGACTGGATGGTCGAGGAGTGGTGCGGCGACAGCGGCGGCCGGCTGATCCCGCTGTGCATCATCCCGCTGTGGGACATCGACCTCGCCGTCGCCGAGATCCGGCGCAACGCCGCCCGGGGCGTGAAGGCCGTGACCTTCTCCGAGATCCCCACCTACCTGGGGCTGCCGTCCATCCACACCGGCTACTGGGACCCCTTCTTCGCCGTCTGCCAGGAGACCGGCACGGTGGTCAACATGCACATCGGGTCCAGCTCCCAGATGCCCGCCGCCTCCCCCGACGCACCGCCCGCCGTCCAGGCCTCGCTCAGCTTCAACAACGCGATGGCCTCGATGATGGACTTCCTCTTCAGCGGCGTCCTGGTGAAGTTCCCGGCGCTCAAGCTCGCCTACAGCGAGGGCCAGATGGGCTGGATCCCGTACGCCCTGGAGCGCGCCGACGACGTCTGGCAGGAGCACCGCGCCTGGGGCGGGGTCCGCGACCTGATCCCCGAGCCGCCGTCCACGTACTACTACCGGCAGATGTTCTGCTGCTTCTTCCGCGACAAGCACGGAATCGCCTCGCTCGACGTCGTCGGACGCGACAACGCGACCTTCGAGACCGACTACCCGCACGTGGACTCGACCTTCCCGCACACCAAGGAGGTCGCCCTCGACCACGTGAAGGGGCTGGACGAAGAGACGGTCTACAAGCTGATGCGCGGCAACGCCATCCGCATGCTCGGCCTCGACCTGGACCGCTGATGGACCTGACCCATACCGAGGAAGAGCAGGACTTCCGGGCCGGGCTGCGCGCCTGGCTCGCCAAAGTGCTCCCCGAGCTGCCCGCCAAGCCGTCCCCCGGCGACTGGCCGGGCCGGCGCGCGTACGACCTCGGCTGGCAGCGCAGGCTGTACGAGGCCGGGTACGCGGGCCTGCACTGGCCCGTGGACGCGGGCGGCCGCGGGGCCACCCCGACCCAGCACCTGATCTTCCTGGAGGAGACCGAGCGCGCCGGAGCCCCGTACGTCGGCGCGAACTTCGTCGGGCTGCTGCACGCCGGCCCGACCATCGCCGCCGAGGGCACCGCGGCGCAGCGGGCGCGCTGGCTGCCGCCCGTGCTGCGCGGCGACGAGGTGTGGTGCCAGGGGTTCAGCGAGCCGGACGCGGGTTCCGACCTGGCCTCCCTGCGGACGCGGGCGGTGCGCGACGGCGACGACTACGTGATCACCGGGTCGAAGATCTGGACCTCGCACGCGGAGGTCGCCGACTGGTGCGAGCTGCTGGTGCGGACCGATCCCGAGGCGCCCAAGCACCGGGGGATCTCCTGGCTGGCCATGCCGATGGACGCGCCGGGGGTGACCGTACGGCCGCTGCGCACGCTCGCCGGGTCGACGGAGTTCGCGGAGGTGTTCCTCGACGAGGTGCGCGTCCCGGTGGCCAACCGGGTCGGCGCGGAGCACGACGGCTGGCGGGTCACGATGGTCACGCTGTCCTTCGAGCGGGGTACCGCCTTCGTCGGCGAGGTCGTCGCCTGTCGCCGGACCCTGGGGGAACTGGCCCGGACGGCGAAGGCCAACGGCCGGTGGGACGATCCGGTGCTGCGGCGCAGGCTGGGGCGGCTGTACGGGGAGTTCGGCGCACTGTGGCGGCTCACCCAGTGGAACGTCAGCGAGGCCGAGCGGTCGGCGGGCGGTGTCCCCGGTATCGGCGGTTCCGTCTTCAAGCTCGCCTACTCGCACGCGCGCCAGGAGCTGTACGACACGGCGGCGGAGGTCCTCGGAGCCGCGTCGCTCTCCCTGGAGGAGGAGTGGACCCTGGACCGGCTCTCCTCCCTCTCGTACACGATCGCGGCGGGCACCTCGCAGATCCAGCAGAACATCGTCGCCGAGCGGATCCTCGGCCTCCCGAAGGGCCGGTGAGGGGCATGGACTTCCAGCCGACCGAGGACCAGCGGGACCTGCGGGCGGGCGTACGGGACCTGCTGGCGGGGCGGTACGGGCGCGAGGCGCTGCGGGCGTCGGTCGACGCGGGGGCCGGCGTCGACCGCGCGCTGTGGCGGGAGCTGGGCGAGGCGGGCTTCTTCGCGCTGCGCCTGCCGGAGTCCGAGGGCGGGGTGGGCCTGGGGCTGCCGGAGGCGGTACTGGTCTTCGAGGAGGCCGGCCGGGCGCTGGTGCCGGGGCCGCTGGTGGCGACGCACCTGGCGGCCGGAGTGGTCCCGGGGGCGGCGGCGGGGGCGGCGGTGGTGAGCGCCTTCGACCTGGGCGGGCCGCTGGTGACCCACCTCGGGGAGGCGGACGCGGTGCTGGGGGCGGCGGTGGTGCCGGCCGGCGAGCCGGTGGCCTCGGTGGACCCGCTGACGCCGCTGCACCGGGTGGCGGCGGTGGGTGACGTCTCGGCGTACCGCGAGGCGGGGGCGCTGCTGACGGCCGCGCTGCAGCTCGGGAGCGCGCTGCGGACGGTGGAGCTGGCGGTGCGGTACGCGGGGGACCGCGAGCAGTTCGGGCAGCCGATCGGGGCGTTCCAGGCGGTCAAGCACCTCGCCGCGCAGATGCTGGTGCGGGCGGAGGTGGCCCGTACGGCGGTCTACGCGGCGGCGGTGACGGGGGACCCGGGCGAGGTGGCCGCGGCGAAGCTCCTCGCGGACGGGGCGGCCGTACGGAACGCCCGGGACTGCCTGCAGGTGCACGGCGGGATGGGCTTCACCTGGGAGGCGGACGTGCACCTGCACCTGAAGCGGGCCTGGGTGCGGGCCGAGCAGTGGCGGACGGCGGCGCAGGCGGAGGAACTGCTGGCGCGGGAGCTGCTGGACGCGGCGGGGTAGCCCGACCGGGCGGGGCGGGGCGGGCGGGCCGGGCTGGCGGGTCGGCCGGGCCCGGGCCGGAGGCCTTCGGGCGACGTTGCTCACCGTGACGCGAAGGCACGGGAAGGACGGCATGGGACGCATGTCCGATTACAGAGAGTTGATATCGGTTTGTGTCCTTCGCCCGCCTCATTGCGGCCCGGAAGCGGGGGCCTGCTCCGGTACGCTCCCACGAATGCGAGCGGTTGAGCGGCGCGAGCGTCGCACAGTATGCACCACGCCCACTCCTTCGCGCGGGAATATGCCCGAAGCGCTTGTTGTGGTGACTGTATGTCAACCATGCTGCTCCGCAAGGGGATCACACTGGGTGATCCCGTCCTGTCGCGAGGCGAAGTGTCCGCCGGTTCGGATGGTGTGAGCGGTGCAGGTGCTTCAGGTTCAGCTGGAGGTCGGAGCGGATCCCGCCGAGGTCGGCCGGGCCCGCCGGTGGGCCCGGTCCCGGTTGGCGGGGTCGGGCATAGGGGACGACGAGCCGCTCGCCGAGACGCTGATCCTGCTGATCTCCGAGCTGGTCACGAACGCGGTCGTGCACACGGGCTGTCCGGCCGTGCTGCGGATGCTGTTCGGGGGGCCGGGGGTGCGGGTCGAGGTGGCCGACGCGAGCGACCGGGCACCGGCCCGCCGGCAGGCCTGCGGCGAGGACACGGGCGGGCGCGGCCTGGAGCTGGTCGACGGGCTGGCGGACCGCTGGGGCTGGCAGCGCGAGGGCGCGGGCAAACGGATCTGGTGCGAGATCGACCGCGCGCAGAAATCGGCCTCGGACCGTGTGTCCGAGCGGCCCTCGGACGGCCCGTCGGAATGTCACACCCCCAAGCGGGAACCGCGCGTGTACCTCTAACGAGGTGTTGACGGTTCGTCACATCTTGATCACCCTGGTGTGGAGCGATTCGACGCGAGGGGACGCCAAGGACAGGCCTTGACGAGTGCGGGTCGTGGGGTGGCGGCTGCCGTGCCGCGCTCGGGGCGTGCATGAGCGTCGCCGCCACCCGCAGAACCTGCCGGGCCTCCTCCCGCGGGAGGAGGCCGGACCGGGCCGCCGGTCCCGGGCGGACGCGAGGCCCTCGTGCCCGTGGGCGATGTGCCGTACCGGGGCGGATTTCTAGCCTCGGGGCATGCGATCACACGAAGCGGCCGATGCGCCGCACGCCGCCGACCGTACCCCCGGAACCGGAACCGGACAGGGAAGCGGACATGGAAGCGGAAGCGGTCCCGTCGCGCGCCGGGCCCTGGCCGTGGGCCTCGCCCTCGCGGCCTGTCTCACCGCCACCGCCACCCCCGCCCTGGCCGCCGGAGCCGCCTCCCGGGCCGAGGACTCCGCCGGGGACCGCGTGGGGGCCGGGCTGGAGCGGTACTACCAGCAGCGCCCCGCCTGGGGCAGTTGCTCAAAGGGCCCCGACGACGCGAGCGGCCGTGAGCTGGACCGGGCCGGCGTGCAGTGCGCGGACGTGACCGTCCCGCTGGACTATTCCGCCCCCCGCGGCCGCACCATCACCGTGGCGGTCTCCCGGCTGAAGGCCACCGACACCCGCCACCGCATCGGCGCGATCCTGCTGAACGTCGGCGGCCCCGGCGGCCCCGCCGTGGACGCACCGCCGCAAGCCCGCGCGGCGATGAAGGAGGTCGGCGCGCGCTACGACATCGTCGGCTTCGACCCGCGCTTCGTCGGCCGCAGCACCCCGCTGGACTGCGGCTGGCCCCTCGGCATGACCTGGTTGTCGGCCGGCGCCGACCGGGCGGGCTTCGACCGCCAGGCAGCCCTGCAGAAGGGCCTGGCCGACAAGTGCCGGGCCACCGACGCCTCCGTGCTGCCGCACATCAGCACCCGCAACACCGCCCGCGACATGGACGTCATCCGCGGCGCGCTCGGCGAGCGGAGGATCTCCTACCTGGGCTACTCGTACGGCACCTACCTGGGCACCGTCTACACCCAGATGTTCCCCGGCCGCTACGACCGGATGGTGCTGGACGGCGCGATCGATCCGGGCGACTACCGCGCGCGGCTGCTGGAGGGCACCGAGCGCGAGAACGAGCAGGCGCTCTCCGCCTGGGCCGCGTGGGCGGCCCTGCGCCACGACACCTACCGCCTCGGCCGCACCCGTGCCGAGGTGCTCGCCACCGTCGACGGCGTCGTCGCGGCGTCCGCGCGCGGCCCGCTGACCATCGGCTCCGGGGCCGATGCCTTCCGGATCGACGACAGTCAGGTGCCGCTCCTCCTCTTCTCGGGGATCGCGGACGACACCGAGCCCGCGCGGGCGTCCTTCGCCGCCCTGCTCTCCGTACTGACCGAGGCCGCCGAGGGCAGGCCGACCACGCTGCCGGCGGGGCTCGCCCCGGGGCTGCGGTACGCGTTGCGCGGTGAGGGCGAGCCCACGGGCGTGCAGTCCGCGGTCATCTGCGGGGACGTGGCGGCCCCGCGCGATCCCGAGCGGTACTGGCGGGACATCGAGCGCAGCCGCGCCGCGCATCCGCTGTTCGGCCCGCTGACCCACAACATCAACCCGTGCGCGTTCTGGGACCGGCCGCGCGAGGAGCCCACGCGGGTGCGGAGCGATGCGGCCGCGCTGATCGTGGCGGCCACCGGTGATCCGCGCACCACGTACAAGGGCAGCGTCGAGCTGCGCAGGCAGCTGCCGAGCTCCCGGATGATCACTCTCGACGGGGCCCACCGGCATGCCGTCTACGGGCTCTACGGCAACGCCTGCGTGGACGACCAGGTCAACCGGTACCTGGCCACCGGCACCCTGCCGGCGAAGGACCGGACCTGCGTGAAGCGCACCCCGTAGGGCCGCTCAGAGGTGGGTCAGGAGGTCGTCGAGCGGAGCCGGTACCCGCTCGGGGTCGAGGGCCTCGGCGAGGAGGTGGCCGTAGCGGATCTTGCGGCCCTTCTTCGTGCCGAGGAAGCGCCGCAACTGCTGCTGGGGGGCCCGGCCGTGCTGTGCGGGCTGGCGTACGAAGGTCTGCCAGGAGCGGAGGTCGCCCTCGGCCAGGAGGATCTCCTCGATCCTCGGTATGCCCAGTGCGCGGATGAGCTCGTCCTCGAGGTCCGCCACGCACACGAAGAAGCCCTGGCGCGGCGCCCCGGCCCGCTCCAGCGCACGGTCGTAGAAGGGCTGTTCGTTGACGTCGCACAGTCCGGCCAGGCGCAGTCCGAGGCCGGGCGGTCCGAGGAGGCCGGTGTAGCGGGCCACGCTCATCGCGCCGCCCATCGATACGACGCACACGCCCTCGGCGGCGAGGTCGCGGCCGCGCCGTGCGGCCAGTGCCTCGACGGCCGCGAGGTCGCTCGGTCCTTCCAGCAGCACGGCCGTCCGTACTCCCAGTTGCCCGGCCAGCTCGCTCGCCACCTCGCCGGGGCCGCCGCCCGCCCAGTCGTCGACCGCATCCCGCAACGCCTGCATGTCCGCCATGGGGTGAGTCTGCGCCTCCGCGGGTGCCGGGGCACGCACTTTTCGGCGGCCACGGCCGCCCGCCGTCCCGGGCGTCGTGCCGGGACAGCGGGTGGCCGACTTCCAGGCCGTCTAGCCGTCGGTGCAGATCACGTCGTAGGGGCGGCCGATGGCCAGGGTCAGCTCGATGGGGTCCGTGGTGCCGGAGGGGCACTCGGACTTCGTCTTGACCAGGCCGAGGACCTTCTGGGCGCCGGAGCCGCCGCAGGCGACCTCCTTGGCCTGAGAGGTCACGCAGTCGCCCTTCACCAGCTGGCCGCCGCCGGCGCCCGCGTCGCCGGGGTGGTCGCTCGACAGGTTGCGGCCGCAGACGGTGTTGGTGGGGATGCCGCTCGACTTGCCGCCGCCGTAGGAGATGCTCACGTCGATCATCAGGTCCGTGCCGGGCGGGCACTGGATCGCGCCCGGCAGGATGCTGGCCTCCTTGATGTCGATGGCCTTGAAGGTGGCCCCGGAGTCGGAGCAGCCCGTCCGCTTGTAGCCGTCGGGGGTCTTGGCCGGGTCGGGGCCGCCGCAGTCGCCGACCTTCCAGGCGCTGGAGGTGTCGGAGGAGGACTCGGGGGATCCGGGGTCCTTCGCCGTGGGCTTGGCGGAGGGGGACGCCGAGGGGGGCGCCGACGGCTTGCTGTCGTCCTTGTTGACCGACTGCAGGGCGAAGTAGCCGCCGACGATGATCACGGCGAGGACGATGACGGCGACGACGTTGCCGCCCGAGCGGCGCCTCGGGGGTGGCGGCGGCGTTACCTGGTACGGGTTGGCCATGCGGGCTTCTCCTGCGGGGAAGGTGGTGGGGACGGGGTGTGACGCGCGTACGGTGACGCGTCATGTCCACCTCATGGTTCCACTGCGCACGGTTCGCGCGTGGCCGGGGTCGTCCGGCCCGCCGCCCGCCGCGCCGGGTTCAGAGAACGGCCACCGGGGCCACCGGGGTGCCGGTGCCGCCGACGAACGGTTCCGGCATCGCGGAGAGGAGGAACGCGTACCGGTTTTCTTCTGCACAGGCTGTGGACAACTTTTCGAGGTTCCAGTTCTGGCCCTGATGCATACCCATTTCGACCAGATCGAGAGCATGGACGGGCAGCCACAGGTTCTCGATTTCCGGCGGGAAGATCTCGAAGGTCAGGGTGTCGTTCGCGACGGCCGCCACGTCCCGCGCGTGGAACCACTCGGGCGTGCGGACGGACAGCCCGGGCGAGGGGAAGCCGTAACCGTGCTTGTCGCCCGCCAGGTAGACCTGGATCTGGCCGGTGCGGACCAGGACGATGTCGCCGGGGCGCACGGTCACCCCGCCGAACTCCTCGGCCTCCGCCAGGTCCCCGGGGGTCACGGCGTGGCCGCCCGGCAGCCGGTCCAGCCCCTTCGCGCGCGCGACGTCGAGGAGCACCCCGCGCGAGACGATGTGACCGGCCTTGTCGATGCCGCTGAACTCGGCGCGGCCGTGCGCCGTGATGGTGCCGGCCGGGCGGCCGTTGTAGATCTTCCCCGAGTGGGAGACGTGGGTGAGGGCGTCCCAGTGGGTGCCCGCCTGGAGGCCCATGCTCACGGCGTCGTCGCTGCACGCCACCGTGCCGGGGCCGAAGAGCTCCTGGTTGATCTGCACCATCGTGTGCAGCGGGTTGATCCGGCCGGGGATCATGCCCACCTGGACCCCGTCCTCCTTGAGCGGGAGGGCGAGCGGGATCCGGCGGCCGGTGCGTATCTCCGCCGCGGCGCCCCGGACCACCTCGTCGGTGATCAGGTTCAGGGTGCCGATCTCGTCGTCGGCGCCCCATCGCCCCCAGTTGTTGACGCGCTTGGCGATGTCGTGGAACTCGGCGGGCAGGGTCATGGGCGTCGACAGCTCCTTGCGTGGATGCGGTGGTTACGACGGCAACGAGGTCTTGTGCAGGTGCATCTGACTACCCATAGAATCTAACGGTCCGTCAGAAATCGCGGGAAGGGGCCGGACGTGGGGAACTTCTTGGCAGGCAAGGTCGTCGCCGTCACCGGCGCCGGCCGGGGCATCGGGCGGGCCGTGGCACTCGCCGCGGCCGCCGAGGGCGCCAAGGTCGTCGTCAACGACTACGGGGTCGGGATCGAGGGCGCGGAGCCCACCAGCGAGATCGCCGACGGCGTGGTGAAGGAGATCCAGGCCGCCGGTGGCGAGGCAGTCGCCGTCGCCGACGACATCTCCACCATGGCGGGCGGCCAGCGCCTCGTCGACACCGCGCTCGCACAGTTCGGCCGCCTCGACGGTGTCGTCTGCGTGGCCGGCATCCTGCGCGAACGGATGCTCTTCAACATGGCCGAGGAGGAATGGGACCCGGTCATCGCCACCCACCTGAAGGGCACCTTCACCGTCTTCCGCGCGGCCTCCGCCGTCATGCGCAGGCAGGGCTCGGGCACCCTGATCGGCTTCACCAGCGGCAACCACCAGGGCTCCGTCGCCCAGGCCAACTACAGCGCCGCCAAGGGCGGGATCATCTCGCTCGTCCGCTCCGCCGCGCTGGGCCTGGCCAAGTACGGGGTGACGGCCAACGCCGTCGCACCCGTCGCCCGCACCCGCATGTCCGCGAACGTCCCCATGGAGCTCAAGGAGATCGGCGAGCCCGAGGACGTGGCGGCCCTCGTCACCTACCTGCTCAGCGACCGGGCCAGGGCCGAGGACATCACCGGGCAGGTCTACACGATCGCCGGCCCGAAGATCGCCGTATGGGCGCAGCCGCGCGAGCTGCGCGCCGGATACGCCGAAGGCTCCTGGACGCCGGAGAAGATCGCCGACTTCCTGCCCGGCACGGTGGGCACCGACCCGATGCCGATGCTCGCGCAGCTGGAGGCCATGGCGAAGGCGGCGGCCGCCAAGGACCGCCCCAACGCGTAGGCCCTGTCCGGACCAAGGGGGAGCGGCGTGGACTTCAGTTTCGGGGCCGAGGACGAGGAGCTGCGCGGGCACGCCCGGGCGTGGCTGACGGAGCACCTCGTGGGCCCGTACGCGCAGGTCATCGGCCTCGGCGGGCCGGGCAGCGAGCACGAGGGCGTCGAAGCCCGGCGGGCGTGGGAGCGCGAGCTGGGCCGGGGCGGCTGGATCGGGCAGGGCTGGGAGGCCGACGGGTGGGGGAACCGCAGGCTGTCCCTGACCGGCCAGGTGGTGTGGGCCGAGGAGTACGCGGCCCTGCGCGCGCCCGGCCGGGTCGGCCACATCGGCGAGAACCTCCTCGCCCCGACGCTCATCGCCTACGGGACGCCCGCGCAGCGGGACCGCTTCCTGCCCGGCATCGCGCGGGGCGAGGAGCTGTGGTGCCAGGGCTACAGCGAGCCGGGCGCCGGTTCCGACCTCGCGGGGATCCGTACGGCCGCGGTACGGGACACGGCCGACGGGCTGTACCGGGTGACCGGGCAGAAGATCTGGACCTCGCTCGCCCGCGACGCCGACTGGTGCTTCGTCCTGGCCCGCACCGAGCCCGGCTCGCGCCGCCACCGGGGGCTGTCGTTCCTGCTCGTCCGGATGGACCAGCCCGGCCGGGTGGAGGTCCGGCCGATCCGGCAGATGTCGGGGACGAGCGAGTTCAACGAGGTGTTCTTCGACGGGGCGGTCGCGGCGGAGGTCGTCGGCGCCGAGGGCGGCGGCTGGACCGTGGCCATGGGCCTGCTCGCCCTGGAGCGGGGGGTCTCGACCCTCGTCCAGCAGATCGGGTTCGCGGCGGAACTGGAGCGCGTACTGGCCGCGTACGCGGCGCGAGCCGCCTCGGGCGCCGGGGACCCCGTACTGGGGGACCGGCTGGTCCGGCAATGGGCCGAGCTGCGCACCATGCGGTGGAACGCGCTGCGCACCCTCGGCGCCGAGCCGGATGCGGGCGCGCCGAGCGTGGCCAAGCTGCTGTGGGGCGGGTGGCACCGGCGGCTCGGGGAGCTGGCGGTGGAGGTCCGCGGCGCGGCGGCCACCGCCGGTCCGGCGGGCTGGGCGCCCGGGCTCCCGTACGAACTCGGACTCGACGAGGAGCAGCGCCTGTTCCTGTTCACCCGTGCCGACACCATCTACGGCGGCTCGGACGAGATCCAGCGGAACATCATCGCCGAGCGTGTGCTCGGCCTGCCTAAGGAGCCCAGGTGAGAGGCGTCGTGTTCGACGGCAAGCAGGCCCAGGTGGTCGACGACCTGGAGATCCGGGATCCGGGGCCGGGGGAGGTGCTGGTCGCGATCGGGGCGGCCGGACTGTGCCACAGCGACCTGTCGGTGATCGACGGGACGATTCCGTTCCCGCCGCCGGTGGTGCTGGGGCACGAGGGCGCGGGCATCGTGGAGGCGGTGGGCCCGGGCGTGACGCACGTGACTCCGGGCGATCATGTGGCGCTGTCCACCCTCGCCAACTGCGGGGCGTGCGCGGACTGCGACCGGGGCCGGCCGACGATGTGCCGCAAGGCGATCGGGATGCCGGGGCAGCCGTTCTCGCGGGGCGGGAAGCCGCTGTTCCAGTTCGCCTCGAACTCGGCCTTCGCGGAGCGCACGATCGTCAAGGCCGTGCAGGCCGTGAGGATACCGGCCGACATTCCGCTGACGTCGGCGGCGCTGATCGGCTGCGGGGTCCTCACGGGGGTGGGGGCGGTCCTGAACCGGGCGCGCGTCGACCGCGGTGAGACGGTGGTCGTCATCGGCACCGGCGGCATCGGGCTCAACGTCCTGCAAGGGGCCCGGATCGCGGGTGCCACGACGATCGTCGCCGTGGACGCGAACCCGGCGAAGGAGGCGGTGGCCCGGCAGTTCGGCGCCACGCACTTCATCGACGCGTCCGCGGTGGCCGACTCCTCGGCGGCGGTGCGCGACATCCTGCCGACCGGCGCCGACCACGCCTTCGAGTGCGTGGGCAACGTCAAGCTGATCCGTCAGGCGATCGACCTCCTGGACCGGCACGGGCAGGCGGTCCTGCTGGGCGTGCCGGGCTTCCAGGAGGAGGCGTCGTTCCTGGTGTCGTCCATGTACCTGGACAAGACGATCATGGGTTGCCGGTACGGGTCCTCGCGCCCGCAGCGCGACATCGCCCTGTACGCGGAGCTCTACCGGCAGGGCCGGCTGCTGCTGGACGAGCTGGTGACAGAGGTCTATCCGGTCGAGGACTTCGCCAAGGCCGTGGACGACGCCCACCACGGGCGGGTGGCGCGCGGGGTCCTCACCTTCTGAGACCCCGACGGGCGGCTCCGGGGTCCGGCCCCGGGGCCGGACCCCGGAGCCGCCCCCTTCGTGAGACGCGGCGTCAGCCGGGCGCGGCGTCAGCCGGGCGGGATGTCAGCCGGGCGGGGCGTCAGCCGGGCGGGATGTCAGCCGGCCAGGCGCCCGAAACGGCCCTTGTGGAAGAGGAGCGGCTCGCCCTCGCCGGCCGCGCCCATGGCGACCACCCTGCCCACGACGATGAGGTGGTCCCCGCCGGTGTGGACGGCCTGGATCCGGCAGTCGATCCAGGCGGGCACGGCGTCGAGCTGCGGCGATCCCGTGACGGGGGCGGGGGCGTGGGTGACCCCGGCGAACTTGTCCGCGCCGCTGACGGCGAAGGACCGGCACAGCTCGCCCTGTTCGGCCCCGAGGATGTTGACGCAGAACACCCCGGCGCGGGCGATCCGCGGCCAGGTGGTCGACGTACGGGCCACCATGAACGTGACCAGGGGCGGGTCGAGGGACAGCGAGGCGAAGGACTGGCAGGCGAAGCCGGCCGGGCCCTCCTCGCCCTCGCCGGGCGGTGCGGTGATGACGGTGACCCCGCTGGCGAAGTTCCCGAGCACGGCCCGGAATTCGGCGGGGGACACCGGCGCGCGCTCGTTTTCGCCGACGGCGCGCAGGTCGGGACGCGGCAGGGCGTCGACGGGCTCGGGTTCCCGCTGCGCCGAGGCGGAGGTGGGGGAGCCGACTGACCTGAGGTATCGGACGACGGTGGCCGCCATCCCTGCATGTCCCATCACACCAGTGATTGAAGCTGACGGTTCGTCAGATAGGAAGGGGTGAGGTGGGAGGTCCTGTTGATTGAACGCGTTCAAGGTGGGCCGGCGCCGAGAGGACGGGTTCGACTACGTCGTGACGCGCTGCACCACCGCCGGCATCCGGCGGGAACGGCCGGCCGATCCCCGCTTCCGCCAGCGCGCCGGAGTGGACCTGATCGTCAAGGACTGCGCCGGCCGGGAGCGGACCCGGCAGGTCGCCGGAGCGTGGACCGGCCCGAACTCTTCCAGGTGGTCGGCGACCCGGACCTGGGCGACCTGCGGCTCCTGCGCCGCGTGACACTGGCTCCGTGATCCTGGCGACCGGTTCCGGACCCCGCCGGCTCGTGTGCCCGTACACCCACACGAGTGAAACCCCTCGCCTCCGTGGGCCCGTGCACCCGGGCGCGGGTGGAGGCTCGGCATCGTGGCAGCGACCTCGTACCGCCGCCGTACCCCGGGAGGACCCCATGCTCGGCACCGACTTCACCACCGGCTCACCCAACTGGCTCGACCTCGGCAGCCCCGATACCGACGCCGCCGCCGCGTTCTACGGCGCGGTCCTCGGCTGGGAGTTCGCCTCCGCCGGACCCGAGGCGGGCGGGTACGGCTTTTTCCGGGTCGATGGCAAGACCGTCGCCGCGCTCGGGCCGCTCACCGAGGAGGGGGCGACCTCCGCCTGGATGCAGCACTTCATGACCCCCGACATCCAGGCCACCACCGAGGCCGTCCGCGCCGGCGGCGGCCGGGTCCGGATGGAGCCCATGGACGTCATGGGCGAGGGCTGGCTGGCCCAGTTCACCGACCCGCAGGGCGCCCAGTTCGCCTGCTGGCAGCCCGGCAAGACGTCCGGCCTCCAGCTCACCACCGCCGAGAACTCGCTCGTGTGGACCGAGCTCCACACCTCGAACCCCGTCGCGGACATCGCCTTCTACACCGGGCTGTTCGGCTGGCGCAGCGCGGAGATGCCCGCCCCCGGCATGACGTACATGGTCCTCAGCACGGCCGAAGGTGACCAGGAGGACGCCTCCTTCGGCGGGGTCGCCCCGCACATGGGGGAGGGCGCGGAGTCGCGCTGGACACCGTACTTCCACGTGGCGGACGTCGACGCCACCGTCGCGGCGGCCAAGGCGAACGGCGGATCGGTGGTCATGCCGGCCGCCGACGTCCCGCAGGTCGGACGGATCGCGTGGCTGGCCGACCCGGCCGGAGCGGTGTTCGCGCTGCTCAAGCCCGACCCGCAGATGTAGCGGCCAGGTCAGCGGCCGAGGTACTTGGGCGTGCGGCGCTCCACGAAGCTCGCCACGCCCTCGTTCGCGTCGGCGGTGGTCATGTTGATCTCCTGAGCGGTGGCCTCGGCGGCGAGCGCGGCCGCCCGGTCGCCGTCCAAGGAGGCGTTGACCAGCTGCTTCGTCATGGCGAGGGCCCGGGTGGGCCCCTGGGCCAGCCGCTCGGCCCACGCGCGGGCGGTCTCCTCCAGCTCCTCGGCGGGCACCACCCGGTTGACCAGGCCCAGGCGCTCGGCCTCGGCGGCCGGGACCGCGTCGCCGAAGAACATCAGCTCCTTGGCCTTCTGCGGTCCCACGAGCCGGGGCAGCAGGTACGCGCCGCCGCCGTCGGGGACCAGGCCACGGCGCACGAACACCTCGATGAAACGGGCCGGTTCGGCGGCGATGACGAGGTCGCAGGCGAGGGCGAGGTGGGCGCCGATGCCGGCGGCGGTGCCGTTGACGGCGGCGAGGACGGGCTTCTCGCAGTCGAGCACGGCGGTGATCAGGCGCTGCGCGCCGAGCCGGATCATGCGGGCGACGTCGCCCGCGACGCGCTCACCGCCGGCCGCGCCGCTGCGCAGGTCGGCGCCCGCGCAGAAGCCCTTGCCGGTGGCGGTGACGACGACGGCCCGCACGGCGGGGTCGGCGGAGGCCTCGGCGAGCAGCGCGATGACGCGCTCGCGCTGGTCCCGGGTGACGGCGTTCATCGCCTCGGGGCGGTTGAGGGTGATCCAGGCGACGCCGTTCTCGATGCGGTGGAGGACTTCGTCCTCCGTGATGCCGGTCATGGATGAACTCCCGTTCGGGGTGGGTCCGGTGTGGGGTCCGGGCGCGGCGCCGTTGCGGGGGCGATGCCCCCGAACCCCCCGCGCCTCAAACGACGGCGGGGCTGAAGATCGTCAGCGGCAGATGGCGAGGGCGTCCAGGGCCACCGCCCCCTGGCCCCGCGGGAGGACCATCAGGGGGTTGATGTCCAGCTCGGACAACTCGTCGCCCAGTTCCAGGGCCATCCGCTGGATGCGCAGGACGACCTCCACCAGGGCGTCCACATCGGCCGGCGGAGCCCCCCGCACGCCATCGAGCAGCGCATGCCCGCGCAGCTCCCTCAGCATCGCCCGCGCCTGGTCCTCCCCGAACGGCGGCACGCGGACCGCCGCGTCGTGCAGGACCTCCACCAGGACCCCGCCCAGCCCGACGGTGACGGTCGGGCCGAAGAGGTCGTCCTGGGTGACGCCGACGACCATCTCCACCCCCCGCTCCACCATCTGGCAGACCAGGATCCCGTCGAGCGGCACGTTCTCGTAGCGCGCGATGTCGGTCAGTTCCCGGTACGCGTCGCGGATCTGGCTCGCGGAGGTGAGGCCGATCTTCACGAGGCCGAGCTCCGTCTTGTGGCCCAGCTGCGGGCCCGAGGCCTTCATCACCACCGGGTAGCCGACCAGCCCGGCCGCCCGGACCGCCGCCGCCGCGCTCGTCACCAGCTGCTCGCGGGGGACCCGTATCCCGTAGGCGCGCAGGAGCTGCTTCGCGGCGTGTTCGCTGAGCTGCTGGGACGGCCGCATGAGGGCCTGCGCCTTGCGGTACGAGGGGGAGGGCGTGCGCGGTGCGTCCTCGAAGGGGGAGCGGTATCCGGCGGTGAAGCGGTGGTGGCCGAGGTAGGCGCGTACGGCGGTGATGCAGTTGCCGAAGGTACGGAAGGTGGCCACGCGGGAGGAGCCGAGGAGCGTGGTGCGGTAGGCGTCCTCGGTGCCGACGGGGGAGCCCCAGATGACGCAGACCAGCTTGTCGCTCTGCTCGGCCGCGTCCACCAGGTCCTGGGCGAGCTTGTCGCTCATGGGCGGGAAGGGGCCGGTGATCGGGCAGATCAGGACGCCGACCTCGGGGTCGGCGAGGATCGCGTCGATGATCTTGCGGCCGCGCCAGTCGCCGACCGGGTGGCCGCCGTTGTCCACGGGGTTGGCGACGTTCAGGTAGCCGGGGATCCACTGGTGGAGCTCGTCCTGCTTGGCCTGCGAGAGGGTGGGCAGGGTCAGGCCCGCCTCCGTGGCCAGGTCGGAGAAGTGGGCCCCGGTGCCGCCGGAGATGGAGTACACGACGACCCCGTCCGCCTTCGGCTTCCGGGCCCGGGCGAGGAGCGCGGCGGTGTCCTGGAGCTCGTCGAGGCCGTCGACGCGGATGACGCCGAACTGCCGCATGGCGGCGTCCACGACGGTGTCGGCGCCGGTCAGCTTCCCGGTGTGGGAGGCGGCCATGCGCGCGCCGGTCTCGGTGCGGCCGACCTTGACGGCGACGACGGGGACGCCGTTGCGGGCGGCCCGGTCGGCGGCGAGGAGGAAGGAGCGGCCGTCCTTGAGCCCCTCCACGTAGCAGGCGATGGCCCCGACCTCGGGCTGCTCGGCGAAGTAGGAGATGAAGTCGGAGGTCTCCAGGTCGGCCTCGTTGCCGGTGGGCGCCCAGTGGGAGAGCCGGATGCCCAGCTCCTGGAGGGTGTAGACGGGCCGGCCCTGGTGGCCGGACTGGGTGATCAGGGCGATCGCCGGGCCGTCGAGGTCCTCGCGGAACTTCTCGAAGGCGTTGAGGTTGGTGTTGGGGCCCAGCAGGCGCAGGCCCGAGCGCCGGACGGCGGCGCCGAGCCGTTCCTGGGCGGCGGCGCCCGCGTCTCCGGTCTCGGCGAAGCCTGAGGCGAACGCGACGGCGAACTTGACCTTGGTCTCGGCCAGTTCCTCGATGACGGGGAGCGGGTCGGCGACCAGGAGGACGGCGAGGTCCACCTGTTCGGGCAGGTCGGCCACGGAGGCGTGGCAGGTCAGCCCGAAGACGGTGGTGCGAGTGGGGTGGACGGGGTGGATCCGGGCGCCGACGCGCTCCGCCCAGGCGATGAGCTGACGGGTGATGCCGGTGTTGGCTCTGCCCTCGGCGTCGGAGGCGCCGATGACGGCTACGGACTCGGGCCGGAAGAACCGGTCCAGGTCGGGCACGTCGGCGTGCAGCGGTCGTCCGCTGACGTCCACGGGGACCGCGTCGTCGGCGGAGGGGGCCGCCGACGAGTGGACGGCGGTCCTGGGTGACTCCCCGCAGGCCTCGACACGTGCGCGGAAGTCGGTGGTGAGGGTGCCGTGAGTAGATCCAAGCATCGTTGCCGCCCGCTCCTGCTCGATGAACCTCGATGGAACTCAATAACTGACGTGCAGTCAGATTACTGAACTGACGTGTCGTCAGGAACAGGGCTGCGCAGGAAAGCTGTGGAGGTGGTGTGGTGAACGGTGACAGATGCCGCCGGGACGGGTCCAGGGCGCGATTCGGCCGACGTCGGGTCGGCGACCGGGCGCCCGACCTCGGGTCGACGACCGGGCGCCCCCCGCGGCCCGGGCGGGCGCCTTCGCCTCACGCGTGCCAGAGGGCGAACAGGCCGGCGAAGAAGGCCAGGGCGAACATCGGGACCCACCACGGCGCGGATCCCGCCTCCCGCGTCGAGCGCGACACACGGGCCAGCAGCCGGGCGTTCAGCAGCCCGGCGGTCAGGCAGTAGAGCGCCCAGAGCGGCTCGAACAGCCAGGCGGGCGACTCGAAGTAGAAGTTGTAGCCGAGCAGCCAGAAGTCGAGCTGGGTGACGGCGAGCAGGAGGTGCACGACGAGGAACCAGGGCATCGTCAGGACCACCGCGATGCTGCGGATCAGCCAGCCGCCCTCACCGAGCCCCACGCCGCCGGTCATGGACCACACCGCGCACACCGCGAGCAGCGCCACGTACCCGCGGGACAGCGGCTCGCTCCAGGCGGTCAGGGCGGCAGCCCGGATCCGTGCCGCGGCGTTCGTGCCGAGGAGCTTCACGCGGCACCCGCCCGCGCCCGGCGGGCGACCGCCTTGGCGATCTTCTCCGCGTCCATGGCCATCTCCCGGAACATCCCGCTGATGGGGTTGGAGAAGCCGGTGAAGTACAGGCCGCGCGCCTGCTCCGGGGTGCGGGCCCCGTGCGTACGGGGGCGGCCGCGCTCGTCGAGCACCCCCAGGTGGCCGACCAGGCCCTCCAGGGCCCGGCGGTAGCCGGTCGCCGCGACCACCACCTCCGGGGTGATCCGCGAACCGTCCGCGAGCACCACCTCGGCGCCGTCGAAGGACTCGACGGCGGCCACCGGCTCCACCCTGCCGCTGCGGACCGCGTCGATCAGACCGACGTCCTGAACTGGTATCGACCCCTGCTTCACCCTGCTGTACAGGCCGGTGGCGGGGCGCGGGAGACCGTACGCCGACAGGTCCGGTACGGAGGCCCTGGCGACGAGCGCGCCCAGCCGGTCCACCAGCCGCGCGGGCAGCCTGCGGACGAGGATCCCGCTGCGCTGGGCCGGCCAGCCGGCGGTGGAGCGGCGCATGATGTGCGGCGCGGTGCGCACGGCGAGCCGTACCCGCGCCGCGCCGCCCTCGACGAGGTCGACGGCTATCTCGGCGCCGGTGTTGCCGACGCCGACGACGAGGACGTCCTGGCCCGCGTACGGCTGGGGGTTGCGGTAGTCGCATGCGTGCAGCAGCCGGCCGCTGTACGTGTCCCGGCCGGGCCAGTCGGGGAGCGCGGGCGTGTGGTTGTATCCGGTGGCGATGACGACGGCCGCGGCGGCCAGCTCCCGCCCGCCGGTGGCGTGCAGGATCCAGCCGTCCTCACCCTCGGGGGCGGGCCCGGTGGCTCCGGTGGTTCCGGTGGCTCCGGTGGCTCCGGCGGGCTCGATCCGGGTCACCTCCACGCCGGTGACCAGCTCCAGCTCGTGGAACTCGGCGTACTTCTCCAGGTAGCGCACGACGTCGTCGCGGGAGACCCAGCGCCCGAAGCGGCGCGGCATGGCCAGGCCCGGGAGCGCGGAGAGGCGGCGCGTGGTGTGCAGGCGCAGCCGGTCGTAGTGCCGCCGCCAGGACGTGCCGACCGCGTCGGACTTCTCGACGACCACCGCGCGGACCCCGCGGGCGCGCAGCGCGGCGGCCGCGGCGAGGCCGCCGGGACCGGCCCCGATGACGTACACGGGGCGGGGCTGGGTGGTCATGTCGGGTGCTGTCGGGTCTCCGGGCATGAGGTGTGATCGTATCGCCACGCTGGGTTGATGGGTCTCGGTCGGGCGGGGAATCGATTGCGGATCGATCACGGGCGCGCGCGGCGCCCGCGGGCGGTGGACCCGCGTCCGGCCGGGGCCTTGCGCGATCGCCCCGGATCCGCTCAACTGACGTACCGTCAGATAGAGCGTGCGCGTCGATCGCGAGAGGGGTGGGGGCTGCCGATGCAGACCATCTGGCTCAGTGGAGCCGAATGGCTCGCCGTGCTCCGGATAGGCCTCGGCCTGTGGTGGCTGGAGAGCTGGCGGCACAAGGACAAGAAGGGCTGGTTCGAGCGCGGCACCGGCATCGCCTGGGCCGCCGACGTCGCTGGCAAACACCGCTGGACCTTCGTCAAGGGCGGCTTCGAGCGCGTCGTCGCACCACGGCCGAAGGCGATGGCGTACATCGTCGTCTACGCGGAACTCGCCCTCGGGCTCGGCCTGGTGCTCGGCTTCCTGACCCCCGTCGCACTGGTCGGCGGACTCCTGCTGAACCTGCTCTACCTGGTGCTGATGATCCACGACTGGGCCGAGCAGGGGCAGAACGCGATGATGGCGCTCATCTCGCTCGTCGCCCTCCTCGCCATGTCCTGGCAGACCTGGTCCCTCGACGCGGCGATCGGATGGTTCCTGTGACCGGCACCGTGCGCTACGACCTCCCCGAGGCGGACGAGTTCACCCGGCCCTACTGGGACGCGGCGGCCGAGGGCCGGCTCCTGCTGCGGCGCTGCGCCGACTGCGGGCGGGCACACCACTATCCGCGCGAGTTCTGCCCGTTCTGCTGGGCGGGCGAGGAGCGGGTGACGTGGGAGACGGCGAGCGGCCGGGCGACCCTCTACACCTGGTCGGTGATCCACCGCAACGACCTCCCGCCCTTCGGTACGCGCGTCCCGTACACGGCGGCTGTCGTCGACCTGGCGGAGGGCCCGCGGATGATGACCGAGGTGGTGGCCTGTGAGGCGGCGGACCTGCACATCGGCATGCCGCTGACGGTCACCTTCCGCGAGGCGGCGGACGGCGTGTGGGTGGCGGTCTTCCGGCCGGCGCCGGACTGACCGGGTCAGGGCCAGAGCAGCTCGCGTTCCCAGGACCCGCCGGCCGTACGGGAGTACCGCAGGCGGATGTGCCGGCGGGCGGCGTCCCCCTGGAAGAACTCCACCTCGGCGGGCTCCAGTACGTACCGCGTCCAGGTCGGGGCCGGCGCGTCCGGCTCGGCTCCGGCCCGCTCCCAGGCGGCCGCCGAGACCCGCGCCAGCTCCTCCACGGAGCCGAGCACCTCGCTCTGGCGCCCCGTGAGCGCGGCGGCGAGCGCACCCCGCGAGCGGACCGCCAGGTCCGCCCGGCTCTCCTCGGGCCCGCAGGCGCCGACCCGACCCCGGACGCGGACCTGGCGGCCCACGGAGGGCCAGTAGAACCCGAGAGCCGCCTCCGGCTGCCCCGCCAGCTGCACGCCCTTGGCGCTGGTGGCGTGCGAGGCGAAGTGCCAGCCCCGTGCGTCGGCGTCGTGCAGCATCAGCGTCCGCACATCGGGCCGCCCGTCTCCATCCACGGTGGCCAGACTCATGGTGTGCGGCTCGAGCTGCCCCGCGCGTGCGGCATGCACGAACCACTCCCGGAAGAGGGCCAGGGGCTCACCGGGCGCGGTGGTGGTGTCGAACCCGGGGAGCGGGGAGTCCCACACGCGCAGGGAACGCAGGGTGGCGCGGAATTCGTCGGCGGTGGTCGGGCCGGTTTCGCGGGTGCCACCGGTCTCGGGGGTACCGCTGATGTCGCTGCTCATGCGGGCCATGGAACATCAGGGGCGGGGTGGGGCGGAAGTCACCCGGCCGGGGTCGGGGGGTGTGGGGGTGGCTTCGGCGGTGGAACCGGGGTGGGTGGGGTCGGTGGCGGTCGACGGGGGCTTCGGGGGGTGGGAGCTGCTGGGGCGGGATCGGGAGGTGTGGGGGTGGCTTCGGGTGGGCGGGAGCTGCTCGGGCGGCATCAGGGATGGGTATGGGGGTTTCCCGTCAGTCTCATCGTCTCTCCGGTTCGGGCCGGTCCCTCAAGGGCGCTCCTTCGTCGCGTCGCTACGCGATGGCCTTCGGCCACCCTTGACCGACCGTCCCGCCCCGGAAAGTCGAAGACTGTCGGGAAGCCCCCAAAAGAACGAGCCGGGCGGAGCCTTTAGGGACGGGGCGGTCAGAGATGCCCGACCCGGTCGGGCGCAAGAGGCACGACCGACAGGCGAGGCCCATCACAGCCATCGGCCGGATCGGGGAGCGCGTCCAATCGCTACGCGCTCCTCACCTCTCAGCGTCCGACGACCGTCTTGGGCTGGGCATAGGCCGCCCACGACCTCGGTTCGGTGCCCGCTATGCGTCCGACGACCGCCTTGGGTTGGGCATAAGCCGCCCACGACCTCGGCTCTACGCGCGACATGCGTCCGACGACCGCCTTGGGTTGGGCATAAGCCGCCCACGACCTCGGCTCGGCGCCAGACATGCGTCCGACGACCGTCTGTGGCTGGGCAGAAGCCGCCCGCAGCATCAGCACTCTCTCTTTGACTGCGACCGACGGCCGTCAGGGGCCGTTGCGAGGAGCGGTCGGCTGATTCCTCGGCTCAGCCGAGGTGGGGGCGGGTCAACGCGAGGACGGCACCACAAACCCACACCCAAATAAGGTCAATTGGGGCAAACGGTCAGCCTTCTGGGCCGCACACACTCACTGACCCGAGCTCACCTCGACATAGCCGCCGTCTGACGCGCCTCCACCCCCCAACAGCCGTCAGACGCATCGCATGAGGAGCGCCCAAGGGTCGTGGGCGGCCTATGCCCAGCCGCAGACGGTCGCCGGACGCACAGCGGGCACCGAACCACGGTCGTGGACGGTCTTTGCCCAGCCCCGGGAGGTCTCGGACGCATGTCGAGCGTCGAAGCGAGGTCGTGGGCGGCGTATGCCCAGCCACAGACGGTCGTCGGACGCATAGCGGGCACCGAACTGAGGTCGTGGGCGGTCTATGCCCAGCCCAAGACGGTCGTCGGACGCTGAGACGTGAGGAGCGCGTAGCGATGTGGCGCGCCCCACCGACCCGGCCGACGGCGGGCATGGGCCCCGCCTGCCGGACGTGGCCTCTTGCGCCCGACCGGGCTGGGCATCTCCGACGAGGCCGTCCCTTTGTCCTTGGCCCGGCTCGTTCTTTTGGGGGCTTCCCGACAGTCTTCGACTTTCCGGGGCGGGACGGTCGGTCAAGGGTGGAGCGCAGCGACATCGCGAAGCGACGCGAGGAACGAGCGCCCTTGAGGGACCGGCCCGAACCGGAGAGACGATGAGACTGACGGGAAACCCCCATACCCATCCCTGATGCCGTTCAGCTGGCTCCCGCCCTCCCGGAGCCGCCCCCACACTCTGCTGCTCCCGCCGGTTCGGCTCCCGCCCACCCGAAGCCGCCCCACACCCTCCCGCTCCCGCCCGCCCGGCCCCGCCGCCAGCGCCCCCGCCGCGCCCGCCGACCCCGCCACGCCCCGCCGCGCCTCCCCGCCCCGAAGGGTTTCCCCCGGGCCGATGAGTTTTCCGTCCCGCAGGAGTCATACCTACGGAAGCCGCACACACCCACACCCGCACCCGCACCCGCACCCGCACACACCCGCCCCGCCCCGCCCCGGAGGATCCGCATCATGGCCGAGACAGTCAAGGGCCCCGCCAGCTACTTCCCCTCGATCGAGAAGAAGTACGGACGTCCGATCGGGGAGTGGCAGGACCTCATTCGGTCCTCGCCGCTGTCCAAGCACATGGAGCTCGTTTCGTGGCTCAAGGCCGAGCACGGCCTGGGGCACGGTCACGCCAACGCGCTCGTCGCCCACACGCTCGCCGAGGGCAAGTAGCGGCGGCCCCGCCCCCGGGCGGGGGCCGCTCACCCCCGCCCCAGCAGGACCGTTCCCGACGAGCAGAACCAGCCGCCCGTGCCCGAGGCCAGGGCGACCTCCGGGAGGCGGCCGCCGGGCTTGGTGACCTGGCCCGGGCCCGCCTCGCCGCGGAGTTGGCGGACCGCCTCGACCAGGAGGAACAGGCCGCGCATCCCGGGGTGGCAGGCCGACAGGCCGCCGCCGTCGGTGTTGACCGGGAGTTCCCCGTCGCGCAGCAGGCGGCCCTTCTCCACGAACGCCCCGCCCTCGCCCTTCGCGCAGAAGCCGAGGTCCTCCAGCGTCACCAGGGTCATGTAGGTGAAGGCGTCGTAGATCTCCGCGAGGTCCACGTCCGCCGGGGTGAGGCCGGCCCGCTCGAAGGCGATGCGGCCCGAGACCGCCGCCGGGGACACGGTGAAGTCCTCCCACTCCGACATCGTGGTGTGGGAGACGGACGTACCCGCGCCCAGCACCCAGACGGGGGCCTTCGCGGTGTCCGGTACGTAGTCCTCCGCCGCCAGGAGCACCGCGCAGCCGCCGTCCGAGCGGATGCAGCAGTGCAGCTTGGTGAAGGGGTCGGCGATCATCTCCCCGGACAGGACGTCCTCGACCGTGATCGGGTCGCGGAACATGGCGTCCGGGTTCGTGGCCGCGTTCGCCCGGGCCTGTACGGCCACCGAGGCGAGCTGCTCGAGGGTCGTGCCGTACTCGTGCATGTGGCGGCGGGCGGCCATGGCGTACTTGGAGATCAGCGTGTGGCCGTACGGGACCTCGAACTGCAGCGGTCCCCGCGCCCCGAAGGAGAGGTTCGACGTGCGGCGCCGCGCCTTGATGTCGGCCCGGGCCGTGGAACCGTAGACCAGGAGCACGGCGTTGGCGTGCCCGGCGGCGATCGCGTCCGCCGCATGGGCGGCCATGACCTCCCAGGTCGAGCCGCCCACGGAGGTGGAGTCGACCCAGGTGGGGCGCAGGCCCAGGTACTCGGCCACCTCGACCGGTGCGAGGGTGCCGAGGCCGGCCGAGGCGAAGCCGTCGATGACGGAGCGGTCGAGGCCGGAGTCGGCCAGGGCGCGGCGGGCGGCCTGCGCGTGCAGGGCGTAGGGGGTGGGACCGTCGACCCGGCCGCAGTCCGAGAGGGCGACGCCGACCACCGCCACCCTCCGGCGGCCACGGGGCGTCGGTCCGGGCGTGGGACCAGGTGTGGGTCCCAGTGTCGTTCCAGGCGTGGGTCCAGGTGTGGGTCCGGGCGTGGGTCCAGGTGTGGGTGCAGGCATGAAGGGACGGTATATCTGACGGAACGTCAGATGCTAGACCCCTCCGCGCAACCCGCCCTCGCCGCCCCCTGTGCATCTGGTGCCGCCGGGCCTAACATGACGGCCCGTCAGATACGGGGAGGAGCCCGACGATGGATGCCGCCTTCACCGCGGAGCAGGACGAGATACGCCGTACCCTGCGCGAGATCCTGGGCAAACGCTGCGGCCCCGACGAGGTCAAGGCCGCCGTCCGCACCACCGCCGGACACGACCGCGAGCTCTGGCAGCAGCTCGCCCGGCAGCTCGGGCTGCCGGGCATCGCCGTCGCCGAGGAGTACGGCGGTGTCGGCTGCACCTCCGCCGACCTGGCCCTGGCCTGCGAGGAGACGGGGCGGGCGCTGCTGCCCTCGCCGCTGCTGGCCACCGCCGCGCTGTGCGCGCCCCTGATCACCGCCCTCGGCACCGGCGCCCAGCGCTCCGCGCTGCTCCCGCCGCTGGCGACGGGCGGGCTGACCGCCGCCCTCGCCGTCAGCGGCCCGGCACTGGCCACCGCCCTCGCGCTGACCGGCGAGGACGCCTCCGGGCAGTGGTCCGGCGGCGGCCGCGCGGGCGGCGTCCAGGCCCGTGCCGGCGCCGCCGACGCCGACGCCGGAGGCGGTTGGCGGCTGTACGGGGAAGCCGCCCAGGTGCTCGACGGGCACAGCGCCGGTCTGCTGCTGGTCGCCGCGCACACGGGCGGCTTCGCCCGTAGCCGCACCCTGCTGTTCCTCGTGCGGGAGGACGCGCCCGGGCTCGTACGGTCCCGGCAGGCCGTGCTCGACGAGACCCGCCCACAGGCCAGGATCCAACTGAGGCACGCCCCGGCGGAGTTGCTCGGCGACGAGGGGGCCGATGTGCTCGGCGCGCTCGCCGCCACCGGGCGTACGGCCTCCGCCGTGCTGGCCGCCGAGGCGGTCGGCGCGGCCGGACAGGCGCTCGCCCGTACGGTCGACTACGTACGCCAGCGCGAGCAGTTCGGCCGGGCGATCGGGTCGTTCCAGGCGGTCAAGCACCGGCTCGCCGACCTGTACGTACAGGTGCAGGCGGCCCGCTCGGCGGCCTACTACGCGGCCTGGGACCCGGACCAGGGCGGCCTCGCGCTCGCCCAGGCCCTGGAGGCCCTGCGGATGACCGCGGGCGAGGCGATCCAGCTGCACGGCGGCATCGGCTTCACCTGGGAGCACGACGCGCACCTCTACTTCAAGCGGGCGGCGGCCGACGAGCTGCTGTTCGGCCCGGTCCACCGGCTGCGGGCGCACGCCGCCGACCGTGCGGGTCTGTTCACGGATCCGGCCGCCGTCCCTCCTGCGGACCGCCCGGCCCGGCCCGCACCCACGCCCCCGCCCGCACCCCCCGCCACGTCCACGTCCAAGCCCCCGTCCCCGCCCGCCCAAGAGAAGGTGGCCGTCTGATGGCTTCCGGCGTCAAGCTGATGCAGAAGGTCTCCTCGACCATGCTCTTCGCCAAGATCGCGCCGCACTTCATCCCCGCCATGGACAAGGCGGTGCACAAGCTGACCCGCGGCAAGGTCATCCTGAGCGCCCAGATGCTGCCGGGCGTGATCCTCACCGCCAAGGGCGCCAAGACCGGCGAGCCGCGCACGACCCCGCTCGCCTGCATGCCGGAGGACGGCGGGACGACGTGGATCCTGATCGGCTCCAACTTCGGCCGGCCGGGGCACCCGGCATGGACCGGGAATCTGGTCAAGCACCCGGACGCGGACGTGAGTTGGCAAGGCCGGGACATTCCCGTCCGGGCCCGGCTGCTGGCGGGTGAGGAACGCGCGCAGGCGTGGCGGGCGGTGCTGAGGTTCTGGCCGCCGTACGCGACGTACCAGGCGCGCATCGAGCGCGAGATCCGGCTGTTCCGCCTGGAGCGTCGCTGATCGCAGGCGTGATCGGCGTGGGTGGGGTGTGATCGGGCGGTCGGGCAGGCGCGTGCAGGGTCGGGCAGGGTCCGGGCAGGTGCGTGCAGGGTCGGGCAGGGTCCGGGCAGGTGCGTGTGCAGGGGTCGGGCGAGGTCGGCGGGCCCCTGGAGGGCGTCCGGGGGCCGCCGCTACTTCGTCGGCTTCTTGCCCGTGATGCCGAGGTGGACGAGCAGCGCCAGATTCGGCTTGAGCTCGGCCTGCTTGACGCCCCAGGTCTGGAAGCCCTTCTGGTGCGAGGCGACCGCGGCCAGCATCGCGACCAGCGAACCGGCCATCGCCGCGGGGCTGATGTCCTTGTCGACCTTGCCCTTGGCCTGGAGCTCCTTCATCGATTCCGTGAGGGAGTTGGTGACCGAGTTCAGGATCTTCATGCGGATCTTGTAGAAACGCTTGTCGCCTTCGGCCGCGCCGAGGTCGACGACCCGCAGGATCGCGTCGTTGCGGCGCCAGAACTCCAGGAATCCTTCGACGAGTTCCTCGGCAGCGGCCCATCCGGACTTGCCGACCCAGGTCCGGCCCTCGACGAGCGACGTCAACTGCGCGCCCTCGGTGGCCATTTGTTCGGCGATCTCCAGGACGGCGCCCTCGACGTCCGGGAAGTACTGGTAGAAGGTCGCGGGGGAGGTACCGGCCTTGCGGGCGACGTCGATCACTTTGACGTCGCGGTACGGCGAGGAGCTGAGCATCTCGCTGAGGCAGTCGAGCAGCTTCTGCCGCGTCGCCTGGCCGCGCCGGCCGGCGACACGCCCGTCGACGGTGCGTACTTGTCCTGTCATGCCGTCAGCTTACCGAGGGGTGATCGGCGCGCTATTCGGCCGCCTGCAAATGGGGTTACGGGGTCCCTGGCCTGGGCGGAAGTTGCTCCCGGGCGGCCGCTGAGGGGCATTCCGGCCGGGATCGCGGCCCTGCGCGGCCCCCACCGGACCGTGGCCGCGCCCCGGCGGCCCCCGGGAACCCGGCCCGGGCGTGTCGCCCGGTTCCGCGAGATTTCCCCCGATTAGTCTTATCAACAGGCTGTGGACAAGTTTTCGGGCAGATCATGGCTGGGAGAGGTGGGAGGGTACACACCCCCGCACAACGGAAGGAAACGGGCCCATGGCCGCATTCGCGGAAGGCGCACCCTGCTGGGTGGACGCCTCGCTTCCGGACGTCGAGGCGGGCAAGCGCTTCTACGGTGAGCTCTTCGGGTGGACCTTCGCCGACAGCGCGGGCGCCGAGTACGGCCACTACACCCAGGCCTACAGCCGCGGCCGCAACGTCGCCGCCCTCGCCCCCAAACCCGACGGCCGGATGCCCACCGTCTGGGGGATCTACCTCTACACCACCGACGCGTACGCCTGCGCGCAGCGCATCCGTGCCGCCGGCGGCCAGATGGTGATGGACCCGATGCCGGTCGGCCCGTACGGCACCGCCGCGATGGCCGCCGACCCCGGCGGAGCCGTCTTCGGCCTGTGGCAGCCCGGCACCCACCACGGTTTCGACGCCCAGCAGGAGCCGTACACGTACTGCTGGAGCGAGGTCTACACGCGGGCCCGCGACGCCGTCGACGTCTTCTACGCCAAGGTCTTCGGCTACGTCCCGCAGGACCAGGACGACGCCGGCGTCGAGTACCGGATCTGGTCCCCGCCCGGGACCGCGCCCGGCACGGACACGGCCGTCCTGGGCCGCAGCCTGATCACCGACGCCTTCCCGGAGATCATGCCCGCGCACTTCCTCGCCTACTTCGCCGTCCCGGACTGTGACCAGTCGGTCGCCATGGTCCAGCGGCTCGGCGGCCGGGTCACCGCAGACCCCTTCAACACCCCCTACGGGCGCATCGCGGTCGTCGCCGACAACCAGGGGGCGGTCTTCGGGCTGCTGTCGGAACCCCGGACGAAGCCGGAGGCGTAGGCCTTCCCGGACGGATCGCCGAGCAGATCACACCGCCCTCCTCGACGTGCCGGGGCCGGACCGGGTCCGGGCCTGACAGAATCGGGGTTGCTCGACCCGGGTGGCGCCCGGGGTGAGACGCTGCACGGGGCAGGGCCCCGTGCCGGCGGAAGCGGGCCCGGTGAGTGGCCCGTACGGGGAGGTGTGGAGGCGAGTGGTGGAGCAGCTGACGCAGCACGACCCGAGACGGATCGGCCCCTTCGAGGTGCTGGGACGGCTCGGCGCCGGCGGCATGGGGCTGGTCTATCTCGCGCGGTCCGCGTCCGGACGGCGGGTCGCGATCAAGACGGTGCGGACCGAGCTCGCCGAGGACCAGCTCTTCCGCGTCCGCTTCACGCGCGAGGTGGAGGCGGCTCGCGCCGTCTCGGGCTTCTACACCGCGGCCGTGGTCGACGCCGACCCGCGCGCCGCCGTCCCGTGGCTGGCGACCGCGTACGTCCCGGCGCCCTCCCTGGAGGAGATCGTCCACGAGTGCGGGCCCATGCCCGCCCAGGCCGTACGGTGGCTCGCGGCCGGTATCGCCGAGGCCCTGCAGTCCATCCACGGGGCCGGCCTGGTCCACCGCGACCTGAAGCCGTCCAATGTGCTCGTCGTCGAGGACGGCCCGCGCGTGATCGACTTCGGTATCGCGAGCGGTGTCTCCAACACCCGTCTCACCATGACGAACGTCGCCGTCGGCACCCCCGCCTACATGTCGCCCGAGCAGGCGAAGGACTCGCGCAGCGTCAAGGGCGCCAGCGACGTCTTCTCCCTCGGCTCCACCCTCGTCTTCGCCGCCACCGGGCACCCGCCGTACCACGGGGCGAACCCGGTGGAGACGGTCTTCATGCTGCTGCGCGAGGGCCCCAACCTGGAGGGGCTCCCCGCCGAGCTGCGGCCGCTGATCGACTCCTGCATGCAGATGGACGCCACGCTGCGCCCCACCCCGGCCGACCTGCAGGCGCAGCTCGCCCCGCACCTGTTCGACGGGGGCGACGACAGCGGGACCGCCTCCGCGTGGCTGCCCACGCGGGCCGTCGCGATGATCGAGGCCCGGCGCGCGGGGCACCGTACGCCGCCCGCCCCCGTGGCGGCGGCGCCCGGGCCGAACTCCGGGGGCCGGGGAGCGGCCTCCGAGGCCGCCACGCACCGCCGCCCGCGCGGGGTCGACTCCTGGGTGGACCCGCGGACCGGCCAGGCCGTCCCGCAGCGCCCGCACCACCCGCCGATGTCCCCGGTGCCCTCCGGCGAGCCGGTGCGCCTGGGCGGCTCGCCGGTGCCGATCGGGCCCGGTCCGCGCGCGACGGCCGCCGCCCCGGCCGCGCACGCCTCGGCCTCCGCCTCGGACTCGGCGACCGGCTGGATCCGTCCGCCCGGCGGGTCGGTTGCCACCCCCTCGGCGGTGCAGCCCGTACCGAGCCAGGGCCCGGCCCCGGACAGCGGCCGCTGGCGGCCGTGGCGCTTCCGCATGTCCAACGAGGTCTGGGGCACCCCGACCGTCGCCGGGAACCTGCTCTACGTGACCTCCTTCGAGGTCCACGCGCTGGACGTGGCGAGCGGCCGCCGCCAGTTCAAGACCCGCGACGTCGCCTGGTCCATGGCGGTCGCCGACGGCCGGATCCACGCCTCGGACGGCCCCTCCCTCTACGCGCTCGACGCCGGTGACGGCTCCGAGCGGTGGCGGCTGTCCACCGACGCCTGGGTGTACGCGCTGCGCGCCGAGCGCGGCACGGTCGTCACCGCCACCCGCGGGGGCGGCGTACAGGGCCGTGAGGCGTCGAGCGGCCACAAGCTGTGGGAGCTGTCCGGCGCGCAGAGCGACTTCGAGACCGCGGAGGCGGCTCCCGTCCTGCACGACGGCACGGTGTACGTGTGGCAGGACGCCCGGTTGCGCGCGCTGGACGCCCGCAGCGGCCGCGAGTCCTGGTCGTACCCGATCGGCGACGCGGCCTCCTGCGGGAACGTGCCCGTCCGGGTCACTCCGGCCCCGGACGGCAACGTCTACATCGCGGCCGGCACCCGGGTCCTCTCGGTGGACCGGGCCTCGGGCCGGGTCCGCTGGCACTTCGAGGCCCCGGCGGTCTTCCTGGCGCCCCCGGCCTTCGCGCCGGGCGCGGCGATCACGGGCGGCGGGGTCTACCTCGTCGACTACCTGGGCACCGTGTACGCCCTCGACGCGGCCACCGGCCACGACCGCTGGCGGATCGCGACGGAGGCACGCCAGTCCGCGGATCCGGTGGTGGTCGCGAACGGCAACGTCCACCTGGGTGCGGGCAGCGCGCTGTACACGCTCGACGCGGTCACCGGCACCCCGAAGTGGCGGTTCGCGGCGGGCGGCGAGATCACCGGCCTGCCGGCGGTCGCGGACGGCCGGGTGCACTTCGGGTCGGCCGACCACTGCCTGTACACGCTGGACGCGGCGGGTGGCCAGCTCCGCTGGAAGCTGGCCACGGGCGGCGAGATCACGGGCGCCCCGGTGGCGGACGCGGGGGTGGTCTACGCGTGCAGCAAGGACCGCTGCGTGTACGCCCTGGACGCGGCGAAGGGCACGGGCACCCGTACGAGCGGCTGACCTGCCGGGAGGCGGGGCTGCGGCCCCGCCTGGTAGCGCACCGCACCGGGAGTGACAGGATGGACCCCATGAGCGACAACGTCTACTTCGACATCACCATTAACGGCGCCCCCGCCGGCCGCATCGTCTTCGCCCTCTTCGACGAGGTCGTCCCGAAGACGGCGCGCAACTTCCGCGAGCTGTGCACCGGCCAGAACGGCTACGGCTACGCCGGCTCGGGCTTCCACCGCGTCATCCCCCAGTTCATGCTGCAGGGCGGTGACTTCACCAACCACAACGGCACCGGTGGCAAGAGCATCTACGGCGAGAAGTTCGAGGACGAGAACTTCCAGCTGAAGCACGACCGCCCGTACCTGCTGTCGATGGCGAATGCCGGCCGCAACACCAACGGCTCGCAGTTCTTCGTCACCACGGTCGTCACCTCGTGGCTCGACGGCAAGCACGTCGTCTTCGGCGAGGTCGTCGAGGGCAAGGAGCTCGTCGACCAGATCGAGGCCCTGGGCTCCCAGTCCGGCGCCCCCAAGGGCAAGGTCGAGATCGCGGCGTCCGGCGTCGTCGAGGCCGTCTGATCCCCATCCGCCTGCACGGCCGGTCGGCCCCGCCCCCTCCGGGGGGACGGGGCCGCCGCCATGTCGGGGCGTGGCCCGTGCCATGCGTCAGGGCGGCGTCACAGGTCGTTCGAGGTGCCGTCGATCGCCGGGCCACAGCCCTCGGGGAGATGCGCGGCGATCAGGCGGTAGGCCTCTTCCACCGTCTCCGCCACGCCGAGGAGCGTGTTGTCGGACTGGCGGCGCACCCGGTAGCCGCCACTGACCTGTGGGAAGGCGGTACCGATGTCCCGGGTCCATGGGAACCGGGTGCAGCGGCTCAGGTACAGCACGCCGTGGCTGACCGCCGGGAACAGCTCCCGGAGCGCCGGATGGCTGTACGCGGCCTGCGGCACGGCGGGATCGACCCGGTCCGGACCGTAGGCGAGGACGGTCCGCCATGCGGTCGCCACGATCTCCGCGGCGGCCGGGCGGGCCAGGTCCGCGACGCAGGCGGCGAAGACCTCGGCGGGGCTGCCGATGGAGGCTCCCCGGCCTGCGGTGAGGGTGAGGTCGGCCGTGGACGGGTGGGCGGCGGAAGCGCCCACGGTCAGGGCCCACGCGAAGGTCGCGGGCGGTCCGGTGACGGCGGGCGGCGGCGGCACGGACAGCTGCAGCTCGGTGCCCTGGGTGCGGACGCCCGCGGCTGCGAGCGCCTCGGCCATGTCCCGCGCCAGCGGATCGGCCGCGGCTTCCAGTGATCCTCCGGGAAGCGGGAAGACCCGGTCGAGGGCGAGTGCACCGATCCCGCGCAGGGGGGTGGCGCGCAGCCGGATTGCGCGGGCACTGTACGCGCCGTGACGGTGCAGGACGTAGACGGCGGTCAGCGCGGCCCTGACCCCTTCGAGCAGCAGCTCCTCGGCGGGCAGCGGCCCGGCCGTCCATGCCTCCCGCCGCGCCGTGAGCCGTACGGGCATCCGCCCCTGCGCGAGTGAGGTCAGCCCCTCGGGCACGCTCTCCCCGAGCAGCCGGGCGCCGCCGTGGTCCACGGTGAACAGACGGCCGAGTTCGTCGACGGCGAGCGGGGCGTCGGCGTCGGTCCGGCCGAAGGGGAAGAGCCGGACGCCGAGGTCCGCGCCGAGGCGGTGGAAGCTGCCCACGGTGTACGCGGCCTCGCGCGGGTCCACGGCCGCCCCGGTCGGCGCGACGTCCAGCCCGGGGCCGGAGGGGGGCACGCGTCGCCCGTGCCAGGCCCGCAGGGCTTCCTCGGCGGCGGGGAACAGCTCCCAGCCGAGGGCCGCGACCTCCAGCACGGCCAGCATGGCGGGGTGCCCGGCGGCGCCGGCCCGGTCCGGGGCGTCGAGGTCACCGGTCATGGAGGACGGCGATACCGAGCCGGTCGAGCAGTGCGGAGCAGGACCGGCACACCTCGGCCTCGGTCCCGTGCTCGGGGTCCCCGTGCGGCCGGATCTTCCGGGCGACGACGGCCGCTCCGGCGAAGTGCGGCAGGGCTTCGTCGAGGCCGGTGCTCCGCCCGTCGCCGCGCTGCTGGTCCAGGGCGTAGAACTGGTCGGACACCAGGGCGGATTCGGCGCAGAGGCCGATGAACGGTTCCCGCTGCGCGGCGGGGAGCGCGTCGAGGAACTGCTGCACGGCGGGGTGCAGACGGGGCTCGCCGTCCCCGCTGAGGCTGGTGTGGCTCAGCACCTTGTTCTGTACGAGCAGTGAGGCGGCCACGCCGGGTACCGGATCAGACAAAGTAGTTCCCCGCTTCTTCCAGCGGCCCGCGCAGCAGGCAGCTGAGGGCTTCGTACGTGTTGCTGCCCACGAAATAGGGCCCTGTGTGGTGGAGCAGGAAGAACCGGCCGGCCTCGTCGATGAGGATCATCGACCGGTCGAAGGCGTCGTACCCGATGGGAAACACCCTGGTGCCGAGGTCGGCGGCCAGCTCGGCGACGTCCTCGCCGCTCTCCTCGTAGATCCAGTGGGGGACGAACACCGCTGCGTCCGGGGGGTCGCCGGGGATGTCCAGCCTCAACTGTCCGTACTCCCGGAGGAAGTCGACCGCGGTGTGCAGCGGTTCGAGGGGAAAGCCCTCCTCCTCGTACTTCTCCGTGACCACGCGGGTCAGGGCCGCCACCTGGTCCCCGATGTCGCGCCCGGGATGCCAGCCGGCCGCGGTCACCGCGGCTTCCACCTCTTCGGGTGTCATTCTGGCCACTTCTCTCCTCCTCTCAGTGCTGGTGGGGTGTCACTCCGGCCATGGGCAGCAGTCTCGTGCATGACCTGCACGGGGGTTTGTACTCCCCGTGCAGGATCTGGTCGTCGCCGGGCCGCATGTCGCCGATCTGCCGTGTGTGGATGAGTGATCCACGCATGGCTTCCTGGACGTCGGCAGGTGTGACGATCTTGGTTCCCGTGGGATCGAGCTGGTGCAGGCGATCGGAGATGAGTGCGACTTCCGAGCACTTTCCGTGGCCATTACCCGTGTCCTTCCCCTCGCTGGTGAGCTGCTGTTCCACCTGGTCCAGCAGATTCTGCACGGCGGGGTGGCGGTTCATGGACGCGGTTCCGGTGGTGGCGTTGCTCGAGTGGACGGTGAGGACTCCGTCGTGCAGGAGGGTGCCGCCGCACGCGGTCTTCAGGCGGTGCTTGCCCTCCGGGTAGGGGTTGGTCTGGGGCTGGTTCTTGGCGTCGTTCGCGAGTCTCCTCGCCTCCTCGACCATGAGCTTGCGCTGGTCCTCGGGCGAGAGGTGGTCGACGTGCAGCGCGTCCCGCCGGTGGTGCTTCATGTTCCCGGCGGTCTGGCCGTGCCACTTGGGCTGGGGGTCCATGCGCCGGCCGGCCGGGCCGCCGTCACCGGCCCCTCCGCCGCCTCCGCCGCCTCCGCCTGTGCCTCCGCCTCCGCCGGTCGGCGGTTTGCCGCCCCCGCCGGATCCGCCCTCGCCGCCTCCGGTGGAGTCCTTCTTCAGGCGGTTGAAGTCGTCGTGGAGGGCCTGGTCGTTCTTCTTGTGGTCGGTGGAGATCTGTTTGACGGCCTTGGGGAGCGTGGTGCCGACGTG
>NZ_JBICZI010000037.1:0-58168 GCF_043201855.1 Streptomyces sp. NPDC048257
ATGCGTTCCGCATCGAAACCGTCCCCGCCCGGCAGGAACACCTCACCCTCGACACGCGACACCAGCCAGGAGAACTCACTCATAGGACAACCTTTCCACCGGGGCGAGGCTGAGCCCCGTCTGTATAAATGATGTTGAAGCGGCCGGCGGTTCGTGTCCAATACGTAACCGTGCTGCCTGCCAGAAGCCCTGACTATTGGACGCGGTCGCGCAAGGTACCGCACGCTTTGCCGGGAGAGCTCAAGCGAAGGAGTCGATATGGGTAATTCGGAAAGCACGGCTGAGATGCACCGTGTCTTCAACAGTGCCGCGGAAGCGTACGACCAGAGTGGAGTCGAGTTCTTCGGCCCCATAGGTCGCCGTCTGGTCGAATTCTCGAGTATCGAACGCGGGCAGGCGGTTCTGGACGTCGGCTGCGGCCGCGGTGCCGCTCTTTTCCCGGCCGGAGAGGCAGTCGGCGGCACCGGAGAAGTCGTCGGAATCGACCTCGCAGAAGAGATGGTCAGGTATGCGGATGCCGACGCGCGGTCGAGGGGCCTCACGCAGGTGACCACCCAGGTCATGAATGGGCAGGTGCCGGACTTTCCGGCCGCCCGGTTCGATGCGGTGATCGGGAGCTTCAGCGTCTTCATCTGGACGCACGGCGCCGCCGAACTGCGCCCCTACCGCACGATCCTGCGTCCGGGCGGGACCTTCGCGGCGAGCGCGCCCTCCTTCTTCCCCACCAGTACGGGCAAGTGGGGATTCCTTCCCGAGGTTGTGCATGACCTGCTGCTCCCGCACCTGACCCAGCCCAAGGACGGTGATGCCTACGACTGCCCGTTCACGAACATCCACAACAACTGGCTGGTTACCCCGGAGGCTGTCGATAAGACCCTGACCGAGGCGGGTT
Source organism: Streptomyces sp. NPDC048257 (assembly GCF_043201855.1). Lineage (NCBI taxonomy): Bacteria > Bacillati > Actinomycetota > Actinomycetes > Kitasatosporales > Streptomycetaceae > Streptomyces > Streptomyces sp. NPDC048257. The sequence goes on from NZ_JBICZI010000037.1 coordinate 893, forward strand.
TCGTCGATGTGACCGTGCGGGAGGAGGACTTGCCCATCGTCGTGGATTCGGGTGCTCAATGGGTGGCGTGGACCCGGTCGCACGGAATGCGCCGGCTGTGGGATCGACTGGACGAGCAGGAGGCCCGGGAGCTGGCAGCGGAGGTGGCCGGGCGCCTGGACGCCCTGCGTTCCGCCGATGGCACCATTACGCTGCCGACACCGATCGTGTACATGCGCGCCCGGGCCCCTCAGGCCTGAGGTGTCATCCCGCCGCCGTCATACGCCGCAGGCCGGCGTATTCCAGGGCGGCGTACACCGCCACCACCAGTGCGCCGATCAGCATGAACACGACGCCGAATCCGGTCAGGGGAACGAAGTCCGCGGCCGCCACCACCAGGCAGGCGACAGCGGAGCACAGGTTCACCCCGATCACGGCCCAGACGAGTCCGGCCGGGATCACCGGATAGCCGGCGATGAGTGCCAGCGCGGCCGCGCCGCCCAGCTGGTAGAGCCCGAAGCCCACGGAGAAGGCCACCGGCATTCCGGTGGCGGAGCCGAGCGGGCCGCACGCCGCGATCAGCACGGCGGCCATCACGGCGGTGCTGACACTGTCGACGCGCAGGACCAGTCGCAGAAAGCGGTCGGACGCCGGTCGGCCAGCCGTGTCGGACATGGACATGGGCATGGTCTGGGTCATCACGGGACTCCTTCACCTCGGGATGTGCCCCACCGTGACACGGGATGGGTCGCGGACTCCATGACCTCCGAGGTCATGGAGTCCGCGACCTGGGGGGCTACGGTGGGGGACATGGAGACGGACAACCTGCCCCGTGTCGGGCTGTTACTGCGCGACTGGCGACAGCGCAGGAAGTACAGCCAGCTCGACCTCGCGCTGCGCGCCGACACGTCCACCCGGCACCTGTCCTGCGTGGAGACGGGCCGAGCCCGACCCAGCCGCGATATGGTGCTGCGCTTGGCCGAGCACCTCGACGTACCGTTGCGCGACCGCAACGGCCTCTTGCTGGCGGCCGGTTACGCCCCTGCCTACGCAGAGAGCCCCTTGGACAGCGACCGTATGGCGATGGCGCGCCAGGCACTCACGAGCATGCTGGCGGGACACGAGCCGTACCCGGCGGCCGTCGTCGACCGGGTCTGGGACATCGTCGACTGCAACCGGGCCATGTCCGTCCTGCTGGACAGCGTTCCCCCCGCCTTGACCGAGGGAGCGAACGTCATGCGGCTGATCCTGCACCCGGACGGCCTTCCGCAGCATTGCCTGAACTTCGCGGAGGTACGGGCCCATGCGCTGGGGCGTCTGCTGCACCAGGTCAATGCCACGGGCCACCCTGAACTCCGGGCCCTCTACCACGAGGTGTCCGCCTACCCGGCACCGCCGGACGCGGGGCCCCCGGCCGGCCCGGTCGACCCGACCGGCATGGTCGTCCCGTTGCGCATCCGTACCCCCCTCGGTGACATGGCCCTGTTCAGCATGATCGCCACCTTCGGCGCACCCGCGGACGTGACCCTGTCCGAACTCGCGGTCGAGACGTTCTTCCCGATGGACGAGGAGACCGCCCGGCTCCTGCGCGACCACGCGGCGGCGGGCAACCGGGCCCCATGACCAGGTCGCACGGAAAAGCCGTCTCCCGCACCAGGGCTACCGCCCGGGTGGGGAAGGCGGCTTCCTCTGTTGTCGGCCGCCGAGGGAACCCCTGCGGCGTCCGGAGTCCGGCTCCGGCATGCCATCGACCGGTGTCCCACCGGTTCTCGGAAGCCGCTGGTCTACCGAAGGCCGTCCCCAAGCAGGTCGATCTCGTCACCGGGGTCGCTCGGGACGCGGCAGCCTGCAGCCCGTGTCGTAGTGTCGTCTTGCCCTCTGGGCCGGGCCGTGCCCGGATCCCGGCGCGCTTGCCGTCCGGGGTCGGGGCACGTCCTTCACCTTCGCCCCACTGCTGAGCCGTGATCACGACGGACGGGTCTCTGCTGCTGCTCGACCGCGGGGGTCTGCGGTCTTATGGCGCGGGCCTGTGCCAGCAACTCCTGGGCCGCCTGTTCGCCTGCGTAGATCCTGACGAGGTCGTGCATCCGGTAGCGGCCCGGGCCGGTACTCTCGGCCAGACTCGTGTCGACAAGCCGTTCCGCGGCCCGCTCGGCCTCGGCGAGCGGCACGCACAGCAGCTCGGACAGGAGAGGTATCCCGGTTTCCCGCAGTCGCATGGAGCCGAAGAGGAGGAAGGCCCGCACCGCCGTGCCCGACGCCCCGTCGGTGTGCCGCAGCGCCCGGTAGCTGACGGCGAGGCTCTCCCGGACCTGCAGCTCGTCCACCCGCAGTTCGTCCAGCCGGGTGCTCTCGTCGGTGAGCCGGTCGACGAGCAGGGACAGGGGCCAGCGGGGCCGCGCGGTCAGCCGGGCGGCGGCGACGCGCAGCCCCAGCGGGAGCCACCCGCACAGTTCGGCCAGCCGGAAGGCGGCCGACGGATCACGCGCCACGCGCTCGCTGCCGAGGAGCTGCTCCAGCACGGTGTACGCCTCACCGGGCAGCAGCGTCCCGAGCGGGAAGGACCGTGGCCCGTCCAGCGAGGTCAGGCCCGAGCGGGCGGTGACGAGGAGCGCACTGTGGCCGCCCGTCGGCAGCAGGGGGCGCACCTGCGCTGCCGACGCCGCGTCGTCCAGCAGGATGAGCACGCGGCGGCCGGTGAGCGCCGACCGGAGCAGGGCGGCCGTCTCCGAGGCGTCGTGGGGTGGTGCGGGAACGGGGATGGCCAGGCCGCGCAGGAGCCTGGCGATCGTCTCCGCCGCTGTGAGGGGCTCCGCGTGCGGAGTCGTGCCGCGCAGTTGTACGTAGAGCTGCCCGTCCGGGTAGTGAGCGGCCACCCGGTGCGCGGCCCGGGCTGCGAGGGCCGATTTCCCGGACCCCGGCGGACCGCTGATGACGGCTGAGGGCGCCGGAGAGCGCGGGTCGGTCAGGAGGGCGATCAGATCGGCGAGCCGATGCTCGTGACCGGTCAGGTCGGGCCGACAGAAGGGCAGCTGGCGGGGCACCACCAAGGGCCGGAGCGGCGTGGTGTGGGCAGCGGCCGCGGTGGTGGGCTGTGGGGGCCGCGCGTACGCGAGCCGGCGATGAGCGGCCAGCCAGGGCCGCGCGTCCAGGCCGCAGGCGGAGACGAGAGCCTCGGTGAACTCCTCGCGGGGGAGGGTGGGCCGGGTCAGGGCGGAGGCGATGGTGGAGCGGGGCAGCCGCCGCCCGGCCCGGCCGGCACGGTTCTCCAACTGGCGGAAGGTGAGTCCCGCGCCTTCCTTGAGCAGCCGGAGCATGGTGTTGAACTCCCCCGGAGTTCGGGCATCACCGGGCTCCGGCGGGGTACAGGCGGATAACGGCGAACGATCGGGCAACACGTGTACTCCCTCGCAGTGCGTGATCTGTGGCGCGGCGTTCAGAGGTACTCGTCAGAAGGGCTCGGTGTCGGGCCGGCAGTCGGCGGCGCCGCGCGGGGGCTCGCCGCGGCCGAGCAGATGGGCCGTGGTGATGTCGTCGACGCAGCGGCTCAGCCCCAGCGCCGTATGGCCGATCATGTCGACGGAGACCAGCCGGGAGTTGCCGAGGACGGCGGCCATGCGTTCGGCGAAGCGATACTGCGTCGTCGGGTCGAAACGGTTGCCGATCACCAGCACCGGCTGGTCCGTGGGCCGGTTCCACGGTCCCGTGTACCGGTCGCTCTCCCACCACCGAACGGGCCACGTGGCGCACGGCAGCGATTCGAAGGCGGCCATCCGGCCGAAGGTGGGGGATTCCCGCTCCCACCGCGCGGCCAGCACGGGCCAGAGCGCGGGCGTGGGCGGGTAGGGCTTGTCGAGGCAGTTGTACGCCGTCTCGGAGTCGTCGCCGCGATAGGGGGCGGCGGCCTGGGCCGTCTCGGCCGTACGGACCGACGGTGCGGCGTCGACGGCCCGGCCCAGATCCGCGAGGGTGCGGGCGAGAGAGGCGTGCCGGGACGGTGTGGCCAGCGAATCGGCCACGACGGCGGTGAAGCGGCTCAACGTCATCGTGGTGGAGTCGGGCATCGTCAGCGGCGCGGTGCGCAGCCGGTCGCGGACGCGGTCGAACGTCCGCTGCGGGTCGTCGCCGCCGAACGGGCAGGCGCTCCCCGCCACGGCGCATCGGCGGATGAACTCCTTCAAGGCGAGTTCGGTTCCGGCCGCGCGCTGACGGTCGTACTCGATGCCGCTGGCCGAACGCAGTGCCGGGTCGACGTTGCCGTCGAGGACCATGGCCCTGACCCGCCGCGGATACAGGTTGGCGTACGTGGCGCCGAGGAGGGTGCCGTACGAGAAGCCGACGTAGTCGAGCTGCTCGACGCCGATGGCGCGGCGCAGTTCCTCCAGATCGCGGGCGGCGTTGAGGGTGGTCGTGTGGGCCAGCAGGGGACCGGCGTTGCGGGCGCATGCCCGCGTGTAGCCGGCGGTCGCGCGCATGGTCCGTGCGGTCTCGTCGGCACTGACCGGCACGGGAGTGCGGCCGGCCGCGTCGGCGAGGTACTCCTCCTGGCTGAGGTAGCACTTGAGCGCGGAACTGGTGTTGACCCCGCGCGGATCGAAGCCGATGACATCGTGGCGGGCGAGCACCTCGGGGTCCAGAAAGCGTTCCGCGCGGTAGGCGGTGTGCAGCCCGGAGGTGCCGGGCCCTCCGGGATTGACGAACAACGTGCCCTCACGGTGGGCCGGGTCGGTCGCCCGGCGGCGCAGCATCACGATCGCGACGGTGCCGTCGGAGGGGCGGGCGTGGTCGCGGGGTACGGGCTGAACGGCGCAGTCCGCGACGCCGGGGTCGACGGGGATGCCGATGAGCTTCACGCAGTCCTGCCACTGGGCGGCGCTGGAGGGGGCTCCGCCGTCCTGGGGCACGGCGGCGGCCGGCGGCGCGAGGAGCGCCGCGGTGGAGAGGGCGGCCGCGAGGAGCAGGGGTAACCGGCGGGGCATCGATTCTCCTTGGGGGTGGGGGAGTGCCGACGGGGCGGCTGTGCGCGCACGCTCACGTTCGCGTCGCCGCCGCGCGGGCGCGCGCCGACTCGTATGGGTGCGGAGAGGGGAACGAACCGGTGGGGGAGGGGTGGGGGTCGGCGTTGCCCGGAGTCAGCCGGAGCCGAGCGGCAGCTCGCGCAGCTGGGCCGCGACCGTACCCGCGTACGGGCGGGCACGTTCCGGGTCCAGACCCTTGAGCGCGTCCTGCCACAGCAGCGCGCGGCTGACGATGCCGGCGGTCGCGGCGAGCCGGGCGGCCCGTACGAGGCGCTCCATCGGTGCGATGCCGGACCACTGGCGGAGGTAGGCGTCGGTCACCCGCCGTACGGCGCTCTCGTCGCCGGGCGCCGCCGACCGCAGGTCCCGAAGGGCCACGTCGAGCGAGATGAAGGGATGACCGAGCACGCTTTCCGCCCAGTCGAAGAGGAGCGGTCCCGTGTCCCGGTCGGTGAAGTTTCCGCGCCAGATGTCCAGATGGACCAGGGAGTCCGGGACGCCGGCGCTTTCCAGCTCTGCGCAGAGGTCGCGGAAATGCGGGACGTAGTCGGCGAGCCGATGTCTTTCGGCTGATTCGAGCCGCTCATTGTCCTCGATCAGTTCCGCGAGGAGTTCCGGAAGCCTGGCTGTACGGTGATCCGGGCATCCAGCGGCACCTAATGCCCGGGCGTGGCCCTCGGTAAACCGCTGAATTGTCGCCAGTTGAGGCACCATGCGCGCATATCCCTCGACGGCCTCAGCGGAAGCCGGACGGTGCACAGGACCGAAGTCATCGGTCAGCATCCAGTGCCGTTGTGCATCAATGGCCAGAACTCGCGGGATGCTGTCCGGAAATCGGTCCGACAGCAGCCGCGTCACCTCGGCCTCGTGTCCGAAGACCGGCGGCGAGGCTTTGAAGTACGCCGCCCCGTGCGCCACGGGGATCCGTAACTGGAACGACCACACTCGCAGAAACGGTTGCTCGGGTGCGCCGACGGGGGTGTTCCCGGCGCGGCGCAGCTGCTCGTCGGCCCAGGCCGCCGCCGTCGCGTACCAACCCTCGCGCGTCCAGGGCAGGCCCCCACCGGTCTCGCGCCCCGAGGCCGGGGCAGTGGCCGTGGCGTCGGCGAACCAGCGTTCCAGGACCCGGCGTTGGTCGGGGTCCAGGTCCGCGCCGGCCAGCCCCGCAGCCCCGAACCAGCGGCTTTCCGCAGGCCCGTGAGGCGTGGCCGCGGCTCCGTGGGGGGCGGCGCCGGAGGCAGCCGGATCGGTGTGGACCTCGTGGACGTAGTAGCGCGCCGTGGCCCCGGCCTGCGTGTCGCGCTGTTCGAGACAGTCACGCGTGGTGACGGTGAGGCCGAAGCGCCCGGCGATCTCGGCGTGCGCGGCAGGTGGGTCGCGGTGGTGCAGCCGTGGCAGGGACCAGCCGCCGGGACCCCGCAGGAGTAGTACCTCCGTCCCCGTGCCCCGTCGTCGGCCGACGATTCCGAACAGCTCCCCCGTGACCTGCCGCATACCTGCGCCACACCCCCGTGCGTGCGAGAAAACCGAAGTACGTCTTCGTAAATGAGGCACGGTAGTTGGCTGTCCTCGGTCGAGTCAACGCATTTGGCGGCATGTCCGAATGGTGGCGCATTGCCGGGAGTTGACCATCCGGCTGTCCCGTTCTGTCCCGGACACGATTCCGGGCCTTCCCCTATTCCGTGACCCGTCGTGCTGTGGCTAGCGTTCCCCTCGTCGGAATTTGGATGCCGTGCTTGTCCATTCGGATCGCGGCGCCATTCTCATCAGAAAGGGGAACACTGTGCCGGTTACTTCGATTGCCTCGCAACTCGCCAGCAACGGTCTGCAGCAGCACCTCTACTCGGAGCCCACGGCGGTCGCCGAGGAGTGCCGCATGGCGGGATACAGCTGCTGGTGGGACTCGGACTGCTGCAACGAGTCGGTCGGCCTCATCTGTGAGTGGTGGACCTGCCGTTACGCGTAAGCGGGTGCACCCTCCCGCCGCGGTCGCACCGGCCTCCGGTGAACGCGGTCTTGTGACATGAACGAGTGGAATCCGTCGGACGGCGGAAGCGGGCGCCCGCGCTGCGGTCCGGCGGATTCCACATCACGTCCGTCCCGCTCGATACGGGGACGGGGGATCGGAAGGTCGGATACGCATGGCGACAGGACTGTTCGCAGTGCCACGGTCCGCACGCGAAGCGGCTGCCTTCCTGGCGGCGGCACGCGCGGGAGGCGGCATCTACCAGATCGACCGGTGGCCGGCCCGTCGCGGAGACCTGCGGCCCACGCCGCGGGCCGTCGGCCGGGCCATAGCGCGGCTGCGCATCGCGCAACGCCTCACGACCGGCTTCCTCGACCCGGTGGAGGACGCGGTCTACCTCACCGCGGGCCTGCGCGGAGTCGGGCTGCCCGCCACCTTCCACCTCGGCCGCGAAGTCGTCCCCGCCTCCCCGCCCGCGGGCTTCTACGCCTGGGTCGAGTGCGACGGAAAGGTCGTCAGCACCTCCCTGCCCGTGCGGGAGGAGTACATCGAGGTTCACCGATCGGGGGACGCATGAGCGCCGTACCGGCCGTGGCCGAGATGGACGGCGCCGTTCTGCGCTGCACCGAACCCGACGGTGCCTCCGCCCTGGGCGTCCTGACCGTCCGTACGGACCACTCGATCGAACTGCGCCGGCCCCGGCCGGACGTGCGTCCCGTCTACTTCCGGGCGCGCCCCGGACGCCTCGAGTGGAGCGGGGACCCGGCCGCGTTCCTGCCGCCCGGCGGACGCGTGGAGCCCGGGCCCGGCGCACTGCTCGCCATGCTGCACGGCCAGGCCTCACCCCCCGACGAGACGCCTCTGTCCGGAGTCCGAAGGATGACCGTGGGCACCCGCATCCGGGTGGACGCCCGCGGAGTCACCGTGACCCGCGAGCGCTGCGCACTGCCGGCGGCGGACGGAGACCTGTCCCATGCCGTGACGCGGGTGCTGGCCTCGGCCGGTGACGAGTACGGCCTCGCCTACAGCGGCGGTCTGGCCTCCGCCTACCTCGCCGTACTCGCCGCGGCCGCCGGCCATCGCGCCCACCTCGTGCACGCCGATTTCGGCCTGCCCGGCTTCGGCCCGCAGGGCACCCGGCCACCGAAGGCTCCCGTACCGGGTGTCGAGTCGCGCCAAATCGCCCTCGACCTGCACGAGCTGCTCGACCACCACACGGTCAGCGGCGCCGAACACCTGCCTCCGCTCCCGGACTTCGAGGTGCCGGCCCGGCTGCACGCCGCTCTCGCCGCCGGCACCGGACTGCCCCTGGTCTCCGGGGCGCTGCTGGAGTCGCTGGTCTCCGTCAAGCTTCCCGACGTGCCGCGGGGCACGAAGGCGTGGCGGCTGCTCGCCTGCGAACCGTTCCACATCTCCGGGACCCTCAGCACCCTCGCCGAAGCCCGGGAGCTGCTCGACAACCGCGTCGTCTACACCCCCGGCCGGCGCGACACCGCAGGCAGCGGTCCCGACGCGCAGCAGCTGGGCGCGCCCCCGCCACCGTCACCGACCGGTGGCACAAAGCTCCCCTGGCTGACCGACCAGGGCAGACAGGCGTACGAGACGGCCCACCGTGGCGCCATGGCGGTCTGGCAGGATCAGCTCGACGCCGAGGAACCGGTGGTCGGCCGACTCGTCGGCGGCCTGGCCGAACGGGGCGCGGCCGGTGCCGTCCTCCCCGCCATGGACCTCGGCGTGCTCGCCGCGGCGGCCGCCCTGCCGCCCCACAAGCTCGGCCGGATCCGCCGGGGCGCGTTCGAGAACCATCTGCCGCTGCGGCGCGCGGTCGAGCGGGCGGGCGTCACCGGACTACGGGCGGCTTCCCCCGGGCACTGGCTGCGGCTGGGCGCGGCGGCCCATCTCCACCGTGAACGCAAGAAGATCATGTCCGAGCTGGAACGTGAATGCGCTCTGGGGGACCTGGGCCTGCTGGAGCCCCGGCTGGTCATGGCCAGTCTGCGCGACGGCCGCTCCCTCGCCACCCAGGCCCTGCCCCTGCTGCGCCTCGTCTGGCTGGACCGTTGGCTGAGGGAGCGCCGATGACGACCACACCCTCCACCACGCCGCCCGCGCCACCGCAACTGCCGCCGCCCGGCACCCCCTTGCGGCTCGGTGAGGGAGTCACCTTCACGGCACTGCCGTTCGGCGGTGCCGTGCTCGCCGCCGGATCCACCCTCGCCGTGAGCGACTGCGGCGAACGCGACGCGGAAATCCTCGGCCGGCTGCTCGGTGTCGGCGTGCCGCCGCCCGAGGCAGGCGGGCCCGTGGCCCGCTTCACCGCTCAGCTGATCGCGGCCGGCTGGCTCGTACCGGATCGGAGTGCCTGACATGTCTACAGCCCTGACCGCCCTGACCGCCCTGGCTGCGGACGGCCCGCTCCTCGGCGTCCGGCCGGCGGATCTCGCCCTCGCCGTCACCGCCGGGCCGCTCGCCGTGGCCGGCGCGGCCAAGCTGGTCACGGCCCCGGAGAAGCTGTCGTGGCCCATCAGCTCCGGAATCCTGGCCGCGCCCCACGGCCCCCGCCTGGTCGGAGCTGCCGAACTCGCCGCGACCGTCGCCGTGCTGCTGCTGCCGGTGCGCTGGGCCGCGGCCGTCGCACTCCTCGCGTACGTCGCCCTCACCGCCGTCGCCGTCAGTGCCCGGGGGCAGAAGTGCGCCTGCTTCGGCCTGGCCCGGCTCGCCGCCGTGGGTCGCGCCCACATCGGAGCGAACGCCGCGGCCGCAGTGCTCGCGGCAGCCGTGCTCATCCTGTCCGACGCGGCAGCGGCCGCGCGGCCACTGCCACGCGCGGCGGCCACCGTTGTGGTCGCGGTGCTCACCCTGATCGCCCTGCTGGCGGCCGACCGGCGCCGGGCCTCGGCCGGGGCGAACATCCCGCCCTGCACACAGCACATCAGCACGGTTCGGCTCTACGTCGCCGACGACTGCCCCTCGTGCCGCTCGCTCAAGCACCTCCTGGCCGCGGCCGAACCGGAGCGGCTGGCCGCCGTCAGCATGGTCACCGTGGCGAAGGAGGCCGAACTCCCCGGGGCCCTGCACGGACTCGGCGTACCCTGCGCGATCGGCCTCGATGACGCCGGTGAACCCGTGTGCGCCCCCGCTTCCGGCATCGGGGCCGTCAAGGCCCTCATCGACGGCATCACCCTCGTCTCCGTCCCGGCGGCCGGCCGTGCCCGCTGACCTCCACCGCACCCGGCGGCGCCGGGACCAGGGCCCGGACGGACACAGGTGGGCCGAGGTGACCTCGCCCGCCCATCCGCCGATCGCCGAACGCCACCCCTCGCCGGTTCACTGGCGCACCCTCGTCCTCGATCCCGCCCTGGCGGGAGCAGTGCCGGGCCGGGCCAGGCCCCTGCGGATCGAGTTCTTCACCACGGGGCGACCGGACGACGGCTGGGAACTGCCGGTCGCCGACGTCCTGCCGATCCCGCTCGCGTGGCATCCGCACCGGCCCCTGGTGGCGGGACTTGCGGTGGGCGACGACCATCACGCCCATCCGTGGATCGCCGACCTCGCGGCGCGTACGGTCCGCCCCTACCCGCAGACGCGCGCGGCGACCGGTCTCACCGAACCGGGAGTGCCACCGCTCGCATGGTGCGAGGACGGCCGCCTGGCGCTGCTGACGCCGGCCCCGCGACGGAACCCCGCGGAGCAGGCGGCGTGGCGGCCGGCGGTCTTCGAGGCCACGGGACCGGCGTTCGTCGGTTTCGAGCCGGGCCAGGACGAACTCGTCCGCACGGCGGGTACCCGCCTCGTGCTGCTCGCACCACAGGACGGGGCCGCGGAGACCGTGGGACCCACTCTGCTGGTCCGCTCCCTCGCCGCGAGCCCGGACGGAGTGGTGCTCGGGCACGTCCACCCGGCCGGCACCGGTCCCGATGAGCACGGACTGTGCTGGGCCACCTCGCGCCTGGACCCGGCCGACCCCGGCAGGCTGGTGCCCGTAGCACCGTCACCCGTGCCGGGTCCGCCCGCGCAGGCACAGCGTCCGCCCGCGCAGGCACCGCGTCCGTCCGCACTCGGTGACCCGTCGACCGTCCATGCGATCCCCACCGGTTTCGGCGATGCCAGGCTCACCCTCCTGCCGCACGCCGGATCCGGTCCGCTGCTGCTGTGGATCCGGGCCTTGCGCCGAGGGGAGCCGCCATCGGACGGAATTCCGCAGTTCCTGGCCGCTGCAGCACACCCGTCCGCCCTTCTCGACCTGCCGCTGCACTGGCCGGACGACGCCCGACCGGCCCTGCTGAACAGCCAGATCACCACCACGGTGTCCACCGCCGTCGGCCTGCTGACCACCGACGGCGCCGGCACGTCGGTCGCCGTCGGCGGCCACAGCTTCGGCGCGACCCTCGCCCTGCACGCCCTCGCCCGTCTCCCGGAGCTGGCAGGAGCCGTGGCCCACAGCGGCTGCTACAACCGCACCTCCACCCCGACCGGGTTCCACTACGAACGGCGTTCGCTGTGGACCGCCCCGGAGGTCTACCAGACGTTCAGCGCGCTGCACTTCGCGGACCGACTGGACCGCCCGGTGCTCCTCGTGCACGGAACCGACGACATCAATCCCGCCACCACTCCCGAACAGGCCGTCGAGCTGTACAGGGCCGTGGTCGCCACCGGCGGCACCGCCCGGCTGGTGCTGCTCCCACAGGAGGGGCACACCTTCCAGTCCCGCGAAGCACTCGCGGCGGTGGCCGAGGAACACCGGGCGTGGCTGGAAAAGCTGGAGACGAGCTGAATGGCCCGTGACGAAAAGGCGTCGGTGCCCCTGAGGGAGCTGGCCGACTGCGCGATGTTCGCCGTGCGGCTGGCCTGGCAAGCCGACCGGAGCAGTCTGCTGCGCGTGCTTCTGGCCCAACTGGTCACCGCACTGGGGCTGATGGCGGTCCTGCTGCTGATCCGCCATGCAGTCGGCGGCGCCGTCACCCAGGGCGGCACGACGGCCCAGGCCCCGCAGAGCGAGTGGCTGATCGGCGTGATCGCGGGCCTGGTGCTGCTGGGTACGGCAGCGGGCATCCTGCGCGCGGTCGCCGGGGCACGCCAGCGGGTGCTCGCCGTCAAGGTGGACCGGTTCGCGCTCGACATCGTCCTGGGCGCCGCGGGACGTGCGGAGCTTCCCGAGTTCGAGGACCCGGCCTTCCACGACCGGCTCCAGCGGGCGGTCTTCGCCTCGCGCGCCCAGCCCGCGATGGTCGTGACGGCTCTGGCCGCGGGCTTCCAGGCCGTCCTGACCGTGGTCGCGGTCACGGCCGTGTTCGCCGTACTGGTCTGGTGGCTCCTGCCGTTCGCCCTCCTCGCGGTCCTGCCCACGCTCAAAGCCGCCCGCGACGAGCGGGGGGCCGGCTACGACCTGCACCACACGCTGTCCGAGAACCGCCGGGCCCGGCAGTACCTCGAACGGCTGCTCACCGGCCGCGACGAGGCGAAGGAGATCCGCGCCCTGGGGCTCGCCGGAACCCTGCGCCGGCGCTGGACGAGCCGCTACGGGCAGGAGATCGCCCAGGTCGAGGCCATGCACGCGGTCCACGTCCGCCGCAAGATCGCGGCCCGCCTGGCCGGCGACCTGACGACGGGCGCGGTGATCGGGGCGATGTGGTGGCTGGTGGCGACCGGCCGGATCGAACTGGCGACCGCGCTGACGGCGCTCGCGGGCTTGTGGCAGCTGTCGCTGCGCACGCAGATGATCGGCGCCCTGCTCAACGGCCTCGGCGAGTCGGTCCTGTACATGAAGGACCTACGGGGCTTCGCGGCGGAGGCCGGTTCGGACCCCGGCGAACCCGCCTTCCCTTCGGGGGAGTTCGTGTCGGTGCGCGCGGAGTCCCTGGCCTTCGGCTACCCCGGGTCCTCGGTCCGCGCCCTGGAGGACGTCAGCGTCGAGGTACGGGCCGGGGAGGTCGTGGCCCTGGTCGGCGCCAACGGCTCGGGCAAGACCACCCTCGCGAAGATCCTGGCCGGCCTCTACCGGCCGGACTCCGGGCGCCTCCTGTACGGGGACGCGGACGGGGGCACGGACGTCGACGCCGAACCGGAGCGACTGCGCGCCGCGAGCGCCGTCGTGTTCCAGGACTTCGTGCGGTACAAGCTGACGGCCGCCGACAACATCGCGTTCGGCCGCCCCGAGACCCCGCGCGACGGGGCCCGGGTGGTGCTGGCCGCCGAGCGGGCCGGGGCCCACGCGTTCCTGGACCGGCTGGACCGGGGCTACGACACCGTACTGAGCAAGGAGTTCACCGGCGGCGCCGATCTCTCGCTCGGTCAGTGGCAGCGCCTCGCGCTGGCCCGGGCCTTCTACCGGGACTCGCCGCTCGTCATCCTCGACGAACCCACGGCCTCCCTGGACCCGCAGGCCGAGGCCGACCTCTTCGGCCGGATCCGCGAACTGTTCACGGACCGCACGGTGGTGCTCATCTCGCACCGCTTCGCCAATGTGCGCGACGCCGACCGGATCTACGTCCTGGACGCGGGCCGGGTCATCGAGCAGGGCAACCACGAGATGCTCATGGCTCAGGACGGCACGTACGCCCGGCTGTTCCGCCTCCAGGCCGAGGCGTACCAGGAGGCGTAACACGGCGCCCCGCCCCTCCCGCCGATGTGCTTGACACCGCGGATCCGATCACTTCATCATGGTTCCACTAACTGATTAGTGGAAGGGTGTTGCGTGATCGAGTTCCGGATCGACCGCCGGTCCGGAGTGGCCACGTACCTGCAGCTGGTGCAGCAGGTCAAGCACGCGCTGCGCCTCGGCCTGCTGGAGGTGGGGGACCGCCTCCCCACGGCCAAGGAAGTGGTCGCCGCCACAGCGGTGAATCCGAACACGGTGCTCAAGGCGTATCGGGAACTTGAGCGTGAGGGGCTGGTTGAGCCGCGGCCCGGCCTCGGCACCTTCGTCCAGCGCTCCCTGGCCAGCCCGGCCGCCGCCTGGGACTCGCCGCTGCGCCGGGACCTGGCGGCGTGGATGGCGGCCGCCCGGGCCGAGGGCCTGTCCCGCGAGGACGTCGAAGCACTGGTCAAGTCCGTCATCGACTCGCAGTACTGACATATGACATATGAAGGAGCGTGACCGGTTGGGTACCACCGAGGGCGCCGCCGCACTGGCGGCGGACGGGCTGGGCAAGCGTTACAAGCGGGGCTGGGCGCTGGAGGACGTGACGTTCGAGCTGCCGCGAGGCCGGGTGTCCGCGCTGGTCGGTCCCAACGGGGCGGGCAAGAGCACGCTCATGGCGCTGGCCACCGGCCTGCTGACCCCGACCACCGGGACGCTCCGCGTCCTGGGCGATACGCCGGGACGAGGGGGCACTCACCCCCGCCTGGCCTTCCTCGCGCAGGACAAGCCGCTCTACCGCCGGTTCACGGTCGAGGAGATGTTACGAGCCGGCCGGGCCTTGAACGCCGAATGGGACCAGACCTACGCGCGCCGCCTCGTCGACGCGGCCGGCGTCCCGGCCGGGGCGAGGATCTCCACCCTCTCCGGAGGACAGCGCACCCGTGTCGCGCTCGCGATGGCCCTCGGACGGCGGCCCGAACTGATCGTCCTGGACGAGCCGTTGGCCGATCTGGACCCGCTCGCCCGTGAGGAGGTGATGCAGGCCCTGATGGAGGAGGTCGCCGAGACCGGGATGACCGTCCTGCTCTCCTCACACGTCCTCGCCGATCTCGAGGGCATCTGCGACCACCTGCTCCTGCTGGCGGGCGGGCGCGTCCGGCTCGCCGGGGACGTCGAGGACCTGGTCGCCGGCCACCGGCTGATGATCGGCCCGGCCCAGGGCGCGGAGGGCCCCTTCCCGGACGAGATCGTCGTGGAGGCCCGCAGCACCCCGCGTCAGGCCACGGTCCTCGTGCGCGGCACGGGCCCGGCGATGCTGCCGGGCTGGGAGGCGCACGAACCGACGTTGGAGGAACTGGCGTTGGCGCACCTGAGGGCCGCACGGCCGGCTGCGCGCAAGGGCGAGGCCGTGGAGGTGTCCGCAGCATGATCTGGGTCGCCTGGCGCCAGCAGCGCCTCCAGCTCCTCATCACCGCCCTGCTCATCGCGGCCGTGGGCGCCGTGATGCTCTTCTACCGCTTCGACGCCGTCTCCTTCATGCAGGACCGGGGCATCGCCGGCTGCCTGCGGATCGGCGCCGACCCCTGCTCACGGAGCGCCATGGCCGCGCTGAGCTCCGAGTACAAGTCGTACGTGTCCATCATCCCGATGGTGCTGCTGTGCCTGCCCGTGCTCCTCGGCATGTTCGCCGGTGCACCGCTCTTCGCGGGCGAGTTCGAGCAGGGCACCCATGTCTTCGGGCTCACCCAGTCGGTGAGCCGGCGCCGCTGGCTGGCGACCAAGCTGCTCGTCGGCGGAGGTCCGGTCACCGTCCTCATGCTCGTCCTGGGGCTGGTCGGCGTATGGGCCCTGAAGCCCCTCAACCATGTGACGCGCGGCCCCATGATGACCCCGGGCTTCGAGACGCAGGGGCTGGTCCTGGCCGCGTACACCCTGCTGGCCTTCGCCATCGGCGTGGCCGCGGGACTCCTGCTGCGCAACACGCTCGCCGCCATGGCGATCACCCTGGGGCTCTACCTCGTCGTCCTCGTCGTCCTCGGCGGTGGAGCACGTCCGCACTACCTCGCCGCCGAGCGGATCACGGGTACGGTCGCCCAGAGCACCGGGGAGAGCGAGCGCGGCGGGACCAGCTGGATCCCGGACGACGCCTGGCGGGTCGGATCCGCGTACTACGACAGCACGGGCCGGAAGATCTCCTTCAACCCGTCCGGCTGCGACGGCACGGAGACCATCCAGAGCTGCCTGGGCAGGCAGGGCGTGACCCGGCAGTCGGCCGACTACCACCCCGCCGGCCAGTTCTGGGGCTTCCAGGTGGCCGAGAGCACCGTCTTCCTCGCCCTCTCGACCGCCCTCCTGGGCCTCGGCGCCTGGTCGCTGCGCCGTCGGGTCCTCTGAGCCACCGCTCCGGCCCGCCCCCTGCGCATGGCCCTGATGACGGACTGCCATCAGGAGGAAGCCGCCTCTCGGACCCGGCTGTGAGCCCGATCCGGGAGGCGGCTTCTGCATGCCGCGCACGCCCGGAATGCATTCCGGGCGTCCACCTTGTGTTCCCGGTGTGCCGTGGTCCCGTCGGCGTGTCCGTCTACGAAGAGTGACGGCCGTGCGGGGGACCGGGGCGGGGACGGGGGGTCGGCGTGTCGGGCGGGCGGTGCTGGTCCGTGACACCGACGGCTCTGTCGCGGGGTTCCGGATTGGGCGAGCACGCTGCGTGTATCTCGTCATACATCTGTTGCCGTGGGTGATCAACACCCACGGCAGGCTCCCCGCCTGTCCGCACGTGCTCACAGGTGAGGAGTCACATGTCACGCAGGCACCGCCCGAAGAGAATCGCGGCGTCGCTCTCCGCGCTCGCAGCCACCGCTCTCTTCGTCGCCACCGTTCCTGCCGCTGCCCACGACGGGGAAAGCCATCCCGACGAAGCCGCGGCGCTGGGGACCGGGCATGCTCGGGAGCATGCGAAGATCCGCGCGGCGGCCCAGGCTCTGGGCGGGTACTCCCAGCTGGCGCGGATCGAGAGTCTGAGCGATCTGACCAGGTCCCAGGAGCTGGCCAACTCGAAGTTCCACCCCAAGGCGTACGGGCAGTTCGCGGAGTACTTCCAGTCGCCGGACTTCGCCGCCCACATCGCCATGCTGCCCACCGGCAAGGTGCTGCTGTTCTCCTTCGAGCGCGTCGAGACCGACCCCACGGAGGAGCCGGCGCCGACCAACACGCTCGGGCCGGAGAACGCCGGGCGCGCCTTCCTCTGGGATCCGCGGAAGGGCACCGGCCCCGAGGCGTTCAAGAAGGTCGCCCCGCCCGAGCTGGTCGTGCCGGACGGCACGGACGTGAAACGCCCGGCCCCCTTCTTCTGTGCCGGTCACGCCTTCCTGCCCAACGGCATGCTCGGCGTCTTCGGCGGGAACCTCGGCTACGGCGGAGGCGCAGGGGCGAAGCTGTCCCTCGTCTTCGACCCGTGGACCGAGACGTGGGCGGTCAACAAGGACATGGCGGTGGGCCGCTGGTACCCGACCGTGGCCACCGCCCCCGACGGGCGCCTGCTCATCATGTCCGGGCACACCGAGGAGGGCTGGGGCACCTCCACCTCGGTCATCGAGCCGTTCCCGGCCAAGGGCCACCCGGTGCCCTTCGAGAAGACCGTGGTCCCGCGGGACGTTCCCACCGACACCCTGCGCGTCGACGCCCCCTTCGGCGAGGACAGCGACTACCCGCACCTGTTCACCCTGCGCGACGGCAAGGTGTACGGCCTGGGCCGCCACGCCACCCGGCAGTGGGCCTTCGATCCGGTCGCCGAGACGCGTACGGACCTTCCCGCCCGCCCGGACGGCGTCCACCGCGGCTACGGCTCGGCGGTGGCGCTGCCCGCCGGCTTCCGCGGTCCGAACTCGGTGCTGGTCCTCGGCGGTGACCGTGACGACCCCAACACCTACCAGCTGGCGGACGGGGTGTGGGAGAAGAAGCAACCGCGCGCCTTCGGCCGGACCCAGGACAACACCCTCCTGCTCCCGGACGCCAGCCTGCTGACGGTCAACGGCGCCTACGGCATCCGGGATTACGGAAACGGCGACTACAACCCCAAGTCCGATCTCAAGTACCGCCAGATCGAGACCCGCAACGCGCTCGGGGAGTGGCGGCTCGGCCCCGTGCAGCGGCTGCCGCGCGGCTACCACGCCAACTCGGTCGTCCTGCCCGACGGCCGCGTCCTGGTCACCGGCGACGAACTCCAGCAGCTCGCCAACGACCCGAAGATCGACGACGACATGAACGGCAGCATCGAGATCTTCGAGCCTGCCTACCTCCACCAGGGCGCCCGGCCCAAGCTCGACCAGGTGCCCGGCGGCCCCATCGGCTACGACTCCCGGTTCAGGGTGACGACTTCGACCCCCGATCAGGTCAAGAAGGCGATCCTGCTGGCGCCGACCACCGCGACCCACGCGGTCAACACGAGTCAGCGCCACCTGGAACTGCGGATCGTCCACCGCCAGGACCACACGATCGGGCTGCAGGCCCCGCCCTCCGCGAACGACGCCCCGCCCGGCTACTACATGCTCTTCCTGCTGGACGAGAAGGGGGTACCGAGCACCGCCAAGTTCGTGTCCCTGCGCTGAAGGAGACGAGCGGGAGCGGCGGCCCGCCCCGGATTCCGGACTCACGGATTCCGGGGCGGGCCGTCGCCCGTGCGGACCGTTGTGCATCAGCCGGGCGCCGCCCCGTCCACGGTTACGTTGCGGCGACGGAGGCCCGGTCGCCGGTCACCGCCTCGCGCATGCTCTTCGGCCGCAGGTCCGTCCAGTTCGCCTCGACGTGTTCCAGGCAGAGCAGGCGGCTTTCCTCGCCGAATACGATCCGCCAGCCGACGGGAACCTCGGCGAACGACGGCCAGAGCGAGTGCTGCCCCGCGTCGTTCAGCAGGACGTAGAACCGGCCGTCGTCGGCGTCCAAGGGGTCGTTGCTCATGCATCCACTCCAAGTCATTCACTGGCGGGGGGTGTGGTGAGGTCATCGAACCCGAGCACGGCTTCGGTCCGTCTCCCCGGCGGTTCTGTCGGCGGGACGGCACTGACACCTTGCACCAGATTTTTGATGTTCTGCACCGGTCCGCGAGAACGGATTCAAGGTCGCTGTCGCTGTCGTTCCTGCTCGTCCCCGTGCCGTGAACGCCGCCGCTGCCGGCCCCGCCCGCGCGGGGTCAGTGGCCGACCGGCAGGCCCGTCGGTTCCTTGATGCGCTTCATGATGATCTGCGAGTTGACCTCGGTGATGCCGGTGAGGGCCGTCAGTTTCTCGATCCACAGCCGCTCGTACGCGCGCAGGTCGGCGACGGCGATCCGCAGCAGGCATCCGGGGCTGCCGAAGAGGCGGTAGGCCTCGACGACGTCGGGGATGTCTTGCAGAGCCGCTTCGAAGGCCTCGACGGCCTCCCGGTCGCGGCGCACCTCGACCGAGACGAGCACCTCGAACCCGCGGTCCACCGCCTCGGGGGAGATCACGGCGCGGTAGCCCTGGATCACCCCGTCCTGCTCCAGCTGGCGCACCCGGCGCATACAGGGGGAGGCGGTCAGTCCCACGCGCTGGGCGAGTTCCTGGTTGCTCAGGCGGCCGTCCGCCTGGAGCTCGCGCAAGATATCTCGGTCAATGGCATCCATGGCGCAATTATCACCCGGCGAGTGTGAACGGGCCGGGTGGAAGACGCAATCACATTGCGCGTAGATCGCTCTATCATTGCTGCTTTGAGCACATATGTACGAGTGACGTACGAGTGACACGAGTGAAGGGTGGCCACGGCCAATGGGACGCATCGTCGTCATCAGCACCGGCGGGACGATAGCCAGCCGCTGGCAGGGTTCCGGCTTCGCGGCGGACGCCGACGGGAACGAGGTGATCGCCACCGCACCGCTCCCCGAGGGCATCACCGTCGAACTGGTCGACCTGTTCAGCGTGAACAGCCCGCGGCTCACCACCGCACACCAGCTCACCCTGCTGCGCACCGTGCACGAGGTGCTCGCCGACCCCGCCGTCGACGGCATCGTCGTCACGCACGGCACCGACACCCTGGAAGAGTCGGCGTTCCTCCTCGACCTCCACCACCACGACCCGCGCTCCGTGGTCTTCACCGGCTCGCAGCGCCCCATGGGCACCGCCGACGGGGACGGCCCGGGGAACCTCTACGACGCCCTGCTCACCGCCGCGAACACGCGCGGGCTCGGCGTACTGATCGCCTTCGCCGGACGGGTGCACGCCGCGCGCGGCACCGTGAAGACGCAGGCCGTGGAGCTGGACGCGTTCGCCGACCCGTCCAAGGAACTCTTCGGGAAGATCGGCTTCGGCAAGGTCACCATCCTGCGCACGCCGCAGCGCCCGGCGCCGCTCCCGCTGCCCGCGATGCCGGAGATCCCGCCGCGCGTGGACGTGGTGGTGCACCACGCCGACGGCGACCCGGTCCTGCTGAACGCCGCCGTCGAGGCCGGCGCCCGCGGAATCGTCCTCGTCGGGACCGGCGCCGGCAACGCCACCCCGGAGATCGTGGACGCCGTCCGGGCCGCCGTGGGCCGCGGGGTCCTGGTCGCCCTGACCACCCGGGTCATGGCCGGACCGGTCACCGAGATCTACACGCACGGCGGCGCGGTGGACCTCGTCGCCGCCGGAGCCGTCCCGAGCGGCACCCTGCGCGCCGGACAGGCCCGCATCGCGATCCTGTCCGCGCTGCTGGCCACCGAGAACAAGGTGGAGCAGACCCGCATCCTGCGCGAGGCGCTGGGCGCGAGCGGCTCGGTGCTCGTCGACGCATAACCCTCCGGGCGGCGTGAGCGGCCGTTAGGATCCGGGGCAACGGTCGCTACGCTGCGGGGGGTTGCATGGAGCCCGGGACCATCGGCATCCGGCTGGCCTCGGCGGCCATCGGACCCCTCGTCAAGAAGCTGTTCGTCACCGAGGGGGGCGGGGCCGGCCTCGTCGACAAGCCGATCCGCATCTCGGGCCACGTGTCCTTCACGGGCGAGAAGCGCTCCCTCACGGAATCCGACCTCCAGTCGCTCGCCGCCAAGCTGGTGAAACAGGCGCTCCGCACCGGCGAGCGCCCGATCGCCACGGACGAACAGCAGGCCGTCACCGACGCCCTCGCTCAGACCCTGCGCGGCCTCGGCGACCTGACGATGACCGACCTGGACGCCGTACGGCTCGGCTCCACCGCATTCGCCCGCGAACTGCGGGCGGTGAGCGGCCGCCCCGAGCGGGAACTCGGCGCCGACGCCACGTACTTCTACGAGCGGCTCGTCGACGCCGCCTGCCTGCACATCCTGCAGTTCTTCACGCAGCGCTCGACGTTCGTGGCCCACGCGCTGGTGCAGCAGACCCGCGGGATCGCCGAGCTGACGGCCAAGGTCGACGAACTGATCCGCCGCGATCCACTGCCCGGTGCCGAGGACGCGGCCTTCGAGCAGCTGTACCTGCCGTACGTGGAGAAGAAGCACGGCAAGCTGACCATCTACGGCATCGACCTCAGCAACTCCCCGACGCGGTGGCCACTGGACGCGGCGTACCTGAGCCTGGAGGCGACGTCGCTCCCGCGGTGGTCGCTGATGTGGGGGAAGACACTCACGGCGTCGCCGCCGCCGCTGCGTACATCGGCGTCCCACGCCGTTGCGGACGCCGCACCGCCCGTCCAGCGTGACGGGAACCCCCCCGTCGTGATCGACTCGGCACTCCGGGAGGGATACGAACAGGCAGTCGACGAGATGTTCGCGTCGCCGGCCGCCGATCAGACCCCGGCCGACAGCCCGCGCGGCATCGTGCGGGGCAGGGCCGGCGCCGGCAAGAGCGCGCTGGTGCAGTGGCTGACTTCCGTCCCGCAGGACGCGCGGCCCGCCGATCAGGCCCTGGCAGACAGTCCCCGCGTTCTCCTGCGCGGCGAGGCGGGTTCCGGCAAGACCACCCTGGTGCAGTGGCTGGCCGTCACAGCCGCCCGCCAGGACCTGCCTCCGCTGATGGACTATCTCTACGACCGCATCCCCTTCGTTCTGCCCTTGCGCACGCTCACCCGCCATGGCGAACGGCTGCCCGCTCCCGCGGACTTCCTGACCTCCTCCGACTGCCCGCTCGGGGCCGAGCAGCCCGACGGCTGGGCGCACCGTGTCCTGACGGCGGGCCGCGGGCTGGTCCTCGTCGACGGCATCGACGAGATTCCCGACGCCGAACGGGAGCGGGCCCGCCGCTGGCTGCGGGACCTGATGGACACCTACGGCGGCGACAACCGCTGGCTCGTCACCTCGCGGCCCTCAGCCGTGGGCGCGGACTGGCTCGCCGAGGAGGACTTCACCGAGCTGACCCTGTCCGCGATGGGTCCGGCGGAGGTCGCCACCTTCATCAGGCGGTGGCACAACGCTGCCCGCGACGGCGCAGACGCGGACGCGGATCTCCAGCAGTACGAGACCCAGCTCCTGGCGGCCGTACGGACCAAGCCCGACCTCGGGCAGCTGGCCACCAACCCCCTGATGTGCGGGCTGATCTGCGCCCTGCACCGGGACCGGCGCGGCTACCTGCCGCACGGCCGCAAAGACCTCTACGAGGCGGCGCTCTCCATGCTGCTGAGCCGCCGCGACCGCGAGCGGGACATGAAGGTCCCGGACCTGCGGGAGGAACCGCAACTCGACCTGCTGCAGCGCCTCGCGTACTGGCTGATCAAGAACGGCCGTACGGTGATGGACCGCTCGCGCGCAGAGGACATCATCGACCGGGCCCTGCCCTCAGTCCCGGAGGCGGCCGCCTTGGGCGGAGCCCCGGTGGTCTTCGAGCACTTCCTCCAGCGCAGTGGCCTCCTGCGGGAACCGGCGCCCGACACGGCGCAGTTCGTCCACCGCACCTTCCAGGACTTCCTCGGCGCGCGGGCCGCGGTGGAGGAGGGCGACTTCGGCCTGCTCATCGCCCACGCCGACGACGACCAGTGGGAGGACGTCATCCGGATGGCGGTCGCCCTCGCCCGTCCGGGGGAGCGCGGGGCGCTGATCCGAGACCTGCTCGACCGGGGAGACCGCTCCTACGACAAGCGCATACAGTCCCGCATCTACCTGCTCGCCGCCGCCTGCCTGGAGCATGCCACCACCCTGGACCCCGCGATCCGCACGGCCGTGGAAGTCTGCACCTCCATGCTCATTCCGCCGTCGAACGAGCAGGAGGCGCGCGCCCTCGCGGAGGTCGGGCCGCTGATCCTGGGCCTGCTCCCGGGACCCGAGGGCCTCGGCGACCGGGATGCCTACCATGTGGTGATCGCTGCCTCGCACGTGAAGTCGGACGCCGCTCTGGCCTTCCTCGCGCAGTTCGCCAAGCACCCCTTGCTCCCGATCCGATCCCAGCTCCTGTGGGCCTGGTCACGCTTCGAATGCGCCGACTACGCCGAGGAGGTGATCGCACGGCTGGATCCGTCGGATCTGCGCTACTCCATCCGCTCGAACGACCAGCTGCGCCAACTGGAACGTCTCCAACTCCGTCCGGACCGCCTGGACGTCAGGAGCGAGGTGTCCCTGGAAGCCCTGGCCGGGTACTTCGACCGGAACAGAGTCACGGAAGTCGCGCTCGCGCACGACGCCGTGACCGATCTGGGTTTCCTGAGGCAGCAGTCCGCCCTGGAAGTCCTCGACATCAACCGCTGCCCGGACCTGATGGACCTGTCCGCGATGGGCGGCCTGCCGATCCGGCGGCTGAGCATCACGACGCACCGGCCGGACATCGACCTGAGTCCGGTCGCGGACCTGGGGCGACTGGAATCCCTCAGTGTCCAGGGAACCGGCGGTATGACCTGGTCCGCGCGGACCCTGCCGGCCGGTGCCCCGCTGCGTCAGCTGACGGTGGGTGGCTTCGCGACCTCCGCGCACGGGCTCGACGGGCTCGGCACCCAATCCGCGCTGCGGGAGCTGATGCTCGACGACCTGTCCAGCCCGGCCTCGACGGCCGAATGGCGGGAGATCGGCGCCCTGCCGGCCCTCTTCCACCTCAAGGTGTTCGCCCTGTCGCTCGAAGCGCTTCCGTCGGACGCGGCGCTGCCGGGCGTCACCAGTCTGGTGCTCCTGGCGGGCGGAGGGGATAGGACCGTACAGGCGGCGATCGCGCGACTGGCCTCAGCGTTCCCCCGGTTGAACGAGTGCACATTCATGGGGGACCTCCCTGCAGAGGGAGACATCGACGTCGCGCCACTGGCCGGACTTCGCGAACTGCAGTACGTCGCCATCTCCGTCGGCAGAGACCGTATCCGCAATGCCGGGCTGCTGCAGCCGACCGTGCAACTGGTCTGTCTGTGACGGGACGGCGCCCGCCCGGCGCCGTCCCGTCGTCAGTTCCCGGCGTTCCCGAACGCCGACAGGATGCGGTCCGCCGCCGAGGTCGCCGTGACCGTGCCCGCCCGGACCTCGGACTCCAGGCCCGGCGCGAGCTCCCGTACCGACGGGTCCGCCCGGAGCCGTTCCAGCAGTTCGTCGCGGACCATCGACCAGGTCCACTCCACCTGCTGCGCCGCGCGCTTCGCGGTCAGCCGGCCCCCCGCGTCCAGCAGGGTCCGGTGTTGTTCGAGGCGGTTCCACACCTCGTCCAGCCCGGTGGACTCCCGCGCGCTGCACGTCAGGACCGGCGGCGTCCAGGCCGCGTCCACCGGGTGCATCAGCCGCAGCGCGCCCGACAGTTCGCGGGCGGCCGCCTTCGCGTCCCGCTCGTGCGGGCCGTCCGCCTTGTTCACCGCCAGGACGTCGGCCAGCTCCAGGACGCCCTTCTTGATGCCCTGCAACTGGTCGCCGGTGCGGGCCAGGGAGAGCAGCAGGAAGGAGTCGACCATCCCCGCCACCGTGGTCTCCGACTGGCCCACGCCGA
The DNA here is from genome assembly GCF_043201855.1 of Streptomyces sp. NPDC048257. Classification (NCBI taxonomy): domain Bacteria; kingdom Bacillati; phylum Actinomycetota; class Actinomycetes; order Kitasatosporales; family Streptomycetaceae; genus Streptomyces; species Streptomyces sp. NPDC048257. The sequence goes on from NZ_JBICZI010000037.1 coordinate 25,286, forward strand.
CCGTCTCGACGAGGACCACGTCGTAGCCCGCCGCCTCCATCACGATCATCGACTCGCGGGTGGCCTTGGCGACCCCGCCCAGCGTGCCCGCCGAGGGGGACGGGCGCACGAACGCCGCCGGGTCCACCGACAGCCGCTCCATCCGGGTCTTGTCGCCCAGGATGGAGCCGCCCGTGCGCGTCGACGAGGGGTCCACCGCGAGCACCGCCACCCGGTGGCCGAGCCCCGTCAGCATCGTGCCGAAGGCGTCGATGAAGGTGGACTTGCCCACCCCCGGCACACCGCTGATGCCGATCCGCCGGGCCCGGCCCGCGTGCGGCAGCAGTTCCGTCAACAGGCCCTGCGCCAGCGCCCGGTGAGCGGGCAGGGTGGACTCGACCAGGGTGATCGCGCGCGCGATGAACGCACGCTTCCCGTCGAGCACCCCCTTCGCGTAGGCCTCGATGTCGATCCTCGCCATCGCGGCCGGCCTACAGCTCGTGGCCCAGGTCCGCGGCCAGCCGCGTCACCAGGTCGTGGGCGGCGTCCGGGATCACCGTGCCCGGCGGGAAGACCGCCGTCGCGCCCATCTCCAGCAGCGTCGGGACATCGGCCGGCGGGATCACCCCGCCCACGACGATCATGATGTCCTCGCGGCCCTCCTCCGCCAGCTGCTCGCGCAGTGCCGGTACGAGGGTCAGGTGGCCGGCCGCCAGCGACGACACGCCCACCACGTGGACGTCCGCCTCGACGGCCTGCCGGGCCACCTCCGCCGGGGTCTGGAACAGCGGGCCGACGTCCACGTCGAAGCCCAGGTCGGCGAAGGCGGTCGCGATCACCTTCTGGCCGCGGTCGTGCCCGTCCTGGCCCATCTTGGCGACCAGGATGCGCGGACGGCGGCCCTCCGCCTCCTCGAACCGGTCGACGAGCGCACGGGTGCGCTCCACGGACGGGGACTCGCCTGCTTCGGTGCGGTACACACCCGAGATCGTACGGATCTGGCTCGCGTGCCGCCCGTACACCTTCTCGAGTGCGTCCGAGATCTCACCGACCGTGGCCTTGGCGCGCGCCGCGTCCACCGCCAGGGCCAGCAGGTTGCCCTCGCCGCGCTCGGCCGCGTTCGTCAGCGCCCGCAGGGTGTCCTGGGTGACCGCCTCGTCGCGCTCCTCGCGCAGCCGCCGCAGCTTGGCGATCTGCTGCGAGCGCACCGAGGAGTTGTCGACCTTGAGGACGTCGATCGCCTCGTCGTTCTCGACGCGGTACTTGTTGACGCCGATCACCGGCTGGCGGCCCGAGTCGATCCGCGCCTGCGTACGGGCCGCGGCCTCCTCCACGCGCAGCTTCGGGATGCCCGCGTCGATGGCCTGCGCCATGCCGCCCGCCGCCTCGACCTCCTCGATGTGCTGCCAGGCGCGGCGCGCCAGGTCGTACGTCAGCTTCTCGACGTACGCGCTGCCGCCCCACGGGTCGATCGACCGGCAGGTCCCCGACTCCTGCTGCAGCAGCAGCTGGGTGTTGCGGGCGATGCGCGCCGAGAAGTCCGTCGGCAGCGCGAGCGCCTCGTCGAGGGCGTTGGTGTGCAGCGACTGGGTGTGCCCCTGGGTCGCCGCCATCGCCTCGATGCACGTGCGCGTGACGTTGTTGAAGACGTCCTGGGCGGTCAGCGACCAGCCCGAGGTCTGCGAATGCGTGCGCAGCGAAAGGGACTTGGCGTTCTTCGGGTCGAACTGCTTGACCAGGCGCGCCCACAGCAGGCGGGCCGCGCGCAGCTTCGCGACCTCCATGAAGAAGTTCATGCCGATCGCCCAGAAGAACGACAGGCGCGGCGCGAACGCGTCCACGTTCAGCCCGACGGCCTGTCCCGCCCGCAGGTACTCCACGCCGTCGGCGAGGGTGTACGCCAGCTCCAGGTCGGCCGTGGCCCCGGCCTCCTGGATGTGGTAGCCGGAGATGGAGATCGAGTTGTACCGCGGCATCTTCTGCGACGTGAAGGAGAAGATGTCCGAGATGATCCGCATCGAGGGCTTGGGCGGGTAGATGTAGGTGTTGCGGACCATGAACTCCTTGAGGATGTCGTTCTGGATGGTCCCGGCGAGCTTGTCGGGGGAGACGCCCTGCTCCTCCGCCGCCACGATGTAGAGGGCGAGGACCGGCAGCACCGCGCCGTTCATCGTCATCGACACCGACATCTTGTCCAACGGGATCCCGTCGAACAGCTGCCGCATGTCGTAGATCGAGTCGATCGCCACGCCCGCCATGCCGACGTCGCCCGTCACCCGCGGGTGGTCGCTGTCGTAGCCGCGGTGCGTCGGCAGGTCGAAGGCCACCGACAGGCCCTTCTGGCCGGACGCCAGATTGCGCCGGTAGAAGGCGTTCGACTCCTCGGCCGTGGAGAAGCCGGCGTACTGCCGGATCGTCCAGGGCTGGTTGACGTACATCGTCGGGTACGGCCCGCGCAGGTACGGGGCCACGCCCGGGTACGTCCGCAGGAAGTCCAGGCCCTCCAGGTCCCGCCCGGTGTACAGCGGCTTGACGCCGATGCCCTCGGGCGTCTCCCACAGCAGGTCGGCGGCCGCGGTGCCGGTGGACTCCTTCACCGAGGAACGCCACTGCTCCTCGGACACCCCGGAGACGGAGGCGGGGTCGAGCGCCAGCTCGGAGAAATCGGGGATGCTCAAGACGGCACTCCCATCCGGTCGAGTACGGAGGACAGCACGGCGACGGCGTCACAGCCGGCGAAGACGTACTCGTCCACGGAAGCCTCTGCGGTGCCCGGCCGGCCGGCGAGGAAGACGGTCGTGGCGCCCGCCGCGCGCAGCGCCCCGGACACCGCCGCGGCCTGCTCCTCGTACAGCGCGTCGCTGGAGCAGAGCACGGCCATGCCGTCCGCGCCGCTCGCGGCGTAGGCCTCGGCGGCCGTCTCCGGATCCACCGACACCGGATCGTGCACCGGTTCGATGCCGCCCGCCTGGAAGAGGTTCGAGGCGAAGGTGGCGCGCGCGGTGTGCGCGGCCGCCGGGCCCAGCGCGGCGAGGAAGATCCTCGGCCGGGCGCCGGTCGCCGCCAGGTGCGCGTCACTGCGGGCGCGCAGCGCCTCGTACGCCTCGTCGCGCCGGACGCGGGGCAGTCCGCCGGTGGGTCCGGCGGGCGCCGGCTCGCGTACGACGGGCTTCTCCGAGAGCAGCGGGAACTCGCTGACGCCGGTGATCGGCTCGCGGCGCTTGGCGAGCTTCTTGGAGCGCTCGGCCCAGGTGGCGGCGAGCCGCTCGGCGACCAGCCCGGAGCGCAGGGCGACGGCCTGACCGCCGGCCTTCTCCAGGGTCTGGAAGAACCCCCAGGCGGCGTGGGCGAGTTCGTCGGTGAGGCGCTCGACGTAGTACGAGCCGCCGGCCGGGTCGATCACCCGGGCCAGGTGCGACTCCTCCAGCAGGATGGTGGAGGTGTTGCGGGAGATCCGGCGCGCGAAGGCGTCCGGCAGGCCCAGCTCGTTGTCGAAGGGGAGCACGGTCACCGAGTCCGCGCCGCCCACACCCGCCGCCATACAGGCCACGGTGGTGCGCAGCATGTTCACCCAGGGGTCGCGGCGGGTCATCATCACCGGCGAGGTCACCGCGTGCTGGAGCTGGGCACCCGCCTCCGGGGCCCCCGAGGCCTCGGCGATACGGGCCCACAGCCGGCGCGCGGCGCGCAGCTTGGCGATGGTCAGGAACTGGTCCGCGGTGGCGGCGTAGCGGAATTCCAGCTGCCCGAGCGCCGCTTCGGTGCTCAGCCCGGCCCCGGTCAGCGCGCGCAGATAGGCGACGCCGGTGGCCAGGGACAGGCCCAGCTCCTCGGCGGCGCTGCCACCGGCCTCGTGGTAGGGCAGCGCGTCCACGGTCAGGGCGCGCACCCCGGGCCAGCCGGCGGCGGCCTCCTGGGCCAGCTCCACGGCGCCGGCCATGTCCAGTGCCTCACCCGTTCGGGCCTCGTGGCCCAGGGGGTCGGCGCCCAGCGAGGCCCGAGCGGCCTCGGGGGCCACCGCGCTCTCGGCGAACAGGCGCAGCAATGCACGGGCGGCTTCGGCGTATTGGGCTCCGGCGTCCAGGGCGATGGGGGCGAGGTCCAGGTAGACCCCGTCCAGCGCCCGGGCGAGGCCCTCGACCGGGAGACCGCCGCGACCCACGGCGAGCCAGAGGGAGGTGACCCCGTTCTCCAGGTCGGCGAGGGCCGCCTCGTTCAGGCGCACCGGGTCGGCGCCCGCGAGGCGCTGGCGCACGTCCCAGCCGTTCGCGGTGGTGCCTTCCGGCCTGCCCCCGCGGACGAACGGGGCGAAGCCGGGGAAACCGGTGTCGGGAGCCGCCCCGTCGGGCGGCGCGGTGTAGAGCGGGCGCGTGGTGAGCCCGTCCTCGATTGGGGTGGACAACGCGTCTTCTGCGGCCTCGCCGGAGACTTCCTTGCCCGACTTGCGCAGTACGCCTTCTACAAGGCGCTGCCACTGCTCATGCGTCGCGTCAGGGAACTCGGCGGCCAGGGAGAGCCCGTCGTCAGGCAGGACCGTCATGGCTCGAATGTAGGGGAGGGCGCTCAGGTGGCACCATACCGGTGGGTGTGATCTCGCCCTCTCGGGCCATGCCGAAGGGATCCTGGAACACCCGGCTGAGCAGCACGGTTGCCGCCGCCTCCGGAAGTACGGCAGGTCCCGCGTGCGGGACCACGATCCGCTCGGGGTCGTCGCAGACGTGCGAGAGCTCCATCGCGGCGGCCCGGATCTCCTGCAGATATCCCTCGTGCAGGACGCTCGCCAGCTCGGTCACGACCATGACCGCCGGATTGAAGACATCCAACAGGAGCGCCGCCGCCCGGCCCACCGCCCGGGCGCGCTCGCGCAGCAGCCGGTCGGCGCGCGGGTCGCCGGTCGCGGCCGCGTCCACCAGCAGGTTGACCGAAGGGTCCGGCACGATGCCCCGGCGCACGGCTTCGGCGCCGAGCGCGGTGTCGGACGCGGTCGCCTCCAGACAGCCGGTACGCCCGCACGCGCACGGGGCGGCCGACCGGGGCACCGGGAGGTGAGCCACGTCGCCGGCCGCCGCGCCCGGACCCTGGTGCACGGTCCCCTCGATCCCGAAGGCGGCGTCGACGACCCGGCCGATGAACAGGTGCACCACGCTCCGGCGGGCCTCGGGCCGGCCGAAGAGGATCTCGGCCCGCGCGACGGCCCGGGCGTGGTTGTCGATGCGTACCGGCAGCCCGAGGGCGGCGGACAGCTCGGCGGCCAGCGGCTTGCGGGTCCAGCCCAGGGCGGGGTGCCGTACGACTATCCCGTCGTCGGGGCCGACCCAGCCGCCCAGGGCGGCGCCGACGCCGAGGAGCGGTCGGCCGCTCTCGAACTCGGTGAGGAAGCGGCCGAGTTCGCGGGCGATCGCGGCGGAGAGGCCGGCCGTCGGACGCCCGTCGTGCGGGAAGGCCCTGCGGGCGAGCAGCTGCCCCCGCAGGTCGACGAGGCTGAAGGTCGAGCGGGGCACCCCGATGTGCAGTCCGGCGGCGACCGGCCCGCCGACGGCCCCGGTGTGCAGGTCCAGCGGGATCCGCGGCCGCCCCACCCCGCCGCCGGGCCCGGGCAGCTCGCGCAACAGCCCACCGCGGAGCAGCCCGGTGGTCTGCCGGGACACGGCGGCGGGACTGAGTCCGCACAGAGGGGCGATGCCGCTGCGCGCGACGGGCCCGTGGTCGAGCACCGTCCGCAACACGGTGGCGGCATTGGCGGGGCTGCGGCTGTCGCCGGCCATACGCGTCACACGGTCTCCTCGGGTGCGGGGGTGTGCCCCCCCGATCATGCCGGGTCCACCCCGGCGGCCCGTACCCCGGCGAACGCATGGCGGCCGCGTTGCGGGGGCGTGAAATCCGGCCACGGTTTTCGGCCGCCGGAAGGGGGTGGTGGGCGGTTCGGGTGCGGGTGAAATCCCAGGTCATAGGGGGTCTGTGGGGTGGTCCGGGGGCTCGGGTAAGGGAGCGTCGGGTGGCTGCGGACGGGGGTTGACCGGGGGCCGGGGCCGCTGACACGCTCCGGGACATGTCCGCGAACGCATTCCTCGCCCCGCGGCTCCACACCCCCGGCCTCTGTACCGAGCCGGGCGAGTGTCCGGGCCGCTGTCCGGCCCCCGGCCGCGCCTGACCCCGCCGATCCGGCGGACCGCCTGACCGCGCCACCTCGGGGAGCCCCTCGGGACGCTGTCCTCCGGCCGACCCCGTCACGCCCCCTCACGGAGAGGCTTGCGAGCGGCGTCCCACCGGGAAACCTCTGGGGCCGCCGCCTTCGGGGGGCCACCGGGAAACCTTCCGGTGGGGCCCGGGGGAGCGCGCCTCAAGCGCCGTCGGGGCCAGAAGGGTCGCCTCGAACGCAGGCGGGGCTTGAGGGACGGCGTCCCCCTGCGGGTGACCCAGGGGGGCGTCCCCCAGCCGGCCCTCCGCGAGGAACCGGGGTGGTGCACGTGCCGGGTCCCAGCTCGGGCGACGTCCACGGCGTGTCCTCCGAGCGGCGGGTGCCTGCGGTGTCGCCCCTTGGGAACAGTGGGGGACCGTCGCCGGGAGCCCTGCTGGGCGGTGCGCCCCGCGGGGAGCGCCCTGCCGGGATGGCCCCGGGGCGTCCGCCCGGGCGGCGCCGCTCTCCGGGGTCCCGACGGCATCGGGGGCACCCGAGGGGCCTCCGCGCCCTCGGGAGCCCGGTGCCCGCACCACCGCATACCCGTGCACCACCTCATGTCCGCACCGCATACCGAGCCCGCACCGCCGCGCACCGGTACCCCCGCGCACCCCAGCCCGCACCGCCGCACCCGCACCGCGCACCCCACCGCACACCAGCCGCACCCGCACCGCGCACCCCACCGCACACCAGCCCCGCCCGCCGCACACCCGCACCGCACACCAGCCCCCGCCGCACACCCGCACCGCACAAGCGAACACTGCAGCGCCCCGTAAGCCCATTTCTTCCGCTGCGGAAATAATCCCCGCGGCCCCACCCAGGGAGTCCTCATGGCCACTGCCACCACCGCCACCACCGTCACCAGGATCGGCGGCCGGATCGGCGCCGAGATCGGTGGGGTACAGCTCGGCGGCGATCTGTCCGAAGGGACCGTCGCCGAGATCCGGGCCGCCCTGCTCGCCCACAAGGTCGTCTTCTTCCGCGGCCAGGACCACCTCGACGAGGCCGCGCACGAGGCCTTCGCCCAGCTGCTCGGTGCGCCCGTCGCGCACCCCACCGTCCCCTCCGCCGACGGCCGCTACGCCCTCGGCATCGACTCCCACCACGGCGCCCGCGCCAACCAGTGGCACACCGACGTCACCTTCGTACCCGCCTACCCCGCCTTCTCCATCCTCCGCGCCGTCACCCTCCCCCCGTACGGCGGCAACACCCTCTGGGCCAACACGGCCACCGCCTACAGCAACCTCCCCGCCCCGCTCCGCGCCCTCGCCGACAGCCTGCGCGCCGTCCACTCCAACGCATACGACTACGCCGCCCTCAAGCCCGACGCCCTCCCCGAAGCCCTCGCCCAGTACCGCGAGGTGTTCACCTCCACCACGTTCCTCACCGAGCACCCGGTGGTCCGCGTCCACCCCGAGACCGGCGAGCGCACCCTCCTCCTCGGCAACTTCGTCCAGCGGATCAGCGGCCTCACCGGCCGCGACTCCCGCGCCCTCCAGGACCTCTTCCAGGCGCACATCGAGAGCCCCGAGAACACCGTCCGCTGGCAGTGGCGGGCCGGCGACGTCGCCATCTGGGACAACCGCGCCACCCAGCACTACGGCGTGGACGACTCCGACGACCACGAGCGCACCCTGCGCCGCGTCACCGTCGACGGCGACGTCCCGGTCGGCCCCGACGGCGAGCCCTCCCGCCTGATCAGCCCGGAGGCCGTCCCGGACCCCGCCTTCGGCATCGCTTCCGGCGCGTCCACCCCCGTCTCCGCCACTGCCTCCGCTTCCGCCTCCGCCTGACGACACCCAAGGAGCGCCCCCGTGCCCCACCTGCTCGCCATCACCGGCAGCCCCTCCGCCCACTCCCGCACCGCCGTCGTCGCCGAACACGTGCTGCGCCGTCTGTCGCACTCCGGTTTCGAGACCGCGCACCTCTCCGTGCGCGACCTCCCCGCCGCCGACCTCCTCGCCGCCCGCCGCGGCGAGCCCGAGATCCGCCGGGCGCTCGAAGCCGTCGCCGAGGCCGACGGCCTGGTCATCGCGACCCCGGTCTACAAGGCCTCGTACACCGGCCTCCTCAAGGCCTTCCTCGACCTGCTCCCGCAGGACGGCCTCGACGGCAAAACGGTTCTGCCGCTCGCCACCGGCGGCAGCCTCGCCCACGTCCTGACCATCGACTACGCCCTGCGTCCCGTGCTCGCCGCCCTCGGAGCCCGGCACGTCACCGCCGGCCGGTTCGTCCTGGACTCCTCCGTCGAGCGCGGAGCCGGCCCGGACCGGCTGCGGCCCGAAGCCGAACTGGACCTCTACCAGGCCGTCGACGAGTTCGCCGCGGCACTGCGCTCGACGCACGCCGCCGCCCTGACCGCCACCCCGTAACACCCCACGCACCCCGCACCCTGCACCCCGCACCGACAAGGAACCGTCATGCCCGCAGCCTTCACCTCGACCACCACCTCCCGGCGCCAGTTCCTCACCCTGCTCGGCATCTCGGCGGCCGCGGTGAGCTGCGGCACGGCCACCGCCAACGGCGGCGGTTCCGGCGGGCAGATCAAGACCCTGAAGTACCAGGGCTCCGTCGGCGCCGTCACGCTCCCCGAACTCGCCGCCGACCTCGGCTTCCTGGGCGACCTCAAGCTGGAGTGGGTCGGCAACACCATCAGCGGCCCGCAGGACATCCAGTCCGCCGCCACCGGCCAGACCCACTTCGGCGGCGCCTTCAACGGCGCGATCGTCAAACTCGCCTCCAGCAAGGCCCCCATCAAGGCCGTCATCTCCTACTACGGAGTCGACGAGCACTCGTACAGCGGCTACTACGTCCTGGAGGACAGCCCCATCCGCTCCGCCCGCGACCTCCTCGGCAAGAAGGTCGGCATGAACACCCTGGGCGCGCACTCCCAGGCCGTCCTCGACATCTTCCTGGGCCGCAACGGCCTCGCCAAGGCCGACTCCGCCAAGGTCGAGTCGCTCGTCGTGCCGCCCGTCAACACCGATCAGGTGCTGCGCCAGAAGCAGATCGACGTGGGCGTGCTGGGCGGCATCCTGCGCGACAAGGCCGTGGCGGCCGGCGGGATCAGACCGCTGTTCACCGACTTCGACCTGCTCGGCAAGTTCAGCGCCGGCTCCTACATCATGACCGAGCGGTTCATCAAGCAGAACCCGGACACCGTACGCACCTTCGTGACCGGCGTGGCCAAGGCCATCGAGTGGGCCCGCACCACCCCGCGCGAGGAGGTCATCGCGCGGCAGACCGAGATCGTCAAGAAGCGCGGCCGCAACGAGGACACCTCGATCCTCCAGTACTGGCGCTCGTACGGCGTCGCCGAGCAGGGCGGCCGGATCGAGGACAAGGAGTTCCAGCTCTGGCTCGACTGGCTCGGCGAGCGCGGCGAGATCAAGTCGGGCCAGCTGAAGCCCGCCGATCTGTACACCAACGAGTTCAACGGCTTCGGGAAGGGCTGACCGGCCATGGCGAAGATCGTGTTCGAGGAAGTGACCAAGACCTTCCCGACCAAGGACAAGAAGAACAAGGAGCAGTTCACCGCACTCGACGGCATCGACCTGGAGATCGGGGCGGGGGAGTTCGTGGTGGTCGTGGGCCCCAGCGGCTGCGGCAAGTCCACCCTGCTGGACCTGCTCGGCGGACTGTCCCGGCCGACGTCCGGGCGGATCCTGCTCGACGGGAAGCCGGTCACGGGGCCGGGCCTGGACCGGGGCATCGTCTTCCAGCAGTACGCGCTGCTGCCGTGGCGGACCGCGCTCGGCAACGTCGAGTTCGGCCTGGAGGCGACCGGCGTCCCGCGCCGCGAACGCAAGGCCAGGGCCCGGGAGTTCCTGGACCTCGTCGGTCTCACCGGCTTCGAGGACCGGCACCCCCACGAACTCTCCGGCGGCATGCGCCAGCGCGTCGCCATCGCCCGCTCGCTGGCGTACGACCCGGACGTGCTGTTGATGGACGAGCCGTTCGCCGCCCTCGACGCGCAGACCCGCGAGTCCCTCCAGGACGAGCTGCGGCGCATCTGGCAGCGCACCGGCAAGACCGTCGTCTTCATCACGCACGGCATCGAGGAGGCGGTCTACCTCGGCCAGAAGGTGGCCGTCATGACCTCCCGCCCGGGCCGCATCAAGGAGATCGTTCCGGTCTCCTTCGGCGCCCGCGGCGCCGGTTTCCAGGGCGAGGACCTGCGCTCCAGCCCCGAGTTCGCCCGCTATCGCCACGAGGTCTGGACCCTGCTCCACGACGAGGTGGCCCGCGCCCAGCAACTGGAGAAGGAAGAGGCCACCGTATGACCACGAACGTCACGACGCCCGCCGATGCCCCGGCCGGGCAGGAGGCGGTACGGGAGGACTCGGCGCCCGCGGCGCCCGCAGCGCCCGCATCCGCCGACCGGGCGGCCGCAGCAGTGGCATCGACCCTTCCGGAGGCCCCCGAAGCCCCGGAGGCCCCCGCCACCGGACCGGATGCCGCGCCGGCACCGAAGGCCGCCGCCTCCCCGGTCACCGGCCGCAGCACCGGCCACGCCCCGTCCCCCGTCCGGAAGGCCGCCGGGGCACTGGGCCGGTGGCTGCGCTCCGCCGCCCTGCGCTCGGCGGCCCTCGTCGCGCTGCTCGCCCTCTGGGAGACCGCGCCCCGCCTCGGCCTGGTCGACGCCACCTTCCTGCCGCCGGTCAGCGAGGTCGCCACCGCCTGGTGGGAACTCCTGGGCAACGGCCAGCTCGGCCAGCACACCCGGGCCAGCCTCGCCCGCTCCTTCGGCGGCTTCGCCATCGCCGTCGTCGTCGCGGTCCCGCTCGGCCTGCTCATCGGCTGGTACCGGCCGGTCGCCGCGCTGCTCGGCCCGCTGCTGGAGGTGTTCCGCAACACCGCCGCGCTGGCCCTGCTGCCCGTCTTCGTACTCCTGCTCGGCATCGGCGAGACCTCGAAGGTCTCGATCGTCGTCTACGCCTGCCTCTGGCCGGTCCTGCTGAACACCATCAGCGCGGTGGGCAACGCCGACCCCACCCTCGTGCGACTGGCCCGCTCGATGGACCTGTCCACCCCCAGGCTCTTCCAGAAGGTGATCCTGCCGTCCTCGGTACCGGCGATCTTCACCGGCATCCGGCTGGCCGGCGCCGTCTCCATCCTCGTCCTGGTGGCCGCAGAGATGATCGGCGCCAAGGCGGGCCTCGGCTACCTGATCAACGCCTCGCAGTACAACTTCGCGATCCCGCAGATGTACGCGGGCATCATCACCATCTCCGCCGTCGGCGTGGCCTTCAACCAGCTGCTGGTCACGATCGAACGCCGCCTGAGCACCTGGCGCGTCCCCGCCTGACGCCCTCCTCCCGACACTCGCGCCGCCCCCGACACCCGCGCCGCCTCCGACACCCGCGCCGCCCCCGAACACGAGGAACAGCCATGACCGCGAACCGCACCCTCCACCTCAACGCCTTCCTGATGAACGCCGGTCACCACGACGCCGCCTGGCGCCACCCCGACAGCCGGCCCGAGCGGATCACAGACCTGCGCTACTTCCAGGACCTGGCCCGCACCGCCGAACGCGGCCTGCTCGACTCCATCTTCTTCGCCGACGGCGTCGCCCTGTGGGGCAAGGCCCGCCACAACGCGCTCGGCGGTTTCGAGCCGCTCACCCTGCTCGCCGCCATCGCCGCCGTCACCGAGCACATCGGGCTCATCGCCACGGTCTCCACCACCTTCAACGAGCCCTACAACCTGGCCCGCAAGTTCGCCTCCCTCGACCACATCAGCGGCGGCCGCGCCGGCTGGAACATCGTCACCTCCGGCACCGTCGACGAGGCCCGCAACTTCAACCGCGACGAGCACCTGGAGCACCACGTCCGCTACGAGCGGGCCCGCGAGTTCCTCGACGTCGCCACGAAGCTCTGGGACAGCTGGGAGGACGACGCGATCGTCCTCGACAAGGAGCGCGGCATCTACGCCGACACCGACAAGCTGCACCCGGCCGCCCACCGCGGCGAGCACTTCGGCGTCGCCGGACCGCTCAACGTCTCGCGCTCCCCGCAGGGTTACCCGCTGCTCGTGCAGGCCGGTTCCTCCGAGGACGGCAAGGAGTTCGCCGCCCAGTACGCCGAGGCCGTCTTCACCGCCCAGCAGACCCTCGCCGACGGCCAGACCTTCTACAAGGACCTCAAGTCCCGCCTCGCCCAGTACGGCCGCGCCGAGAGCGACCTGCTCGTCCTGCCCGGCATCGCCCCCGTCATCGGATCCACCGAGGCCGAGGCGAAGGCCCTGGAGCAGCAGCTCACCGACCTCCAGGTGCCCGAGTACGGCCTCGCCCAGCTCTCCGGGATGCTGAACGTGGACCTCACCGGCCTGCCCCTCGACGGCCCGCTCCCGGACCTGCCCGAGGAGCGGGACATCAACGGCAACAAGAGCCGCTTCACCCTCGTCGCCGAGCTCGCCCGCCGCGACGGCCTCACCCTGCGCGAGCTGATCGCCCGCCTCGGCGCCGGCCGCGGCCACCGCGTCTTCGCCGGCACCCCCGAGCAGATCGCCGACCAGCTCCAGGAGTGGTTCACCCAGGGCGCCGCCGACGGCTTCAACATCATGGCGCCGGTCCTGCCCACGGGCCTGACCGCCTTCGTCGACCACGTCGTGCCGATCCTCCAGCGGCGCGGCCTCTTCCGCACCGAGTACACCGGCGCCACCCTCCGCGAGAACTACGGCCTGGCCCGGCCGGTCAACCGGCACACCCGGGAGAGCGTATGACCGAGTACGCCACCGACGTCCTCGTGGCCGGCGGCGGCCCGGCAGCCACCTGGGCGGCCCTCAAGGCCGCCGAGGCGGGGGCCCGGGTCGTCCTCGCCGACAAGGGCTACTGCGGGACGAGCGGGGCCACGGCCGCGGGCGGTACCGGTGTCTGGTACGTCCCGCCCGAACCCGCCGCCCGGGAGGCCGCCATGGCCTCCCGGGAGGGACTCGGCGGGTACCTGGCCGACCGCCGCTGGATGGCCCGGGTCCTCGACGAGACCTACGACCGGGTGAACGAGCTCGCCACCCAGGGCCGATACCCGTTCCCCACCGGCCCGGACGGGCAACCGCTGCGCGGCGGCCTGCAGGGCCCCGAGTACATGCGGCGGATGCGCATCCGGATCCGCCGGGCCGGGGTCCGCGTCCTCGACCACAGCCCGGTCACCGAGCTGCTCACCGACGCGGACGGGGCCGTCGCGGGCGCCGCCGGCTACCGCCGCCAGGTGCGCGAGTCCTACCGGGTACGGGCCGGCGCCGTCGTCCTCGCCACCGGAGGCTGCGCCTTCCTCAGCGGGGCGCTCGGCACCAACACCAACACCGGGGACGGCGCGCTCTTCGCCGCCGAGGCCGGGGCGGAGCTCTCCGGGATGGAGTTCTCCAACGCCTACGGGATCGCCCCCGAGGGCACCTCGGTCACCAAGACCGCCTTCTACTCCTTCGCCACCTTCTACCGGGAGGACGGCGAGGTCCTGGAGGGCGCGGCCAGCCAGGGCGGCCGCTCGGCGATCGCCCGCGAACTCCTCACGGGTGCCAAGGTGTACGCGCGCCTCGACCGCGCCGACGAGGCCGCCCGGGCCGCGATGCGCCTCGCGCAGCCCAACTTCTTCCTGACCTTCGACCGGCTCGGCATCGACCCCTTCACCGACCGCTTCGCCGTCACCCTGCTCGCCGAGGGCACGGTCCGCGGCACCGGCGGCATCCGCATCACGGGCGACGACTGCGCCACCGGCGTTCCCGGGCTGTACGCCGCCGGGGACGCGGCCACCCGCGAGGAGATCTGCGGGGGCTTCACCGGAGGCGGCAGCCACAACGCCGCCTGGGCCATCTCGTCGGGCAGCTGGGCCGGCCGGGGCGCCGCCGGACACGCCCTCTCCCTGGGCTCCGGCCGCGCCGCCCACCGCACCGTCACCGGGGCGGGCGGGGCGGGGCTGCGCCCGACGGGGCACCGGGCCCGTCCCGGCGGGCACCGGGCGGCCGTGGAACTCGTACAGGCACAGGTCCTTCCGTACGACAAGAACTACCTGCGTCGCGGCGAGGTCCTGGCGGATTCGCTGCGGACCCTCGACGCGGCCTGGTCCGAGCTGCGGGCCACGCTCCACGGTGAGGGGGCGGAGCTGGTCAGGACCCGGCAGGCGGCGGCGATGACGGCGCACGCGCGGTGGATGTACGCGGCCGCCCTCGCCCGGACCGAGACCCGGGGGATGGCCAAGCGCCTGGACCACCCGCAACAGGACCCGCAGCAGCACCACCGGATCCTGGTGGGCGGCCTGGACCGGGTGTGGACCCGGCCCGCGGCCCTGGCCGGAACGGAGGCCACCGCATGATCGAACTGATCTCGGACGCCAGGTGCATCGCCTGCGACAAGTGCATCGAGGTGTGCCCGACGGACGTGTTCGAGCGGGGGCCGGAGGGCATTCCGCTGCTGGCCCGGCACGAGGACTGCCAGACCTGCTTCCTGTGCGAGGCCAACTGTCCGGTGGACGCGCTGTACGTGTCCCCGCTGACCCGGCCGCTGCCGCAGGACCCGGCCGTACGGGACGAGGCGGGGCTGGTGGGGCGCGGGCTGCTCGGCAGCTACCGGCGGGAGATCGGCTGGGGCGAGGGGCGGACGCCCGGTGCGCTGCGGGCGGTCGGACCGGCGCCGGCACCGGCGGCGCCGCCGATCACGTCCTGACCGCGGGGGAGGCGGGCGGGCCGGTCCCCGGCCGGCCCGCCCCTTCGTCCGCGCTCAGACCGTGAGGACGATCTTGCCGCGGGTGCGGCCCGAGGCGCTCAGCTCCCATGCCCTGGCGGCCTCGGCGAGCGGCAGCGCGTGCTCCACGTTGACCGTGAGCTTCCCCGCGTCGGCCAGTTCCGCCAGGAAGGTCAGGTCGGCGGTGTCCGGGCGTACCCACAGCTGGTGGGCGCCCTTGGCGGCCGCATTGTAGTCGGCGATCGAGACCACCCGGTGACGCTCCTTGACCAGCGACTGCAGGGTCTCGACGACGTCGTCGCCGTAGAAGTCGAGGCCCGCGTCGACGCCTTCGGGCGCGAGCTCGCGGATCCGGTCCGCCAGGCCCTCCCCGTAGAGCACGGGCTCCGCGCCGAGGGAGCGCAGGTAGTCGTGGTTGTGCGCGCCCGCCGTGCCGATGACCCGCAGGCCGAGCGCGACCGCGATCTGCACGCCGAAGGATCCGGTGCCGCCGGCCGCGGAGTGGATGACCACGGTCTCCCCGGCCTTGAGGCCGACGCGGGTGAGGGACTGGTAGGCGGTGAGGCCGGCCAGCGGGAGACCCGCGGCCTGCTCGAAGCTCAGCTCGCGGGGCTTGCGGGCGAGGGTGCGGACGGGGGCGGACACCAGCTCGGCGTACGTGCCGAGTTCCACCCACTCCTTGCGGACGTAGCCGTACACCTCGTCGCCGACGGCGTAGTCGAAGGTGTCCTCGCCGACCGCTTCGACGACACCGGCCACGTCCCAGCCCGGTATGACGGGGTGGCGGACCTCGAGGATCGGGTCGAGATATCCGGCGGCGAGCTTCCAGTCCACCGGGTTGACCCCGGCGGCCTTGACGCGGACGAGCACCTCCCCCGGGCCGACCTTCGGCTTCGGTGCATCAACGAGCGTGATGGTGGCTGGAGTTCCGTATGCGCTGTATGTGATGGCCTTCATGATCGAACCCAACGCGGGGCCGCGGCCGCCTATTCCGCGCGGTCCGGCCGCCCGGCCGTCAGGCCGGCAGGGTGTTGCGGTGCGAGCTGCGCCGGGCCGCGCTGAAGAGGGCCTGGATCTGCGCACCCGCCTGCTCGACGTCGTCGAGGGGGGAGGGGAAGGGCAGCCGTACGTCGCGGTGGCCGCGCTGCTCCTCCAGCCGCAGGGTGATCCCGTACCGGTCCATGGCGACCGGCAGCGCACGGACCACGGCGGCGGTGGGCAGCGGCCGGACCAGGCGCAGCAGGAGAGTGACGAGGTCGTGGTGGTCGTCGAGCAGGTGCGTGAGCATGCCCGCCTCGTACGGGGCCAGCGGATCGGGGCAGGCCGCGTCCAGCTCGTCGAGGCCCACGTGTGCGCGGCCGTCCGGGGTCTCCAGGACGGCCCGGTCGAACTCCATGCAGGTGGAGTCGGCGCCGGAGCCCTCGGCCAGGTCGGAGTAGGGGGTGAGCAGACGGCCCAGCACGGTGACGCGGGCGCGCACCCGGTCCCGTACGGGGGTGGGGGCGATGTCGGTGAACTCCAGCCGGATCGTGGGCCGGTGCTCGGCCTCGCCGCCGGGCTCGGCGGGGTGCAGGTGCAGTCGTCCCATCGGGTCACCGCCGTCGAGGTGGCGGACCTCGGAGCGCAGTCCGTCGGTGACCACGGTCAGGGAGTGGGCGGCGGTCAGGATCGACCGGATGCGCTCGGCATCGGTGGGCCGGTCGGCCGGGGTGGCGGGGGCACCGAACAGGCGCATGCGGATCTCTCCATCGTCCGAGTGACTTAGGTATGCCTAACCTAACCTACCTGGCCCGTCGAGAGTACCCGTCATGGCTCGTGTCGTTGTTGGGCTGAACGGGTGAAACACGAGAGGATGGGGGGATGCACATGAAGCGCACGGCCGAGGCGGCCCGGTGAGCAGGTACGACGTCACCGACGAACAGTGGGAGGGGCTCGCGCAGGTGGTCCCCCTGCGCAGTCGCAACGAATGGCCCTCCCGGGTGGACCACCGCACGATTCCGACGACGCCCGGGGCGTCTGCGGCGGAACAGCGGCGCTTCGTGGTGATCAGAGTCCAGATCTTCGCGGACGCGCGGGAGGTGGCGGAGTACCTGATCGCGCAGATCCCGGTGCTGCTCGACCTCACCGGGGCGGACAGCGAAGTGGCCAAACGGATCCTGGACTTCAGCAGCGGCGTGGTCTTCGGACTGGGCAGCGGGATGCACCGGGTGGACCGGAACGTCTTCCTGCTCGCCCCGGTGGGGACCGAGGTCGAGGGGATCGCGGCCGCGGCCGTCCCCCGATCGTAGGAAGGTCCCCGCGAGGGAACGGTTCGCCGGAGCCACGGGGGGTCCGGCGGGCCGTACCGTCCCGCGCATGGACGCCACCCCGGACGCGACGGCGCAACGCACCGCCCCCGTCGCGTTAGCCGATCCCCGTACCGTTCCCGCCCAGGCCGCCCAGGTCACCCGTTCCCCCGAGGCCGCCCGTTCCGCCGAGGCCGCCGCGGCCCCCGGCGCTCCGCCTGCGCAGCAGCAGCCGAGGCCCGTGGTCACCGAGCTGCGGCTCTCCGCCTTCGGGCCGCACCGGTCGGCGGTCTTCCCGCTCGGCCCCCTCACCCTCTTCGCCGGGCCGAGCGGCAGCGGCAAGTCCCAGGCCCTCGACGCCTACGCGGCCCTGGCCGGGCTGGGTTCCGGAGCCACGCTGGAAGAGGCCTTCCCCGATCCGCACGCCCGCATCCCCGACCGGGCGGTGCCCGACGCGCAGCGGCGCCGCGGATTCCGCCTCGGCTGCACCGTCGACGGACCCGCCGGCCCGGTCCGGCTCGACCTCGCCGTCCAGGCCGAGCCCACCGTGCGGATCGTCGGCGAACGGCTCTCGCAGGACGGGCAGATCCTGCTCGCCACCGCCCTGCGAGACCCCGGCCGGCGCTCGGTCCAGGCCGCCTGGCTGACCGGCGGCGCCATCGGTGTCACCCGGGCCCCGCTGCCCGACGACCGGCTCGGCACGGCCCTGCTCCCGCTGCGCGTCGCCGGATCGACGGCGGGCCAGCGGCAGGTCCTGGCCGCCGCCGAGCAAGTGGTCGTGGCCCTGCGCTCGGTGTTCCCGTGCGACCCCGGTCCCGACCGCATGCGCGCGGCCGTCCCGCCGGGCGAGGGCCGGCTGCTGGGCGACTGTGCCAACCTGGCCGACGTGCTGCGCCGGACCCGCAGTGAATGCGGCACCCGCCACGCGCTGCTGGCGGAGGCGGCCCGTACCGGCTGCGCGGGGCCCGTCGCGGGACTGGACGTACGGGCTCCCGCGGGCGGCGGCCCCGTCGTGGCGGTACTGGACCGGGGCCCCGGCCGGCCCGCCACGGAACTGGCCCGGCTGGGCGCGGGCGAACTGCGCTTCCTCGCACTGGCGCTGGTCCTGCTCACCGGGCCGGGGGTGCTGGCCATGGACCCGGCCGCCGAACTGCTCTCCGCGCGGCAGGCGCTGACGGTACTGGCCGACGGCTTCGACCGCGGCCTGGACCGGCGGCAGAGCGCCGAACTGCTGCGCCTGGCCCGGCTGTCCTGCGGCCGAGGCCACATCCGGCTGGTGGCGGCGGTGGGGGAGGGGACGGCGGCCGGCGCCCGCGACCTCCCGGGCGTCGCAATGGTAGACCTGGGGGCATGAACGAGACGCAGGAGCCGCCCGGGCCGCACGAGCGGCGGCCCGACGAGCGGCTGGACCGACTGCAGCGGCGGCTCGCGCAGTTCGCGGCGGCGCGCGGCTGGGAGCCGTACCACACGCCCAAGAACCTGGCGGTGGCGCTCAGCGTGGAGGCGGCCGAACTGGTCGAAATCTTCCAGTGGCTGACACCGGAGCAGTCGGCGAAGATCATGGAGAAGCCGGAATCGGCCCATCGTGTGGCCGACGAGGTGGCCGACGTGCTCGCGTATCTGCTGCAGTTCTGTGAGGTTCTCGGGGTGGATGTGCTGGATGCGCTCGCCGCGAAGATCGAAAGGAACGAACTCCGCTTCCCCGTGCCGGGTGAACCGACATCGAATCGTCACTCTTCGGAGTGATGGACTCATCCACAATCACGTTTGTGTCCACATTTTCCGAATACCCCTGGCTTTACTGGCGTGTTGCCCTCACTCTGGGTAGTGGTGAGGACGGCGGGATGTCGTGCGGACGGGGGACGGCATATGGATGCGGTACGGCTCATCGCGGCCGGCCGGCACGCGCTGGCACAGAGCGGGGCTGCGTGGGACATCGTGGGCGAGGCCTGGCAGGCCCAGGCGCTCGCGCAGGGCATAGGGAGCTATCTGGCGGTCACCGGGCCGCCGGAGCTGAGATCGGAGGCACGGGGACTGGGGGAAGCGGGAGGCAGAGGTTGCGGGGTGCTCGACCGGGCGGCCCTGCGCGGCGAGGGCAGTGCGCCCGATCACCCGCCGCGGGCGGCGCGGTTGAGCGAGGTGACGGATGTCCGGCAGGCGCTGCTCGGACTCCAGGCGTTGCTGGGCGAAGTGGGCATAGCCCTGGTCGGGGTGGCCTGCGGGACGGACGACGAGGGCCTGTACTGGCAGTGCATAGAGTCGATCGACGCGGCCGACGAGTCGAGCGACCGGGTACGGGCGATCCTGCGCCGGATGACGGTGCGCGAGCGGGGGTCGGCCTCGGGCGTGGCCTGAGGGCGGTACGGGTGGGGTCCCGCCGTGCGCGACGGGACCCGCACGGTCAGGACGACCGGTAGGACGGGCGCTCGCCCTCGGGGGTGCGGTCCGTGGAGGCCTGGAGGTCGGCGTCGAGCTGTGACAGGTCGGCGTTCAGCGCCGCCATCAGTTCTTCCATCTGCTGCAGCAGGCCCTTCGGCGCGCCGCCGCCCTGGGCGGGCACCGGGGGCTCCTGACCTGCTGGGTCGTGTGCTGCCTGCGCTGCCTGTCCGGTGGGTCCGGTGTGTCGGCGGGTCTCCGGCACGGCCTCGTGGGACATGGCGGCCTCCTCGGCCCTGGCCCTTCCAAGGCGGAAGGGGGCGGTGGACGCACCGGCGAGACGCCGCCGGCGCGCGGGCCGGGCGGTCCGGCTCCGTCCGAGCCAACGATCCCCCTCCGGGCTGGTCACTGGCGGGCCCGGGGGCGGGCCGTCCGGTTGACGAAGATTCACCCTGCCGGGGCGGGAAGTGCAGGATGGGGGGTATGGATCTCCGCATTTTCACCGAGCCGCAGCAGGGTGCGAGCTACGACACCCTCCTGACCGTCGCCAAGGCCACCGAGGACCTTGGCTTCGACGCCTTCTTCCGCTCCGACCACTACGTGCGGATGGGATCCGCCGACGGCCTGCCCGGGCCGACCGACGCCTGGATCACCCTCGCGGGCCTGGCCCGGGAGACCAAGCGGATCCGCCTCGGCACACTGATGACGGCGGGCACCTTCCGGCTGCCGGGAGTCCTCGCCATCCAGGTGGCCCAGGTCGACCAGATGTCCGGCGGCCGCATCGAACTCGGCCTCGGCGCGGGCTGGTTCGAGGAGGAGCACAAGGCGTACGGCATCCCCTTCCCCGCGGACCGGATGTCCCGGCTGGAGGAGCAGCTGGCCATCGTCACCGGCCTGTGGGCCACCGCGCCCGGCGCGACCTTCGACTACACGGGCAAGCACTACCGGGTGGAGAACTCGCCCGCGCTCCCCAAGCCCGCCCAGGCCAAGGTCCCCGTCCTCATCGGCGGCCACGGCGCCAAGCGCACGCCGCGGCTCGCCGCCCGGTACGCGGACGAGTTCAACATGCCCTTCGCGTCGATCGCGGACAGCGAGCGGCAGTTCGGCCGGGTCCGGGAGGCCGCCGAGGAGGCCGGGCGCAAGGCCGACGACCTCCGCTACTCCAACGCCCTCGTCGTGTGCGTGGGCAAGGACGACGCCGAGGTGGCCCGCCGGGCCGCCGCCATCGGCCGCGACGTGGACGAGCTCAAGGCCAACGGCCTGGCCGGATCCCCGGCCGAGGTCGTGGAGAGGATCGGGGCCTACGGCGCCACCGGCTCCTCCCGCATCTACCTCCAGCTGCTCGACCTCGACGACCTGGACCACCTGGAGCTGATCTCCGCCCAGGTGCTCTCCCAGCTCGGCTGAAGAAGGGGGAAGCCGTGCCCCGCGCGTCCGGCCCGCTCGCCGAAGCCCTCGCCCGCAGGGCCGTACTCCTGGACGGCGGGCTCAGCAACCAGCTCGCCGCCCAGGGCTGTGACCTGTCCGGCGGTCTCTGGACGGGCCGGGTGCTCGCCGAGCGCCCGGATCAGGTCGAGGCCGCCCACACGGCGTACGTGCGGGCCGGCGCCGAGGTACTGGTCACGGCCGGCTACCAGGTCGGCTACGAGGCCTTCGCCGCCCATGGCCACGACCGCGCCGCGACCACCGCCCTGCTGCACCGCAGCGTGCGGCTGGCCGCCCGGGCGGCCGAGGCCGCCGACCACGAAGTTTGGGTGGCCGCCTCCGTCGGCCCGTACGGAGCGGTGCTCGCGGACGGCTCCGAGTACCGCGGCCGGTACGGCCTCGGCGTGCGCGAGCTCGCCGCCTTCCACCGCCCCCGCATCGAGGCCCTGCTCGACGCCGGCCCGGACGTCCTGGCCGTGGAGACCATCCCCGACACCGACGAGGCCGAGGCCGTGCTCACCGTCCTCGCGGAGACCGGCGCGTCCGCATGGCTCTCGTACACGGTGGCCGCCGGCCGTACCCGGGCCGGCCAGCCCCTCCCCGGGGCCTTCGCCCTCGCCGCACAGGCCCCGGAGGTCATCGCGGTCGGCGTCAACTGCTGTGACCCCGCCGACGTCCTGCCCGCCCTCGAGGCGGCCGCCGCCGTCACCGCCGGACCGCTGCTGGCCTACCCCAACGACGGCTCGGTCTGGAACTCCACCACGCAGACCTGGCGCGCCCCCGAAACCCCCGCCCCCTGGCCCACGCGGGCCTGGTGCACCGCCGGCGCCCGCCTCGTCGGCGGCTGCTGCCGCATCGGCCCGGACCGGATCGCCGCCCTCGGAGCGCAACTGCCGCGGGACCGCCCGCGGTACCAGCGGCACTAGGTGGGGGAGCCTTGCCGAGGGAGCGAAAAACCGGAGGCAGACAGGGCTGGTGACCAGCGACAATCGCTGGTGTGTTCCTGACGATCTCCACCACCGGCTCCCCCGAACGACCCGCCACCGACCTGGGCTACCTGCTGCACAAGCATCCCGGGAAGACGCAGGCGTTCTCCACCTCCCACGGCACCGCCCACGTGTTCTACCCCGAGGCCTCGGCCCAGCGGTGCACGGCCGCCCTGCTGCTGGAGGTGGACCCCGTCGCGCTCGTGCGGCGCGGCCGGGGCAAGGGCCGGGGCGGGGCGCCGGACGCCGCGCTCGCGCAGTACGTGAACGACCGGCCGTACGCCGCGTCCTCGCTGCTCGCCGTCGCACTCAGCGGGGTGTTCCGCACCGCGCTCAAGGGGCAGTGCGCCGCCCGCCCGGAGCTTGCGGAGCAGACCCGGCCGCTGCGCGTGGAGATTCCGGTGCTGCCCGCCCGCGGCGGCGCCGACCTGGTGCACCGGCTGTTCGGCCCGCTCGGCTGGGACCTCGTCCGGGCCGAGGCCGTACCGCTCGACGAGCAGTTCCCCGAGTGGGGGGACTCCCGCTACGTACGCCTCGTCCTGGAGGGCGAGCTGCGCCTGGCCGACGCCCTGCGGCAGCTCTACGTGCTGCTGCCGGTGCTCGACGACGCCAAGCACTACTGGATCTCCCCGGACGAGGTCGACAAGCTGCTGCGCGCCGGAGACGGCTGGCTCGCCGCCCACCCCGAGAACGGGCTGATCACCTCCCGCTACCTGGCCCGTCACAAGCGGCTGACCCAGAACGCCATCGAGCGTCTGGAACTGGTCCGCCTCGCCGAGGCCGACGGCAGCGAGGTCGAGGAGCTCGACAACGCCGTGGACGAGAACCGCGACACGGAGGAGCGGCCCGTGCCGCTCGCCGTGCAGCGGCGCGAGGCGATCCTCGCCGCGCTGCGCGCCGCCGGCGCCCAGCGGGTGCTGGACCTCGGCTGCGGCCAGGGGCAGTTGCTCCAGGCGCTGCTGGGGGACCCGGCGTACACCGAGATCGTCGGCATGGACGTGTCCGTGCGGGCCCTGCACATCGCGGCCCGGCGGCTGCGGCTGGACCGGCTGGGCGAGCGGCAGAGCGCGCGCATCACGCTCCTGCAGGGCTCGCTCGCGTACACCGACAAGCGGCTGAACGGATACGACGCCGCCGTGCTCAGCGAGGTCATCGAACACCTCGACCCGGAGCGGCTGCCCGCACTGGAGTACGCGGTGTTCGGCTCGGCCCGCCCCCGTACGGTCCTCGTCACCACCCCGAACGTCGAGTACAACGTGCGCTGGGAGACCCTGCCCGCCGGGCACGTCCGCCACGGTGACCACCGCTTCGAGTGGACCCGCGAGGAGTTCCGCGCCTGGGCCGACCAGGTCGCGCCGCGCCACGGCTACGAGGTCGCGTACCTGCCCGTCGGCGACGACGACCCCGAGGTCGGGCCGCCGACCCAGATGGCCGTCTTCACCCAGAGCGACACCATCACCGACACCGACGAAGCCACCGGCACCCCGAAGGAGGGCGAGGCAGCATGACCGGCACCGAGACCGCCCGTACGCGCACACTTCCCGTCACCGACCTGTCCCTCGTCGTCCTGATCGGGGCCACCGGATCGGGCAAGTCCACCTTCGCCCGCAAGCACTTCAAGCCCACCGAGGTCATCTCCTCCGACTACTGCCGGGGCCTGGTCAGCGACGACGAGAACGACCAGAGCGCCAGCCGGGACGCCTTCGACGTCCTGCACTACATCGCCGGCAAGCGCCTCGCCGCCGGCCGCCTCACCGTCGTCGACGCCACCAGCGTCCAGGCCGACGCCCGCCGCGGGCTGGTCCAGCTCGCCCGCGAACACGACGTGCTGCCCATCGCCATCGTCCTGGACATGCCCGAGGAGGTCTGCGCCGAGCGCAACGCCGCCCGCCCCGACCGGGCCGGGCTGCCCCGCGCGGTGATCCAGCGGCACCGCCGCGACCTGCGCCGCTCGCTGCGCGGCCTGGAGCGCGAGGGCTTCCGCAAGGTCCACGTGCTGCGCTCCGTCGAGGAGGCCGAGACCGCCGAGGTCGTCCTGGAGAAGCGGTTCAACGACCTCACCCACCTCACCGGCCCCTTCGACATCGTCGGTGACATCCACGGCTGCTCCTCCGAGCTGGAGACCCTGCTCGCCAAGCTCGGCTACGAGGACGGGGTCCACCCCGAGGGCCGCACCGCCGTCTTCGTCGGCGACCTCGTCGACCGCGGCCCCGACAGCCCCGGCGTCCTGCGCCGCGTCATGGGCATGGTGAAGTCCGGCAACGCCCTGTGCGTGCCCGGGAACCACGAGAACAAGCTCGGCCGCTACCTGAAGGGCTCCAAGGTCCAGCGGACCCACGGCCTCGCCGAGACCATCGAGCAGCTGGAGCAGGAGCCGCAGGAGTTCGTCGAGGAGGTGAGGGAGTTCATCCGCGGTCTCGTCAGCCACTACGTCCTCGACGGCGGCAAGCTGGTGGTCTGCCACGCCGGGCTGCCCGAGAAGTACCACGGCCGCACCTCCGGCCGGGTGCGCTCGCACGCCCTGTACGGGGACACCACCGGCGAGACCGACGAGTTCGGCCTGCCCGTGCGCTACCCGTGGGCCGAGGACTACCGCGGCAAGGCCGTCGTGGTCTACGGCCACACCCCTGTCCCGAACACCGCCTGGATCAACAACACCATCTGCCTCGACACCGGCGCCGTCTTCGGCGGCCGGATGACCGCCCTGCGCTGGCCCGAGCGCGAACTGGTCGACGTACCGGCCGAGAAGGTCTGGTACGAGCCGGTCAAGCCGCTCGTCGCCGAGGCGCCGGGCGGACACGACGGCCGCCCGCTCGACCTGGCCGACGTGCACGGCCGCCGGGTCGTGGAGACCCGGCACCTGGGCAACGTCAACGTGCGCGAGGAGAACGCCGCGGCGGCCCTGGAGGTCATGAGCCGTTTCGCCGTGGACCCCCGGCTCGTCCCGTACCTGCCGCCGACCATGGCGCCGACCGCCACCTCGCGGGAGGAGGGCTACCTGGAGCACCCGGCCGAGGCCTTCGCCCAGTACCGCAAGGACGGCATCGTCCAGGTGGTGTGCGAGGAGAAGCACATGGGCTCCCGCGCCACCGTCCTGGTCTGCAAGGACGCCGACGCGGCCCGGACGCGCTTCGGTGTCGACGGCCCGACCGGCTCCGTCTACACGCGCACCGGGCGGCCCTTCTTCAAGGACCCGGAGGTCACCGAGGAGGTCCTCACCCGGCTGCGCTCGGCGATCACCGATGCCGGGCTCTGGGAGGAGCTCGCCGCCGACTGGCTGCTGCTCGACGGGGAACTCCTGCCCTGGTCCCTGAAGTCCACCGGCCTGCTGCGCAACCAGTACGCCGCCGTGGGCGCGGCCTCCGGCGCCGTCTTCCCCGGTGCCATCGCCGCCCTGGAGGCGGCCACCGCCCGGGGCGTCGAGACCGGCGAGCTGCTGGAGCGCCAGCGCGGCCGGGCCACCGACGCGGCGGCCTTCACCGAGGCCTACCGCCGCTACTGCTGGACCACCGACGGGCTGGAGGGCGTACGGTTCGCGCCGTTCCAGCTGCTGGCGGCAGCCGGGCGGTCGCTGGCCGCCGTGCCCCACGACGAGCAGCTCTTCTGGCTGGACCGGCTGGTCGCGGCCGACGAGGCGGCCGGGACCGGGCTGCTGCGCCGCACCGGCCGGATCCTGGTGGACACCGGGGACGAGGAATCCGTACGGGCCGGAACCGGCTGGTGGCTGGAGCTCACGGCGGCCGGCGGCGAGGGCATGGTCGTCAAGCCGCTCCAGGCGTACGCCCGGGACGGCCGCGGCCGGCTGGTCCAGCCCGGGGTCAAGGTGCGCGGGCGCGAGTACCTGCGGATCATCTACGGCCCGGAGTACACCCGGCCGGACCACCTGGAGCGGCTGCGCGAACGGTTCCTCGGGCACAAGCGCTCGCTCGCCCTGCGCGAGTACGCGCTCGGGCTGGAGGCGCTGGACCGGCTGGCGGCCGAGGAGCCGCTGTGGCGGGTCCACGAGGCGGTCTTCGCGGTGCTCGCGCTGGAGTCGGAGCCGGTGGACCCGCGCCTGTGAGCCGGCCGGGCGGCCGTCAGCACAGCCCGTAAAGCGGTGGCCCCCGTACGGCCCCTAATTAGGTCGTATGGGGGAACTTTCGCGGAGAACTCCGGGAAAACCACCGGCGGGATCGTTCATCCAGGGCAGCGGAATGTCCGCGACCCTGGAAGGACGGAACGTCACTTATGAAGATGACCGCGCGCGGAAGCATTGCGGCGCTCATGACCTGTATGGCCGCGGCCGGCGCGGCCACCCCGGCCGTGGCCCAGTCGGTGCCGGTCGGTGTCCCGCTGGACGCCGTGAAGACCACGCTGGGCGTGGACACCCCGCGCGTGGCCACCGGCGTGCCGGTGCCGGCCGTGGGAGCGCCCGAGGCGCCCCGCTTCCACAAGGGGAACATGCTCCCGACCCCACTGCTCCCGGTGATCCCGGTCGGCACCGAGCTCGGCAGCACCCTCGTCACCTCCCCGGTGCCGAACCTGCTGGGCAAGCCGGAGACGGACGGGGAGGGTTCGGTGGAGGCGCCGGCCACCGACCTGCTCGCCCGGACCCCCGGCCTGGTCGCCGGTGGTCTGCTGACGATGCCGGACGCCTCCAACTCCGGGGTGCCGAACCTGAAGACGCCCGAACTGGGCCTGACCACCCCGGAGCTCGTCGGCGCCCCTGCGGCACTTCTCGGTCTCACCACCCCCCGCTGAGCAGACGCCACGTCAAAAAGCCGTTCGGTCTGGGAATGTGTACGGCATGGGATTCCATGTCGATTCCGAGACCGGGCGGCTTCGCCGCGTCATCCTCCACCGGCCCGACCTGGAGCTGAAGCGGCTCACACCGAGCAACAAGGACGCACTCCTCTTCGACGACGTGCTGTGGGTGCGCCGGGCCCGCCAGGAGCACGACGGATTCGCGGACGTGCTGCGGGACCGGGGCGTGGAGGTCCACCTCTTCGGGGACCTGCTGCGCGAGGCCCTCGAGATTCCGGAGGCGAGACACCTCGTTCTGGACCGGGTCTTCGACGAGAAGGAGTACGGGCCGCTCGCCACCGACCATCTGAGATCGGTCTTCGACGCCCTGCCCTCGGCCGATCTGGCGGAGGCGCTGGTCGGCGGGATGACCAAGCGGGAGTTCCTGGAGCGGCACGCCGAGCCGGTGTCCGTGCGCTTCCACGCGCTGGACCTGGACGGCTTCCTGCTGGGCCCGCTGCCCAACCACCTGTTCACCCGGGACACTTCGGCCTGGATCTACGACGGGGTCTCCATCAACGCGATGCGCTGGCCGGCCCGGCAGCGCGAGACGGTCCATTTCGAGGCGATCTACAGGCACCACCCGCTCTTCACCACCTCCGGCGCCTTCCACTACTGGTCGCAGGGGCAGGCGGACTACCCCTCGACCATCGAGGGCGGTGACGTGCTGGTCATCGGCAACGGCGCGGTGCTGATCGGGATGAGCGAGCGGACCACGCCGCAGGCGGTGGAGATGCTGGCGCGGGGTCTGTTCGCCGCCGGTTCCGCGACGACCATCGTGGCGCTCGACATGCCGAAGCGGCGCGCCTTCATGCACCTGGACACGGTGATGACGATGGTCGACGGAGATACGTTCACTCAGTACGCGGGACTGGGGATGCTCCCCTCCTACACGATCGAGCCGGGCGGCGGGCCGCACGAGCTGAAGGTGACCGACCACCCGGAGGACCACATGCACCGGGCCATCGCGGGGGCGCTCGGTCTGGACTCGATCCGGGTGCTGACCGCGACGCAGGACGTGCACTCGGCGGAGCGGGAGCAGTGGGACGACGGCTGCAACGTGCTGGCCGTGGAGCCGGGGGTGGTGGTCGCCTACGAGCGGAACGTGACGACCAACACGCACCTGCGCAGGATGGGCATCGAGGTGATCGAGATCCCGGGCAGCGAGCTGGGGCGGGGCCGGGGCGGGCCGCGCTGCATGAGCTGTCCCGTCGAGCGGGACGCGGTCTGAGGCGGGCCGGGTCCGGGGGAGGGCCCCGGACCCGGGAGAGGGATCCCGGGGAGGCCGGTCTGTATATCAATACAGTAGATCGTATAGACTTCCACCATCCCCTGTCACCGTGACGCTGGAGCGACCCCATGGCCATCGACCTCGCCGGCCGTAGTTTTCTCAAGGAGCTGGACTTCACGGCCGCCGAGTTCCGCGGCCTGATCGAGCTCGCCGCCGACCTGAAGGCGGCCAAGAAGGCCGGGGTGGAGCAGCGCCTGCTCCAGGGTCGCAACATCGCCCTGATCTTCGAGAAGACCTCGACGCGTACCCGGTGCGCCTTCGAGATCGCCGCCGCGGACCAGGGCGCACACACCACCTACCTCGACCCCGCCGGCTCCCAGATGGGTCACAAGGAGTCGGTCAAGGACACCGCACGGGTCCTGGGCCGGATGTTCGACGGCATCGAGTACCGGGGCGACAGCCAGCAGGCCGTCGAGGAGCTCGCCGCCCAGTCCGGCGTCCCCGTCTTCAACGGCCTCACCGACGACTGGCACCCCACCCAGATGCTGGCCGACCTGCTCACCATGACCGAGCACAGCACCAAGACCCTGAACCGGATCGCTTTCGCCTACCTCGGCGACGCCCGTTTCAACATGGGCAACTCCTACCTCGTGACCGGTGCGCTGCTGGGCATGGACGTACGGATCGTCGCACCCCGCTCCTACTGGCCCGCCGAGTCCGTGGTGGCCGCGGCGCGCACGCTCGCGGCGGAGAGCGGCGCCCGGATCACCCTGACCGAGGAGGTCGCCGAGGGGGTCGCCGGGGCGGACTTCGTCGTGACCGACGTCTGGGTGTCCATGGGTGAGCCCAAGGAGGTCTGGGACGAGCGGATCGCGGCCCTGTCCCCCTACGCGGTGACCATGGACGTGCTGCGTGCCACCGGGAACCCGGACGTGAAGTTCATGCACTGCCTGCCGGCCTTCCACGACCTCGGCACCAAGGTGGCCCGCGAGATCCACGAGCGGCACGGCCTCGACTCGCTGGAGGTGACGGACGAGGTGTTCGAGTCGGAGCACTCCGTCGTCTTCGACGAGGCCGAGAACCGGCTGCACACCATCAAGGCCGTGCTCGTCGCCACGCTCGGCCGGCCCGGCCGCCGGGGTGACGCATAGTCATACGCCGGGCCGCGCGGCGGCGGATCACCCTGCGGCGGGCCCACTCCGCTGCCCGGGCAGGGTGAACCACACGGCCTTGCCCAGCGGGGTGGGGCGATGGCCGCACTCGGAGCTCAGGCTCCGGATCAGCAGCAGTCCGCGGCCGTGTTCCTGCCAGGGGTCGGGCCGGACCTCGCCCGTACCGTCCGGCGGATCGGCGGGCGGGCACGGATCGCCGTCGTGGACCTCGACCTGGCAGCCGTTCGCCAGCAGTTCCACGACCAGCTCGATCGGGGCGCCGGGGCGGGTGTGCTCCACGGCGTTGGCGACCAGTTCCGCCGTCAGCAGCTCTGCGGTGTCCCGGTCGGCGGGCGCGTCGGTCTCGGCCAGCGCGGTACGGACGAGGGCGCGGGCGAGGGGTACGGCGGCCGCCGTGTGGGGCAGGGCGATCCGCCAGGCGGAGGGGTCGGGCAAGGTGGGGCCATCCGTTCCGGGGCTGGGGTCGGGGTCGGGGTCGGGCGGGGAGCGGGAACTCCCGCTTTCAACGATACGAAGTCGAATTATCGTTCCGCAGGGCGCCCCGGCGAGAACACCCCCGCGCGAATGTGTCGCGCTTCTGTGACGGCAGTCACGATCTGGTGATATCTTCGGTCCTGTGAGCCCCTTCACCGGTTCCACACCAGCGACCGAACGGTGGCACCACCTCCGGATCACCCGGCAGGACGGCGTCGCCACCGTCACCTTCGACCGCCCCCAGAAGCTGAACGCGCTCACCTTCGGCGCCTACGCCGACCTGCGCGACCTGCTCGGCGAACTGTCCCGTGAGCGCTCCGTGCGCGCCCTCGTACTGGGCGGCGAGGGGCGCGGCTTCTGCTCCGGCGGGGACGTGGACGAGATCATCGGCGCCACCCTCGCCATGGACACCGCCCAGCTGCTCGACTTCAACCGGATGACCGGCCAGGTGGTCCGCGCCATCCGCGAATGCCCCTTCCCGGTGATCGCCGCCGTGCACGGGGTGGCCGCCGGAGCCGGAGCCGTCCTCGCGCTCGCCGCCGACTTCCGGATCGCCGACCCCACCGCCCGCTTCGCCTTCCTCTTCACCCGCGTCGGCCTCTCCGGCGGCGACATGGGCGCCGCCTACCTGCTGCCCCGGGTCGTCGGCCTCGGCCACGCCACCCGGCTGCTCATGCTCGGAGAGCCCGTCCGCGCGGCCGAGGCCGAGCGCATCGGACTGCTCAGCGAGCTCACCGAGGAGGGCAAGGCCCACGTACGGGCCGCCGAACTCGCCGCGCACCTCGCCGCCGGCCCGGCCCTGGCCTACGCACAGACCAAGGCGCTGCTCACCGCCGAGCTCGACATGCCGCTGGCCGCGTCCGTGGAGCTGGACGCAGCCACCCAGGCCCTGCTGATGCACGGCCAGGACTACGCGGAATTCCACGCGGCCTTCACCGGGAAGCGGCCGCCGGAGTGGAAGGGCAGGTAGCCACATGACTCCGGGTGCCATGCGGGTCGCCGTCGTCGGCGGGGGACCGGGAGGGCTGTACGCCGCCGCGCTGCTGGCCCGCCAGGGCCACCGGGTGGAGGTCTGGGAACGCAGCGCCCCGGACGACACCTTCGGCTTCGGCGTGGTCCTCTCCGACGAGACCCTCGGCGGCATCGAGCGGGCGGACACCGTCGTCCACGCGTCCCTGAGCGCGGAGTTCGTGCGCTGGGACGACGTGGACATCGTGCACCGGGGGCGGCTGCTGACCTCCGGCGGCCACGGCTTCGCGGCCATCGGCCGGCGCCGGCTGCTGGAGATCCTGCACGAGCGCTGCGCCGGACTCGGCGTCCGCCTCCGCTTCCGCTCGGAGGCCCCGGCCGCGGCCGTGCTCGCGGCCTCGTACGACCTGGTGGTCGCCGCCGACGGGGTGCACAGCGCCATCCGCGAGGCCGGCGCCGCGCACTACGGGCCGACGCTGACGAGCGGACGCTGCCGCTACATCTGGCTCGCCGCCGACTTCGCCTTCGACGCCTTCCGCTTCGAGATCGCGGAAACCGAGCACGGGGTCATGCAGCTGCACGCCTACCCCTACTCGGCCGACGCCTCCACCGTGATCGTGGAGATGCGCGACGAGGTGTGGCGGGCGGCCGGCTTCGACCTGTGCGACGAGAACGAGTCGGCCGCCCGCTGCGCCAAGATCTTCAGCGAGGCCCTGCGCGGCCGCCCCCTGC
Source organism: Streptomyces sp. NPDC048257 (assembly GCF_043201855.1). NCBI lineage: Bacteria > Bacillati > Actinomycetota > Actinomycetes > Kitasatosporales > Streptomycetaceae > Streptomyces > Streptomyces sp. NPDC048257. The sequence continues at coordinate 56,552 of NZ_JBICZI010000037.1, forward strand.
ACGGCAACCGCTCCACCTGGACGCAGTTCCGTACCGTCGTCAACGCACGCTGGTCGCAGGGGAACGTGGCCCTGCTCGGCGACGCGGCGCACACCGCCCACTTCTCCATCGGGTCCGGCACCAAACTGGCGGTGGAGGACGCGCTCGCGCTCGCCGAAGCCGTGGGCGCGGCGCCCGGTGACGTACCGGCCGCCCTCGCCGCGTACGAGGCGGCGCGCCGCCCCGCGGTCGCCAGCACCCAGCGGGCGGCGGCCGCGAGCCGGCACTGGTTCGAGGAGATCGCCGGATACGTCGACCAGCCCGCACGGCAGTTCGCCTTCAACCTCCTCACCCGCAGCCGCCGGGTCACGCACGACAACCTGCGGCTGCGCGACGAGCGGTTCACTCGATCGGTGGAACGGGACTTCGGCTGCCCACCGGACGGGACGCCCCCGATGTTCACGCCGTTCACCCTGCGGGGCCTGACCCTGCGCAACCGGGTCGTCGTCTCACCGATGGACATGTACTCGGCCGAGGAGGGCGTGCCGGGCGACTTCCACCTCGTACACCTGGGCGCGCGGGCCCTCGGCGGGGCCGGCCTGGTGATGACCGAGATGGTCTGCGTGTCCGCCGAGGGCCGGATCACCCCCGGCTGCACCGGCCTCTACACCCAGGAGCAGACGGCCGCCTGGAAACGGATCGCCGACTTCGTCCACACCTCGGCGCCCGGCACCGCCCTCGGCGTCCAGCTCGGGCACGCGGGCCGCAAGGGCTCGACGCGGGTGATGTGGGAGGGCATGGACGACCCGCTCCCCGAGGGCAACTGGCCGCTGGTGGCCGCCTCCGCGCTGCCCTACCGGCCGGGCGTATCGGCGCTCCCGCGCGCCCTCGAGCGCGCGGACCTGGCGGCGCTGCGCTCCGAGTTCGCGGCCGCCGCCGTCCGCGCCGCCGACGCCGGATTCGACCTGCTCGAACTGCACTGCGCCCACGGCTACCTGCTCTCCGGGTTCCTGTCCCCGCTGACCAACCACCGCACCGACGAGTACGGCGGCTCCCTGGAGAACCGGCTGCGCTTCCCGCTGGAGGTCTTCGACGCGGTCCGCGCCGTGTGGCCCGAGGACCGCCCGATGACGGTCCGCCTCTCGGCCACCGACTGGGCGCCGGGGGGCACTTCACCGGAGGAGGCGGTCCGGATCGCGGCCGCCTTCGCCGCCCACGGCGCGGACGCCGTCGACGTCTCGACGGGCCAGGTGGTCGCGGACGAGGCCCCCGAGTACGGGCGCTCGTACCAGACCCCGTACGCCGACCGGATCCGCAACGCGCTCGGCATCCCCGTCATCGCGGTCGGCGCCATCTCCTCCTGGGACGACGTGAACTCCCTGCTGCTGGCGGGCCGCGCCGACCTCTGCGCCCTCGGCCGCCCCCACCTCTACGACCCCCACTGGACCCTCCACGCGGCCGCCGAGCAGTCCTACGAGGGCCCGGCCGCCCCCTGGCCGGCCCCGTACCGCGCGGGCAGCCGCACCCCGCCCACGGGCCGCGGCTAGATGAATGAGTCCGATGTCTGTGCTGGCCGCGACCATGGCGAAGGGCGCCCGTTGACCTGAGTGTGACTTCTGGCCTGGACGCCCTTCTGGC
>NZ_JBICZI010000038.1:0-57971 GCF_043201855.1 Streptomyces sp. NPDC048257
TCGTTGGCGGAGGTGTGGCGGGCTGCTGGTGTGCGTCCGGGTGCGGTGATCGGTCATTCGCAGGGTGAGATTGCTGCTGCGTGTGTGGCGGGGATTTTGTCTCTTGAGGATGCGGCGCGGGTGGTTGCGTTGCGTAGTCAGGCGATCGGCCGGGGGCTGGCGGGTCTGGGCGGCATGGTGTCGGTGCCGCTGCCGGCGAGGGATGTGCGGGAGTTGATTGCTCCGTGGGGTGAGGAGCGGATTTCGGTTGCCGCGGTGAACGGGCCGTCCTCGGTGGTGGTTTCCGGTGACGTGCAGGCTCTGGATGAGCTGTTGGTGTCGTGTGAGTCGGTGGGTGTTCGGGCGAAGCGGATTGCGGTGAATTATGCGTCGCATTCGGCGCAGGTGGAGTTGTTGCGGGAGGAGCTTGCGCGGTTGTTGGCTCCGGTTGTGCCGCGGGTTGCCGAGGTGCCGTTCTTGTCGACGGTGACGGGTGAGTGGGTGCGGGGTCCGGAGCTGGATGGGGGGTATTGGTTCCGTAATCTGCGTCGGACGGTGGAGTTTGAGCAGGTGACCCGGACGTTGCTGGAGCAGGGTTTTGGGGTGTTCGTCGAGTCGAGTCCTCATCCTGTTCTGACGGTGGGTATGCAGGAGACGGTCGAGGATGCGGGTCGTGAGGCTGCTGTTCTTGGTTCCCTGCGCCGTCATGAGGGGGGTCTGGAGCGTTTTTGGCTGTCGTTGGGTGAGGCGTATGTCCGTGGTGTGAGTGTGGACTGGGATGCGGTCTTCGCGGGCACGGGTGCCCGGCGGGTGGACCTGCCCACCTACGCCTTCCAGCAGGAGCACTACTGGCTCGAAAGCGGCACCGCCGAGGACGTCACGGCCACCGCCTACCCCGTCGACGCTGTCGAAGCCCGCTTCTGGGAAGCCGTCGAGCGCCAGGATGTGGCGGCGCTCACCGCCGAGTTGGACGTCGACGAGGACGAGAAACTCACCGCGCTCCTGCCCGCGCTGTCGTCGTGGCGCCGACAGAGCCGTGAGCAGTCCACCGTGGACGGCTGGCGCTACCGCGTCACCTGGAAGCCTGCGCCGGAGCCCACGACGGCCCGCCTGTCCGGCACGTGGCTGGTCGCCGTTGCCGACGCCCTGACCGATTCCCTGCCCGGCGGCCCGACCGACGCGTGGACGGCCGCTGTCCTGCGGACGCTCGCGGAACACGGCGCCGACGTACGGCAGATCGCGGTCGGCCGGACGGAGAACACCCGGGCCGTTCTCGCCGAACGGATACGTGACGTACTCGCGGACGGTCCCGCACTGTCGGGCGTCCTGTCCCTGCTGACCCCGGCGGGGGCCGACGAGCCGTTCCACGTCTCCGCGCCCGGCGGTGTGATCGCCACCCTGTCCCTCGTCCAGGCGCTCGGTGACGTCGATGTGGCCGCACCCCTGTGGTGCGTCACGCGCGGCGCTGTCGCCACCGGCCGTTCCGAGCAGGTGGCCGACCCCGCGCAGGCACCGGTATGGGGCCTGGGCCGGGTGACCGCGCTGGAGCACGGCGAGCGCTGGGGAGGGCTGATCGACCTGCCCGGCACGGACGCCGTGGACGACCGGGCACTGACCCGGCTCGCGGGTGTCCTGGCCGGTGACGCCGCCGAGGACCAGGTGGCGGTGCGCGCCTCCGGCCTCTTCGTACGCAGGCTCGTACGCACCCGTCTCGCCGAGACGCCCGCCGTACGGGAGTGGCGTCCTCAGGGCACCACCCTCGTCACCGGCGGTACGGGCGCGCTGGGCGCGCACGTGGCCCGCTGGCTCGCCGGGAACGGCGCCGAGCACCTGCTCCTCACCAGCCGCCGAGGCCCCGACGCGCCCGGAGCCGCCGAACTCCGCGAAGAACTCACCGCCCTCGGCGCGCGCGTGACCATCGCGGCCTGCGATGTGAGCGACCGGGACGCCGTCGCCGCCCTCATCGCCGCCGTTCCCGCCGACCAGCCCCTCACCGCCGTCGTGCACACGGCGGCCGTCCTCGACGACGGGGTCATCGAGGCGCTCACGCCCGAGCAGATCGAGCGCGTCCTGCGCGTGAAGGTCGACGCGACGCTGCACCTGCACGAACTGACCCGCGATCTCGACCTGTCGGCGTTCGTGTTCTTCTCGTCCTTCGCCGCCACCTTCGGCGCCCCCGGCCAGGGCAACTACGCGCCCGGCAACGCGTTCCTGGACGCCTTCGCCGAGTACCGCCGGGCAGCCGGACTGCCCGCCACCTCCATCGCCTGGGGCCCCTGGGGCGACGGCGGCATGGCCGAGGGCGCGGTCGGTGACCGGATGCGCCGCCATGGAGTCATCGAGATGTCGCCCGAGCGTGCCGTCTCCGCACTCCAGCACGCCCTGAACCGCGACGAGACGACCCTGACGGTCGCCGACATGGAGTGGAAGCGCTTCGTCCTCGCCTTCACCTCCGGCCGCGCCAGGCCTCTGCTGCACGACCTGCCCGAGGCGCGGGAGGTCATGGACAGCATGGGCACGGACGCCGCGGAGGACACCGGCAGCGCTGCCGCGCTGGCCCGGCAGCTCACCGGCCGGCCCGAGGCCGAACAGGAGCGACTGCTCCTCGAACTGGTCCGCACCGCCGTCGCCGCCGTCCTCGGATACGCAGGACCCGACGCGGTCGAAGCGGGCCGGGCCTTCAAGGAGCTGGGCTTCGACTCCCTCACCTCCGTCGAACTGCGCAACCGCCTGAACACGGCCAGCGGCCTCAAGCTGCCGCCCACCCTCGTCTTCGACTACCCGACCCCCACCGTTCTCGCCCGGCATCTGCGGGCCGAGTTCTTCGGACAGGGCGCCGCGGCCGCCGCCCACGTGCCGACGGCCGCGGTCTCCGACACCGAGCCGATAGCCATCGTCGCAATGAGCTGCCGCTTCCCCGGCGGGGTCCGCAACCCCGAGGAGCTGTGGCAGCTGCTCACCTCCGACGGTGACGCGCTGTCCCAGTTCCCCCTGGACCGCGGCTGGGACGTCGACGCGCTGTACGACCCCGACCCCGACGCGCAAGGCACCTCGTACACCCGGGAGGGCGGCTTCCTGTCCGACGCCGCCTCCTTCGACTCGTCGTTCTTCGGCATCTCGCCGCGCGAGGCCCTCGCCATGGACCCGCAGCAGCGGCTGCTCCTGGAGACCTCGTGGGAGGCGTTCGAGCGCGCCGGCATCGACCCTGACACGCTGCGCGGCAGCCAGTCCGGTGTGTTCGTCGGCACCAACGGCTCCGACTACGCCAACCTCGTACGGGCAGCGACGGACGGCCTTGAGGGGCACCTGGCCACGGGCAGCGCGGGCAGCGTCGTCTCCGGCCGGCTCTCCTACACCTTCGGCCTCGAAGGCCCGGCCGTCACCGTCGACACCGCCTGCTCGGCCTCGCTCGTCGCCCTGCACCTCGCGGTACAGGCCCTGCGCAACGGCGAATGCTCGCTCGCCCTCGCCGGTGGCGTGACGGTCATGTCGACGCCGGGCACCTTCATCGAGTTCAGCCGTCAGCGCGGACTCTCCACCGACGGACGCTGCAAGGCGTTCTCCTCGGACGCCGACGGATTCAGCCCCGCAGAGGGCGTCGGCATGCTGCTCGTCGAGCGTCTGTCGGACGCGCGGGCCAAGGGGCACCCGGTGCTTGCGGTGGTGCGTGGTTCGGCGATCAACCAGGATGGTGCGAGCAACGGTCTGACGGCTCCGAACGGTCCGTCGCAGCAGCGCGTCATCCGCCAAGCCCTCGCCAACGCCCGCCTGTCGGCCGCGGATGTGGACGTCGTCGAGGCGCACGGTACGGGTACGACCCTCGGTGACCCGATCGAGGCGCAGGCCCTGCTCGCCACCTACGGGCAGGAGCGTCCGGCCGGACAGCCGCTGCTGCTCGGTTCCATCAAGTCCAACATCGGCCACGCCCAGGCGGCGGCCGGTGTCGCGGGCGTCATGAAGATGGTGCTCGCCATGCAGCACGGAGTGCTGCCGCAGAGCCTGCACATCGCTGAACCCACGCCGCACGTCGACTGGAGCGCGGGCGAGGTCGCCCTGCTGACCGAGGAGCAGGCGTGGCCTGAGACCGGCCGCCCCTGGCGGGCCGGCGTCTCGTCCTTCGGCTTCAGCGGCACCAACGCCCACGCCATCATCGAGCAGGCTCCGGCCGAAGCGGGATCCGACGACCGGGAGACCCCTGCGCTGCCGGCCGAACCCCTACTGGCCGCGATCACCCCGGGCGACACCGCGTCCGACCGGTCCGCCGTGCTGCCCTGGACCCTGAGCGCCAAGAGCGAGAAGGCGCTGCGCGGCCAGGCCGAGCGTCTGCTGACACAGCTCACTACCCACTCTGACCTGCGGCTTGTCGATGTCGGCCACTCCCTGGCGACGACCCGAAGCGCGCTCGACCAGCGCGCCGTCCTGATCGGACGGGACCGCTCCGACTACGTCGGAGCCCTGACCGCTCTCGCGGCGGAGGGCACCTCACCCCTGCTCGTGAAGGGGGCGGTCGTCGGGGGGAAGACGGCCTTCGTGTTCCCCGGACAGGGGTCGCAATGGGTAGGCATGGCAGAAGCGCTGTTGGACGCTTCACCCGTGTTCGCTGCCCGGGTGGATGAGTGTGCGAAGGCGCTGGAGCCCTTCACCGACTGGTCGCTGCGCGATGTACTGCGCGGCGTCGAAGGCGCGCCGTCGTTGGAGCGGGTGGATGTGGTTCAGCCTGCTCTGTTTGCGGTGATGGTGTCGTTGGCGGAGGTGTGGCGGGCTGCTGGTGTGCGTCCGGGTGCGGTGATCGGTCATTCGCAGGGTGAGATTGCTGCTGCGTGTGTGGCGGGGATCTTGTCTCTTGAGGATGCGGCGCGGGTGGTTGCGTTGCGTAGTCAGGCGATCGGCCGGGTGCTGGCGGGTCTGGGCGGCATGGTGTCGGTGCCGCTGCCGGCGAGGGATGTGCGGGAGTTGATTGCTCCGTGGGGTGAGGAGCGGATTTCGGTTGCTGCGGTGAACGGGCCGTCCTCGGTGGTGGTCTCGGGCGAGGTCGAGGCTCTGGGTGAGCTGTTGGTGTCGTGTGAGTCGGTGGGTGTTCGGGCGAAGCGGATTGCGGTGGATTATGCGTCGCATTCGGCGCAGGTGGAGTTGTTGCGGGAGGAGCTTGCGCGGTTGTTGGCTCCGGTTGTGCCGCGGGTTGCCGAGGTGCCGTTCTTGTCGACGGTGACGGGTGAGTGGGTGCGGGGTCCGGAGCTGGATGGGGGGTATTGGTTCCGTAATCTGCGTCGGACGGTGGAGTTTGAGCAGGTGACCCGGAGGTTGCTGGAGCAGGGTTTTGGGGTGTTCGTGGAGTCGAGTCCTCATCCTGTTCTGGCGGTGGGTATGCAGGAGACGGTCGAGGATGCGGGTCGTGAGGCTGCTGTTCTTGGTTCCCTGCGCCGTCATGAGGGGGGTCTGGAGCGTTTTTGGCTGTCGTTGGGTGAGGCGTATGTCCGTGGTGTGAATGTGGACTGGGATGCGGTTTTCGCGGGCACGGGTGCCCGGCGGGTGGACCTGCCCACTTACGCTTTCCAGTCGCAGCGGTTCTGGCCGGAGGCTGCTCCTGTCGAGGCGGTGGCGGTGTCCGCGGAGAGTGCGATCGATGCCCGGTTCTGGGAGGCCGTCGAACGCGAGGACCTCGAAGCGCTGGCCGGCACTCTCGCTTTGGATAGCCCTGACGCGATTGGCTCTTTGGGGACGGTCCTTCCCGGTCTGTCGTCGTGGCGTCGGCAGAGTCGTGAGCATTCGACCGTGGACGGCTGGCGCTACCGCGTCACCTGGAAGCGGATTGCAGACCCTTCCCCGGCTCGCCTGTCGGGCACGTGGCTGGTCGTCGTCCCCGAGGCCCTGACCGGCTCGCTGTCCGGCGGCTCGGGTGATGAGTGGATGGCTGCTGTCCTGCGGACGCTCGCCGACCGTGGCGCCGAGGTCCGTACCGTGACCGTCTCCGCCGACGCGGCCGATCGTGACCGGCTCGCCGCCACGCTCAAGGCCGAGACGGGCGAGAGCGCCCCGGCCGGCGTCCTGTCCCTCCTCGCCCTCGCCGGTGAGGGCGCCTTCACCGCCGAAGGCGCTGCGCTCCGTGCGCACGCCGGGCTCCTCGCCACCGCCGCGCTCGTCCAGGCACTCGGTGACGCCGATGTGGCCGCACCCCTGTGGTGCGTCACGCGCGGCGCTGTCGCCGTGGCCCGTTCGGAGCGGCTCCAGGACCCGGCGCAGGCGCTCGTCTCGGGCTTCGGCCGCACGGTCGCCCTGGAGTACCCCGACCGTTGGGGCGGTCTCGTCGACCTGCCGCAGCAGGCCGACGACCGTACGCTCGAACGTCTTGTGGGTGTTCTGGCCGGTGACGGCTCCGAGGACCAGGTGGCGCTGCGCGCTTCGGGTCTCTTCGGCCGCCGTCTGGTCCACGCACCCCTCGCGGACACCGCCCCCGTACGGGAGTGGCGCCCGCAGGGCACCACCCTCGTCACCGGCGGTACGGGCGCGCTGGGCGCGCACGTGGCCCGCTGGCTCGCCGGGAACGGCGCCGAGCACCTGCTCCTCACCAGCCGCCGAGGCCCCGACGCGCCCGGAGCCGCCGAACTCCGCGACGAACTCACCGCCCTCGGCGCCCAGGTCACCCTCGCCGCCTGCGACATGGCCGACCGCGACGCCGTCACCACCCTCATCGACGCGATCCCCGCCGACCGGCCCCTCACCGCCGTCATGCACACGGCCGGTGTCCTCGACGACGGCGTCATCGACGCGTTGACTCCGGAGCGGTTCGCGACCGTGCTCGCCCCCAAGGCGGACGCGGCTCTCACCCTCCACGAGCTCACCCGCGATCTGGACCTGTCGGCGTTCGTCCTCTTCTCCGGTGTCGCCGGCACGCTCGGCGACGCGGGACAGGGCAACTACGCCGCCGCGAACTCCTACCTGGACGCCCTCGCCGAGCAGCGTCACGCCGACGGCCTTGCCGCCACCTCCGTGGCCTGGGGCCGCTGGGGCGACAGCGGGCTCGCCGCGGGCGGCGCGATCGGTGAGCGGCTCGACCGCGGAGGCGTGCCCGCCATGGCACCCCGCTCGGCGATCCGTGCGCTGCAGCAGGCCCTCGACCACACGGAGGCGGCCGTCGCCGTCGCCGACATCCAGTGGGAGCGGTTCGCGCCCGGCTACACGGCCGTACGGCGCAGCCCGTTCCTCGGCGACCTGCCGGAGGTGCGGCAGCTCGCCGAGTCCGCTCCGGCAGCCGGCGAAGCGGGCGGGGACTCCCCGGCCGAGGCGCTGCGCCGACGGCTCGCCGTCATGCCGCAGGCCGAACAGGCCCTGGCCGTCCTCGAACTGGTCCGCTCCCACGCGGCCACCGCGCTGGGCCACCCCACGACCGACGAGGTGGGCGCGGGCCGTGCCTTCAAGGAGCTCGGATTCGACTCCCTGATCGCGCTGGAGCTGCGCAACCGCCTCAACGCCGCCACCGGGCTGAGGCTGCCGGCCACGCTCGTCTTCGACCACCCGACCCCGACGGTCCTGGCCGAGTTCCTCCGGGCCGAGATCACCCAGGACGGCAGTGCCGGGGCCGCCCCGGGCATCGCGGAACTCGAAAAGCTGGAGTCCGCGCTGTCCGTTCTCGACCCGGACAGTGAAACGCGTACCGACATCGCGCTGCGTCTGCAGGCTCTCCTTGCGAAATGGGGTGAACCGCACACCGAATCAAGTGGCGAGGCCGTGACCGAGAAACTTCAGGAGGCCACGCCCGACGAGCTCTTCGACTTCATCGAGAAAGAGTTCGGTATTTAGCACAGCGGACAGCAGGCAGTAGCAGCGCAAGGGTTTGTGACGAGAAGCATGGGTGAGGTTCCAATGGCAGATCAGGACAAGATCCTCGGCTACCTGAAGCGGGTGACGGCCGATCTGCATCAGACGCGGCAGCGCCTTCGCGAGGTCGAGGCCCAGGAGCCGGAGCCGATCGCGATCGTCGGCATGAGCTGCAGGTTCCCCGGCGGCATCGAGTCGCCGGAGGGCCTGTGGGACCTGGTGGCCGGGGGTCGGGACGCGATCACCGACTTCCCCGTCGACCGTGGCTGGGACATCGAGTCGCTGTACGACGCCGACCCCGACCAGCAGGGCACCTCGTACACCCGTGAGGGCGGATTCCTCGACGGCGTCGGGAAATTCGACGCGGCCTTCTTCGGCATCAGCCCGCGCGAAACCCTCGGCATGGACCCCCAGCAGCGCCTGCTCCTCGAAACGTCCTGGGAAACCTTCGAAAGAGCCGGAATCGACCCGGCGACCCTGCGCGGCAGCAAGGCCGGTGTCTTCATCGGCACCAACGGCCAGGACTATCCGGAGCTGCTGCGCGAAGTACCCAAGGGCGTCGAGGGATATCTCCTCACCGGAAACGCGGCCAGTGTCGTCTCCGGCCGCATTTCCTACACCTTCGGCCTCGAAGGCCCGGCCGTCACCGTCGACACCGCCTGCTCGGCCTCGCTGGTCGCCCTGCACCTCGCCGTCCAGGCGCTCCGCAACGACGAGTGCTCGCTGGCGCTGGCGGGCGGTGTCACCGTCATGTCGAGCCCGCGCGCGTTCGTGCAGTTCAGCCGCCAGCGCGGGCTCGCACCCGACGGACGCTGCAAGCCGTTCGCCGACGGAGCCGACGGCACCGGTTGGGGCGAGGGCGTCGGCATGCTGCTCGTCGAGCGGCTCTCCGACGCCCGCAGGAACGGTCATCCCGTCCTTGCCCTCGTGCGTGGCTCGGCGATCAACCAGGACGGCGCGAGCAACGGCCTGACCGCGCCCAACGGCCCGTCCCAGCAGCGCGTGATCCGTCAGGCACTCACGAACGCCGGGCTCACCCCCGCGCAGGTCGACGTCGTCGAGGCGCACGGCACCGGCACGACCCTCGGCGACCCGATCGAGGCGCAGGCCATCCTCGCCACGTACGGCCAGAACCGTCCCGAGGGCCGCCCGCTGTGGCTGGGCTCCATCAAGTCGAACATCGGTCACACGCAGGCCGCCGCCGGTGTCGCGGGCATCATCAAGATGGTCCTCGCCATGCAGCACGGAGTGCTGCCCGAGTCGCTCCACATCGACCAGCCGTCCGGCAACGTCGACTGGGCCGCCGGCGACGTCAAACTGCTGACCGAGGCCGTGCCGTGGCCGCAGACCGGCCAGCCGCGCCGCGCCGGTGTCTCCTCCTTCGGTGTCAGCGGCACCAACGCGCACACCGTCATCGAGCAGGCCCCGCCCGCCGAGGACGCGCAGGAGACCGGCGCGGACGCCGCGCCCACGGCGGAGGCGTCGGAGGCAGCATCCGCCCCCGCCTCCGCCACGGACCCCGAGAACCCCTCCGCGACCGGGACGCCGGCCGGCGCCACCGGCCCGGTGCCGGTGCTCCTGTCGGGCCAGAGCGACGCCGCACTGCGCGCCCAGGCCGAACGCCTCGCCGCCCATCTGCACGCCCGTCCCGAACTCGCGGCCGACACCGAGAGCCTGACCGACCTCGGCTTCTCGCTCGCCACCAGCCGGTCCTCGCTCGACCGCAGGGCCGTCCTGTTCGGCGACCGCGAAAGCCTGCTCGCCGACCTCACCGCCCTCGCCGGCGGCGAGCAGCCCGCCGCCCCCGTCCTGGGCGCGGTGAGCGAGGGCAAGACCGCCTTCCTCTTCACGGGCCAGGGCAGCCAGCGCCTGGGCATGGGACGTGAGCTGTACGCCACGCATCCCGGCTTCGCCCGCGCCCTCGACGAGGTCCGCATCGAGCTGGACCAGTACCTCGAACGGCCCCTGTTCGACGTGCTGTTCGCCGCCGAAGGCACGCCCGAGGCGGACCTGCTCGACGAGACCGCCTACACCCAGGCCGCCCTGTTCGCCGTCGAGGTCTCCCTGTTCCGGCAGCTCGAACAGTGGGGCGTCGGCGCCGACTTCCTCATCGGCCACTCCATCGGCGAACTCGCCGCCGCCCATGTCTCCGGCGTGCTCACCCTCGCCGATGCGGCCAAGCTCGTCGCCGCCCGCGGCCGGCTCATGCAGGCGCTGCCCACCGGGGGCGCGATGATCGCCGTCGAGGCCACCGAGGACGAGGTCGCACCGCTGCTCACCGGCCGGGTGAGCATCGCCGCCGTCAACGGCCCCCGGTCCGTGGTCGTCTCGGGCGACGAGGACGCCGCCACGGCACTCGCCGAGACCCTGCGCGCGCGAGGCCGCAGGACGAAGCGCCTCACGGTCAGCCACGCCTTCCACTCGCCGCTGATGGACGGCATGCTCGACGCGTTCCGTGAGGTCGCCGAGAGCGTCGCGTACGCGCCGCCCGTCATCCCGATCGTCTCCAACCTGACCGGCGCCTCCGTCACCGCGGAGGAGATCTGCGCCGCCGACTACTGGGTACGCCACGTCCGCGAGGCCGTCCGCTTCCTGGACGGCGTCCGCAAGCTCACCGCGCAGGGCGTCACCACGTTCGTCGAGGTGGGCCCGGGCGGGGTCCTCACCGCCCTGGCGCAGGAGTGCGTCACGGGCCAGGACGCCGTCTTCGTGCCCGTCCTGCGCGGCGACCGTCCCGAGGCGTCCGCGTTCGCAACAGCCGTCGCCCAGGCCCATGTCCACGGCGTCGCCGTCGACTGGTCCGCCGTCTTCGCCGGGCGCGGAGCCACCCGCATCGACCTGCCCACGTACGCCTTCCAGCGCGAGCTGTACTGGCCCGAGCAGCCCACCGCCTGGGCGGGCGACGTCACCGCCGCCGGCATCGGCTCCGCCGACCACCCCCTGCTGGGTGCGGCCATCGCTCTCGCCGACGGCGACGGCCACCTGTTCACCGGGCGGCTCTCGCTGGCCACCCACCCCTGGCTCGCCGACCACACGGTGATGGACACCGTGCTGCTGCCCGGCACCGCCTTCGTCGAACTCGCCCTCCGGGCCGGCGACCACACCGGCTGCGACCTGCTGGACGAACTCACCCTGGAGGCGCCGCTGGTGCTGCCCCCGCACGGCGGGGTGCAGATCCAGCTCGCCGTGGGCGCGCCCGACACCGAGGGCCGCCGCTCGCTGACCCTGCACTCCCGGCCCGAGGACGCCGCCGACGACACCTGGGGCGAGGGCGCCTGGACCCGGCACGCCACCGGCTTCCTCGCCACCGCCGCCCGAGGCGCCCGCGAGCCCCTCGCCGACCTCACCAGCTGGCCGCCGAAGAACGCCACCAAGGTCGAGGTCGAGGGCCTGTACGACTACCTCACCGAGTCCGGCTTCGCCTACGGTCCGGTCTTCCAGGGTCTGGCCGGCGCCTGGCAGCGCGGCGACGAGGTCTTCGCCGAGGTCCGCCTGCCGGAGCAGGCGCACGCCGAGGCCGCCCTGTTCGGTCTGCACCCCGCGCTGCTGGACGCCGCGCTGCACGCCGTCGGCATCGGCTCGCTCCTTGACGAGACCGAACACGGCAGGCTGCCGTTCTCCTGGAGCGGTGTCGCTCTCCGGGCGGTCGGCGCCCGCGCCCTGCGCGTACGGCTCGCACCCGCGGGCAACGACACCGTGTCGGTGACCCTCGCCGACGAGACCGGAACGCCCGTCGCCTCCGTCGACGCACTGCTGCTGCGGCCCGTCTCCCCGGACCAGGTGCACGCCGCCCGTACCGCCTTCCACGACTCCCTGTTCCGTGTGGAATGGACCGGTGCGCCCCTCCCGGCCGCCACCACCGTCGCGGCGGGCCAGTGGGCCTTGCTGGGCGACTCCCGTACGGAGTTCGTCACCGCGCTGCCCACCGCCGCCGCCCACGCCGACCTCGCCGCCCTCGGCACGGCGCTGGACGCGGGCGGGCCCGTCCCGCAGGCCGTCGTCGTCCCGTTCCCCGCGTCCGGCGTCCCCTCGGCGACTCCCGTCGACACCGCGCTGCCCACCGCCGTCGCCGACGCCCTGCACCGCACCCTGGAGCTGGCCCAGGCCTGGCTCGCCGACGACCGGTTCGCCGGCTCCCGGCTGGTGTTCGTCACCCGTGACGCCGTCGCCACCACGGCCGGCTCCGATGTCGCCGACCTGACCCACGCCCCGCTGTGGGGTCTGCTGCGCTCCGCACAGTCCGAGCACCCCGACCGGTTCGTCCTGCTCGACCTGGACGGACGCGAGGACTCCCTGCGTGCCCTGCCCGCCGCGCTCGCCACGGCCGAGCCGCAGCTCGCCCTGCGCGCGGGCAAGGCCCTCGTGCCCCGGCTCGCCCGCGTCGCCGCCGCGCCCGGCCAGGAGGCGCCCGCACTCGATCCCGACGGCACCGCCCTGGTCACCGGCGCCACCGGCACCCTCGGCGGCCTCGTCGCCCGGCACCTCGTCGCCGAGCACGGCATACGCCACCTGCTGCTGACCAGCCGTCGCGGCGAGGCCGCCGCCGGTGCGGCCGAACTCCTGGCCGAACTGCAGGAGCTGGGCGCCGACGTCACCCTGGCCGCCTGCGACGCAGCCGACCGTGACGCGCTCGCCGCGCTCATCGCGTCCATACCGTCCGAGCACCCGCTGACCGCCGTCGTCCACACCGCGGGCGTCCTCGACGACGGCATCCTCGAAGCGCTCACGCCCGAGCGCATCGACGCGGTCCTGCCCGCCAAGGTCGACGCGGCCGTGAACCTGCACGAGCTGACCCGGGAGCTGGACCTCGCGGCATTCGTGCTGTTCTCCGCCGCCGCCGGCACCCTCGGCGGCCCCGGCCAGGCCAACTACGCCGCCGCCAACACCTTCCTCGACGCGCTCGCCCAGCGACGCCGCGCCGAAGGACTGCCCGCCACCGCCCTCGCCTGGGGCCTGTGGGCCGAACGCAGCGGCATGACCGGCGACCTCGCCGACGCCGACCTGGAACGGATCTCCCGCGCCGGAGTCGCCGCCCTGTCGTCCGCCGAGGGCCTGGCGCTTCTGGACACCGCCCGAGCCGTGGGCGACCCCACCGCCGTCCCCATGCACCTCGACCTGGCAGCCCTGCGCCACGCCGACGCGAGCATGGTCCCCGCGCTCCTGCGCGGCCTGGTCCGCGGGCCCGCCCGCAGGTCGGTCGAGTCCCCGGACGCCGCCCCGGCCGGTGGCCTCACCGAGCGCCTGCTGCCCCTGACCGCCGCTGAGCGCGACCGGCTGCTCCTCGACACCGTCCGTGTCCAGGTCGCCGCCGTCCTCGGCTACCCCGGCCCGGAGGCCGTCGACCCCGGCCGCGCCTTCAAGGAGCTCGGCTTCGACTCGCTGACCGCCGTCGAGCTGCGCAACCGCCTCGGCTCCGCCACCGGCGTGCGGCTGCCCGCCACCCTCGTCTTCGACTACCCCACCCCGAACGCGCTCTCCGCGTTCCTGCGGACCGAACTCCTCGGCGACGCGGCGGACTCGGCTCCGGTCGTGGCCGTCACCGCCGTCGACGACGAGCCCATCGCCATCGTCGGCATGAGCTGTCGCTACCCCGGTGGGGTCACCACCCCCGAGGAACTGTGGCAGCTCGTCGCAGGCTCCGTCGACGCGATCTCGCCGTTCCCCACGGACCGGGGCTGGAACCTCGACGCGCTGTACGACTCCGATCCCGGCCGGGCCGGGACCTCGTACACCCGGGAGGGCGGCTTCCTGCACGACGCCGCCGACTTCGACCCGGACGTCTTCGGCATCAACCCGCGCGAAGCCCTCGCCATGGACCCGCACCAGCGGCTCCTCCTGGAGACGTCCTGGGAGGCGTTCGAGCGGGCCGGGATCGACCCCGCGTCCGTACGCGGCAGCCGCACCGGCGTGTTCGCCGGCGTCATGTACCACGACTACCTGACCCGGCTCCCGGCCGTGCCCGAGGGCCTGGAGGGCTACCTCGGAACCGGCACCGCGGGCAGTGTCGCCTCCGGCCGGATCTCGTACACGTTCGGGCTCGAAGGCCCCGCCGTCACCGTCGACACGGCCTGCTCCTCGTCGCTGGTCGCCCTGCACCTCGCAGCGCAGGCCCTGCGCAACGGCGAGTGCGACATGGCCCTCGCGGGCGGTGTCACCGTCATGTCCACCCCGGACACCTTCATCGACTTCAGCCGCCAGCGCGGCCTCGCCACCAACGGCCGCTGCAAGTCCTTCTCCGCCGACGCCGACGGCACCGGCTGGGCCGAGGGCGCGGGCATGATCCTCGTCGAGCGGCTCTCCGACGCCCGACGCAACGGTCACCAGATCCTGGCCGTCGTCCGCGGCACCGCCGTCAACCAGGACGGCGCCAGCAACGGCCTCACCGCCCCGAACGGCCCCTCGCAGCAGCGCGTCATCCGCCAGGCCCTCGCCAACGCGGGCCTGACCACCGCCGACGTCGACGCCGTCGAGGCCCACGGCACCGGCACCACCCTCGGCGACCCCATCGAGGCCCAGGCCCTGCTCGCCACCTACGGCCAGGACCGCCCCGGCGACCGGCCGCTCCGGCTCGGCTCCATCAAGTCCAACATCGGCCACACCCAGGCCGCGGCGGGCGCGGCGGGCATCATCAAGATGGTCCTCGCCATGCGTCACGGCGTCATGCCGCCGTCGCTGCACATCGGTGAGCCGTCCCCGCACATCGACTGGACCGCGGGCGCGGTCTCGCTGCTCACCGAGGCCGCCGAGTGGCCCGACGCGGGCCGCCCCCGTCGCGCGGGCATCTCCTCCTTCGGCGTCAGCGGCACCAACGCCCACGTCATCATCGAGCAGCCGCCCGCCGAGGAGCCCGCCGCCGGCACCGACTCCGGCCTGCCCGCCGGCACCCCCCTGCCGTTCGCCCTCTCCGGCCGGACCCCTGCCGCGCTGCGCGCCCAGGCAGCCCGGCTCATCGACCATCTCGCTCAGCGGCCCGAGGCCGCCCCCGCCGATGTGGCGCTCTCCCTCGCCACCACCCGTACCTCCCTGGACCGCAGGGCCGCCGTCGTCGCGCACGACCGTACGGAGCTCCTCGCCGGGCTCACCGCCCTGGCCGAGGGCCACGACAGCGCCCGGCTGGTCCAGCACCCCGCCGCCGACGGCCGGACGGCGATCCTGTTCACCGGACAGGGCAGCCAGCGCCCCGGCATGGGACGCGAGCTGTACGAGACGTACCCCGCCTTCGCCGACGCGCTGGACTCGGTCTGCGCCGAGCTGGACCAGCACCTCGAACAGCCCCTCAAGGACGTCCTGTTCGCCGACGACGGCGACCTGCTGAACCGGACCGGCTTCACCCAGCCCGCCCTGTTCGCGCTGGAGACCGCCCTCTACCGGCTCGTCGAATCATGGGGCGTGCGCCCCGACTTCGTAGCCGGGCACTCCATCGGCGAGATCACCGCCGCGCACGTCGCGGGCGTCCTCTCGCTGCCCGACGCGGCCACCCTGGTCGCCGCGCGGGGCCGCCTCATGCAACAACTGCCCGAGGGCGGCGCCATGATCGCGCTGACCGCCACCGAGGACGAGGTCCTGCCGCTGCTGGCCGGCCACGAGGACCGGATCGGCATCGCCGCCGTCAACTCCGCCTCCGCCGTCGTCATCTCCGGCGACGAGGCCCTCGCGCTGGAGATCGCCGCCGAGTTCGACCGGCGCGGCCGGCGCACCAAGCGGCTCACCGTCAGCCACGCCTTCCACTCACCGCTGATGGACGGCATGCTCGACGCCTTCCGCGAGGTCGCCGAGTCCCTGACGTACCGGGCGCCCGCCCTCCCGGTCGTCACGCACCTCACGGGAACGGTCGCCGGCGACGAACTGCGCACCGCCGAGCACTGGGTCTCCCATGTCCGTGAAGCGGTCCGCTTCCTCGACGGAATCCGCACCCTGGACGCCGAGCACGTCACCACCTACCTCGAACTCGGGCCGCAGGGCGTGCTGTCCGGCCTCGGCCGCGACTGCCTCACCGACCCCGACGACGCGGCCGACCCCGCCGTCTTCGTACCGGCGCTGCGCCGCGACCGAGGCGAGGCCGAAGCACTGACCGCCGCGATGGCCGCAGCCCACACCCGAGGGGTGCCGCTCGACTGGTCCGCGTACTTCGCCGGCACCGGCGCCCGCCGCGTCGAACTGCCCACCTACGCCTTCCAGCGCGAGCGGTTCTGGCTGGAAGCCCCGGCCGGCTACGTCGGCGACGTCGAATCGGCAGGTCTGGGCGCGGCCCACCACCCGCTGCTCGGCGCCGCCGTCGCCCTCGCCGACGGCGAAGGATTCCTGTTCACCGGCCGTCTCTCGCTCGACACCCACCCCTGGCTGGCCGACCACGCCGTCATGGGCAACGTCCTGCTGCCGGGCACCGCGTTCGTCGAACTGGCCATCCGCGCGGGCGACCAGGCCGGCTGCGACCTCCTCGAAGAGCTCACCCTCGAAGCCCCGCTGATTCTCGCCCCGCAGGCCGCGGCGCGCCTCCAGATCGTGGTCGGAGCGCCCGACGCGTCCGGCCGGCGCACCCTGGACGTGTATTCGAGCGACCCGGACGCCCCCGCCGACGAGCCGTGGACCCGCCACGCCAGTGGTGTCCTCGCCACCGGGGCGCAGGCACCCGCCTTCGACCTGACCGCGTGGCCGCCGCCGGGCGCCGAAGCCGTCGGTGTCGACGGCCTCTACGAACACCTCGGCCGGGGCGGCTTCGCCTACGGTCCCGTCTTCCAGGGCCTGCGTGCCGCCTGGCTCCTCGGCGACGACGTGTACGCCGAGGTCGCCCTGCCCGACGACCGGCAGGCCGAGGCCGCCCGGTTCGGCCTGCACCCGGCGCTTCTCGACGCAGCCCTGCACGGCACCTTCGTCCAGCCGTCCCCCGACGGGGATCAGCAGGGCCGGCTGCCGTTCTCCTGGCGCGGTGTGTCCCTGCACGCCGTCGGCGCGTCCGCGCTGCGCGTACGCCTCACCCCCGACGGACGGGACACCCTCTCCCTCCAGCTCGCCGACACCACCGGCGCTCCCGTCGCCGCCGTCGGCCACCTGACGCTGCGGCCCGTCTCCGCCGACCAGCTCGGCAGCGCACGCTCCGCACACCACGAGTCCCTGTTCCGGATCGACTGGGCCACCGTGCCGCTGCCGTCCGACGTCCCCGGCACCACGGACGAGTGGGCCGTCATCGGCCCGGACGGCCACACCGCCGGCACATCCCTTCCCGGACGTGCGCACACCGACCTGGACGCCCTCGGCGCGGCAGTCGAAGCGGGCGCCCCGGCACCCGCGTACGTCCTGGTGCACCACACCCCCGCCGCCGCCGCCTCCGCCGACGCCGTCCACACGGCCACCCACGAGGCACTGCGCCTCGTCAAGGCATGGCTCGCCGACGACCGGTTCGCCGCGTCCCGCCTGGTGTTCGTCACCCGCGGCGCGATCGCCACCCAGAGCGACTGGGACCTCGCCGACCTCACCCACGCACCCGTGTGGGGACTGGTACGCACCGCCCAGTCCGAGAATCCCGACCGGTTCCTCCTGGCCGACCTCGACGCCGACCCGGCCTCGACGGACGCCCTCGCTGCCGCACTCGCCACCGGCGAGCCGCAGCTCGCGATCCGCCGCGGCACCGTCCACGCCCCCCGCCTCGCCCGCGTCCCCGCCGCCACCCCGCTGACCCCGCCCCCGGGCGAGTCCGCCTGGCGCATGGACATCGAGGACAAGGGAACCCTAGAGAACCTCACCCTCGTCCCCAGCCCGGAGTCCGAAGCACCCCTGGAGCCCGGCCAGGTCCGCGTGGCCGTCCGCGCCGCGGGCCTCAACTTCCGCGATGTGCTCAACGCCCTCGGCATGTACCCCGGCGACCCGGGCCTCATGGGCAGCGAAGGCGCTGGCATCGTGCTGGAGACGGGCCCCGGCGTCACCGACCTCGCAGCCGGCGACCGCGTCATGGGCATGCTGCCCGGCGCGTTCGGCCCGCTCACCGTCGTCGACCGCCGCATGATCGCCCCGATGCCCGAGGGCTGGACCTTCGCCGAGGCAGCGTCCGTACCCATCGTCTTCATGACGGCGTACTACGCCCTCCACGACCTCGCCGGACTGCGCGACGGCGAGTCCCTCCTCGTGCACGCCGCTGCCGGCGGAGTCGGCATGGCCGCCGTCCAGCTCGCCCGCCACTGGGGCGCCGACGTCTACGCGACGGCGAGCCCCGCCAAGTGGGACACCCTGCGCGGACTCGGCCTCGGCGACGACAGGATCGCTTCGTCCCGCACCCTCGACTTCGAGGAGACCTTCCGCACGGCCACACAGGGACGCGGCGTCGACGTCGTACTCGACTCGCTGGCCAGGGAGTTTGTGGACGCCTCCCTGCGGCTCCTGCCGCGCGGCGGACGCTTCGTCGAAATGGGCAAGACCGACGTCCGCTCCCCGCAGGACGTCGCCGACGCCCACCCGGGCGTCAGCTACCAGGCGTTCGACCTGACCGAGGCCGGCCTCGACCGCATCCAGGAGATGCTCACCGAGCTGCTCACCCTCTTCCGCTCCGGCGCTCTGCGCCCCGTACCGGTCTCCGCCTGGGACCTGCGGCAGGCCCCCGAGGCGTTCCGCTACCTCAGCCAGGCACGCCATGTCGGCAAGATCGTGCTCACCCTGCCCACCGAGTGGAACCCGCAGGGCACCGTCCTGATCACCGGCGGCACCGGCACCCTCGGCGCACTCGTCGCCCGGCACGCCGTCACCGCCCGCGGCGCCCGCCGCCTGCTGCTCACGAGCCGTCGCGGCGAGGCCGCCGCCGGTGCGGCCGAACTCGCCGCCGAACTGCGGGAGCTGGGTGCCGACGTCACCGTCGCCGCCTGCGACGCAGCCGACCGTGACGCGCTCGCCGCGCTCATCGAGTCCGTACCGTCCGAGCACCCGCTGACCGCCGTCGTCCACACCGCCGGTGTCCTCGACGACGGGGTCGTCGACGCGCTCACCCCCGAGCGCCTGTCGACGGTCCTGCGCCCGAAGGTGGACGCCGCCTGGAACCTGCACGAGCTGACCCGCCACCTCGACCTGGCCGACTTCGTACTGTTCTCCTCCGCCGCCGGAACGTTCGGCGGCGCCGGGCAGGCCAACTACGCCGCCGCGAACGTCTTCCTGGACGCCCTCGCCCGGCACCGGCACGCCCACGGCCTCGCCGCCACCTCCCTGGCCTGGGGCCTGTGGGCCGAGGCCAGCGGCATGACCGGCGAACTCGACACGGCCGACAAGGACCGGATGACGCGCTCCGGCGTCCTCGGCCTCTCCTCCGAAGAGGGCGTGGCGCTGCTCGACACCGCACGCCTCACTGGCGACGCCTTCCTCGTCCCCATGCAGCTCGACCTGGCGCCGCTGCGCCAGGCCGACGCGAGCCAGGTCCCCGCCCTGCTGCGCGGCCTGGTCCGCGCGCCGGCCCGCAGGACCGTCGAGGCCACCGCCGCGGGCACCGGAACCCCGCTGGTGGAGCGGCTCGTACGGCTCCCCGAGAACGAGCGCGACCCGCTCCTGCTCGACCTCGTACGCAACCAGGTGGCCGGCGTACTCGGCCACGCCACCCCCGACGCCGTCGAACCCACCCGCGCGTTCAAGGACCTCGGCTTCGACTCGCTGACCGCTGTGGAGTTCCGCAACCGGATCGGCGCGGCCGCCGGCATCCGGCTGCCCGCCACGCTCGTCTTCGACTACCCGACCCCCGCGGTCCTGGCCGGCTACCTCAAGGACGAACTCCTCGGCTCCGAGGCCGCGGCCGCCCTCCCGAAGCTCGCCGCCACCGCCGTCGAGGCCGACGACCCCATCGCCATCGTCGCCATGAGCTGCCGCTTCCCCGGAGACGTCCGCACTCCCGAGGACCTGTGGGAGCTGCTCGCCGAGGGACGCGACGGCATCTCCCACCTCCCGGACGACCGCGGCTGGGACACCGAGGCGCTGTACGACCCCGACCCCGACAGCCCCGGCACCTCCTACGCCAGGGAGGGCGGATTCTTCTACGACGCCCATCACTTCGACCCGGCGTTCTTCGGGATCAACCCGCGCGAGGCCCTTGCCATGGACCCGCAGCAGCGACTGCTGCTGGAGACGTCCTGGGAGGCGTTCGAGCGGGCCGGCATCGACCCGACGGGCCTGCGCGGCCAGCAGGTCGGCGTCTTCGTCGGCCAGATGCACAACGACTACGTGTCCCGGCTGAACACCGTCCCCGAAGGCGTCGAGGGCTACCTCGGCACCGGCGGCTCCAGCAGCATCGCCTCCGGCCGCGTCTCCTACACCTTCGGCTTCGAAGGCCCCGCGGTCACCGTCGACACGGCCTGCTCGTCGTCTCTCGTCGCCCTGCACCTCGCGGCACAGGCACTGCGCAACGGCGAGTGCTCGCTCGCCCTGGCGGGCGGCGTCACCATCATCACCACCCCCGACGTCTTCACCGAGTTCAGCCGCCAGCGCGGCCTCGCGAGCGACGGCCGTTGCAAGCCGTTCGCGGCCGCCGCCGACGGTACGGCGTGGGGTGAGGGCGCCGGCATGCTGCTCGTCGAGCGCCTGTCGGACGCCCGCAGGAACGGGCACCAGGTCCTGGCGGTCGTCCGGGGCACCGCCGTCAATCAGGACGGCGCCAGCAACGGTCTGACCGCCCCGAACGGCCCGTCCCAGCAGCGGGTCATCCGCCAGGCCCTCGCCAACGCGGGCCTGTCGTCCGCCGAGGTCGACGCCGTCGAGGCACACGGCACGGGCACCCGGCTCGGCGACCCGATCGAGGCCCAGGCCCTCCTCGCCACGTACGGCCAGGACCGCCCCGGGGACAGCCCCCTGTGGCTGGGCTCCATCAAGTCCAACTTCGGCCACACGCAGGCGGCCGCCGGTGTCGCCGGGATCATCAAGATGGTCCAGGCAATGCACCACGGCGTGCTGCCGAAGACCCTGCACGTGGACGCGCCGTCACCGCACGTGGACTGGACGGCGGGCGCGGTCTCGCTCCTCACCGAGCAGATGGCCTGGCCCGAGACCGGCCGCCCGCGCCGCGCGGGTGTGTCGTCGTTCGGCATGAGCGGCACGAACGCGCACGCCATCATCGAGCTCGCCCCGGACGCCGGCACCCCGACCGCCGGCCGGCCGGAGCCGGCCCCGGCGGCCCTTCCGTGGAACCTCTCGGCCCGCACTCCGGACGCCCTGCGCGCCCAGGGCGAGCAGCTGCTCTCCCACCTGGAGACCCACCCGGCGACGGCGCTCGCCGACATCGGCCACTCGCTGACGACCGGCCGCGCCCTCTTCGAGCACCGCGCGACGG
Organism: Streptomyces sp. NPDC048257; assembly: GCF_043201855.1. Classification (NCBI taxonomy): domain Bacteria; kingdom Bacillati; phylum Actinomycetota; class Actinomycetes; order Kitasatosporales; family Streptomycetaceae; genus Streptomyces; species Streptomyces sp. NPDC048257. The sequence continues at coordinate 21,083 of NZ_JBICZI010000038.1, forward strand.
TGGTGGCGGGCGACCGCGACGGCTTCCGCGCGGGGCTGGCCGCGCTCGCCGAGGGACGGGCGGCAGCGGGGCTGATCCAGGGATCGTCCTCGGTCGGTGAGAAGACGGCGTTCCTGTTCACGGGGCAGGGGAGCCAGCGGCTGGGGATGGGGCGCGAGCTCTACGGGGCGTATCCGGTGTTCGCGGAGGCGTTGGATGCGGTGTGTGCTCGGCTGGAACTGCCGCTGAAGGACGTGCTGTTCGGGACCGACGGCGCCGCGCTGGACGAGACCGCGTACACGCAGCCGGCTCTCTTCGCGGTTGAGGTGGCGTTGTTCCGGCTCGTGGAGAGCTGGGGTGTGAAGCCGGACTTCCTGGCGGGTCATTCGATCGGTGAGATCGCGGCCGCGCATGTGGCGGGGGTGTTCTCACTGGAGGATGCCTGTGCTCTGGTCGAGGCTCGTGGGCGGCTGATGCAGGCGCTGCCGACCGGTGGTGTGATGATCGCGGTCCAGGCATCGGAGGACGAGGTCCTGCCGCTGCTGACCGACCGGGTGAGCATCGCCGCGATCAACGGCCCCCAGGCCGTGGTCATTGCGGGCGACGAGGCCGACGCGGTGGCGATCGCCGAATCCTTCGCCGACCGTAAGTCCAAGCGGCTCACGGTCAGTCATGCGTTCCATTCGCCGCACATGGACGGCATGTTGGAGGATTTCCGGGCCGTGGCGGAGGGCCTCTCCTACGAGGCTCCGCGCATCCCCGTCGTCTCCAACCTCACCGGCGCCCCCGTCACCGACGAGATGGGCTCGGCCGACTTCTGGGTCCGGCACGTCCGCGAAGCCGTCCGCTTCCTCGACGGCATCCGTGCTCTGGAAGCCGCCGGGGTCACGACGTACATCGAACTCGGCCCCGACGGCATCCTCTCGGCCATGGCCCAGGAGTGCCTGACCGGCGTGCAGGACCTCACCTTCGCCCCCGTCCTGCGGGCGGGACGCGACGAGGCCGAGACGCTGCTCTCGGCGCTCGCGGCGGCTCACGTCCGCGGTGTGCCCGTCGACTGGCAGGCCTTCTACGCCCCGGCCGGAGCCCAGCGCGTGCCCCTGCCGACGTACGCCTTCCAGCGCTCGGTCTACTGGCTGGACGCGGGCCGCTCCCAGGGCGACGTCGCATCGGCGGGACTCGGCGCGACGGACCACCCGCTGCTCGGCGCCGCGGTCGAGCTGCCCGACTCGGACGGGTTCCTCTTCACCGGCCGCCTCTCGCTGGCCACCCACCCGTGGCTCGCCGACCACGCGGTCATGGGCTCCGTGCTCCTTCCGGGCACGGCGTTCGTCGAGCTCGCGCTGCGGGCCGGCGACCAGGTCGGTTGCGACCTGATCGACGAACTCACCCTGGAGGCACCGCTGGTGCTGCCCCGGCACGGAGGCGTACAGCTGCGGCTCGCCGTCGGAACGCCCGACGCGACGGGTCGCCGCACCCTGGCCCTCCACTCCCGGAGCGAGGACGTGGACACCGCGACGCCGTGGACCCGCCACGCCGCCGGTGTGCTCGCGGTCGGGGCCGACCGGAGCCCGCAGAGCCTCACCGAGTGGCCGCCGACCGGCGCCGAATCCGTTCCTGTGGAGGGGCTGTACGAGGGGCTGGCCGAATCGGGCTTCGGATACGGTCCGGTCTTCCAGGGACTGCGTGCGGCCTGGCGGCGCGACGGCGAGTTCTACGCCGAGGTCGGACTGCCGCAGGACACCGAGGACGAGGCCGGACGCTTCGGCCTCCACCCGGCCCTGCTCGACGCGGCGCTGCACGCGCTGGGGCTGGGAAGCACGGACACCGAAGGCGGCGAGGGACGGCTGCCGTTCTCCTGGTCCGGTGTGTCCCTGCACGCCGTCGGTGCCTCCGCGCTGCGCGTACGTCTCACCACGGCTCGAAGCGGTGAGGTGGCACTGACCATCGCCGACGCGGCCGGAGAGCCGGTCGCGACGGTGGCCGGCCTCGCGCTGCGCGCCGTGAGCCACGAGCAGCTGAGCACGGCGCAGGACGTCACACGTGACGCGCTGTTCCGGGTGGAATGGACGGCGCTTCCTACGGGCGGCGCGGCCGGCTCGGCGGACGACTGGATGATGCTGGGCGCCGGTTCGCAGGTGTACGCGGACCTGGCTGCGCTGGGTGCGGCTGTTGCGGAGGGCGGTGCGATTCCGGCGACGCTGGTGGTGCCCTGCACGGCGCCGGACGCGGACGCGGATCCGGGGTCGGCTGCGGATGATGTGGCGGGTGCGGTGCATGCGGCGGTTGAGCGTGCGCTGGGTCTGGTGCAGGAGTGGCTGGCGGACGAGCGGTTCGCGGATGCGCGTCTGGTGTTCCTGACGCGGGGTGCGATGGCTGCGCGCGCCCAGGACACGGTGCCCGGCCTGGTGCAGGCAGCTGTGTGGGGTCTGGTGCGTTCCGCCCAGTCGGAGAACCCGGGCCGTTTCGGTCTGATCGATGTCGACGGTGATGTCGACGGTGATGGCGAAGTGGACGCGGACGTGCTGTCGGCCGTGCTCGCTTCCGGTGAACCCGAGCTGGCGGTCCGCGAAGAGGCCCTGCTCGTGCCGCGTCTTGTCCGTGCTGCTGTTGCTGGTGGTGCCGGTGGTGAGCTGGATGTCGATGGCACGGTGTTGGTGACGGGTGCGAGTGGCTCGTTGGGTGGTTTGTTCGCCCGTCATCTGGTGGTTGAGCGTGGTGTGCGGCGTCTGTTGTTGGTGAGTCGTCGTGGTGAGGCTGCGGAGGGTGCTGCTGAACTGTCGGCCGAGCTGGCCGGGTGGGGTGCCGATGTGCGGTGGGCGGCGTGTGATGTGGCCGACCGTGATGCGCTGGAGGCCGTTCTGGGCGGGATTCCGGCCGAGTATCCGTTGTCGGGTGTGGTGCATACGGCTGGTGTGCTGGATGACGGTGTGGTTGCGTCGCTCACGCCTGAGCGTGTGTCGGGGGTGTTGCGTCCGAAGGTGGATGCGGCCTGGAATCTGCACGAGCTGACCCGTGGTCTTGATCTGTCGTTGTTCGTGTTGTTCTCGTCGGCTGCTGGTGTGTTCGGTGGTGCCGGTCAGGCGAACTATGCGGCGGCGAACGTGTTCCTGGACGCTCTGGCTCAGCACCGCAGGGCGCAGGGTCTGGCGGCTACTTCCCTTGCCTGGGGTCTCTGGGCCGGTGTGGGTGGCATGGGCGGTGACCTGACGGAGTCCGACCGTGAGCGCATCAACCGCGGCGGTATCACCGCTCTCGAGCCCGAGACCGGTCTCGCCCTCTTCGACGCCGCACAGCGCACCACCGACGCACTGCTCGTCCCCCTCCCGCTCGACCTGGCCGCCCTGCGCGCCCAGGCCCGCAGCGGAGTGCTTCCGGACCTGCTGCGCGGCCTGGTCCGCGTGCCGGTACGCCGGGCAGCGGGACAGGGAAGCGCGGCCGGCGGGTCGGCACTCCGTACGCGACTGGCCGGGCTGCCCGCCGACGAGCGGGACGCGGCCCTGCTGGACCTGGTCCGGGCCGAGGTGGCGGCCGTACTCGGCCACGCGTCGACCGACGAGGTACCGGCCGACCGGGCGTTCAAGGAGCTCGGCTTCGACTCGCTGACCTCGGTCGAGCTGCGCAACAGGCTCGGCGCCGCCACCGGCGAACGCCTCTCCGCCACCCTCGTCTTCGACTACCCGACCCCGAATGCGCTCGCCGAGTTCCTGCGCAGCGAGGTGCTGGGCCTGGAGGAGCCGACGGATACGGCCACGATCGCCCCCACGCGCCCCGGGACCTCGCTCGACGACGATCCGGTCGCGATCGTCGGCATGAGCTGCCGGTACCCCGGCGGGGTCGAGACCCCCGAGGACCTCTGGCGCCTGGTGGTGGGTGGCGGCGACGCCATCTCGGAGTTCCCCCAGGGCCGCGGCTGGGACCTCGAGTCGCTGTACGACCCGGACCCGGACGGCAAGGGCACCAGCTACACCCGGTCGGGCGGCTTCCTGCACGACGCGGGCCGGTTCGACCCGGCGTTCTTCGGGATCTCGCCGCGCGAGGCCGTGGCGATGGACCCGCAGCAGCGGCTGCTCCTCGAAACGTCGTGGGAGGCGTTCGAGCGGGCCGGGATCGACCCGGCCTCGGTGCGCGGCAGCCGGACCGGTGTCTTCGCGGGCATCATGTACCACGACTACGCGACCCGGATCACCTCCGTTCCGGACGGGGTCGAGGGCTACCTCGGCACCGGAAACTCCGGCAGCATCGCCTCCGGCCGCGTCTCGTACGCCTTCGGCCTGGAGGGCCCGGCGGTCACCGTCGACACGGCCTGCTCGTCGTCTCTCGTCGCCCTGCACTGGGCGATCCAGGCGCTGCGCAACGGCGAGTGCACGATGGCGCTGGCCGGAGGTGTCACCGTCATGTCGACGCCGGGCACCTTCACCGAGTTCAGTCGCCAGCGCGGCCTGGCCGCCGACGGCCGCATCAAGTCCTTCGCGGCTGCGGCCGACGGCACCAGCTGGGCCGAAGGCGCGGGCATGCTGCTCGTCGAGCGGCTGTCGGACGCGCGGGCCAAGGGCCACCGGGTCCTGGCGATCGTGCGAGGCTCGGCGATCAACCAGGACGGTGCCAGCAACGGCCTGACCGCTCCGAACGGCCCCTCGCAGCAGCGGGTGATCCGCCAGGCCCTCGCAGGAGCCCGGCTGACCAGTGACCAGATCGATGTCGTGGAGGCGCACGGCACCGGCACCACCCTGGGCGACCCGATCGAGGCGCAGGCACTCCTGGCCACGTACGGCCGTGAGCGCGAGGCGGACCAGCCGCTGTGGCTGGGCTCCATCAAGTCGAACATGGGTCACACGCAGGCGGCTGCCGGCGTCGCCGGCATCATCAAGATGATCATGGCCATCCGGCACGGTGTGCTGCCGAAGACCCTGCACGTCGATGAGCCGACTCCGCATGTGGACTGGGAGGACGGCGCGGTCTCGCTGCTCACCGAGTCCGTCCCGTGGCCGGAGACGGGCCGTCCGCGGCGCGCGGGTGTGTCGTCGTTCGGTATCAGTGGCACCAATGCGCACACGATCATCGAGCAGGCACCGGAGGAGTTCGCTCCGGTCCGCGTGGTCGAGCCGGGCTCCTCGGGTGAGGGTTCGCGGGTGCTGCCGTTCGTGTTGTCGGCGAAGTCGGTGGAGGCGTTGCGTGGTCAGGCTGCGCGGCTGAGGGCGCATGTGGAGGCTTCGCCGGAGGTGGCCGGGGCCGGGGCTGTTGATGTGGCCTATTCGCTGGCGACGAGGCGTGCGGTCTTCGATCACCGTGCGGTGGTGGTGGCTGGTGACCGGGAGGAGTTGTTGCGTTCGCTGGCTGCGTTGGAGTCGGAGGGCATGGCGGCTGGTCTGACGCGTGGGACGGCGGGTGGCGGAAAGCTTGCGTTCCTGTTCACCGGGCAGGGCAGCCAGCGGCTGGGGATGGGCCGGGAGCTGTACGAGGCGTATCCCGTGTTCGCGCAGGCCCTGGACACGATCTGCGACGAGCTGGACCCGCGACTCGAAGTGCCCTTGAAGCAGGTGCTGTTCGCTGCCGAGGGCGATCTGCTGGACCAGACCGCGTACACCCAGCCCGCTCTCTTCGCGGTCGAGGTGGCACTGTTCCGCCTGGTGGAGTCGTGGGGTGTGAAGCCGGACTTCCTGGCGGGTCATTCGATCGGTGAGATTGCGGCCGCGCATGTGGCGGGGGTGCTGTCCCTCGACGATGCGTGCACGCTGGTCGCCGCCCGCGGCCGGCTGATGCAGGCGCTGCCCACCGGCGGAGCCATGGTCGCCGTCCAGGCCACCGAAGAGGAAGTGCTCCCGCTGCTGACCGACCGGGTGAGCATCGCCGCCGTCAACGGTCCGCAGTCGGTCGTCGTCGCGGGTGACGAGGCCGAGGCGGTGGCGATCGCCGAGTCCTTCACCGGCCGCAAGACGAAGCGGCTCACGGTCAGCCATGCGTTCCATTCGCCGCACATGGACGGCATGCTCGCCGACTTCCGCAAGGTGGCGGAGGGGTTGTCGTACGGGACTCCGCGGATCCCGGTCGTCTCCAACCTCACCGGGGCGCTGGTCACCGATGAGATGGGCTCGGCGGACTTCTGGGTCCGGCACGTCCGTGAGGCCGTCCGTTTCCTGGACGGCATCCGCACGCTGGAAGCCGCGGGCGTCACCACGTACATCGAACTCGGCCCCGACGGCATCCTCTCGGCCATGGCCCAGGACTGCCTGACGGGCGACGAAGCGCTGTTCGCGCCCGCTCTTCGCAAGGGCCGCCCCGAGCCCGAGACGATCACCACGGCCCTCGCCCACGCCCACACCCACGGCACGTCCGTCGACTGGGAGACGTACTTCTCCGGCACCGGCGCCCAGCGCGTCGAGCTGCCCACCTACGCCTTCCAGCGTGACTGGTACTGGCTGAACTCGGCCGCGGTGCAGGCCGGCCCGGGCGACGCGACCGGATTCGGGCTCGGCGCGACGAACCACCCCCTTCTGGGCGCGGCCGTCGAGCTGCCCGACTCGGACGGCTTCCTGTTCACCAGCAGGCTGTCCCTCGTCACTCAGCCGTGGCTCGCGGACCACGCCGTTCTGGGCTCGGTCCTTCTCCCGGGCACGGCCTTCGTGGAACTCGCCGTCCGGGCAGGTGACCAGGTCGGCTGCGACGTACTGGAGGAGCTGACGCTGCAGGCACCGCTGGTGGTGCCCGAGCGGGGCGGTGTGCAGCTGCGGCTCACCGTTGCCGCCGCCGACGAGTCCGGACGGCGAGGTCTGTCGCTGTACTCCCGCGACGAGGACGCTCCCGCCGACGAGCCGTGGACGCGGCATGCCAGCGGCGTGCTCACCACCGGCGCGGCGGCCCCCGCCTTCGATTTCGCCGCCTGGCCCCCGGCCGGTGCCGAACCGGTCGACATCGAGGGCCTGTACGAGGGCCTGGCCGCGGCCGGGTTCGACTACGGTCCGGCTTTCCAGGGCCTGCGTTCGGCATGGCTGCACGGCGACGGGGTGTACGCCGAAGTGAGCCTGGACGAGGAGTCCGCGGAATCGGCGGAATGGTTCGGGCTGCACCCGGCCCTTCTGGACGCGACGCTGCACGCGGCGGGTCTCGGCGGTCTCGTGGAGAGCACAGGTCAGGGACGGCTTCCCTTCGCCTGGAGCAATGTGTCCCTGCACGCGGCCGGCGCGTCCGCGGTACGGGTCCGGCTGGCCCCGGCCGGCCGCGACGCCGTGTCGCTGCAACTCGCCGACGCAGCGGGTGCACCGGTCGCCTCGGTCGAATCGCTGGTGCTGCGGGCGGTCTCGCCCGACCAGATCGGCGCGGCGCGCGGCGGCCGGCACGAGTCGCTCTTCCAGATCGACTGGACCGCTCTCCCGCTCACCCCGCTGTCCGCTGCCGAAGAGCGCCCCTGGGCTCTTCTGGCGGACGACGGGTCCGGCCACGCGGGACTCGATTCCGTGGGTGTCCGTTACGAGACCCACACCGGACTCGCGGCGCTCGCCGACACGGGCCGGGCGGTACCCGAGCTCGTGTGCGTCCCGCTCTCCACGGCGGACTCGCAGGAAGTGGCGGGTGCGGTGCATGCGGCGGTCGAGCGTGTGCTGGGTCTGGTGCAGGAGTGGCTGGCGGACGAGCGGTTCGCGGATGGGCGTCTGGTGTTCCTGACGCGGGGTGCGGTGGCTGCTGTGCCGGGCGAGGATGTGACCGATCTGGTCCACGCTCCGGTGTGGGGTCTGGTGCGGTCCGCCCAGTCGGAGAACCCGGGCCGCTTCGTCCTGGCCGACACCGACGGCACCGACGCTTCCTACCGTGCCCTGACTGCCGCGCTCGCCTCGGGCGAACCGGAGGTCACGGTGCGGGGTGGCGCGGTGCGGGTGCCCAGGCTGACGCGTTCCGGTCTCACTGTGGAGGCTGTGCCCGAACTCGGCTCCGACGGAACGGTGTTGGTGACGGGTGCAAGTGGCACGTTGGGTGGTTTGTTCGCCCGTCATCTGGTGGTTGAGCGTGGTGTGCGGCGTCTGTTGTTGGTGAGTCGTCGTGGTGGGGCTGCGGAGGGTGCTGCTGAACTGTCAGCGGAGTTGGCCGGGTGGGGTGCCGATGTGCGGTGGGCGGCGTGTGATGTGGCCGACCGTGATGCGCTTGAGTCCGTTCTGGGCGGGATTCCTGCCGAGTATCCGTTGTCGGGTGTGGTGCATACGGCTGGTGTGCTGGATGACGGTGTGGTTGCGTCGCTCACGCCTGAGCGTGTGTCGGGGGTGTTGCGTCCGAAGGTGGATGCGGCCTGGAATCTGCATGAGCTGACCCGTGGTCTTGATCTGTCGTTGTTCGTGTTGTTCTCGTCGGCTGCTGGTGTGTTCGGTGGTGCCGGTCAGGCGAACTATGCGGCGGCGAACGTGTTCCTGGACGCTCTGGCTCAGCACCGCAGGGCTCATGGCCTGGCGGCCACATCCCTTGCCTGGGGTCTTTGGGCCGGGTCCGCCGGTATGGCGGGCGGGCTGGGCGCCGATGAGGTGTCGCGTCTGGGCCGTGGTGGTGTCGGTGGGCTCTCCGCTCAGGAGGGTGTGGCGTTGTTCGATGCCGCGTCCACGTCCGAGCAGGCATTGTTCGTTCCGGTGAGGCTGGATCTGGGTGCCCTCCGGGCACAGGTCAGTAGTGGTGGCATGCTGCCGCCGCTGCTCAGCGGCCTCGTCCGTACCCCCACCCGCCGCGCCGCAGGCACCGCCGACACCGGCACGGACGGCGGGACCGCGCTGCGGGAGCGCCTGGCCGGGCTCTCACCGGCCGCGCGGGACGAGGCGCTGCTGGAGCTTGTCTGCACCTACGTCGCGGCCGTACTCGGCTTCGCCGGGCCCGAAGCGGTCGACCCGGCACGCTCGTTCAGCGAGGTCGGCTTCGACTCGCTGACCGCCGTCGAGCTGCGCAACAGGCTCGGCGCCGCGACCGGCGTACGGCTCCCCGCCACCCTCGTCTTCGACTACCCGACACCGGACGCCCTGGTGGAGTACCTGCGGGACGAGCTCTGGCAGGACGGTGCCGCGGCGGTTCCCCCGCTGCTCGCCGAACTCGACCGGCTGGAGAAGACGCTCGTCGCGTCCGTGCCCGACGACGACGGCCGCACCCGCATCACCGAGCGTCTGCAGGCACTGCTGGCCGCCTGGAGCGAGGCCGGCGAACCCGCGGGCGCCGACGACGCCGATGTGGCCGAGGCGCTCGAGACCGCGACCGACGACGACCTCTTCGACTTCATCGGCAAGGAGTTCGGGATCTCGTGATGCGACGGCTCGGCTCCGCCCTTTCCGACGGCTCTGTCTTTCTGGCTTCTGTACGAGGGATGCACGCATGAATGAAGAAAAACTCCGGTACTTCCTGAAGCGGGTGACGGCCGATCTCCACGAGACGCGCCGCCGTCTTCAGGAGGTCGAGTCGGAGGAGCAGGAGCCGATCGCGATCGTCGGGATGAGCTGCCGCTACCCGGGAGGCGTCGAGTCGCCCGAAGACCTGTGGCAGCTGGTGTCCGAGGAGACCGACGCCATCTCCCCCTTCCCCACCGACCGGGGCTGGGACATGGGGCGGCTCTTCGACGCGGACCCCGACGGGCGGGGCACGAGCTATGTGCAGGAAGGCGGCTTCCTGCACTCCGCCAACCGGTTCGACCCGGCGTTCTTCGGGATCTCGCCGCGCGAGGCCATGGCGATGGACCCGCAGCAGCGGCTGCTCCTCGAAACCTCGTGGGAGGCGTTCGAACGGGCCGGGATCGACCCGACCTCGGTGCGCGGCAGCCGGACCGGTGTCTTCGCTGGCGTCATGTACCACGACTACGCCTCGCGTCTGCGCGCCGTCCCGGAGGAGGTGGAGGGTTACCTCGGCACCGGCGGCTCCAGCAGCATCGCCTCCGGCCGGGTCTCGTACACCTTCGGCCTGGAGGGCCCGGCGCTCACCGTCGACACGGCCTGCTCGTCCTCCCTCGTCACACTGCATCTGGCCATGCAGGCGCTCCGCAAGGGCGAGTGCTCGCTCGCCCTCGCGGGCGGTGTCACCGTGATGGCGACGCCGGGCACGTTCACCGAGTTCAGCCGCCAGCGCGGCCTGTCCTTCGACGGCCGCTGCAAGTCCTTCGCGGATTCAGCGGACGGCACCGGCTGGGCCGAGGGCGCGGGCATGCTCCTGGTGGAGCGGCTCTCGGACGCCCGCAAGAACGGCCATCCGGTACTCGCCGTGGTCCGCGGCTCGGCCGTCAACCAGGACGGTGCGAGCAACGGCCTGACTGCCCCGAACGGCCCGTCCCAGCAGCGGGTCATCCGCCAGGCCCTGGCCGACGCCCGCCTCACGGCGGCCGACGTCGACGTCGTCGAGGCGCACGGCACCGGCACCACCCTGGGCGACCCGATCGAGGCGCAGGCGCTGCTCGCCACATATGGCCGGGAGCACACCGAGGACAGCCCGCTGTGGCTCGGCTCGGTCAAGTCGAACCTCGGTCACACGCAGGCGGCCGCGGGCGTCGCCGGCGTCATCAAGATGGTCATGGCGATCCGCCACGGTCGGATCCCCAAGACGCTGCACGTCGACGAGCCGTCGACCAACGTCGACTGGTCGGCGGGCGCCGTCTCGCTGCTGAGGGAGACCGTGGAGTGGCCGGACACCGGCCGTCCGCGCCGCGCCGCCGTGTCGTCGTTCGGCATCAGCGGCACCAACGCGCACACGATCATCGAGCAGGCTCCGCTGCCGGAGGCCGAGACACGGCCGGCCGGCGACGAGACGGACGGCTCTGAGGGCACCGATGGCGCCGGTCGAGCGGACGCCGAGGCCGCCGGAGCCGGGGTGCGGCCCGTGTCCGTGCCTCCCGTACTGCCTTGGCCTGTCTCGGCCCGTACGGAGGAGGCCCTGCACGCCCAGGCGGAGCGGCTGCTCGCCCACGTGCGGACCAACCCGGACCAGGCCCCGGTGGACATCGGCCTCTCCCTGGCCACAGGGCGCGCCGCGCTGGAACACCGTGCCGTCGTTGTCGCGACCGACCGGGAGAACACCTTCGCCGATCTCGCCGCGCTGGCGTCCGGCGAGACCTCGGCGCGCGTCGTGCTCGGCGAGGCGGGTGCGCGAGGCAAGGTCGCGTTCCTGTTCACGGGGCAGGGGAGCCAGCGGCTGGGGATGGGGCGGGAGCTGTACGAGGCGTATCCGGTGTTCGCGGATGCGTTGGATGCGGTGTGTGCTCGCCTGGAACTGCCGTTGAAGGATGTGCTGTTCGGTACTGATGCGGGTCGGCTGAACGAGACCGCGTACACGCAGCCGGCTCTCTTCGCCGTTGAGGTGGCGCTGTTCCGGCTGGTTGAGTCGTGGGGCCTGAGGCCCGACTTCCTGGCGGGTCATTCGATCGGTGAGATCGCGGCCGCGCATGTGGCGGGGGTGCTGTCCCTCGACGATGCGTGCACGCTGGTCTCCGCCCGCGGCCGGCTCATGCAGGCGTTGCCCACCGGCGGTGTGATGATCGCAGTCCAGGCGTCGGAGGACGAGGTTCTGCCGCTGCTGACCGATCGGGTGAGCATTGCCGCGATCAACGGTCCGCAGTCGGTCGTGGTCGCGGGTGACGAGGCCGAGGCGGTGGCGATCGCCGAGTCCTTCACCGGCCGCAAGACGAAGCGGCTCACGGTCAGCCATGCGTTCCATTCGCCGCACATGGACGGCATGCTCGACGCCTTCCGCGAGATCGCCGAGGGCCTCGCGTACGAGACTCCGCGCATCCCCGTCGTCTCCAACCTCACCGGCGCTCTCGTCACCGACGAGATGGGCTCGGCCGACTTCTGGGTCCGGCACGTCCGCGAGTGCGTCCGTTTCCTGGACGGCATCCGCGCCCTGGAGGCCGCGGGCGTGACCACGTATGTCGAACTCGGTCCCGACGGCATCCTGTCGGCGATGGCCCAGGAGTGCGTCACCGGCGAGGGCGCGACCTTCGTGCCGGTCCTGCGCTCCGGCCGTCCCGAGGCCGAGACCGTCACCACGGCCCTCGCCCAGGCGCACGTCCGCGGGATCGCCGTCGACTGGCAGGCGTACTTCTCCGGGACCGGCGCCCAGCGCGTCGACCTGCCCACCTACGCCTTCCAGCGCGAGCACTACTGGCTCGACGCCGGAACGCTCGGCGGGGACGTGACCACGGCAGGTCTCCGATCCGCCGATCACCCCCTGCTCGGTGCCTCTGTGGCTCTGGCGGATGCGGAGGGCCTCCTCCTCACCGGCCGGCTCTCGCTCGATACCCACCCCTGGCTCGCCGACCACGTGGTGGCGGGGACGGTCCTGCTGCCCGGTACGGCGTTCGTCGAGCTCGCGCTGCGGGCCGGCGACCAGGTCGGCTGTGACCTGATCGACGAACTCACCCTCGCGGCCCCGCTGGTGCTGCCCGAGCACGGCGGAGTCGAACTCCAGATCACCGTCGCGGCTCCCGACGAATCGGGCCGCCGGTCCGTCGTCTTCCACTCGCGCGCCGACAGCGCCGCGGACGACGCGGCGTGGGTCCGGCACGCGACCGCAGTACTGGCGGAGGGCGCGGACACCCCGGCGTTCGACTTCGGCGTCTGGCCGCCGACCGGGGCCGAATCCGTCCCGGTGGAGGGGCTGTACGAGGGGCTCGCGGACTCCGGTTTCGGCTACGGTCCCGTGTTCCAGGGGCTGCGTGCTGCCTGGCGTCAGGGCGAGGAGGTGTTCGCCGAAGTGAGCCTCGGGGACGAAGCCGAGCCTGGAGCAGCGCATTTCACCCTGCACCCGGCTCTGCTTGACTCCGCCCTGCACGCCATCAACCTCGGCACCCTCGTCGAGGACACCGGGCAGGGGCGACTGCCGTTCGCATGGAGCGGTGTCGCGGTCCACGCCGTGGGGGCGGACACCCTGCGTGTACGGCTCTCCCGGGCCGGTCAGGACGCGGTGGCGCTGGAGATCGCGGACGCGGACGGCGCGCCCGTCGCTTCCGTACGCAGCCTGGCCCTGCGCGCCTTCTCACCCGAAGGGCTGACCGGGCCGGGCGGCGGCGGTCATGGCGATGCGCTGTTCCATGTCGAGTGGACGGCGCTGCCCGCAGGCAGTCCGGCAGGGTCGGTCGACGACTGGGTGATGCTGGGTGCCGGTTCGCAGGTGTACGCGGATCTCGCGGGGCTGGGTGCGGCTGTTGCGGAGGGCGGTGCGATTCCGGCGGCGCTGGTGGTGCCGTGCGTGGCGCCGGACGCGGACGCGGATCCGGGGTCGGCTGCGGATGATGTGGCGGGTGCGGTGCATGCGGCGGTTGAGCGTGTGCTGGGTCTGGTGCAGGAGTGGCTGGCGGACGAGCGGTTCGCGGATGGGCGTCTGGTGTTCCTGACGCGGGGTGCGGTGGCTGCTGTGCCGGGCGAGGATGTGACCGATCTGGTCCACGCTCCGGTGTGGGGTCTGGTGCGTTCCGCCCAGTCGGAGAACCCGGGCCGTTTCGGTCTGATCGATGTCGACGGTGATGTCGACGGTGATGGCGAAGTGGACGCGGACGTGCTGTCGGCCGTGCTCGCTTCCGGTGAACCCGAGCTGGCGGTCCGCGAAGAGGCCCTGCTCGTGCCGCGTCTTGTCCGTGCTGCTGTTGCTGGTGGTGCCGGTGGTGAGCTGGATGCTGATGGCACGGTGTTGGTGACGGGTGCGAGTGGCTCGTTGGGTGGTTTGTTCGCCCGTCATCTGGTGGTTGAGCGTGGTGTGCGGCGTCTGTTGTTGGTGAGTCGTCGTGGTGGGGCTGCGGAGGGTGCTGCTGAACTGTCAGCGGAGTTGGCCGGGTGGGGTGCCGATGTGCGGTGGGCGGCGTGTGATGTGGCCGACCGTGATGCGCTTGAGGCCGTTCTGGGTGGGATTCCTGCCGAGTATCCGTTGTCGGGTGTGGTGCATACGGCTGGTGTGCTGGATGACGGTGTGGTTGCGTCGCTCACGCCTGAGCGTGTGTCGGGGGTGTTGCGTCCGAAGGTGGATGCGGCCTGGAATCTGCATGAGCTGACCCGTGGTCTTGATCTGTCGTTGTTCGTGTTGTTCTCGTCGGCTGCTGGTGTGTTCGGTGGTGCCGGTCAGGCGAACTATGCGGCGGCGAACGTGTTCCTGGACGCTCTGGCTCAGCACCGCAGGGCGCAGGGCCTGGCGGCTACTTCCCTTGCCTGGGGTCTTTGGGCCGGGTCCGCCGGTATGGCGGGTGGGCTGGGCGCCGATGAGGTGTCGCGTCTGGGTCGTGGTGGTGTAGGTGGGCTCTCCGCGGAGGAGGGTGTGGCGTTGTTCGATGCCGCGTCCGCTTCCGAGCAGGCATTGTTCGTTCCGGTGAGGCTGGATCTGGGTGCCCTCCGGGCTCAGGTCGGTAGTGGTGGCATGCTGCCGCCGCTGCTCAGCGGCCTCGTCCGTACCCCCACCCGCCGCGCCGCCCGCAGCGGTTCGGCCGCGGGGGGCGCGTTCGCCCGGAAGCTGACTGCCCTCGCGGTGGACCAGCGGTCCGGAGCCGTGCTGGAGCTCGTGCGTGCTCAGGTCGCGGCCGTGCTCGGCTTCGCCGGGCCCGAAGCGGTCGACCCGGCACGCTCGTTCAGCGAGGTCGGCTTCGACTCGCTGACCGCTGTCGAGCTGCGCAACAGGCTCGGCGCCGCCACCGGCGTACGGCTCCCCGCCACCCTCGTCTTCGACTACCCGACCCCCACCGTCCTCGCCGACTTCCTGTACGGCGAACTGCTCGGCGGTCAGGAAGCGGCAGCAGCCCCGACAGCCGTCAGGGCCCGGGACGACGAACCGATCGCGATCGTGGCGATGGCCTGCCGTTTCCCCGGCGGCGTACGCTCGCCCGAGGACCTGTGGGGGCTCGTCCTGGACGGCAGGGATGCCATCTCGGACATGCCGGACGACCGCGGCTGGGACGTCGAGGGACTCTTCGACCCCGACCCTGACCGGCCGGGCACCAGCTACAGCAGGGCGGGTGGGTTCCTGCACGACGCCCACCACTTCGACCCGACGTTCTTCGGGATCTCGCCGCGCGAGGCCCTCGCCACCGACCCCCAGCAGCGGCTGCTCCTCGAAACGTCGTGGGAGGCGTTCGAGCGGGCCGGAATCGACCCGGCGGCCGTACGCGGCAGCCGGACCGGCGTCTTCGCGGGCGTCATGTACAACGACTACGGCACCCTCCTGCACCGTGCCCCGGACGGCCTCGAAGGCTATATGGGCACCTCCAGCTCGGGCAGCGTCGCCTCGGGCCGGGTCTCGTACACCTTCGGCCTGGAGGGCCCGGCGGTCACCGTCGACACGGCCTGCTCGTCCTCGCTCGTCACCCTGCACCTCGCCGTGCAGGCCCTGCGCAACGGCGAGTGCGATCTCGCGCTGGCCGGCGGTGTCACGGTGATGGCCACGCCCGGCACGTTCGTCGCGTTCAGTCGTCAGCGTGGCCTCGCGAGTGACGGCCGCTGCAAGCCGTTCGCCGCAGCCGCCGACGGTACGGCCTGGGGCGAGGGCGTCGGCATGCTGCTCGTCGAGCGGCTGTCGGACGCGCGGGCCAAGGGCCACCCGGTGCTTGCGGTGGTCCGTGGTTCGGCGATCAACCAGGACGGGGCGAGCAACGGTCTGACCGCTCCGAACGGCCCCTCGCAGCAGCGGGTGATCCGCCAGGCCCTGGCCAGCGCGGGTCTGTCGGCCGCCGAGGTCGACGTCGTGGAGGCGCACGGCACCGGCACCACCCTGGGCGACCCGATCGAGGCGCAGGCACTCCTCGCGACCTACGGTCAGGACCGCTCCGAGGACAGCCCGCTGTGGCTGGGCTCCATCAAGTCCAACTTCGGTCACACGCAGGCCGCTGCCGGGGTCGCGGGGATCATCAAGATGGTGCAGGCGATGCACCACGGTGTCGTACCCAAGACGTTGCACGTGGACGAGCCGTCACCGCACGTGGACTGGTCGGCGGGCGCGGTCTCGCTGCTCACCGAGCAGAGGGCCTGGCCGGAGACGGGCCGTCCCCGCCGCGCTGCGGTCTCTTCCTTCGGTATCAGTGGCACCAATGCGCACACGATCATCGAGCAGGCACCGGAGGAGTTCGCTCCGGTCCGCGTGGTCGAGCCGGGCTCCTCGGGTGAGGGTTCGCGGGTGCTGCCGTTCGTGTTGTCGGCGAAGTCGGTGGAGGCGTTGCGTGGTCAGGCTGCGCGGCTGAGGGCGCATGTGGAGGCTTCGCCGGAGGTGGCCGGGGCCGGGGCCGTTGATGTGGCCTATTCGCTGGCGACGAGGCGTGCGGTCTTCGATCACCGTGCGGTGGTGGTGGCTGGTGACCGTGAGGAGTTGTTGCGTTCGCTGGCTGCGTTGGAGTCGGAGGGCATGGCGGCTGGTCTGACGCGTGGGACGGCGGGTGGCGGAAAGCTTGCGTTCCTGTTCACCGGGCAGGGCAGCCAGCGGCTGGGGATGGGCCGGGAGCTGTACGAGGCGTATCCCGTGTTCGCGCAGGCCCTGGACACGCTCTGCGACGAGCTGGAGCCGCGACTCGAAGTGCCCTTGAAGCAGGTGCTGTTCGCTGCCGAGGGCGATCTGCTGGACCAGACCGCGTACACCCAGCCCGCTCTCTTCGCGGTCGAGGTGGCACTGTTCCGCCTGGTGGAGTCGTGGGGTGTGAAGCCGGACTTCCTGGCGGGTCATTCGATCGGTGAGATTGCGGCCGCGCATGTGGCGGGGGTGCTGTCCCTCGACGATGCGTGCACGCTGGTCGCCGCCCGCGGCCGGCTGATGCAGGCGCTGCCCACCGGCGGAGCCATGGTCGCCGTCCAGGCCACCGAAGAGGAAGTGCTCCCGCTGCTGACCGACCGGGTGAGCATCGCCGCCGTCAACGGTCCGCAGTCGGTCGTCGTCGCCGGCGATGTGCACGTGGTGATGGAGATTTCGGCCGGATTCGCCGTGCAGGGCCGCAAGACGAAGCAACTCGTTGTCAGTCACGCGTTCCATTCGCCGCACATGGACGGCATGCTCGCCGACTTCCGCAAGGTGGCGGAGGGGCTTTCGTACGGGACTCCGCGGATCCCGGTCGTCTCCAACCTCACCGGGGCTCTCGTCACCGACGAGATGAGCTCGGCCGACTTCTGGGTCCGGCACGTCCGCGAGGCCGTCCGCTTCCTGGACGGCATTCGCGCCCTGGAGGCCGCGGGCGTCACCACGTACATCGAACTCGGCCCCGACGGCGTCCTGTCGGCCATGGCCCAGGACTGCCTCGACAAGGACGGCGCCACCTTCGCGCCCGCCCTCCGCAAGGGCCGTCCCGAGCCCGAGACGATCACCACGGCCCTCGCCCAAGCCCACACCCACGGCATCGCCGTCGACTGGGAGACGTACTTCTCCGGCACCGGCGCCCAGCGCGTCGAGCTGCCCACCTACGCCTTCCAGCACGAGCGCTACTGGATCGACGTGCCCGTCCACTCCGTCGCCGATGTGGCCTCCGCCGGACTCGGTGCGGCGGAACACCCGCTGCTGGGCGCGACTGTCGAACTGCCCGACTCCGAAGGGCTCCTGCTCACTGGCCGACTGTCGCTCCAGTCGCACCCCTGGCTGGCCGACCACGCCGTCGCGGGCGTCGTCCTGCTGCCCGGGACCGCCTTCGTGGAGCTCGCACTTCACGCCGGGCAGCGGGTGGGCAGCGGCCTGCTCGAAGAGCTGACGCTGGAGGCACCGCTGGTGCTTCCCGAGCGCGGGGCGCTCCAGCTGCGGGTGTCCGTGGCCGCGCCCGACGAGACAGGGCGGCGCGCGCTGCACGTGCACTCGCGTCCCGAGGACCTGGGCGGCGAGGACCGTACGGGGCATGAGGTGCCGTGGACGCGGCACGCCGGCGGTGTGCTCGCCGCGCCGGAGGCGGCCGATGCCGCGCCGGAGGCGGCCGGCCTGGACGTCTGGCCCCCCGCGGACGCCGAACCGCTCGACGCCGCCGACCTGTACGACCGGTTCGCCGCGGGCGGGTTCGCGTACGGCCCTGCCTTCCGTAACCTGCGCGCTGCCTGGCGGCGCGGCGACGAGCTGTTCGCCGAACTGCTCCTCCCCGAGGGCCCGCTCGCCCAGGCCGCCCACTACGGTGTGCACCCGGCGCTGCTGGACGCGGGTCTGCACGGCATCGCGCTCGGCTCGTTCCTCACCTCCACCGATGCCGGGAACGACGGTGCCGGCGAGGACCCCCGGATCCGGCTCCCGTTCTCGTTCAGCGGTGTCGGCCTGCACTCGGTCGGCGCGGGCTCGCTGCGCGTACGGCTCGCCCCGGCCGGGTCCGGCGCCGTGTCGCTCGCGGCCTTCGACGAGCAGGGCGCACCGGTCGTGTCGGTGGAATCGCTGCTGCTGCGGACGGTCGATCCGGCACGGTTGAAGTCTGCGGACCGGCCGGTGTTCCACGAGTCGCTCTTCCGGCTGGAGTGGCCGTCGCTGGGCACGGGCTCGCGTACCGACAACGACTCCGGGGACAGCACCAAGAACGGTCGTGGGGACGGTCGGTGGGCCGTGGTCGGGGCCGACTCGCTCGGCCTTGAGGCCGGGCTGCGGGACAACGGCGTCGCCGCCGACGGGTACGCGGACCTGTCCGCGCTCGCCGGAGTCGTGGCCGCGGGCATGCCGCTGCCGGACACGGTGCTGGTCTCGTACGCCTCCTCGGGCCCTGAGGGTGGGGCCGGTACGGCGGCGACCTCGGCGACCTCGGCGGACGCCGTCCGGCAGGCGGCTCACGACGCGCTGGAGCTCGTCCAGGGCTGGCTCGCCGAGGACTCGTTCGCCGCATCACGACTGGTCGTGGTCACGCGCGGCGCGGTCGAGGCGCGGCCCGGCGAGGGCGTTCCCGATCTGGCGCACGCGCCGGTGTGGGGCCTGCTGCGGTCCGCGCAGTCCGAGAACCCCGGGCGACTCGTGCTGCTCGACCTCGACGCGGAGGACGCGGACGGAAACGGGAAGGGAGCGCTCCTTGCTCCGCTGCTGGCTGCCGCCGTGGCGAGCGGGGAACCCCAACTCGCCGTCCGTCACGGAGTCCTCCACGCCGCCCGGCTGGCACGGGTTCCCGCTGACCCCACCGCACCGGGTCAGGACACGACGGGGTCCGAGCCGGACGAGGCAGCCGATCGCGAGGGGGTGGCGAGCACGGAGCGCGCACCCGCCCTCGACCCCGACGGCACCGTCCTCATCACCGGTGGCACCGGATCGCTCGGCAGCCTGCTGGCCCGCCACCTGGTCGTGGAGCACGGTGTACGGCACCTGCTGCTGACCAGCCGGCGCGGGGCCACCGCCGAGGGCGCCCCGGAACTCGTCGCCGCACTGGCCGAACTGGGAGCCGAGGCGACCGTGGCCGCGTGCGACGCCGCCGACCGGGAGGCACTGGCCGCACTGCTGGCCGGCATCCCGGCCGCGCACCCCCTCACGGCCGTCGTCCACACCGCGGGCCGCGTCGACGACGGGCTCCTGGCGTCGTTGAGCCCGGAGCGGATCGACACGGTGCTGCGTCCCAAGGCCGACGCGGCGCTGCATCTGCACGAGCTCACCCGCGGGCTGGATCTCGCCGCGTTCGTCCTGTTCTCCTCCGCGGCAGGAACCCTCGGCAACCCCGGGCAGGCCAACTACGCGGCGGCCAACGCCTTCCTGGACGCCCTGGCACAGCACCGGCGCGCGGCGGGGCTGCCCGCGGTGTCGCTGGCCTGGGGGCTGTGGGAGCAGCGCAGCGCGATGACCGGCGAGCTGTCGGACGCGGACGTCCAGCGGATGGCACGAGCCGGACTGGCTCCCCTCTCCTCGGAGGAGGGCCTGGCTCTCTTCGACACGGCGTGCGCCCTCGCGTCGGTGGGCGCCCCGGAGACCGCCACCGGCGAAGGAGCGTTCGTCGCCATGCGGCTGGACACCGCACCCCTGCGGGCCCAGGCCGACGCCGGAGCCCTTCCGGCCGTCTTCCGCGGGCTGGTGCGAGGCGGTCCTCGCAGGGCCGCCGCACATCAGGCCGCCGACTCGGCGGCATCCACCGCCGCGCGACGGCTCGCCGGTCTGTCCGGGCTGCCGCAGGACGAACAGGAGCGCGTGCTGCTCGACCTGGTGCGCGCCCAGGTGGCCGCCGTACTCGCCTATCCGTCGCCGGACGCGGTGGGGGAGTCGCAGGAGTTCCTGGAGCTGGGTCTGGACTCGCTGACCGCCGTCGAGCTGCGCAACCAGCTGAACGCGGCGACCGGCCTGCGGCTGCCCGCCACCCTGCTCTTCGACCACCGCACCCCCGCGCTGGTCGCCACCCGGCTGCGCGCCGAACTCGCCGGAGCCCCCGGCTCGTCGGTCGGCGAGGGCGCGACGGACAGCGGCGGGGAGGACTCCGCGGGTGTCTTCGGCGCCATGCTCCAGGAGGCCGGTACGCAAGGTGCGTCCGGGCAGTTCATGGAACTGCTCATGCAGGCCTCGCGGTTCCGGCCGTCATTCGCCTCGGCGGCCGAGCTGCGCAAGGCGCCGAGCCTGGTGCGGCTCTCCCGCGGTGACTCTCGACCGGGACTGGTCTGTGTCTCCTCGATCCTGTCGATCTCGGGCCCGCACCAGTACGCGCGCTTCGCCTCCGCGTTCCGGGGCCGCCGGGACGTTCATGCGCTCGGTGCCCCCGGATTCCTGCGGGGCGAGCAGCTGCCCTCGACCACCGAAGCGGTGATCGAGGCCCAGGCGGAGGCCGTGCTCCGGCACGCGGCCGGCGAGCCGTTCGTGCTCCTCGGCCACTCCTCGGGCGGCATGCTCGCCCACGCGGTGGCCGGGAAGCTGGAGAGCGCGGGAGTCTTCCCCCAGGCGCTGGTGATGATCGACATCTACTCGCACGACGACGACGCGATCATCGGCATCCAGCCCGGCCTCTCCGAGGGGATGGACGAGCGGCAGGACACCTACGTACCGGTCGACGACAACCGGCTGTTGGCGATGGGCGCGTACTTCCGGCTGTTCGGCGGCTGGAAGCCCGCGGCCGTGAAGACGCCGACCCTGCTGATCCGGGCGGGTGAGCGGTTCTTCGACTGGACCCGGTCCACGGACGGCGACTGGCGTTCGTACTGGGACCTGGAGCACACCGCCGTGGATGTGCCGGGCAACCACTTCACCATGATGGAGGAGCACGCTCCGACGACCGCACAGGCCGTCGAGGGGTGGCTGGACACCACCGGCTGACCGCGCCGACCGGCAGCACCGGACAGGCACAAGGGCCGGGCCCCACCGCGAAGGTGGGGCCCGGCCCTTGTCGTGGTGGCCGGAGCAGGCGGTACGGCTCGCCCCGGCCCGTACGGCTCGCCCCGGTCGTCAGGCGACGCGCCTCTCACGCTCGCGGGAGCGCTTCTTCGGCAGCCCCACCGTCACGACCTCGAAGCTGTCCTTGGTGAGGTCGAGGCGGTGGAAGAGGTTGTCGGGTCCGGTCACGCACACCGTGCCCACACCGAGCCCCTCGAGCGACCCCACCACGCTCGGCCAGTGGATGGGCCGGTCGAAGGTGTCCAGCATCATCGTGCGCATCCCGGCGGCGTCCCGGACGACCGTGCCGTCCTGGTCGGCGACCACCGGCAGGGCGGGGTCGGCCAGTTCGTACGCGGCGAAGACGTCCTCCTCCGCCTTGCGGCGCAGCGCCGAGAAGGCCGCCGCGTGCACGGGCGGCCGCATCGAGTACATGGAGTAGCCGCCTGCCGCGCTGATGCCCGCCTTCAGCCCGTCGAGCTCCTTCTCCTGTACGGACACCATGTGGAAACCGGCGTCCAGCCGGCCGGAGATGTCGTACCAGGCGCCGCGGTCGTCGAAGCCGGCGAGGATCTCGTCCAGCCGTTCCTGCGGGGTGCGGACGAAGGAGTGCGTGACGACATCCTCGTACGCGCCGGTGAAGTACTCCTCCTCGCAGCGGGCCAGCTCCGCGGTGAGCCGGACGACGTCCGCGAAGGGCAGCGATCCGACGAAGGCGGCGGCAGCCTTCTGGCCGAAACTCGGGCCGGTGCAGACGGTGGGGGAGATGCCGAGCGTGTCCACCGCGCGGTCGGCCAACGCCATCGAGTTCACCAGGAAGGCGATCTGCGAATAGACCGAGTAGTCCTCCTCGGAGGTGCGGAAACGGTCGAACACCGAATAGCCGAGTGCCTCGTCGGCCTCCGCGAGGCGCTGACGCGCATAGGGGTCGAGCAGTAGGAACTTTCCGACCTCCGCGAAAGCCGAGGGACCCATGCCGGGAAAGACGATCGCCGTCCCGGTCCGGTCGGCGGACGTACCGCCCGGGTCCGTGGAGTCAGCGGGGCCCGTGGAATCGGTCGAGGGATTCTGCTCGGAATCGGAATTGGTCATGATCTGTGAATGCCTTCGCTTCCGGACGGCACCGGCAGTCACCTGCCGGCGTCACTGACGGGGAACGGCCCCGCACCCGGCCGGACGCGGGTGCGCCGGGCCGGGCACGAGGCCGGGAGGGACAAGACGGAGGGAGGGGGCGGTCAGTCCTGCGCCCTGCGGTGGAACCCCTTGATGCCGATCAGTCCGAAGAGCACGATCGCCCCGCTCAGGGCGAGCAGATCGATCCACAGCGGAATCGAGCCGGGACCACCGGGCGGCAGCAGCAGGGCGCGGATCCCCTCGCTGACGTAGGTCAGCGGGTTGATGGCGCACAGCACCTGGAACCAGCGGATGTCCGCCAGGCTGTGCCAGGGGAACTGGGTGCAGCCGGTGAACATCAGCGGGGTCAGCGTCACGGCGAAGATGACACTGATGTGCCGCGGCGGGGCCAGCGTGCCGATCGTGAGCCCCACCGTGCTGCCCGCCAGCGCTCCCATCAGCAGCACGCCCAGCGTGGGCAGGAAGCTGTCCATCGGCCAGGACACGTCGTCGAGGATCAGGAAGCCGACGGGGATCATCACCAGCGAGGCGATGATCCCGCGCAGCGCGCCGAAGACCAGCTTCTCGACGGCCACCAGGCTGGTGGGGATCGGCGCGAGGAGGCGGTCCTCGATCTCCTTGGTCCAGGAGAAGTCGATGACCAGAGGCAGCGCCGTGTTCTGCAGGCTGACCAGGAAGCTGTTGAGCGCCACCACGCCCGGCAGCAGGATCTGCTGGAACCCGCCGCCGGTGTAACCGAGTTCGCCGAGGACCTTGCCGAAGACGAACAGAATGAAGAACGGCTCCACGAGCACCTGGGCGAGGAACGGGCCCAGTTCGCGGCCGGTGACGAAGATGTCCCGCCACAGGATGAAGAAGAACGTGCGGGCCGCGGTGCGTACGTCGGTGCGCGCCGGCCGCAGTTCGGCCGGGAAGTCGGCGACCGGGTCGGGTGCGGTGAGGGTGTCCGTCATCGCAGCTCCCGGCCGGTGAGCTTGATGAAGACGTCCTCGAGGGTCGCGGTTCCGACGCTCATGTCCTTGATGTGACAACTCGCTTCCGTCAGGGCCGTGATGGCGGTTGGCAGCACCGCGCCGGACGGCGCGTCGCTGTAGAGGCGAAGCCGTACCGGCGCGGGCTCGCCACCCTGCTCCGTTGCGTGCTCCTGGTGCACGAGCTCGACCCGCTCGACCGTCTCGATCTTCTCCAGCAGGCGCACGACGCTCTCGGGCCCGTGCCCCGTGGGCTGCACGGTGAAGGTGAGGGCGGTGTTGCTCAGGCTCCGTGTGAGCGCCTGCGGGGTGTCGAGGGCGAGCAGCCGGCCGTGGTCGACGATGCCGACGCGGTCGCAGAGCTTGGCGGCCTCGTCCATGTCGTGTGTGGTCAGCACGGTGGTCACACCGCGCTTGCTCAGCTCGGCCACGCGCTCGTGGATGAACAGCCGTGCCTGTGGGTCGAGTCCGGTGGCCGGCTCGTCGAGGAAGAGCACCTCGGGGCGGTGCATCAGGGCCCGGGCGATCATCACGCGCTGGGCCTGGCCGCCGGAGAGTTCGTCGCCGCGGGCCTTGCCCCGGTCGGCGAGGCCCACCCACTCCAGGCACTCGTCGGCGAGCCGCCCGCGCTCCGACCGGCTCATGCCGTGGTAGCCGGCATGGAAGGTCAGGTTCTGCCGGAGGGTCAGCGATCGGTCGAGGTTGTTGCGCTGCGGTACGACGGCAAAGGCCCGGCGCGCCTGGGCGGGGTTGGCCACGACGTCGACGCCCTGGACGAACGCTCGTCCCGCCGTGGGGGCCACGCGGGTGGTGAGGATGCCGATGGTCGTCGTCTTGCCCGCCCCGTTCGGGCCGAGGAATCCGAAGACCTCCCCCCTGCGGACCGAGAAGCTCAGGTCGTCCACCGCCGGTCGGTCGCGGCTCCGGTACTTCTTGACTAGTCCGTCGACCACGACGGCGGAATCCACGGGTCGTTCAGAGTTCATTTACGCCTGCGAATCAAGCGGGACGCGGCAACGGCAGTCCGGGGGATTCGCGCAGAAAGTCGCGTGACCGGCCGCGCGTCGAGCGCCGACTGAATAGGGCATAGGAGTGGTGCGGAATCTTTCTAACACGCATGGCGACACAATGGCCCAACTGCCCATTCAGCTAGGGGGAAGTGTGGAGCCTTAGGGGGAACTAGGGGGTGAGGCGGCGAATCGGGGAGCCGTTCGGGCAACCCCTATGGAAAGGCTCTTGGGGGCGGTGAGTGTTGCGGTTTCGTGGAATATCCTCATAGCATCGGCGGGTGATCGCGCCGAATTGTTATTCGCAAAATGAAGCATCGGCGGGTCGTGTGTCCGCGGGCTTTGGGGTGGACCCCGGATCGTTGCGGTGGATGGCGATCGGCGCGACAGGCATGCGCACCTCCTGGCCGTACGGACGTGACAGCGGCGGTTTCGTGCACACCATGGTCCGCCTCGCGCGAGAGCCGGGACGGACCGTGGACGTGGTCGACGACCGGCACGGACGGCCCCGCCGGACCCCCGACGTCCTGGCCGGTCAGCCGGAACACCTCACGGGCCCGGTCGTGCCAGGTGGTGCGGCCCGCTCGTGGGCTGCCCGCCCTCCTGAGACCGTGAACTCCCCTGACCGGAGAGGTTGTTGAAGGGTGAATCCCCTGTCGATAGAGGGCGCCTGGCTGTATGGGCCGCTGTTCGCGGTGCGCGACGCGATCGTGGACCTGCGCCCCGGCTCTCCCACCTACCGCGCCCGGGAGGCGGTCGAACCCGACGACCGCGGTCGGCGGGCAGTCTTCCTCTCCGAGGGCCTCGGCCACGCCTTCCAGGCGATCACTGACGACGCCACCGTCGCCCGTCTGACCACCTCGGGCCACCACCCGGGCCGCGAGCACGGCATTGACCCGCTCGGCCCGCAACCGGGCATCACCTGGTTTCCCGACACCGAACCGCTGCTGTCCCCGAAGGACGCAGCCGCCCCCACCGTCGCGGCGGCCGAGGCCCAGGGCCTGCTGCCCGCGTACGAGGACCGCGTACGGTACGTGTCCTCGCTCGCCACGGCACTCAGCGAGGAGACCCCGTGAAGGCACTCGTCCTGGCGGGGGGATCCGGCACTCGCCTGCGCCCCCTGACCCATACCTCGGCCAAGCAACTCGTCCCGGTGGCCAACAAGCCCATCCTCTTCTACGTCCTCGAAGGGATCGCCGACGCGGGCGTCATCGATGTCGGCATCATCGTCGGCGAGACGGCCGACGAGATCAAGGAGGCCGTCGGCGACGGCTCCCGCTTCGGCATCAGCGTCACCTACATCCCGCAGCAACGGCCGCTCGGCCTGGCCCACGCCGTGCGCATCGCACGGGACTGGCTGGGCGACGACGACTTCGTGATGTACCTGGGCGACAACTTCCTGCTCGGCGGGATCAGCGAGCAGTTGGAGGAGTTCCGCGCCCGGCGGCCCGCCGCGCAGATCATGCTCACCCAGGTCCCCGATCCTTCCGCCTTCGGTGTCGTCACCCTCGACGAGGCGGGCCGGGTCACCGGCCTCGAGGAGAAGCCGAGGTTCCCCAAGAGCGATATGGCCCTGGTCGGCGTGTACTTCTTCACCGCCGCCGTGCACGAGGCCGTGGCCGCCATCACGCCCTCCGCCCGCGGCGAGCTGGAGATCACCGACGCCCTGCAGTGGCTCCTCGACAAGGGTCTCGCCATCGCGTCCTCCACGGTCAACGGCTACTGGAAGGACACCGGCAACGCCACCGACATGCTGGAGGTCAACCGCTCGGTGCTCGACGGCCTGACCCCGTACTGCAAGGGCTCCGTCGACGACGAGAGCGAACTGGTCGGCCGGGTCGTCGTCGAGGACGGCGCGGTGATCACCCGCTCCCGGATCATGGGCCCTGCCGTCATCGGCCGCAGCACCCGCGTCCAGGACTCCTACATCGGCCCGTTCACCTCCGTCGCGGAGGACTGTGTGGTCGTCGACAGCGAGATCGAGTACTCCATCGTGCTGGCCGGCGCGGCCATCGACGGCGTCCGCCGCATCGAGGCGTCCGTGATCGGCCGTCAGGCACAGGTCACCCCCGCGCCCCGCACGCCCCAGGCCCACCGTCTGATCCTCGGCGACCACAGCAAGGTGCAGATCCGTTCATGAACATCCTGATCACGGGAGCGGCCGGCTTCATCGGCTCCCACCTCGTACGCACGGTCCTCGGCCCGGACGCGCCGCTCGGCGACGACGTCCGCGCCACCGCCCTGGACGCGCTGACCTGCGCGGGCAACCGCACCGGCCTCGCTTCCGCCGAGGACGAACCCGGCTACGCCCCCGCGCACGACTTCGCCGAGGGCCTCGCCGAGACCGTCACCTGGCACAGAAGCAACCGCCCGTTCCGGGCAGCGCCCGAGGCGGGGCTTCAGGTCGCATGACTCATGAGTGCACCCAGCACTCCACGAGGGAGACCACCCCCGACGACGTCAGCCTGATCCAGATCCGGCAGCCGGCGATCCCGAGCAGCTACCGCATGATCTGTTTCCCCAGCTCGCGGAACTCCTCGGTCTGCTACCTGGCCATGTCGGAGCTGCTGCTGCCCACCGTGGAACTGCTCATCATCCAGTACCCGGCCCTGACCTCCGAGGAGGAGCACTCGGCCGAGGAGGACGCGGCGCTCGCCGACAAGATCTTCGAGGCGGTCCGAGGCTGGGCCGACCGCCCGCTGGCCCTCTTCGGGCACCGCCTCGGCGCCGAACTCGCCTACGCGGTCGCCCAGCGGCTGGAACGGGAGACCGACGCGGCACCCCTGACCCTGTTCGTCTCCGGACGTACGGGACCGGGCCACCGCGGCATCCTCGGCCCGCCCGCGCTCAACTGCCGGGTCGTCGCCCTGGCCGGGTACCACGACCCCCGCGCGCCCCTGCCCGGGGTGCGGGCCTGGCGGCGCTGCACGACGGGACGGTTCGACCTGGAGGTCTTTCCCGGCACGCGCGGGTATCTCGACTCGCACCGCCGAGAAGTCGTCAACCTCGTGCACGACCAGCTGATTTCGTTGCGCGGACCGGAGCCCGACTGACCACGGACGGGCTCCGTCGTACCGCACCGAAAGGCAGGGGCGGTAGGGGCGGGACAGGGGTACCCGCGCCGTCCCCCGCTGCCTAGCGTGCCGTGTGGAGACCCGCGTCCACGGGCGGGACCGATCGATCTCCCCATCTCTTGTGAAGCTCGCGAATCCCGCGACCCACCCCTGAACGGGCCCGGACACGCCGTCGGCACGGCGCACCGCACGCCGGCTCCGGTCACGTTCGGCCCAGAGGAAGGACAGTGTGCGACCGATGACCGCGAAGATCTTTGCAGCCGACTCGGTACGGCCCGTCGACGAGTTCGAGCAGGACGCCCTCCGCGTCGCCGATGTGATCCGCGAACGCGGAGTCGGTCTCGGCGACCGGGTCATGCTCAAGGCCGGCAACTCGGCGAGCTACGTCTGTGTGCTGTACGCGCTGATGCACGTCGGCGCCTCG
Source organism: Streptomyces sp. NPDC048257 (assembly GCF_043201855.1). Taxonomy (NCBI): domain Bacteria; kingdom Bacillati; phylum Actinomycetota; class Actinomycetes; order Kitasatosporales; family Streptomycetaceae; genus Streptomyces; species Streptomyces sp. NPDC048257. The sequence continues at coordinate 48,855 of NZ_JBICZI010000038.1, forward strand.
ATCGTCCTCGTCGACCAGCAGGAACACATGGAGGAGACCCGCCGTATCGCGCTGCGCACCGGCGTCAAGGTCACCTTCGTCGACGACGAGACCCCGATCGACCAGGACGCCGACCCCATCCACCTGTACGAGCTCATGGTCGCCACCGCGAACCGCCCGCCCGTCGACCGCGCCCTGTCGTTCGACGCCTGGGGCGAGCTGTCCGACGGCCTCATCATGTGGACCTCGGGCTCCACCGGATCGCCCAAGGGCGTGGTGAAGTCCGGCGGAAAGTTCCTGACCAATCTGCGGCGCAACGCCCATCAGGTCGGCCACCGTCCCGACGACGTCCTGATGCCGCTGCTGCCGTTCGCCCACCAGTACGGCCTGTCGATGGTGCTCATCGCCTGGCTCACCCGCTGCTCCCTGGTGATCGCCCCCTACCGTCGTCTGGACCGCGCGCTGCGCATGGCCCGCGACTCCGGCACCACGGTCATCGACGCGACCCCCTCCAGCTACCGGAGCATCCTGGGCCTGGTGACCAGAAAGCCGGCACTGCGCGCGCACCTGGCCGGTACCCGGATGTTCTGTGTCGGCGCGGCCCCGCTCGACGCGCCGCTGGTGGAGAGCTACGTAAAGGAGTTCGGCCTGCCGCTGCTCGACAGCTACGGCTCGACGGAGCTGAACAACATCGCCTTCGCCACCCTCGACAACCCGGTCTCCTGCGGCCGTGCCATGGAGGGCATCGCGCTGCGGATCGTCGACGAGGACGGCCGGGAGCTGGCAGCCGGGCAGCCGGGCGAGATCGAGGTCGACACCCCCGACGCACTCGAAGGGCAGATAGCCGACGACGGTTCGATCGTTCCCGCGGCCACCGGCTGGCAGCGTACGGGCGACCTCGGCCACCTCGACGCGGACGGCAACCTCTACGTCCTGGGACGCAAGTTCGCCGTGCACCGCATGGGCTACACGCTCTATCCCGAGCTCATCGAGCGCAAGGTCGCCGCCGAGGGCTGCCCCACCCGGATCGTGCCCCTGCCCGACGCAGTGCGCGGCTCCCAGCTGGTCTTCTTCGTCGAGGACGACGAGCAGCGGGACGCCGGCTACTGGCGGGAGCGGCTGTGTGCGCTGCTGCCCGCCTTCGAGCAGCCCAACAAGGTCGTCGTCCTCCAGCAGTTCCCGCTGAACCGCAACGGCAAGCCGGACAAGAAGGAGCTGACCCGGATGGCCGCCGGGTAGATCCCGCCCCGGACACGCCGATGGCGCCCCCACCTGAGCGTGGGGGCGCCACCTGCGTGTCCGGGGCGCGGGGTGCGCGCCTCAGCCGTCGTAGGGAAGGTCCACGGGAGCCAGCGCGTCGAAGAGATCGCCGGGGCCCGGGTTGCCAGGAGGCGTGACCCCGCCCAGGTGGTCCAGTACGCCCCACACCGCGTTCAGGGCCGTGGTGACCGCGCCCTCCGCGAAGCCCGCCGTCCAGGACACGTCGTCGCCGCACAGGAAGAAGCCGCGCTCGGCCTCCGGCAGCCCACGCTGCATGAACTGCGTGAACAGCCTGCGCTGGTAGCGGTACTGGCCCGGCAGATTGGACTTGAACGCGCCCATGAAATGGGGCTCGCTCTCCCACGTGATGGTGATCGGGTCACCGATGACGTGGGAGCGGATGTCGACGCCGGGATAGATCACACCGAGCTTCTCCAGCAGGACGTCCAGCCGCTCGGCGGCGCTCAGCGTCGCCATCTTCAGCGAGTCGTCGTTCCACGTGTACGACAGGCACATCACGCCGGGGAGGTCCGGCCCGTCGTCGAAGAGATAGACCCCACGCGGCATCCGGTCCGTGAGCGTCATGCTCATCACCGGACGGCCCGTGCGCGGATCCGTGTCGTTCCAGAAGGGCCGGTCGGTCAGGACGAACAGTTTGGAGGCGCCCATGTAGTGGGTGCGCTCCACAGCGGTCCACAGCGGTGCCGTCAGCAGCGCCGGATCGCTCGCCACCCGGTTCAGCAGGGTCCACACATGCGGGGTGTACACCACCGCCGCGAACCGCTCCCGGTGCCCGTCGGCGTCGGTGACGAGGAAGCCGTCGCCGTCCCTGGCGACGGCCCGCACCCGTGGCCGGGCCGTGCCGCCGTGCAGGGAGGCGAGGGAGGTGCCGGCCGGCCAGTGCGCGCAGTCCTGCGGCCGGTGCTCCCACAGTCCGCGCGGCACCTGCTGGGAGCCGCCGTCGATGGCGACCTGGTTGTCGTCCGCCTCGGTGTAGACCACGCGCAGGATTTCGAGGAGCGAGTTGGGGAAGTCGGTGTCCCAGCCGCCGGTGCCGAAGCCCACCTGGCCGAAGATCTCCCGGTGGCGGAACGACTGGAAGGCCGAACTGGTCGCGAGGAACCCGTAGAAGGACTGGTCGTCGAACTCCCTGACCAGCCGGTTCCATATCTGTTTCAGCGTTTCGACGTCGCGGCGCTGGACGGCGTCCCGCATGGTGGCCAGCTCGGCTCTCTCCTGCAGGGCCTTCTCCCAGGCCGCGGCCACCTCCTGGTACACATCGGGGAGTTGCTCCACCACTTGCGCGGTGTGCTGTTCGCCGCCGAGGTCGATGAGGGTGCTCGGGGTGTTCGCCGCCAGCGGGTTGGGGAAGGGGCTGGTGCGCAGCCCGAGCAGATCGATGTAGTGGAACAGCGAGCGCGCGGAGAGCGGGAAGCGCATCGCCCCCATCTCCGCCACGCGGCCGGGCTGCCCGGGGAAGGGCACCGAGCGCATCCGGCCACCCAGCTGCTCCGCCTCGTACACGACCGGCCGCAGGCCCAGCCGCATCAGTTCGTACGCGGCGGTCATCCCCGCCATTCCCCCGCCGACCACGGCCACCGGCGTGCCGGCGCGCTCGGGCGGAAGGGAGCCGAGCCCGGCCGGATGGCGCAGCCAGCCGTCGTAGGAGAACGGGAAGTCGGGCACGAGCATGGTGGTCGCAGCCGGGCTGACTGACGTCATCTGGAAAACCTCTCGGGCCGATTCGACATCGCTTCCAGGGAAACCGGAGACATTCCGAGCTGAGCCGGAAATCGCGGCGTCGAGCCGGGCCCCGTAAGGCGGGGCATCGAAGCGGCTGTACGCACTCGTGCCGGTAATCCCACGCTATTTACCGGCAGTCGACGCGACAACCCCTATCCACCCTGGTAACGGGGCGTGCCCGGACGGCTTTACACCGTGGTCGCCACGCGATAGGCGGGCAAAGTGATGGCCGTCACGATGATGCCGCGGTCCGAGAGCCAACGGCCCGTGAATTTGTCCACCGGCCGTCCGTCGGGACCGGGCTGCGGACGCAGGATTCGGGCCGTGAACGCGCCCTGCGGCCGGCCGGCCGGGCCGTCCTCGTGGTGGAAGGAGATGTCGGCGTCGTCGAAGTCCAGTTCGGTGCCCAGCAGCGGATACCAGGTCTTGTAGACCGCTTCCTTGGCACTGAACAGCAGACGGTCCCGGCACAGGCGCGCCCCGAAGCCTCCTGAGCGCGCCCAGGCCAGCTCGCGCGGCAGCGCGATCGACTCCAGAACCCCTTCGGGCAGGGGCAGATCGGGTTCGGCGTCGATGCCGATCATCGCGAGGTCGGTGTCCCGTGCCAGGACGGCGGCCCGGTAGCCGGCGCAGTGGGTCATGCTGCCGACCACGCCGTCGGGCCACTGGGGCACATTGCGCACCCCGGGCAGCACGGGAGCCGGCGGCAGCCCCAGTGCCGCGAGGGCGCGCCGGGCACAGGCCCGTACGGTGGTGAACTCCTCGCGCCGCAGATCCGTCGTGCGGGCGACGAGCGCCGCCTCCTCCGGGTAGAGCGCCGCGGAGCCGTCCGGCCCGAAGACGTCGCTCGCGACCGCCCCTTCGGGGAGCAGTTCCTCGATCATGCCCGTGCCTCCTGCGGGTCGTTCCCCGTGCCGGTCTCGGACTGCGGGGTATACGGCAGGATCTGCCGCAGCAGGCCCTTGGGATGGCCGCGCCGGCGCCACTCGCGCGGATAGCCGATCGATACCTCTTCGAAGCGCACGCCGTCGTACCAGGTGGTTCTCGGAATGTGCAGGTGCCCGTACACCACGGCGGCCGTGGTGAACCTGCGGTGCCAGTCGGCGGTCAGCACCGTGCCGCACCACTGCGCGAACTCCGGGTGCCACAGCACGTCCGTCGGCTCCCGCACCAGCGGGAAGTGGTTGACGAGCACGAGCGGCACCGACGGATCGTGCGCCACCAGCCGCCGCCGGGTCGCGGCGACGCGGGCCCGGCACCAGTCGTCCCGGCCGGGATACGGGTCGGGGTGCAGCAGATACTCGTCCGTGCACACCACGCCCGCCTCGTGCGCCCGGGCCAGCGACTCCTCCTTCGTGGCGGTGCCCGCCACCCGGAAGGTGTAGTCGTACAGCAGGAACAGCGGAGCGACCGCGACCGGGCCCCCGGGGCCCTCCCACACCGGCCACGGATCCTCGGGTGTGACCACGCCCAGTCCCCGGCACATCTCCACGAGGTGCCGGTAGCGCTCCTCGCCGCGCAGCTGAACCTTGTCCTCGCGGGGGGTCCACAGCTCGTGGTTGCCCGGCGTCCACACGACCTTGGCGAAGCGCCCGGCCAGCAGGCGCAGCGCCCACTCGATGTCCTCGGTCATCTCGCCGACGTCCCCGGCCACGATCAGCCAGTCGTCCTGGTGGGAGGGGCGCAGCGACTCGGTGATGGGCCGGTTGTCGGCCATCCCGATGTGCAGATCGCTCACGGCGAGCAGCCGGGGTCCGGGCTCCGGGGCGGGTGCGGTCGTGGTGGCGGGGTCAGGCGGTGTGTGCGACATCGATGTCCAAACTGACCGGTAGGTCCTGACGGTGCGTTATGTTGATCTTCCGGTAGACCCGGGTCAGATGCTGCTCGACCGTGCTGACGGTGATGAAGAGCTTGGCCCCGATCTCCCGGTTGGTGTAACCGTGGGCCGCCAGCGCCGCCACCCTGCGCTCCGCGTCCGTCAGCGACGACACCGCGGCGGACTGGGGGCGCACGACATCGGCCGGAGCGGCGGGACGCGGCTGCGAAGCGGGCGGCGAGGGCTGGCTCGGCTGCAGGGAGCGGTACAGCTCCCGGGCGCCGCAGCCCTCGGCGATCCGCCACGCCCTACGGGTGTGCACCTTGCCCTGGGACGGATCGCCGAGCTGCTTGTACGCCTGCCCGAGATCGGTCAGCGCCCGCGCCAGCTCGTACCAGTCGCCGTCCTCCTGGAGCAGTGTGACCGCCTCGCCGAGCAGCGCCGGACGCTCGCGGAGCGGACGGGCCGCCGCGAGCACCCGCAGTGCGTGTCCGCGCACGCGCTGTCCGGCGTCCCCGGCGAGCTGCTCCCGGGCGAATCGTTCCGCCTGTTCGCGGCTGCCCAGTGCCACCCAGGCCTCGGCGACGCCGACCCGCCAGGGCACCAGCGCCGAACGGTCCATGTTCCAGCGCCGCATCAGCTCGCCGCAGGCCGTGAAGTCGGTCAGTGCCGCGTGATGGCGTCCTGTGGCCAGCTGGTGCCGGCCGCGCGCGTACAGATAGTGCAGCCCATAGCGCGTCATGAGCATTTCCTCGGGCACCGGGCGGTCCACCAGCTCCGCGGCCGCCTCGTGGTCGCCCATCGCCGTCCGCGCCTCGATGAGGGCCGACAGCGGCATCCCGATGCCCACGCCCCAGCCGTGCGGCGGCAGTTGCTCCAGCGCCTGCTCAGCCAGCCGCCTGGCCTCAGCCAGATGGCCCCGGCGCAAGGACATGTGTGCGCGCATCGCCCGCAGCACCGCGGTCCACCCCGGCGCCCTGCGGTCCGCTGCCTCCACCAGGAGCCGGTCGGCCCACAGCGTCGCCGTGCCCAGCCGGTCCGCGTAGAGGAGTGCCAGCAGGCACGCGCGCATCCCGAGGTGTGTCTCCTCCGTCAGCCGCGTGCTGGTCAGTGCCCGTTCGGCGCTGTCGGCGAAGTCCTCCGCGGCCGCATCCCGCACCCCCTCGCTGCCGCGCAGCACACCGTGCAACACGCTCGCCGCGGTCAGGAGGCTCTCCTCCGGCGCCGGCGGACGCTCGCCGCCGTGTGCCGGGGCCGGTCCGTCACCCATGTGTTCGAGCACCGTCGGATACGTGCTGGCCAGGGCGAGCCGCAGCGCCCTGAGCTCGGTGGCGAGCAGGGCGTCGGGGGACTGGTGCAGTACGTCGACGACCTGACGGATCGCGGTGGCCGCGTCGTCCATCCAGCCGTTCCACAGCAGATCGCAGACCAGTCGCGCCGTGTCGACGGGCGGCAGCAGGCCGTCCCGTACCGCCCCCAGCAGCGAACGCAACTGCTGCGGCCACGCGGACGGTTTGACCCGCCAGATGTACTTGGCCAGGTTCGCCCGCAGCAGCATCCGCTCCGCCTCGTCGCGGCAGCAGCTCTCCGCCATCCGCAGACAGCGCACCGCGAACCCGACCCGCTGCACGGCCAGCGCCGCACGCGCCGCCTCGGTCAGCACCCGCGGCACCCACTCCTCGTCGGGGGCGCGCATCTCATGGCTGAGCAGTTGGGCCGCTACGAACAACGGCGCCGCCCCGTCCTCGTACAGCAGCAGGGCCGCCCGCTGGCGCAGCCGCGTCGCCGCGTCATCGGTCAGACTCTCCACCACCGCGGTCTGCACGCTGCCGTGCCGGAACCTGGACTGCTCCAGGACTCCCGCCTCTTCGAGGGCGGTGACCACCTGTTCCACGGTCCGCTCCTCGACCTCCACGAGTCGGGCGAGCAGCGACACCGATCCGGCGCAGCCCAGCAGGGCGATGCCCTGGGCGACCCGCAGACCGTCGGATCCCGTGCGGTGCACACAGATCAGTGCGCTCTGCAGGAACTGCTCGCCTGCGTGGGGCGGTCCGTCGAAGGCGTCCTCGGCCTCGCCCGATGCGGGGCCCGCACCGAGCACGTGCTCCTCGCCGTCGATGTCGAGGTCCATGTCCATGGCGATGTCGATGCCGGTGCCCGCGCCGATGTCGTCCTCACCGTCCGCGGCATCCAGCGGGTCCACCGTGCCCCTCGGGGTCACGGAGTGCCGGCCGTCCACGGCGACCGGCGGGCGGGGGTGGTCCTTGGCGGCCGGTCCGGCCGCCGAAAGCCGCTGCCGGCTGAGGCGGTCCTCGATGAGCGCATGGACGAGCAGGGGGTTGCCGCCGGTCGCCGCGTGGACGGAGGCGGCCTGCGAAGCGGACCGTGAGGCATGGGCCGCGGATTTCTTCGTACCGGCGTCCGGGGCCCGGGCCGCGAGCAGCCGGCCGACGCCGCCGACGCTGAGTGGACTCAGCCGGATGTGCAACCCCCGCAGCTGGTAGAGCAGTTCCTCCAGGATGCGCGGCGGCGTGCCGCCCGCGTCCGGGCCGCGGGTCACCATCAGCGACATCATGGCGCCGGAGGAGCGCGCCCGGAGCAGCGCGTGAGCGAGGCAGTGCAGCGACTGGGGGTCGGCGTACTGCACGTCGTCGACGGCGATCAGGACCGGCCCCCGTGCGCAGACTCCGGCGAGCTGGGAGTGAAAGGCCGTGAGGATCTCGGCGGGGACCGGCTCCGACTCCGTCCGCGGCTCCGAGCCCAGCGCCGCGCCCGGGCCGGCCGGCGAGTGGAGCGGCAGCCGGTCGGCGGCGGCCTGCGCGTCGCGCAGCAGCTGCTCCACCACGCCGAACGGCATGGTCTGTTCCGCGGGTGAGGTGACCGCAGTGAGGACGTGTGGTCCCGCCTCGGCCGTCAGCTCCAGTGTGCGGTGGAGGAGCGCGGTCTTCCCCGATGCCACAGGCCCGTTGATCACGGCGATCCGGCCGGTCCCGGCGGCGGTTTCGGGCACGGTGCCGGATGCGACGCCGGATACGAAGGAGGTCAGTCTTCCGATCTGTTCATCCCGCTCCACCAACACAGTTGCAAAGCCTTCCCGATGCGATGTGAAGTGGCACACGTCGGATGGAATTTCCGCAACATGGACACTCTCCCCGTACCTGCACGTACAGGAAGAGCTGGCAACGCCTAAGGAGCGCATGCGGATTCGCTGCACTCGCTACAGGTCGGACGACACCCAGTTCTCCCCGTTCGGCGGGTCCGTTCGAACTGTACCAATGTCCCGGCCGTCGATTGTGCGCGTGCCATTGCAGGATCACGTCAACCGCTTCGCGCGTAACTCGACCGAATGAACAGCTGGTTGCCGGGTGGCGTCGATCGCGGCTGGTCATGTGCCCGGGGCGCCGGGAAGGAAAAGGAACCCTCAGGAAAACCTCAAAGAAATCCGACCGCTCCCACACCTCGTCGACGACCTTGCCGTATTGCAGCCCCGCTCGTTCTGAACGCCGTCGTCGCCGGGTTCCACGTCCTGCCCGCCATCAGGGCCGAGGATGCCCACGGCTGTTGCGGCCTGTTCGCCCAGGTCCTGCTCGGGGAGGTGGGCCGGCACCCCCACGATGGCACCGGTCAGCAGGGCGTCGACGAGCTCGGCGCGGGCCGCCCCGTCGTTTCGGGCGATCGTCGGTGTGCCCGTACCGGCAAGGCGGGCATGTCCGGTGCAGTGGGCACGGGAACGGTCTCCCGACCGCCGGGAACCTCGCGGGCGACCCGCCGGATCGCGGAGACGGGCTGGGTTTGCCCATCCGTGAACGTCCCCGTCGGGAACAACGCCTCCCGGTGCTCGGCCAGGAACGCGAAGACACCCCGCTCCGAGATCAACTCCCGGGAGACTTCCCACATATGGGCCCTGCCGACCCGCGGCCTCGTTCCCCCGCATACCTACCAGGGTGGCCCCGGGCCCTCCCGGGCAGGAGCCGGAATTCCCACATCGTCAGCAGATTCTAGGGGTGGTTTCGTGAAGACTAGGGGTGGGTGATGGTGGAGAACTCATTGCGCCGCTCGTTTGAATGGCCCGATGTGAGCCTTTGAGGCCCATGGGACCGCAGAACCGCCCGCATCGCCGGGCCAGGGTGGAGATGGCGCATGACGACGACCGTCATCGGAAAAGTGGCCGAGCTGTGCGCTGTTCGTGAGCAGGCGGTGCGCGGGCCGAGCGACCGGGCGACGGAGGCGCAGCACGCCAAGGGCAAGCTGACTGCCCGTGAGCGCATTGCGCTGTTGCTCGATGAAGGTTCCTTCAGGGAGGTCGAGCAGTTGCGCCG
>NZ_JBICZI010000039.1:0-46148 GCF_043201855.1 Streptomyces sp. NPDC048257
GCAGCCATCTGGCACAACCGGACCAACGCCACACCCCTGACCAGGTCACTCATCGCCTACGACCACTGACCAGGACTTCGGACTTACTCGTCTAGAGGGGGGCGTCTTGTCGATCAGGCCGGATCAGGGAGCGTCACCTGGTGCGTGCGAGCGCGCGCCAGGTGACGCGAGCCGGCCTGATCGGCACGACACCCGCCGGGCCGTCCGGAGTGGGACCATGGACAGGAGAGGCGATGACCATGCGTTCCGGGAATGAGCCGGTGACCGCGCGCAGTCCGCTGCGGCTGCGGTTCTGGCTGGGTGTGTGGGGGCTGGTCTGGGCTGCCGCCGGCACGGCCCTGTTCTCGCTGGCGGGCCGTCCCGGATGGGCGGCCGCATGCGGGGCGCTGGCGCTGATCGTGGCCGTGGACCTGTTCATGATCGTGCGCCACATCCACCAGGGTCCGCACTACCAGCCCGGCCCGGACGTCCCTCCGTACGAACCGCCCCACGGCGGGTGAGACCGGCGAGACCCGGCTCGGGCCCGTCCCCCGCAGATCAGGCCGGATCGTCCCCTGCCGCTGCCCCTCCGGCGGCGGACGGTCCGGCAGGGCCCTCGAAGCGGGCCGCCGCCAGGTACTCGGGCTGTGGGTCGAGGGCCGCGGCGAGCCGGAAGTGCTTGCGCGCCTGCTCCGGGCGGCCCGCGCGCTCATGGGTCCGGGCCAGTGCGAAGTGGGCGAGGGCGTTGTCCGGTTCCCGCTCCAGCACCAGCTCGAACTCCAGCTCCGCCGGGCGCAGTTGGGCCGCGGCGAAGAAGGCCCGGGCACGCAGCAGCCGAGCCGCCGTGTTCTCCGGGTGCGCGGCTATCACCGAGTCGAGCAGCTTGACCGCGCCGCGCGGGTCACGGGCGGCGAGCAGGTGTTCGGCGGCCCGGTAGTCGATGACGTGGGTTTCCGGGCTGGACGGCGTGGGGCGCTGGGTCTCGGACACGGTCGAAATCCTTCCCTCTACGGGCGCGTTCAACGCCCCCGCCCCACCCGCTATTCCACGTACCCGTCAGAGCGCCCCGCCCGCCGCCCGGGCGGTGAGCTCTTCCCAGACCTTGCGCACCTGCGGTTCCAGGGCCTCCAGCGGCCCGTCGTTGTCGATCACGAGGGTCGCCACCGCGAGCCGCTGCTCGCGGCCGGCCTGCGCGGCCATCCGGGCCCGCGCCTCCTCCTCGGCCATCCCGCGCAGGGCGGTCAGCCGCTCCAGCTGCGTCTGCGGCGCCGCGTCCACCACGACGACCAGGTCGTACAGCGGTGCGAGGCCGTTCTCCGCGAGCAGCGGTACGTCGTGCACCACGATCGCGTCGGGCCCCGCGGCGGCCTCGAGCTCGGCCGACCGGGCCCCGACCAGCGGGTGCACGATCGCGTTGAGCGTCTGGAGCTTCGCCGGGTCCGCGAAGACGATGGAACCCAGCTTCGGCCGGTCCAGCGTCCCCTCGGCGGTCAGTACCGATTCCCCGAAGGCCGCCACGACGGCCGCGAGCCCCGGCGTACCGGGCTCCACGACCTCGCGCGCGATCCGATCGGCGTCGACGACGATCGCCCCGTACCCCGCCAGCAGTCGCGAGACCTCGCTCTTGCCGGCACCGATTCCGCCCGTCAGGCCTACTTTCAACATGCCCCGCAGCATAGGGGGCCCTGCCCGGACGTCAGTTCTCGCCCTCGCGCTCCGCCAGGAACCGCTCGAACTCGCGGCCGAGCTCGTCCGCCGACGGCAGCTCCGCCGGCTCGGCGATCATGTTGCCGCGGGTCTCGGCTCCGGCCGCCGCGTCGTACTGGTGCTCCAGCCCCTGCACCAGGCTGACCAGCTCCTCGTCGCCCTCCCGGATCTGCCGGTCGATCTCCGTCTGGGTACGGTGCGCCTCGGTCCGCAGCGCGTGCGCCACGGCCGGCAGGACCAGTCCGGTCGCCGCCGTGATCGCCTCCAGCACCGTCAGCGCGGCGTCCGGGTACGGGGAGCGCGCGACGTAGTGCGGTACGTGCGCGGCGACACCCAGTACGTCGTGACCGGCCTGGCCCAGGCGGAACTCCACCAGGGACTCCGCGCTGCCCGGCACCTGCGCCTCGTCGAAGGGGCTGCGGTGGCCCGGCATGAGGTCGGTCCGGTTGCCGTGCGGGGTGATGCCCACCGGGCGGGTGTGCGGGACGCCCATCGGGATGCCGTGGAAGTTGACCGAGAGCCGGACGCCGAGGCGCTCGACGATCTGCCGGACGGCGACGCAGAAGCGCTCCCACTCCACGTCCGGCTCCGGGCCGGACAGCAGCAGGAAGGGCGCTCCGGTGGCGTCCTGGACGAGCCGGACCTCCAGCTTGGGCTCCTCGAACTCCGTCCAGTGGTCGCGCTGGAAGGTCAGCAGCGGGCGCCGGGCGCGGTAGTCCACCAGCCGGTCCGCGTCGAAGCGGGCGACCACCTGGTGGGGCAGGGTGTCCAGCAGCCGCTCGACGATCTGCTCCCCGGCCTCACCCGCGTCGATGTACCCCTCGAAGTGGTACAGCATGACCAGCCCGGCCGAGTCCTGGGCGACTGCCAGGTCGGCCACCGCCAGGCCCTTGGCATCCCATTCGTACAAACCCTGTGGATCAAGCACCGTCACCACTCCTCCTCGCCTCGTTCCCTGCCAAGAACGTCCAAGACGGCGCTGCCATTCCCCAGTTGGCCGCATTCACAGGAACGCAACGATCAACGACCAGGAGGAGGTCGGGAGCGGGAGACGGGCAAACGCGGTAAGGCCCGCCCCCCGAAGGGGACGGGCCTTACCGTTCAACGCAGTTCAGCTCTGCTCACACCGGAGTGCGATGCGCGCTGCGATCAGCTCTGGCCGCCGGCCAGCTTCTCGCGGAGCGCGGCCAGAGCCTCGTCCGACGCCAGGGCGCCAGAGGTCTCGTCCGACTCCGAGGAGTACGAACCACCCGAGATGCCCGCGGGGGCGTTGCCACCGGCGGCCGGGGCGGCAGCGCCCTCGGCAGCAGCGGCCTCGTCGGCCTCGCGGCTCTTGATGACCTGAGCCTGGTGCTGCTCGAAGCGCTGCTGCGCCTCGGCGTACTGGGTCTCCCAGGCCTCGCGCTGCTTGTCGAAGCCCTCGAGCCAGTCGTTGGTCTCGGGGTCGAAGCCCTCGGGGTAGATGTAGTTGCCCTGGTCGTCGTAAGACGCGGCCATGCCGTACAGGGTCGGGTCGAACTCGACCGACGCCGGGTCGGCACCGAAGGACTCGTTGGCCTGCTTCAGCGACAGCGAGATCCGGCGACGCTCAAGGTCGATGTCGATGACCTTGACGAAGATCTCGTCGTTGACCTGGACGACCTGCTCCGGGATCTCCACGTGGCGCTCGGCCAGCTCGGAGATGTGGACCAGACCCTCGATGCCCTCGTCCACGCGGACGAACGCACCGAACGGAACCAGCTTGGTGACCTTACCCGGGACGACCTGACCGATCTGGTGGGTCCGGGCGAACTGCTGCCACGGGTCCTCCTGCGTCGCCTTCAGCGACAGGGAGACGCGCTCGCGGTCCATGTCGACGTCGAGAACCTCGACGGTGACTTCCTGACCGACCTCGACGACCTCGGACGGGTGGTCGATGTGCTTCCAGGACAGCTCGGAGACGTGCACGAGACCGTCGACGCCACCCAGGTCCACGAAGGCACCGAAGTTGACGATCGAGGAGACGACGCCGGAGCGGACCTGACCCTTCTGCAGGGTGGTGAGGAACGTCTGGCGAACCTCGGACTGGGTCTGCTCGAGCCAGGCGCGGCGCGACAGAACCACGTTGTTGCGGTTCTTGTCGAGCTCGATGATCTTCGCCTCGAGCTCCTTGCCCACGTAGGGCTGGAGGTCGCGGACGCGACGCATCTCGACGAGAGAGGCCGGCAGGAAGCCGCGGAGGCCGATGTCGAGGATGAGACCACCCTTGACGACCTCGATGACGGTACCGGTGACGATGCCGTCTTCTTCCTTGATCTTCTCGATGGTGCCCCAGGCACGCTCGTACTGAGCGCGCTTCTTCGAGAGGATCAGGCGGCCTTCCTTGTCCTCCTTCTGGAGAACCAGGGCCTCGATCTCGTCGCCGACCTTGACGACCTCGTTCGGGTCGACGTCGTGCTTGATCGAGAGCTCGCGGCTCGGGATGACGCCTTCGGTCTTGTAACCGATGTCGAGGAGAACCTCGTCCCGGTCAACCTTGACGATGACGCCGTCGACGATGTCGCCATCGTTGAAGTACTTGATCGTCTCGTCGATCGCCGCGAGGAACGCGTCCGCGTCGCCGATGTCGTTGACCGCAACCTGCGGAGTGGTGGCGGTGGTCTCGGTGCTGCTCGTCATGTGGGAAAGGGCTCCGGTTACGGACAGAAAGTCGTAGGTACTGCTACGCCGGGAGCCCTTATCGGCATCCACCGAAGACCGGACAGCCAAGGAGGCCCCCGATCCGCAGAGGAGCGGCGGGGCCTCGAAAACCGAGGGGACATCAACAGATGCAAGCGCAGCCTGCTAGGTCTGAGGAGCACAGGCTCGCAGCGCAACTTGTAGCATACGGGGGCAGCCGGACAGGGTCAATGCGCGAAGGCGCACACCCCGGGCGGATCGCCGCAAGACCGGCACAATTCATGGGCGGGAAGCCCTTCCTGACGCTTCCTGCCACATTCAGAACACATTCGCAGACTACGACGACGGGCCCCATGAACCAAGAGGACTACGCCTCCGAAGAAGCGTACGAAGCAGATCCGGGCTCCGGGGAGGACGCCGAGGCCACCCGGCGTGACGCGGGGGAAGCGGAGAGCAGCCGGGCCAGCCGCAGCTGGTGGGACCGCAACGCCGACGAGTACCAGAGCGACCACGGCGCCTTCCTCGGCGACGACCGCTTCGTCTGGGGACCCGAGGGGCTGGACGAGGCCCAGGCGGCCCTCCTCGGCCCCGCCGCCTCCCTCCGGGGCAAGGACATCCTGGAGATCGGCGCCGGCGCCGCCCAGTGCGCCCGCTGGCTGGCCGCCCAGGGCGCCCGCCCGGTGGCCCTGGACCTCTCCCACCGCCAGCTCCAGCACGCCCTGCGCATCGGCGACGACGTGCCGCTGGTCGAGGCCGACGCCGGGCGCCTCCCCTTCCGCGACGCCTCCTTCGACCTGGCCTGCTCCTCCTACGGCGCCGTCCCCTTCGTCGCCGACCCGGTCACCGTCATGCGCGAGGTGCACCGCGTACTGCGCCCCGGCGGCCGCTGGGTCTTCTCCGTGACCCACCCGATCCGCTGGGCCTTCCCCGACGAGCCCGGCCCCGAGGGGCTGTCCGTCGCCGCCTCCTACTTCGACCGGACCCCGTACGTGGAGCAGGACGAGCGGGGCCGCGCCGTGTACGTGGAGCACCACCGCACGATCGGCGACCGGGTCCGCGACGTGGTGGCGGGCGGCTTCCGCCTGCTCGACCTGGTCGAGCCGGAGTGGCCGGACTGGAACAGCCAGGAGTGGGGCGGCTGGTCCCCGCTGCGCGGACACCTGATCCCCGGCACCGCGATCTTCGTCTGCGAGCGCGACTGACGTGATCCGTACCGCCGCCCTCGACGCCCTGCCCGTACGGGAGGCCGTGCCCGCGCTGGTCTCCGCGCTGGACGGCCACGGCACGGCGGTGCTCTGCGCCCCGCCCGGCACCGGCAAGACCACGCTGGTGCCGCTGGTGCTGGCCGGGCTGGTGGGCGGCGGGCCGCGGCGCCGGGTCGTCGTCGCCGAGCCGCGGCGGATCGCCGCCCGGGCCGCGGCACGCCGGATGGCCTGGCTGCTGGGCGAGCAGGCCGGCGGCGCGGTGGGCTTCACGGTGCGCGGGGAACGCGTGGCGGGCCCGGACACCGTGGTGGAGGTGGTGACGACCGGAGTGCTGCTCCAGCGCCTCCAGCGCGACCAGGAGCTGGCCGGGGTGGACGTGGTGATCCTGGACGAGTGCCACGAGCGGCATCTGGACGCCGACACCGTCGCCGCCTTCCTGCTCGACGTACGGGAGACCCTGCGCCCGGAGCTGCGGCTGGTGGCGGCCTCGGCGACCACGGATGCCGCCGGCTGGGCACGCGTTCTCGGCCGGGGCGGCCCCGGCGCCGCGCCGGTGGTGGAGGCCGCGGGGGTCTCGTACCCGGTGGAGACGGTCTGGGCCCCGCCGGCCCGGCCGGTGCGGCCCCCGCACGGGATGCGGGTGGACCCGGCGCAGCTGACGCACGTGGCCTCGGTGGTGCGGCGGGCGCTGGCGGAACGCAGCGGCGACGTGCTGTGCTTCCTGCCCGGCGTCGGCGAGATCGCCCGGGTCGCCGGGCAGCTGGGCGGGGTGGACGCGGAGGTGCTCCAGATACACGGCCGGGCCCCGGCAGCCGTCCAGGACGCGGCGCTCTCCGTCGCCCCGCACCGCAGGGTGATCCTGTCCACCGCCGTGGCGGAGTCGAGCCTGACCGTCCCCGGGGTGCGCGTGGTGGTGGACTCCGGGCTGGCCCGCGAGCCCCGGGTGGACCACGCCCGGGGGCTGGGCGCCCTGGCGACCGTACGGGCGTCGCGGGCGGCCGGGCGCCAGCGGGCGGGCCGGGCCGGCCGTGAGGCGCCGGGCACGGTGTACCGCTGCTGGGCCGAGGCGGAGGACGGCCGCCTGGCCGCGTTCCCCTCCCCGGAGATCCGCGTCGCCGACCTGGCGCAGTTCGCCCTGCAGGCCGCGTGCTGGGGTGACCCGGACGCGGCCGGGCTGGCCCTGCTGGACCCGCCGCCGGCCGGGGCCATGGCGGCGGCGCGGGAGGTGCTGGTGGCCGTCGGCGCGGTGTCCCCGGCCGGCGGGGTCACCGCGCGCGGGCAGCGGATGGCCCGGATCGGGCTGCACCCGCGGCTGGCCCGGGCCCTGCTGGACGGCAGCGCCGCGCTCGGCGCCCGCCGGGCGGCGGAGATCGTGGCCCTGCTCGGCGAGGAGCCGCCGCGGGAGTACGGGGACGACCTGGCCGGCGCCTGGCGGCGGGCCCGTACGGGCGGCGACGCGTACGCCGCCCGGTGGCGCGCGGAGGTCCGCCGCCTGGAGCGCGCGGCCGGCACCACTGCCGGGGGCCGGCCCCCGGACCCCCGCGCCTCGAACGCCGGCGAGGCTGTGGTCGCCGACGCCGCCGCAGGGCTGATCGCGGCCCTCGCCTTCCCCGAGCGGGTGGCGAAGGCCAGGGGTGAGGGGGCCCTCCTGATGGCCAACGGCACCGGGGCCGAGCTCGGCGACGGCTCGCCGCTGCGCAGCGCGCCCTGGCTGGCCGTCGCGGTCGCCGACCGCGGTCCGCATGCCGCGTCGGCCCGGGTCCGGCTGGCCGCGGTCATCGACGAGGACACCGCCCGCTGCGCCGCCTCCCACCTGCTGACCGACGGCGAAGAGGTGCACTGGGAGGACGGGGACGTGGTCGCCCGGGCGGCGCACCGGCTCGGGGCGATCGAGCTGGCCGTACGTCCCCTGCGCACCCCCGACCCGGCGCTCGTGCGGGCCGCCCTGCTCGACGGACTGCGCGCCGAGGGGCTCGGCCTGCTGCGCTGGTCCCCGGACGCGCAGATGCTCCGGGCCCGCCTGGGCTTCCTGCACCGGACGCTGGGCGGTGCCTGGCCCGACGTGGCGGACGACCGGCACTTGCTGGAGCGCGCCGACGACTGGCTGGAGCCCGAGCTGTCCCGGGCCCGGCGCCGCGCGGACCTCGGGCGGATCGATGCCGGGCAGGCCCTGAACCGGCTGCTGCCGTGGGCCACCGGGGAGGCCGCCCGGCTGGACGAGCTGGCTCCGGAACGCCTGGAGGTGCCCAGCGGATCGCGGATCCGGCTGGACTACTCCGCCGAGCACGGCCAGCCGGTGCTCGCCGTGAAACTGCAGGAGCTGTTCGGGCTGGCCGAGACCCCGCGGGTGGCGGGCGTACCGGTGCTGGTGCACCTGCTCTCGCCCGCCGGCCGGCCCGCGGCCGTCACCGCCGACCTCGCGTCATTCTGGCGGGGCGGCTACCGGGCCGTCCGCGCGGAGCTGCGCGGGCGCTACCCCAAGCACCCCTGGCCGGAGGACCCGGCCACCGCCGAGCCCACCCGGCACACCAACGCCCGGCTCAGGCGCTGACCCCGTCCCCGTCCGCGGCCCCCGCCTCCCGTACGCGGCGGCCGCGGGCCTCCAGCCACAGGGCCGCGGCGAGCAGCGCGAGCCCGCCGGCAGCCAGGCCGATCGGTGCGTAGGTGTGCAGCGCGAGGACCTTCGTACGGTTCGACTTGACGAGGTCGACCGTGTGGTCGGAGTAGTCCTCGCGCATCGTGACGTGACCGGCGAAGGCCGTGAGCTTGCCGTCGGGGCCGCCGGCCGCGATGCCGCCGCGCATCTCCTGCTGGATGTCCTGCTCGGCGTTGACGGGCGCCCCGGTCACCGGGTCGACCCAGAACCTCACCTTGGCCGTGTACCAGAGGGTGGTGCCGGTGGCCGCCTCGATCGTCGACGGGTCGATGCCCTCGATGGGCATCTTCTTGGGCATGGGGACCTTGGTCCACGGAATGGTCTGCTCGAAGTAGTAGACGTCCATGCCCTTGAACGTGCGCGGCCCGACGTAGTGGATCGGCGAGGAGGTACGGGTCTGCGCGTCGAAGTACAGGTAGTCGCGCGGCTCGGTGAAGAAGGGCCATTTGAACTCGATGCCCTCGCGTTTGACGGCGTCCCCGTCGACCATCTCTCCGGTGGCGTGGACCGGGTCCTGGGTGTGCGCGTCGAAGATGTAGCGCTCGGGTATCTGGGAGACCATCTTCCCGTCCGGGCCGATGATGTAGGACAGCGTGTCCCAGACGACGACGTCCTTGCCCGCGCTCGCCTCGATCTCCCTGGACGCCTCCACGTTGCCCTTGAGGGTCTGGACGATGGTGACCTTGTCGACCTTCTTCGGCTGCATGCCGCCGGTGTAGTCGAGGAGCGTCGCGTCCTTCGCCTCCAGGACCATCTCCTGGTACTGGCTCGGCGGGATCTTGGCGAGGCGGGGGTACGCGTACCAGCGCAGCAGGGGTGCGAGGGCGGCGAGGAACACGGCGAGGGCGAGCAGGACGAGGCTGGCGGTACGTCTCAAGGCCGGGCCTCCTCTACTGTCCGGGCGCGCTGGGCGCGGTGGTGAGCAGGGGCTTGGGCGAGGTCTTGCCTTCGGTCGCCCCGAGCGCCGTGATGGCGAACACGAGGGCCAGTGCGGCGGCAAGCCCGATGGCGGCGGCGATGAATGCGCGCATGCCGGGCCTCCGGAATCTGATAGGGCGTCAGGATTGGAGCCGCACCGTAGCAACGCGGGACGGAGATGAGAACCGTCTGGGCCCCGGATCACGGGGAACCGGCGCTGACCTGCGAGGCGGTCAGCGGACACCGTCAGCGGACGCGGGGCGCGGGACTCGGGGCTCGACGGGCACCTCGGTCCGGGCGGTATTGGTCTGAATTACCTACGATCAGGCGTGTTGTGCCGCTCCGTGACGGGTTCCGGCTTCCCCCGGGTCAAGATCTCCCCTGACATCGCAGTGGAGTCCCTCTCGAGTCGAGGAGCACGCAGATGGGTCCGGATCCGGAGAAGAGGGCGGGGCAGCGGCTGGAGCCGCGGCACCGCCGCAGCAGATGGTTGGCCGGCGGCGCTGTCGCCTCGCTCGCGCTGCTCCTGGCGGCGGGGTTGACCGTGCCGAACGCGTTGGCGGCCCAGGGCGCCGACGGACGGGTGAGCGCGTCCGGCGCGGCGGGCGGCGGCGACACGTGCGGGAAGGACCCACGCTCCGGCAGGGACAAGGGCCACTGCAAGAGGGGCCCGAGAGGCCCGAAGGGACCCCCCGGGCCCAGTGGGCCGCCCGGCGAACCCGGCCCTCCCGGCCCCAGCGGTCCGCCCGGCGCCGTCGGGCCCAGCGGTCCACAGGGAGTACCGGGTGCCATCGGGCCCAGCGGTCCGGCCGGCCCCAGCGGACCGGCGGGTCCGAGCGGTCCGCCCGGACCCACGGTCAACGTCGGCGCGAGCATCTTCGCCGTCAACGAGCAGAGCATCCTGACCAGCATGCTGACCAAGATCCTCTTCACCGGCGCCGCCTACGACACGAACATGATGTTCGACGCGCCGAACTCGACCCTGGTGGTCAGGACGGCCGGGCGCTACCTCCTCACGGGACGGATCCTCCTGGCGTACCAGCCGAATCCGGCGGCGTCCCGCATCCTGCAGATCTATGTCAACGCCGGTCTCCGCGCCTCCGACACGCAGGACGCCGCGACCCTCCCGAGCACCGGGGCCGCTTCGCAGACGGTGTCCACGACCCTGCAGCTGAACGTGGGTGACGTGATTTCCCTCCAGGCCTTCCAGAGCACCGGAAACCCTGCCCTCTCGCAGCCCCAGTTCGGAGATTCGGTCACGGCTCCGCAGCTCACGGCGGAGCTGCTCGTACCGACGCCGTAACCGGCGCCGCCGCCCCACGGGACCGCGACGGCCCGCCGGTTCTCCGGCGGGCCGTCGTGCTGCCTGGATGACCCCGGCTACGGGGCCTTGGGCTCTCCCGTGGCCTTCGGCGTCGGGGACGGGGAAGCGGACGGGGAAGCGGACGGGGACGGGGACGGCTTGCGCGTGGCCGTGGAGGTCGGACCGGGCGTCGGAGTCGGCCCTGTGCTCGCCGGCGGCGTGGGAGTCGGACTCGGCGTGGGCGTGGGAGTCGGACTCGGCGTGGGTGTCGGCGTCGGGCTCGGCGTGGGTGTGGGTGTCGGCGTGGGGGTCGGTGTCGGCGTGGGCTTCGGGTCCGGCGTCGGGGTGGGCGTGGGGGTGGGCGTGGGGGTCGGCTTCGGGTCCGGCGTCGGCGTCGGGCTCGGCGTCGGTTTCGGGCTGGGCTTCGGGGGCGTGGGCGCGGGCGTACCGGGCCGGTCCGGGATCTCGTGGGTGCCCTTCAGGTAGTACGTGAACCAGGACCGCACCGTCCGCAGGTACTCCGTCGAGCGGTTGTAGGACAGCACCGCCCGGTCCAGGTCCGCGTCCGCCCGCAGGTCGCGGGTCCCCGCGCACAGGTACCGGCCGGCCGCGAGGGCCGCGTCGTGCACGTTGTTCGGGTTGCGGCGGCCGTCGCCGTCCGCGTCCTGGCCCCATGCCGCCCAGGTGGAGGGGATGAACTGCATCGGCCCGACCGCCCGGTCGTAGCGGGAGTCCCCGTCGTAGGCCCCGCCGTCCGTGTCCGCGATGTTCGCGAAGCCGTTGCCGTCGAGCACGGGTCCCAGGATCGGCCGCAGGGTGGTGCCCGCCGCGTCGACCCGGCCGCCCCGCGCCTGCCCGGACTCCACCTTGCCGATCGCCGCGAGGAGTTGCCAGCGCAGTCCGCAGCCCGGGTCGCTGCGCCCCACCGTCTTCTCCGCGCCCAGGTACGCCGCGAGCACGCTCGCCGGTATCCCCTGGGCCCCTTCCGCGGGCCCGGTCGCGGGCGACGCCGGCCCGGCCTGCGCCCCGGTCGGCGCCTGCGGCTGTGCGGGCGGCCCGTCCTCCGGCAGCAGCGCCTCCGGCGGCTGCGGGCTGACCAGCGGCGGGAGTTCGGTGAAGTAGGCGGAGTCCCCGCCCGCCGGGTCCGCGGCCGGCGGCTGCTGCCCGGCGCCCTCCCCGGCGGCGGAGAGCCGGCCGGCGCTCCCGGACCCCGGGCCCTGGGATGCGGTCACCGCTGCGACCACCAGAGCGGAGACCAGGGCGGCTGTCGTCCCCCTGCGCAGCCTGCGTCCGATTATTCGAGCCGACATGAGCCCAACCCCATCCCCTCGACGTCCGCGTGACCCTACGTCAGCTCCCTTCAAGGGGCACGCATGGTGGCCCGGAATTCACCACATCCCCACGTCCCAGAGCAGGTCACGCATACTGTCTGGACCCTTCGGGAGCATTGGCCCGAAGTAGGGAACGTCCACGGGAACATCCAGGAGAAGTGCCATGCCGTTCACTCTCAGCCACGCGGCCGCCGTACTTCCGGCCATCCGCCGGACCGGGCGTGCGCGGGGCCCCCTCGTCGCTTCGGCGCTCGTCCTCGGGTCGTTCGCGCCGGACACCTTCTACTTCACGGACGCGGTCGTCGAAGGGGTCATGGCGTACGGGGCCTTCACGCACTCGCTGCCGGGGATCTTCACCCTGGACGCCCTGCTGACGGCCGTCCTGGTGGGCTTCTGGCTTCTGCTGCGCGAGCCGCTGATCGCGCTCCTGCCGCGCGGCTGGCGGGGCAGGGTCCACACCTTCGTACGGGGTGAGGAGTGGCGTGAGCGTCCGCGGCCGGCCGCGCTCGCCGGCTGGTTCTACGTCTCGGCGGTCGTCGGTTCCCTCACCCACGTGGTGTGGGACAGCTTCACCCACCTCGACCGCTGGGGGACGAACGCGCTGCCGGATCTCGGTGAGCCGCTCGCCTACGGCCTCCCCCTCTACTCGTACCTGCAGTACGGCACTTCGGCGGTCGCGGCATGCGCCCTGCTCTGGTTCACGGTGACCGCCCTGCGCCGCCTTCCCGCCAGCGTGGCCCCCGCGTCCGTGCCGGTGCTCTCCCGCGCGGAGGTCCTGGGCGCCCTCGCCCTGCTCGTGGTGTGCGTGGCCGTCGCGGTCACCGTGCGCATCATCCGTTTCTTCACCTTCTTCGACCGGATCCGTACGCCGCTCGACATCATCCCGACCGTCTGCTTCGGCGCGGGCGGCGGCCTGGCCGTGGCGCTGCTGGTCTACGGGGTCCTCGTACGGCTGCGGCAGCGCCGCGACCGGACCGGGCGCCCCGCGCAGGAAGAGACGCGAACGCCCGTCCCCACCGCCTGAGCAGCGGGGACGGGCGCCGGTTCTGCCTGCCGTACGCGGATCAGTGCGCGGCGGACTCCCAGTCCGGGCCGACGCCCACCGACACGTCCAGCGCGGCCCGCAGCTCGACGGCTGCGCCCATCTCGCGCCGCACCAGCTCCTCGACCTGCTTGCGCTCGCCCGGGGCGATCTCCAGCACGATTTCGTCGTGGACCTGGAGCAGCATCCGCGACCGCAGGCCGGCCCCGGTGATCGCCTTGTCCACGCGCAGCATCGCAACCTTGACGATGTCGGCGGCGGTGCCCTGGATCGGGGCGTTGAGCGCCATCCGCTCGGCGGCCTCGCGGCGCTGGCGGTTGTCGCTGTTGAGGTCGGGCAGGTACCGGCGGCGGCCGAAGATCGTCGCCGTGTATCCGGTGGCGCGGGCCTCGTCGACGACCCGGCCGAGGTAGTCGCGGACCCCGCCGAACCGCTCGAAGAAGGTCTCCATCAGGCCGCGCGCCTCGGCGGGCTCGATGTTCAGCTGCTGGGCGAGACCGAAGGCGGAGAGCCCGTAGGCCAGGCCGTAGGACATGGCCTTGATCTTGCGGCGCATCTCGGCGTCGACGGCGGACCGCTCCACCCCGAAGACCTGGGAGGCGACGGTGGTGTGCAGGTCCTCACCGGTCGCGAAGGCCTCGATCAGGCCCGCGTCCTCGGAGAGGTGGGCCATGACGCGCAGCTCGATCTGGCTGTAGTCGGCCGTCATGAGGGACTCGAAGCCCTCGCCGACGACGAAGCCGCGGCGGATGGCGCGGCCCTCGTCGGTACGCACCGGCACGTTCTGCAGGTTGGGGTCGGTGGAGGACAGCCGGCCGGTCGCGGCGACGGTCTGGCTGAAGCTGGTGTGCACCCGGCCGTCAGCGGCGATGGTCTTGACCAGGCCCTCGACGGTGACGCGCAGCTTGGCCTGCTCCCGGTGCCGGAGCATGATCACCGGGAGTTCGTGGTCGGTCTGCGCGGCCAGCCAGGCCAGCGCGTCCGCGTCCGTGGTGTAACCGGTCTTGGTCTTCTTCGTCTTCGGCAGGTCCAGCTCGCCGAAGAAGACCTCCTGGAGCTGCTTGGGCGAGCCGAGGTTGAACTCGTGGCCGACGGCGGCGTGCGCCTCCTTCACGGCCTGCTGCACGGCTCCGGCGAACTGCTGCTCCATGGCCTCCAGGTGATCGCGGTCGGCGGCGATGCCGGACCGCTCCATCCGGGCGAGGAGCTCGGACGTCGGCAGCTCCATGTCGTGGAGCAGCTCCGCGGCGCCGACCTCGGCGAGCTTGTCCGTGAAGGCGTCGCCCAGGTCCAGGACGGCGCGGGCCTGCGCCATCAGGGCCTCGGCCTCGGCGGTCTCGTCGGCGCCGAAGGCCAGCTGGCCGTCGGCGGCGGCGGGCGCCAGCTCACGGTGCAGGTACTCCATGGACAGGGCGTCCAGGGCGAAGGACCGGCGGCCCGGCTTGACCAGGTAGGCGGCGAGCGCGGTGTCCATGGCGACCCCGGCGAGGGTCCAGCCGTGCTCGGGGAAGACCCGCATCAGGCCCTTGGCGTTGTGCACGACCTTGGGCTTCGCCGCGTCGGCCGCCCAGGCCGCGAAGGCCTGCTCGTCCGCCTCGTCCAGCTCGGCGGGCGTGAACCAGGCGGCGGCGCCGCCGGCCGCGGCCAGCGCGATCTCGGCGACATTGCCCTGGCCCAGCGCCCAGCTGTCGACGGTCGCGATGCCCAGCGGCCCGCCGGCGTGGCTCTCCAGCCACGGCACCAGCTCGCCGCTGCCCAGTACGGACGCGTCCAGCTCCACGGCGGCCACCGGAGCCGGCGCCTCCTCCTCGGCCGTGCCCGGGTCCACGGCGAGCAGCCGCTCGCGCAGCGAGGCGTTGCGGATCTCCAGGACGTCCAGCACGCCGAGCATGGCGGTCCGGTCGTAGGGGGCGCGGACCAGGTCGGCCGGGGTCTTGGGCAGCTCCACGTCCTTGACCATCTCGGTCAGGACCCGGTTGAGCTTGACGGCCTCCAGGTGGTCCCGGAAGTTCTGCCCGGCCTTGCCCTTGACCTCCTCGGCGCGCTCCACGAGCTCCGCGAACGACCCGAACTGGGTGATCCACTTGGCCGCGGTCTTCTCGCCGACGCCCGGGATGCCCGGGAGGTTGTCGGACGGGTCGCCGCGCAGCGCCGCGAAGTCCGGGTACTGCTGCGGGGTGAGGCCGTACTTCTCCTCGACCTTCTCCGGGGTGAACCGGGTGAGCTCGGAGACGCCCTTGGTCGGGTAGAGCACGGTGGTGTGCTCGGACACGAGCTGGAAGGAGTCACGGTCGCCGGTGACGATCAGCACGTCGAAGCCGGCCGCCTCGGCCTGCGTCGCCAGCGTCGCGATCACGTCGTCCGCCTCGAAGCCGTCGACCGCGAACCGCGGCACGTGCATCGCGTCGAGCAGCTCGCCGATCAGCTCGACCTGCCCCTTGAACTCGTCGGGGGTCTTGGAGCGGTTCGCCTTGTACTCGGGGAACTCCGTCGAGCGCCACGTCTTGCGGGAGACGTCGAACGCCACCGCGAAATGCGTGGGGGCCTCGTCGCGCAGCGTGTTCGCCAGCATCGACGCGAAACCGTAGATGGCGTTGGTCGGCTGCCCCGTCGCGGTCGTGAAGTTCTCCGCGGGCAGCGCGAAGAACGCCCGGTAGGCCAGGGAGTGCCCGTCCATGAGCATCAGGCGGGGACGGTCCGCTGCGGGCGGCTGGTCGGTCTTCTTCGCTGATGAATCTGCCACGCCCCCGATCCTAGGCGCCCCCGCTGACAATTCCGGCGTCGGCGATGTCAGCCGGACGTGACAGGATCGTTCTGTACGACACGACTGTTCAAAGGGGAACGTCATGGCCACGAAGCCGCCCGCAGGTGATCCGGTACAGGACGCACCGCAGGTCGCACCCCCGAAGCACGCGGCCGCCGGCCTGCCCGCGATCGGGCACACCCTGAGGATCGCGCAGCAGCAGATGGGCGTGGCCCGCACCGCCCGCACCCTGCTCAAGGTCAACCAGAAGGACGGCTTCGACTGCCCGGGCTGCGCCTGGCCCGAGGGCGACAAGCGGCACACGGCCGAATTCTGCGAGAACGGCGCCAAGGCCGTCGCGGAGGAGGCCACGCTGCGCCGGGTCACCCCCGAGTTCTTCGCCGCGCACCCGCTGGCCGACCTGGCCACGCGTTCCGGCTACTGGCTGGGCCAGCAGGGCCGCATCACCCAGCCCATGCTCCTGGAGAGCGGGGCCCTGCCGGGCGGCGGCGACCGGTACGAGCCGGTCAGCTGGGAGAAGGCCTTCGCGATCATCGCCGAGGAACTGACCGCCCTCGACTCCCCCGACGAGGCCCTCTTCTACA
This sequence comes from Streptomyces sp. NPDC048257, assembly GCF_043201855.1. Taxonomy (NCBI): domain Bacteria; kingdom Bacillati; phylum Actinomycetota; class Actinomycetes; order Kitasatosporales; family Streptomycetaceae; genus Streptomyces; species Streptomyces sp. NPDC048257. The sequence goes on from NZ_JBICZI010000039.1 coordinate 16,148, forward strand.
CCTCGGGCCGCACCAGCAACGAGGCCGCGTTCCTCTTCCAGCTCTTCGCCCGCGAGTTCGGCACCAACAACCTGCCCGACTGCTCCAACATGTGCCACGAGTCCTCGGGCTCCGCCCTGACGCAGACCATCGGCATCGGCAAGGGCAGCGTCTCCCTCGAAGACCTCCACCAGGCCGACCTGATCATCGTCGCCGGGCAGAACCCGGGCACCAACCACCCGCGCATGCTCTCCGCCCTGGAGAAGGCCAAGTCCGCCGGCGCACGGATCATCTCGGTGAACCCGCTGCCCGAGGCCGGGATGGAGCGGTTCAAGAACCCGCAGAACCCGGTCGGCATGCTCAGGGGCACCGCCCTCAACGACCTCTTCCTGCAGATCCGCATCGGCGGCGACCAGGCCCTCTTCCGCCTCCTCAACAAGCTCGTCATCCAGACCGAGGGCGCCACCGACGAGGCCTTCATCCGCGAGCACACCCACGGCTACGAGGAGCTCGCGGCCGCCGCGAAGGACGCCGACTGGGACGAGACCCTCACCGCGACGGGCCTGACCCGCCCCGAGATCGAGCGGGCGCTGGCCATGATCCTGGCCTCGAAGCGCACCATCGTCTGCTGGGCCATGGGCCTCACCCAGCACAAGCACGCCGTCGCCACCATCCGCGAGGTCGTCAACCTCCTGCTGCTGCGCGGCAACATCGGCCGCCCCGGCGCCGGCGTCTGCCCCGTCCGCGGCCACTCCAACGTGCAGGGCGACCGCACCATGGGGATCTTCGAACGCCCCGCGCCCGCCTTCCTCGACGCCCTCGACAGGGAATTCGGCATCACCTCGCCCCGCGGGCACGGCTACGACGTGGTCCGCTCCATCCAGGCGCTGCGCGACGGCAAGGCCAAGGTCCTCTTCGCGATGGGCGGCAACTTCGTCGGCGCCACCCCCGACACCGAGGTCACCGAGGCCGCGATCCGCCGCGCCTCCCTGACCGTGCACGTCTCCACCAAGCTCAACCGCTCCCACGCGGTCACCGGCCGGCGGGCCCTGATCCTGCCCACCCTCGGCCGTACCGACAAGGACGTCCAGGCGGCCGGCAAGCAGTTCGTGACCGTCGAGGACTCCATGGGCATGGTCCACGCCTCCCGCGGCAACCTCGCCCCCGCCTCCCCGCACCTGCTGTCCGAGCCGGCGATCGTGGCCCGGATGGCCCGCGCCGTCCTCGGTCCGGCCTCCGCGACCCCGTGGGAGGAGTTCGAGCGCGACTACGCCTCGATCCGCGAGCGGATCTCCCGCGTGATCCCCGGCTTCGAGGACTTCAACGCCAGGGTGGCCCGCCCGGGCGGCTTCCAGCTCCCGCACGCCCCGCGCGACGAGCGCCGCTTCCCGACGAAGACCGGCAAGGCCAACTTCACCGCCGCACCCGTGGAGTACCCGCGCGTCCCGGCGGGGCGGCTGCTGCTGCAGACCCTGCGCAGCCACGACCAGTACAACACCACGATCTACGGCCTCGACGACCGCTACCGCGGCATCACCGGCGGCCGCCGCGTCGTGATGGTGAACCCGGCCGACGCGGCCGAGCTGGGCCTGGCCGACGGCTCGTACGCGGACCTGGTGAGCGAGTGGAAGGACGGAGTGGAGCGGCGCGCGCCCGGCTTCCGCGTCGTGTACTACCCGACCGCCCGCGGCTGCGCGGCCGCGTACTACCCGGAGACCAATGTGCTGGTGCCGCTGGACTCGACGGCGGACACCAGTAACACCCCGGCCAGCAAGTCCGTCGTCGTGCGCTTCGAACCGGCCTGATAGAACGACCTCAGGACAAGATGGTTAACGAGCGTTGACGAACGGAGCCTGACCATGGGCGAGCAGCACGTAGTGAAGTTCCCGCAGGAGGTGCTCGACGAGTACGCGGCGCTGGGCATCGACCTGCCCGCGCTGTTCTCGGCGGGGCACCTCGGCGAGCGGATGGACATCCGCATCCTGGAGGCCTCGGCCGACCGCGTCGTCGCCACCATGCCCGTCGAGGGCAACACCCAGCCGTACGGGCTGCTGCACGGCGGGGCCTCCGCCGTCCTGGCCGAGACCCTCGGCTCGATCGGCGCCATGATGCACGGCGGCATCACCAAGATCGCCGTCGGCGTGGACCTGAACTGCACCCACCACCGGGGCGCCCGCAGCGGCATCGTCACCGGCGTCGCCACCCCCGTGCACCGCGGCCGCTCGACGACCACCTTCGAGATCGTCATCACCGACGAGCAGGACAAGCGGATCTGCACCGCCCGCCTGACCTGCCTGCTGCGGGACGTCGACCAGGCCGTCGCGGCCGCCTCCGAGGCTCCCGCCCAGGCCTGACCCGGCGGCCCGGCCCGGCCGCCCGCGCCACCCCACAGGCCCGGATCCCGCCCCGCACGGCGGCGCATCCGGGCCTGCGCCCGTTATCGGACGGGTCGCGCCCGCAACCGCCCGGAATCCGCCACTCCGCACGCTGCGCGGCGACACCTGTTGTGTCACCGATGGTGACCGCCTACCTTCCCCTCATGGGGACCATGCCACGCACGGCCCGGTACGCCGCCCACATCCTGCTCGCGGCGCTCGCCCTGGCCGGATGCTCATCCTCCGCACCACCCTCCGCGGCGGGCTCCGGGACTCCCTCCACCGGCCCTTCCGCCGCGTCCTCCAGCGCCCCTCCCTCGCCCGTACAGGTCTGCACGGACCTCGTGTCGTACTGGGCGAAGGAGACCCTCCTGGGCACCAAGTGGTCCGGTCTCGACTGGGAACAGAAGGGCCTGTCGAACGGCCAGTACGCGATCCACGAGGACGCGGTCGCCGCGGGCCGCACGGAGGAGCGAACTGCCGGACGGGACAAGGCACTTGAGTTGATCGACCGGTTCGTGGCCCAGCGCTGCGCCGAACAGGACGGCGCGACGGCGAGCTCGGAGAACTGGCGGCCCCCGACGTGACCGGCATCACCGCATTCCCGAGCGCGCTGTCCGGCTTCCGGTCAGATCCCCCCGTACGACCGAACCGCAGGTGGGGGACCGTGCCACCACTCGGGCAAGATCCACTCGCATCCGAAAGCGAGGCCTTGACCGTCACCCTGCGTAATGCCCATCAGGGTCCTAATCCGCCTTTTCCCTTAAGAAAGACCACTCGCAGGATTCTTTTGGGCACGCGCAGCCACATTCGGCCGAAAATGATCTAAGACAGGTGCATGGAGGCCTCAAGCCCCTTAGAAGAACAGGTAATTCTCACGATGCGGACACCCACCAAGGTAAGAAAACGTCCGATTTGTCCACACTCCCGCCACACATTCTTGGCCTTGGCATAACAAGAGCGTCACATCCTCCTTTCCCTGCTCCCCGTGCTCGCCACCTCGGGCCTAGAGTCACGGCCAGTCACCGCGCCGCAGGGCGCGAATCAGCACGGCCGTGGACCTCCCAGTGCGGCCCGGCGACCCAACGGCACCTCTCACGAGGCAGCCGCGCCAGGGAAAGGAAGAATCGTGCGACACCGTTCTTTGCTCGTCCTCACCACCGTGATCACCACGGGAGCACTGACCCTCACCGCTTGCGGATCGCGCGACGGAGACTCCAAGGACAACGGCGGCGGCAAGAAGACCGTCGTCGTCATCGGCGTGGACGCCCCGCTCACCGGCTCGCTCTCCGCGCTCGGCCAGGGCATCAAGAACTCCGTCGACCTCGCGGCCAAGACGGCCAACAAGAACAACGAGGTCCCCGGAATCGAGTTCAAGGTCGAGGCCCTCGACGACCAGGCGGTCCCCGCCTCCGGTCAGGCCAACGCCACCAAGCTCGTCGGCAACAAGGACGTCCTCGGCGTCGTCGGCCCGCTGAACTCCGGCGTCGCCCAGCAGATGCAGGGCGTCTTCGCCTCCGCCAACCTGGCGCAGGTCTCGCCCGCCAACACCAACCCCTCGCTCAGCCAGGGCGACAACTGGGGCAAGGGCGAGTTCAAGCGCGGCTTCAAGACCTACTTCCGCACCGCCGCCACCGACGTGGTCCAGGGCAAGTTCGCCGCCCAGTACCTCTTCAAGGACGCCGGCAAGAAGAAGGTCTTCATCGTCGACGACAAGCAGACCTACGGCGCCGGCCTCGCCGCGATCTTCGCCGACGAGTTCAAGAAGCTCGGCGGAGAGGTCGTCGGCACCGACCACGTCACCGTGAAGGAGACCGACTTCTCCTCCACCGCCGACAAGGTCAAGTCCTCCGGCGCCGACTCCGTCTACTTCGGCGGCCAGTACCCCGAGGGCGGCCTGCTCGCCGACCAGATCAAGAAGACCGGCGCCAACATCCCCCTCATGGGCGGCGACGGCATCCAGGACCCGGCCTTCATCAGCGCCTCCGGTGAGGCCAACGAGGGCGACCTCGCCACCTCCATCGGCTACCCGGTCGAGAAGCTGGACACCGCCAAGAAGTTCATCGAGGACTACAAGGCCGAGGGCTACAAGGACCCGTACGCCGCCTACGGTGGCTACTCCTACGACGCCGGCTGGGCCGTCGTCCAGGCCGTCAAGGCCGTCGCCGCCGCCAACAGCGGCAAGCTGCCCACCGACGCCCGCGCCAAGGTCGTCGAGGCGCTCGGCAAGGTCTCCTTCGAAGGCGTGACCGGCAAGGTCGCCTTCGACGAGTACGGCGACACCACCAACAAGCAGCTCACCGTCTACAAGGTCGAGGGCGGCAAGTGGGTCGACGTCAAGAGCGACACCTTCAACCAGTAAGCCGGTAGTCCTCAGCACCACCCGTAACACCTGAACCATCCGCCGCGCGAGGGCGCAAACAGCGCCCTCGCGCGGAGTCTTATCCGACACGCTCATCGGAGGCCCTGCGGTGCACGAACTGCCGCAACAGCTGGCCAACGGCCTGGCCCTCGGTGCTCTCTATGGCCTCATCGCCATCGGGTACACCATGGTCTACGGCATCGTCCAGCTCATCAACTTCGCCCACGGCGAGATCTTCATGATCGGCGGCTTCGGCGCGCTCACCGCCTACGCCATCCTCCCGACCGGCACCTCCCTGCTGATCGCGATACCCGTCATGATCGTCGGCGGCGCCATCTGCTCCGTCGCCGTGGCCTGCGCAGCCGAACGCTTCGCCTACCGCCCCCTGCGCAGCGCCCCCCGGCTCGCACCCCTCATCACCGCAATCGGCCTCTCGATCGCGCTCCAGCAGCTCGTCTGGCAGTTCTACCCGGACGCCAAGAAGGCCGTCAGCTTCCCCGAATTCAAGGGCGCAGCCTTCAAGATCACCGATGGCCTGGCCATCCAGCGCGCGGACCTCTTCGTCCTCATCCTCGCCCCCCTCTGCATGCTCGCCCTCGGCGTCTTCGTCCAGAAGAGCCGCAGCGGCCGCGCCATGCAGGCCACCGCGCAGGACCCCGACACCGCGAAGCTGATGGGCATCAACACCGACCGCATCATCGTCATGGCCTTCGCCATCGGTGCCGCGTTCGCCGCAGTCGCAGCCGTCGCCTACGGCCTCGACAAGGGCCAGATCAACTTCGAGATGGGCTTCATCCTCGGCCTCAAGGCCTTCACCGCAGCCGTCCTCGGCGGCATCGGCAACATCTACGGAGCCATGGTCGGCGGCGTCGTCCTCGGACTCGCCGAAGCCCTCTCGATCGCCTACATCGAAGAGATCCCCGGCATGCAGCAGCTCGGCGGTGGAGCCTGGTCCAACGTCTGGGCGTTCGTACTCCTCATCGTCGTCCTCCTCGTGCGGCCACAAGGCCTGCTCGGTGAGCGCGTCGCGGATCGGGCGTGAGAACCATGACCACCATCACCACCCCGCAGACCGAAACGGTCAAGCAGGGCCCCGCGCCCACCACGCTCCTCTACGCAGTCATCGGCGGCAGCCTCCTCACCATCGTCAGCGCCTTCCTCGCGTGGACGTGGACCGCCGAATTCCCCGGCGACCTGACCTACTACGGAAGCCCCGCCGGCCTCCAGTTCGTCACCCTCGCCGGAGCCGCCCTCACCCTCGCCTACGCGCTCTCCGCACTCGGCGTCAAGGGCCTCGGCTGGCTCGCCCCCACCGGCTCCCGCAAGGCCATCTGGTTCCTGGCCCTCGGCAACCTCGCCGCCACCTGGTTCACGGTCCTGGCCATCACCGTCGTCCTCGGCGGCGTGATCAACCTCGAACCCGGCGCGTACGTCGCCCTCGTCGGCTCGGTCATCCCCGTCCTCGCCGCACACAAGCTCCCGGACGACACCCGCAAGGCAGCCCCCGCCAAGCAGCTGCCCTCCTGGGCCGAAATCCTCATCGTCACCGGCGTCTTCGCCCTCGGCCTCTTCGTCATCACCTTCGGCATCGACACCGATGACAAAGAACCGCAGCTCTTCGTCGCCTACCTCATCACCGTCGGCTTCGCCGCCCTCGCCCTGAACAAGGCCGGCCTCTTCGCGCGCCTCGGCGGCATCACCGCCAAGCACCGTCAGGTCACCCTCCTCGGAAGCGCCGCCGCAGCGATCGCCTTCCCGTTCATCCAGCAGAGCGGCGACACCTACACGCTCATCGCGGTCAACATCCTCATCTTCGCGACCGTCGCCCTCGGCCTCAACGTCGTCGTCGGCCTCGCCGGCCTCCTCGACCTCGGCTACGTCGCCTTCCTCGGCGTCGGCGCCTACGCCGCAGCCCTGGTCTCCGGAAGCACCGCATCCGCCTTCGGCATCCACCTCCCCTTCTGGGCAGCGGTCATCGTCGGCGCCCTCGCCTCGCTCATCTTCGGCGTGGTCATCGGAGCCCCCACCCTGCGCCTGCGCGGCGACTACCTCGCCATCGTCACCCTCGGCTTCGGAGAAATCTTCCGCATCGCCATGGGCAACCTCGACGGCACCTCCGGCCCGGACATCACCAACGGCCCCAACGGCATCCCCAACATCCCCCACCTCGAAATCTTCGGGTGGAACTTCGGGGAGTCCCACAACGTCGGCGGCATCGTCCTCGGCGCCTACGCCAACTACTACTTCCTGATGCTGCTCGTGATGGCCCTGGTCATCGTGGTCTTCGCCCGAGCCGGCAGCAGCCGCATCGGCCGCGCCTGGGTCGCCATCCGCGAAGACGAGACCGCCGCCGAAGCCATGGGCATCAACGGCTTCAAGGTCAAGCTCATCGCCTTCGCCCTCGGCGCCACCCTCGCCGGCCTCGCCGGCACCGTCCAGGCACACGTCAACAGCACGGTCGTCCCCGAGAACTACGTCTTCGCCGGGCCCGTCCCGCCGAACTCCGCGTTCCTCCTCGCCGCCGTCATCCTCGGCGGCATGGGCACCATCCGCGGCCCCATCCTCGGCGCCGCACTCCTCTTCCTCATCCCGGCGAAGCTGGCCTTCCTCCAGGACTACCAGCTCCTCGCCTTCGGCATCGCCCTCATCCTGCTCATGCGCTTCCGCCCCGAAGGCCTCATCGCCAACAAGCGCGCGCAGCTCGAGTTCCACGACGACACCGCTGACCAGGCCCCCACGGACCTGGCCACCGCCAAGGCGGGGGCGTGAACGACATGACGACCACCACTGACACCACCACCAAGACCACGGTTCTCCAAGCCAGCGGCGTCACCATGCGCTTCGGCGGCCTCACCGCCGTCAAGGGCGTCGACCTCACGGTCAACGCGGGCGAGATCGTCGGACTCATCGGCCCCAACGGCGCCGGCAAGACGACCTTCTTCAACTGCCTCACCGGGCTCTACGTCCCCACCGAGGGCAGCGTCCGCTACAAGGGCACCGTCCTGCCTCCCAAGCCCCACAAGGTCACCGAGGCCGGCATCGCCCGCACCTTCCAGAACATCCGGCTCTTCCACAACATGACCGTGCTGGAAAACGTCCTCGTCGGACGCCACACCCGCACCAAGGAAGGCCTCTGGTCCGCACTCCTGCGCGGCCCCGGCTTCAAGAAGGCCGAAGCCGCCAGCGAAGCCCGCGCCATGGAACTCCTCGAGTTCATCGGCCTGGAGAACAAGGCCCAGCACCTGGCCAAGAACCTCCCCTACGGCGAACAGCGCAAGCTGGAAATCGCCCGCGCCCTCGCCAGCGACCCCGGCCTCATCCTCCTGGACGAGCCCACCGCCGGCATGAACCCGCAGGAAACCCGCGCTGCCGAAGAACTCATCTTCGCCATCCGCGACATGGGCATCGCCGTCCTCGTCATCGAGCACGACATGCGCTTCATCTTCAACCTCTGCGACCGCGTCGCCTGCCTCGTCCAGGGCGAGAAGCTCATCGAGGGCACCGCATCCGAGGTCCAGGGCGACGAGCGCGTCATCGCCGCCTACCTCGGCGAGCCCTTCGAGGGCGACCCGGGCGCAGCCGAAGTCGCCGAGGTCGAGGCAGCCGAAGCCGCCGCCGAAGCCGCCGCGGAGACCTCGCCCGCCACCGCGCCGGAAGCCGAGCCCGAGGCCGAGGCCACCGCCGAGGCAGAAGCCGCGCCGGAGACCACCGAGCCCGAGGCCCAGGCCGACACGGAGTCCACCACGGACACCGACGCCGACCCGGACACCGACGCCGGCACCGACACGGAGTCCACGGACACCGACGCGGACAGCACCACCCGCACCACCAGCACGGAAGGAGAGACCAAGTGACCGCACTGCTCAAGGTCGAAGACCTCAAGGTCGCCTACGGCAAGATCGAAGCCGTCAAGGGAATCTCCTTCGAAGTCAACGAAGGCGAAATCGTCTGCCTCGTCGGCACCAACGGCGCCGGCAAGACGACCACCCTGCGCACCCTCTCCGGGCTCATCAAGCCCAAGAGCGGCACCATCACCTTCGACGGCCAGCCCCTGGCCGCCGTCCCCGCCCACAAGATCGTCTCCCTGGGCCTCGCCCACTCCCCCGAGGGACGCCACATCTTCCCCCGGCTGACGATCGCCGAAAACCTCCAGCTCGGCGCCTTCCTGCGCACCGACAAGGAGGGAATCGAGAAGGACGTCCAGCGCGCCTACGAGATGTTCCCCATCCTGGGCGAACGCCGCAAGCAGGCCGCCGGCACCCTCTCGGGCGGCGAGCAGCAGATGCTCGCCATGGGCCGCGCGCTCATGTCCCGCCCCAAGCTCCTGATGCTCGACGAGCCCTCCATGGGCCTGTCCCCGCTGATGATGCAGAAGATCATGGCGACGATCAAGGAACTCAAGGCGACGGGCATGACCATCCTGCTCGTCGAGCAGAACGCCCAGGCGGCGCTCTCGCTCTCCGACAGCGCGCACGTGATGGAGATCGGCAAGATCGTTCTCTCCGGCACCGGCCGCGACCTCCTCCACAACGAGGACGTCCGCAAGGCCTACCTCGGCGAGGACTGACACCACGTGTGAGGCCCGCCTCCCCTCGGGGGGAGGCGGGCCTCACGCATGTCCGGGGGCGGCTGCTATTTGCCGCTCTCCTTCTTCTTCGCCTCGGCGTCCTCGATGACCACCTCGGCGACCTGCTGCATGGACATCCGGCGGTCCATGGACGACTTCTGGATCCAGCGGAAGGCCGCGGGCTCCGTCAGGCCGTACTGCGTCTGCAGGATGCTCTTCGCCCGGTCCACCAGCTTGCGGGTCTCCAGCCGCTGCGAGAGGTCCGCGACCTCCTGCTCCAGCGCACGCAGCTCCGCGAAGCGGGACACGGCCATCTCGATGGCGGGAACGACGTCGCTCTTGCTGAACGGCTTCACCAGGTACGCCATGGCCCCGGCGTCCCGGGCTCGCTCGACGAGGTCGCGCTGCGAGAACGCGGTGAGCATCAGGACGGGCGCGATGGACTCCTCCGCGATCTTCTCGGCCGCGGAGATCCCGTCCAGGACGGGCATCTTCACGTCCAGGATCACCAGGTCGGGACGGTGCTCACGGGCGAGCTCGACGGCCGTCTGGCCGTCGCCGGCCTCGCCGACTACGGAGTAGCCCTCTTCTTCGAGCATCTCTTTCAGATCGAGACGGATGAGCGCCTCGTCCTCGGCGATGACGACGCGGGTCGTCAGCGGCGGAACGTGCGACTGGTCGGCGTCGGGCGTGGGCGTCGACTCGTGCTCGGCGGTCACGGATGCTCCTCTTTGCGGGGCTCTGCTGCTTGGATGAGCCTACCTAGCTGCAGCGCGCGATGGTCACCCGGTACACTCCGACCAGCGACCTAGCCGGGTTGGCGGAATGGCAGACGCTGATGTCTCAAACACATCTGTCCGAAAGGACGTGCGGGTTCGAATCCCGCACCCGGCACTTGTCCGAAAAGCGGACGTTCACCTTCGCGTGAACGTCCGCTTCTCGCGACTCAGGGCAAGTCGTCGTCGCCGACAGTGGCTCCATGGAATGGCACAGCCTCGATACTCGACAGTCGGCACTCGCCTTGCTGCGCGAAGGCACAAGGAACGCCGAGGTCGCACGTCGCCTGAACTTGCCGCTGGGCACTGTTGGCTACTGGAAACACATGGATCGGGCCAAGCGGGGCGAATGCCCCGGGGCTCATAATCCCGACTGCCCTCGATGCGACGGCAGCCCCCTGGATGCCAGCGCATACGCCTATCTACTGGGCCTCTATCTGGGTGACGGACACATAAGTCAATACTCAGCCCACGCCGTCCCCAACCTCATGATCACGTGCGATGACGCTTGGCCGGGGCTGATGGATTGCGCCGAAGAGGCGATGCGCCGAGTGTTCCCCTTCAATCGGGCGTGCCGGGTCCGCAGAGTCGGATGCCACAACATCAAGGTGTACTCGAAGCACCTGCCATGCCTGTTCCCGCAGCACGGGCCCGGCAGGAAGCATGAGCGGCGGATCGTGCTTGAGGGGTGGCAGCAGGAGATCGTCGATGCGCATCCGTGGGAGTTCCTGCGGGGGCTGATCCACTCCGACGGGTGTCGGGTCACCAACTGGACCGTCCGCAACGGCAAGCGCTACGAGTACCCGCGGTACTTCTTCACCAACAAGTCCGACGACATCCGTCGGCTGTGCACGGACACGCTCACCGCGGTCGGCGTCCGGTGGACCGTGCTGGCCCGGGGCAGTGATCCGTTCAACGTGTCCATCGCGCGGAAGGAGTCCGTCGCGCTCATGGACGCCCACATCGGGCCGAAGTACTAGCGTCGGAGGTGGGTGACGGTTCCGGTGGACGGGTCGTAGGTGATCAGGGGCGGCAGCTCGTGGTGGCCGGTGACGGTCTCGGCGGTGAGGACGGCCGGGCGGCCGCAGGCCGTGCCCAGTTCGGTGAGGAAGCGCAGCACGTCGGCGACGTGGGCGCCGTCCTCGATGTTGTCGGGCCAGAGGGAGAATTCGATCCCGTCGACCGGCAGGTGGCCCGTGAACCAGGTGCGGCCGCAGCGGACGGCGAGGCTTGCCGTGTAGCCGTCCTCGATGGTGGCGAAGGGGTCCTCGGTGTCGTTGCGGCCGATGTCCCGTCCTTCGGCGCCGTCGTACCAGGTGAGCTGGTCGGCGGCGCCGCGGAGGTGGTGCAGGACCTGCTGCCAGTGCGTGTCCTCGGTGTCGGTGACGGTGATGTCGCGGAGGCTTCCGTCGACGTAGAAGACGTCGCACATCCACGGGTCGGGCAGTCGGCAGGTGCCGGGGCGGGGTTCGCAGTCGTGGTGCGGTGGCTGCGTGGTCATCCGGTCGGTCCCCCGTGTGTGTCGGTCGTGAGGGCCCAGTATGGCGTTACGGGAGGTCGCCGTTGCCGCCGAGGTTGGCCACGAGGCGGCGGAGGGTGTTGATGGTGGCCGCGTACGCGGCGTCGTCGATGCCTTCCCGCATCGCTGCGTGGACCTTGGCGTTGCGGTCGTGGGCGCGGATGCGGCCCGCTTCGCCGGCTTCGGTGAGGGTGAGGCGGTCGTCGGCTTCGGTGAGCCAGCCGCGGGCGGTGAGGTCGGCGTAGACGGCTTCGAAGTCGGTGTCCTGGTCGTCGAAGGGGGTCAGCTTCTCGGTGAGGGCGGGGCGGGTCCATTGACCGGGGGTGCCTGCTATGTGGTTGAGCGTCCACCAGTGGGGCTGGGTGAGGCTCTCCTCGGCGAGGGCGGTGCGGAGGCCGCCGATGACGAGATTGGCGGCTTCGCGGGTCCAGTAGCCGATGGGCTGGGCGGCGAGCTGCTGCTGGGGGTATTCCTTGATCGTCATGTGGCGACCGTATGACCTCAGGTTAGGTTGAGGTCAAGGGATCCATGGACGAGGGAATCGTGATGAGTGAGAAGGCCCGGAAGTTGTTCGATGCGCTCGACCTGAATGAGGACGGGGAGCTGACGCGGGCGGAGGTGATTTCGGCGTTGCGGTCGAAGGGGCCGACGTTGGCTGCGCGGGGGGAGCTGCCGTTCTGGGGTGTGGGTGATGCGGGGGCGTCGTCTGCGTTGTTCGATGCGGCTGATGCGAACGGGGATGCGGTGTTGTCGTTCGAGGAGTTCGCGGCGGTGGTGGATCGTCGGTTCGGCTGGTAGGTGCGGGTGACCGCGTCGGGCGTGTTACCCGACGCGGTGTGTCGCGTGCGTCAGTGGACGGGGTCGCCGATGTGGTGGATGCGGACGAGGTTGGTGGAGCCGGTGACGCCGGGGGGTGAGCCGGCGGTGATGACGACGACGTCGCCGGGTACGCAGCGGCCGATGCGCAGGAGTTCTTCTTCGACTTGGGCGACCATGGCGTCGGTGGAGTCGACGTGGGGGCCGAGGAAGGTTTCGACGCCCCAGGTGAGGTTGAGTTGGGAGCGGGTGGCCTGGTCGGGGGTGAAGGCCAGGAGGGGGATGGGTGAGCGGTAGCGGGAGAGTCGGCGGACGGTGTCGCCGCTCTGGGTGAAGGCGACGAGGAATTTGGCGTCGAGGAAGTCGCCCATTTCGGCGGCGGCTCGGGCGACGGCTCCGCCTTGGGTGCGGGGCTTGTTGCGGTCGGTGAGCGGGGGGAGGCCCTTGGCGAGGATGTCTTCTTCGGCGGCTTCGACGATGCGGGACATGGTGCGGACGGTTTCGACGGGGTATTTGCCGACGCTGGTTTCGCCGGAGAGCATGACGGCGTCGGTGCCGTCGATGATGGCGTTGGCGACGTCGCTTGCTTCGGCGCGGGTGGGTCGGGAGTTGTCGATCATCGAGTCGAGCATCTGGGTGGCGACGATGACGGGTTTGGCGTTGCGCTTGGCGAGTTTGACGGCGCGCTTTTGGACGATGGGGACTTGTTCGAGGGGCATTTCGACGCCGAGGTCGCCGCGGGCGACCATGATGCCGTCGAAGGCGGCGACGATGTCGTCGATGTTTTCGACGGCTTGGGGCTTTTCGATCTTGGCGATGACGGGGAGGCGTCGGCCTTCTTCGTCCATGATGCGGTGGACGTCTTGGATGTCCTGGCCGCTGCGGACGAAGGAGAGGGCGATGATGTCGGCGCCGGTGCGCAGGGCCCAGCGGAGGTCTTCGATGTCTTTTTCGGAGAGGGCGGGGACGGAGACGGCTACTCCGGGGAGGTTGAGGCCTTTGTGGTCGGAGACCATGCCGCCTTCGATGACGCGGGTGTGGACGCGGGGGCCGTCGACTGTGGTGACTTCGAGGGTGACGCGGCCGTCGTCTACGAGGATGCGTTCGCCGGGGGTGACGTCGTCGGCGAGTCCTTTGTAGGTGGTGCCGCAGGTGTGGCGGTCGCCTTCGTGGTCTTCGACGGTGATGGTGAATTCGTCACCGCGTTCAAGGAGTACGGGTCCTTCGCGGAAGCGGCCGAGGCGGATCTTCGGGCCTTGAAGGTCGGCGAGGATGCCGACGCTGTGGCCGGTCTCGTCGGAGGCCTTGCGTACGCGCTGGTAGCGCTCCTCGTGTTCGGCGTAGGTGCCGTGGCTGAGGTTGAAGCGGGCGATGTCCATTCCGGCTTCGACCAATGCTTTGATCTGGTCGTATGAGTCGGTTGCGGGGCCCAGGGTACATACGATTTTCGCTCGGCGCATGGGTCGAGCGTATTCCCCTACCTGCGGGTAGGTAATCGCTTCCGGGTGTCCACTCAACAACCTTTGAGCAAAAGGTTGTTGACAACTGTTGAATGTGCATGGGGGTGCTCTGATGAGCACCCCCGGGGCCTCTTTTGTGGGTTCTTCAGAGTTGTGGCGGGGTCATGGTGAAGCGGGCGTTCACCTGTGCGTGGACGGTCTGCCGCTGGGGTTCGAGGTCGAGCGGCGGGGGGCCGGCGTCTTCGGTGGCGCTGAAGGCCATGGTGCGCATGCCTGTGCCGGCGGCGGCGAAGGGGGCGGCGTTCTCGGCGCCGAGGTCGGCGAGTTCGACGAGGGCGGCGAGGTCGGCGCCGAGGGCTTCGGCGTATTCGCGGGCGCGCTGGACGGCTTCGAGTACGGCCTGGCGGCGGGCTTGTCCGTGGGCGGGTGAGGTGGGGCGCAGGGCCCACCAGGGGCCGTCGACCTGGGTGAGTTCGAGGTCGGCGAGGCGGGTGGTGAGTTCGCCGAGGGTGGTGAAGTCGCTGAGTTCGGCGGTGATGTGGACGCGGCCGTGGTAGGCGCGGATGCGTTCGGCGCGGCCGTGGCGGGTGAGTTCGGGGGTGATGGAGAAGGCGCCGGTTTCGAGCTTTTCGACGGGGTCGCCGTAGCTCTTGATGAGGTCGAGGACGGTGTTGTTGCGGCGGGTGAGGTCTTCGAGTGCGGTGCGGCGGTCGGTGCCGCGGGCGCTGACGGTGATGCCGATGCGGGCGATTTCGGGGTCGACTTCGATGCGGGCTTCGCCGCGGACTGCGACGCGGGGGACTTCGGGGGTTCCGTAGGGCTGGTGTGCGGAGTCCTGGGTCATGTCTTCACTGTCGCACTGTCGCTCGGACGGGTGTGGTCATCGGATCGAAACCTGCTGGGGGTGTTGCGTCTTGTTGCTGGTGGGCCAGAATCTACGCGCGTTGTTCACGCCTCAAAAGGGAGATGGTATGGCGTTCGACCGTAGGACTTTTCTGGGGACCACGGCTGCGACGGGTGCGGCTGTGGCGTTGGCGGGGGCCACGAGCACCCCGGCCGCCGCGGCTGCGCAGGAGGGGAAGGGGTCGGGGTCCGGGCCGCGGACGTACGCGTTCACGGTGATGGGTACGACCGATCTGCACGGGAATGTCTTCAACTGGGATTACTTCACGGATGCGGAGTTCGACGACAAGGCGCACAACGACGTCGGTCTGGCGAAGATCTCGACGTTGGTGGAGCAGGTGCGGGCGGAGAAGGGGCGCCGCAACACGCTGCTGATCGATGCGGGTGACACGATCCAGGGCACGCAGTTGTCGTACTACTACGCGAAGGTGGATCCGATCACCGCGCGGCGGGGTCCGGTGCACCCGATGGCGCAGGCGATGAACGCGATCGGTTATGACGCGGCGGCGCTGGGGAACCACGAGTTCAATTACGGGATTCCGGTGCTGCGGAAGTTCGAGGAGCAGTGCGACTTCCCGCTGCTGGGGGCGAACGCGCTGGATGCGCGGACGTTGCGGCCGGCGTTCGCGCCGTACAGCATGCACTGTCTGCGGACTCCGTGCGGGCGTGATGTGAAGGTGGCGGTGCTGGGGCTGACGAACCCGGGTATCGCGATCTGGGACAAGGCGAACGTGCAGGGGAAGATGACGTTCCCGGGGCTGGAGGAGCAGGCGGCGAAGTACGTGCCGAAGCTGCGGTCGATGGGCGCGGATGTGGTGATCGTGTCGGCGCATTCCGGTTCGAGCGGTACGTCGTCGTACGGGGACCAGTTGCCGTACATCGAGAACGCGGCGGCGCTGGTGGCGGAGCAGGTGCCGGGGATCGACGCGATCCTGGTGGGGCACGCGCACACGGAGATCCCGGAGTACCGGGTGAAGAACAAGGCGACCGGCAAGGACGTGGTGCTGTCGGAGCCGTTGAAGTGGGGGCAGCGGCTGACGTTGTTCGACTTCGAGCTGACGTGGGCGAAGGGCCGCTGGTCGGTGGCGAAGGTCGCGGCGAAGGTGCTGAACTCGAACACGGTCGCGGAGGACAAGAAGATCACGCGGCTGCTGTCGGACGAGCACCGCAGGGTCGTGGCGTACGTGAATCAGGTGATCGGTACGTCGACGCAGGCGATGTCGTCGGCGGAGGGGGCGTTCAAGGACGTCGCGATCATCGATCTGATCAACCACGTGCAGGCGGAGACGGTGAAGGGGGCGCTGGCCGGTTCGCAGTGGGCGGCGCTGCCGGTGCTGTCGCAGGCGTCGTGCTTCTCGCGGACGGCGGCGATCCCGGCCGGGCAGGTGACGATCCGGGATGCGGCGGGGCTGTATCCGTTCGAGAACACGATGGAGGCGCGGCTGCTGACGGGTGCGCAGGTGAAGGACTATCTGGAGTACTCGGCGCGGTACTTCGTGCGGACGGCGCCGGGTGATGTGGTGGATCCGGCGAAGCTGACGAACGCCGAGAGCATTCCGGACTACAACTACGACGCGGTGTACGGGCTGGCGTACGACGTGGACATCGCGCAGCCGGTGGGTTCGCGGATCACGGGGTTGTCGTTCCAGGGGAAGCCGGTGGATCCGGCGGGGCAGTTCGTGCTGGCGGTGAACAACTACCGGGCTTCGGGTGGTGGGAACTTCCCGCACGTGCCGCAGGCGAAGCAGGTGTGGGCGAACTCGGACGAGATCCGCAACACGATCATCCAGTGGGTGAAGGCGAAGGGGACGATCGATCCGGCGCAGTTCGCGTCGGTGGACTGGCGGCTGACGCGGGCCGGGGTTCCGGTCTTCTAGGCCGTCTCTTTCGGATCTTGCCGGGCGGGGTGGCCGGTCGCGGTGTTCTGCGGCCGGCCACCCTTGTGTGGTGCGGGTCCGGTCAGCCTTCGGCGCCGGCGCGGCGCATGCGGGCGGCGAGGAGGAGTCCGGCGCCGGCGATGAGCGCGGTGCCCGCGCCGCCGGCGATCAGGGTGGTGTGGTCGCCTGTGCCGGTGGTGGCGAGCGGGGAACCGTTGTGGCCCTGGGCGCTGACGGCGGTGTTGCCGGTGCCGGTGTGCGTGCCGGTGTTCGTGCCGCCGGTGCCGGAGCCGTTGCCCTGTTCCTGGCCGTCCTTGCCGGGGGTGGGCTTGTCCTTGTCCTTGGCGGCCTGGTCCTTGGCGCGGGCCTCGTGCTGGCCCGTCTTCAGGAACTCGGTCCGGTCGGCGGGGGTGCCGGCGAGCGCGGCGCGGCCCGCCTTGACGAGTTCCGGTCCGCCGCCATCGATGATCTTGGCGATGGTCACGCGGTTGTCCTGGTCGCGCAGCTCGTGCTGGGTCACCTCCAGGAAGTGGCGCAGCTCGGCCGGGGTGGGCGATCCGTTCATGAGCTTGCTGATCGCCTCGCTCAGGATCGGGCCCTCCCAGCTCTCGTCGATGCGGGCCAGCTCGACGAGGTCGTCGGATGCCTGGGCGAGGTGGCGGCCGGTCTTCAGGAACTCCGCGCGGTCGGCGGGGGTGCCCTTCAGGGCCTTCTTGCCGGCTTCCTTCACGGCGGTGCCGCCGGTGCCGATCAGCCGGGAGATCTCGACCTTGTTGTCGTCGTCGCGCAGCTCGTGCTGGGTGACGTCGTAGAAGTGGCGCAGCTTTTCGATGGTGTTGCCGTTGCTGAGGACGTTGTTGATGCCCTCCTTCAGGCCGGGTCCGGCGCCCGGGAGGAGGCGGAGGATCGCGATGCGGTAGTCGTCCATGCGGATGTTGTGCTGGTCGACTTCGATGAACGTGCGCATGGCCTTCGGGCCGTCGGCGATGGCCTTGCGGCCGGCTTCCTTCATGAACTCGCTGGCCATCGGGTGGGCGATGATCGCGAGGATGGTCTTGCGGTCCTCTTCGGCCTGGTCGGGCACGGTCTGGTCCGGCACGGCCTGGTCGGGCGCGGTCGGTGCCGGCTGGTTGCCGGTGGCCGGAGCGTCGGGGCCGGCGGCGAACGCCGGTGACGCGATGAGGACGGCCGGAGCAAGGGCAGCGGTGGTCACCGCTGCGGCGATCCGGGAAAACTTCACAGACAAAACCCCCTGGAAACGTTTCTTCGACAGAAGAGACGTTCGACCGGTGCAGATAGTTGTATTCGTAATGTTCCCGCCCCTTGCGGCGGCTCGGGGCGTTGCGGGGCGGGGTCTCGATGCCGGACGGCAGGGCCCGTCAGGGGTGGTCGACGAGGGGGCGGAGTTCGCCTGCCGGGCGGGGGCGGGTGTGCTCGCGCTGTTCGAGGCCGAAGGTGGTGAAGGCGGTGCGGGTGGGCTGGGGGTAGGGCTCTTTGCCGGTGAGGGTGTTGAGGATGGCGGCGCTGCGCCAGGCGGCGAGGCCGAGGTCGGGGGCGCCGACGCCGTGGGTGTGGCGTTCGCCGTTCTGGACGAAGATGCTGCCGGTGACGGCGGGGTCGAGGACCATCCGGTAGCGGTCGTCGATGCGGGGGCGGCCGGAGGAGTCCTTGCGCAGGTACGGGTCGAGGCCTGCGAGGAGGCTGCCGAGGGGGCGTTCGCGGTATCCGGTGGCGAGGACGACGGCGTCGGTGGTGAGGCGGGAGCGGCTGCCCTGCTCGGTGTGTTCGAGGTGGAGCTCGACCTTGGTGGTGGCGACGCGGCCGGCGGTGCGGACGCTGACTCCGGGGGTGAGGACGGCGTCGGGCCAGCCTCCGTCGAGGGTGCGGCGGTAGAGCTCTTCGTGGATGGCGGCGATGGTGTCGGCGTCGATGCCCTTGTGGAGTTGCCATTGGGCGGGGACGAGGCGGTCGCGTACGGGTTCGGGCAGGGAGTGGAAGTAGCGGGTGTAGTCGGGGGTGAAGTGCTCGAGGCCGAGCTTGGAGTACTCCATGGGGGCGAAGGAGGGGGTGCGGGCGAGCCAGGCGAGGCGTTCACGGCCGGCGGGGCGGGAGCGGAGGAGGTCGAGGAAGACTTCGGCGCCCGACTGCCCGGACCCGATGACGGTGACGTGGTCGGCGCCGAGGATGCGCTGCCGGTTGTCGAGGTAGTCGGCGGAGTGGATGACGGGGACGGTGGGGGCGTCGGCGAGCGGGCGCAGGGGTTCGGGGACGTAGGGGGTGGTGCCGATGCCGAGGGCGAGGTGGCGGGTGTAGGTGCGGCCG
This sequence comes from Streptomyces sp. NPDC048257, assembly GCF_043201855.1. Classification (NCBI taxonomy): domain Bacteria; kingdom Bacillati; phylum Actinomycetota; class Actinomycetes; order Kitasatosporales; family Streptomycetaceae; genus Streptomyces; species Streptomyces sp. NPDC048257. The sequence continues at coordinate 35,104 of NZ_JBICZI010000039.1, forward strand.
AGGGCTTCGGCTTCGCCGGTGGTGTCGAGCTGGGTGAAGTCGACTTCGAAGAGGTCGCGTTCGGGGTTCCAGCGGACGGAGTCGACCTGGTGGCCGAAGTGGAGTCCGGGGAGGCGGCCGGCGACCCAGCGGCAGTAGGCGTCGTATTCGGCGCGGTGGATGTGGAACTGCTCGGCGAAGTAGAAGGGGAAGAGCCGTTCCTTGTGCTTGAGGTAGCTGAGGAAGCTCCAGGGGCTGGTCGGGTCGGCGAGGGTGACGAGGTCGGCGAGGAAGGGGACCTGGAGGGTGGCTCCTTCGATGAGGAGGCCGGGGTGCCAGCGGAAGTCGCGGCGCTGGTCGTAGAAGGCGGTGGCGAGTTCGCCCGCTCCCTGTTGTGGCAGGCCGTGGGCGAGGGCTGCGAGGGACAGGTTGAAGGGGCCGATCCCGATTCCGACGAGGTCGTGGGGGGCGTCGAGCTGGGCGGTCATCGGTGGGTTCTGCCTTCCAGGAGGGAGATGAGGGTGTCCAGGTCCCCCGCTGTGGTGTGCGGGTTGAGCAGGGTGGCTTTGAGCCACAGACGGCCGTCGGCGTGGGTGCGGCCGAGGACGGCGCGGCCTTGGTGCAGGAGGGTGCGGCGCAGGGTGGCGAGGTGGTCGTCGTCGGCGTGGGTGGGCCGGAAGAGGACGGTGGTGATGGTGGGGGGTGCGTGGAGCTCGAAGTCGGGGTGGGCGTCGAGGAGCCGGGCGAGGTGGTGTGCGGTGTCGATGGTGCGGTCGATGAGTGTGGCGAGGCCGTCGCGGCCGAGGGCCCGGAGGGTGGTGGCGATCTTGAGGGCGTCGGGGCGGCGGGTGGTGCGCAGGGAGCGGCCGAGGAGGTCGGGCAGGCCGGCTTCGGTGTCGTCGGTGGCGTTGAGGTAGTCGGCCTGGTGGGCGAGGGGGGCGAGCAGGGTGGTGTCGGGGACGGCGAGGAGGCCTGCGGCGACGGGCTGCCAGCCGAGTTTGTGCAGGTCGAGGGTGAGGGAGTGGGCGCGGCCGAGTCCGGCGAGTTTGTCGCGGTGGCGGGGGCTGAGGGCGAGGAGGCCGCCGTAGGCGGCGTCGATGTGGAGGTCGGCGCCGTAGCGGTCGCAGAGGTCGGCGATGCGGTGGAGGGGGTCGATGAGTCCGGCGTCGGTGGTGCCGGCGGTGGCGGTGACGAGGGTGGGGCCGGGGGTGGTGGCGAGGGCTTCGGCGAGGCGGGCGGGGTCGAGTACGCCGGTGGGGGTGGGGAGTTCGGTCGCCGGGGGGAGGCCGAGGAGCCAGGCGGCGCGGGGGACGGAGTGGTGGGCGTTGGCTCCGTGGAGGACGGTCAGGGCGGGGCCGTGGCGTTCGCGGGCGAGGAGGACGGCGAGTTGGTTGGCTTCGGTGCCGCCGGTGGTGACGAGGGCGTCGGCGTGGGGGGTGTCGTAGAACTCGGCGGCGAGGGTGCGGGTGAGGAGGGCTTCGACGGCGGAGGCGGCGGGGGCTTGGTCCCAGGAGTCGAGGGAGGGGTTCAGGGCGCTGGCTGCGAGGTCTGCGGCGGCTGCGACGGCGAGCGGGGGGCAGTGCAGGTGGGCCGCGCAGAGGGGGTCGGCGGGGTCGGCGGCGCCTGCGGCGAGGGTGTGTACGAGGGTGCGGAGCGCTTCGTGGCCGCCGGTTCCGTGGGCGGGGAGTACGTCGCCCAGTGCGGCCCGGACGCGGGCGGTGACGGCGTCGGGGCCGCCGGCGGGGAGGGGGCCGCCGCGTGCTGTGGCTCCGGTGGTGAGGGCGTCGAGGACGGTGTCGAGGAGGGGCCGCAGGGCGTCGGCGCCGCCGGTGCCTCCGGCGAGCGGGGGCGGTGTGCCTGTGCCGGGCAGCGCGGTCATCGGGGGTCCTCCGGGGACTGGGAGGGGTGCGGGGCGGGGCACCCTGCCAGTACAACGATCCGACCCGAATGGGGTAACCGCCGGGGTTTGTCCGGATCGACGGTGGCCCTGCGGGCGGCTCGGCCGATGAGGGGTGGCCGGTGCGGGTTGCCGGGGGCGGGGCGGGGTGCCGCCGGGACTCCATGAGGTGGGGCGCCCTGGGCCGAGTGGTCGGTGCGGGCCGGTACCGCGCCGCCACATCACGTACTCCGTCCCGGAGAGCACCCCGCCCCGCCCTCGTCACCGGCCCGGCACGAGGCCCGCCGGTGGGCCCCCGGGCCGGGGCCGGGGGTGGGACCGGGTGTCGGCCGGGACGGAAAGCGTGATGTGTTGGCGCGGTACCGGCCTGTACGGGCCCGTACCGGCAGGGCGCCGTACATCATGCAGTCCCGGAAGGCACCCCGCCCCGGCCCCGGCCCCTATTCCGCCTGGCTCCCCGCAGGGGACCGGCGGACGCGGAGGGCGCGGGAGAGGTCGTCGAGCTGGTCGACCAGTTTGCGGCGCAGGAGGGGGAGGATTTCCGGGTCGGTGAGGCAGGCGTGGCCGGCCTGGAGGTTGGCCTCGTCGATGGCGTAGGCGGGGAACGCCCAGCGGCCGGCGGCCTCGCCGATGGCCGGGCCCCGGCGGGCGCCGAGGGCGACGGCGTCCGGGTAGTAGCGGGGGACGTATTCGGTGAGCAGTTCGGCCTGTTCGGGCTGCCAGAAGCCCTGGGCGGTGGCGCTGAAGAGGTAGTTGGAGAGGCTGTCGTCGTGGAAGAGCCGGTCCCAGGCGGCGGCCTTGGCCTGCGCGGTGGGGAGGGCGGCGCGGCAGCGGGCGGCGCCTTCCTGGCCGGTGGCGCTGGTGTCGGCGGCGAGGGCGGCGTCGATCTCGGCCTCTCCGACGGCGCCGAGGACGGCGAGGCGGCCGAGGATGCGCCAGCGCAGTTCGGGGTCGAGTGCGGGGCCGCCGGGGACGGTGTCGTCGGCGAGCCAGGCGGCGATGGTGTCGGGCTGGGTGGCGCTGTCGACGAGGGTGCGTACGGCGGTCAGCCGCATGCCGGCTTCGGAGCCGTCCTCGGTGCGCCGGAGCAGGTCGCGGGCGATGGTGGTGAGGGTGGCGAGGGCTGCGGTCCGCTCCTCGGGGGCGACGTAGCGTACGGCGATCTGGGTGCGGGCGAAGGTGAGGACGCCCTGGACGATGGCGAGGTCGTTCTCCTCGGGCAGGTGTGCGGAGGCGGTGGTCAGGTAGTCGTGGGGGGCGAGTTCGCCGTCGCGGACCATGTCGCGCAGGGCGTTCCAGACGACGGCGCGGGTGAGGGCTTCGGGGATGCCGGAGAGGCTGTGCAGGACCGTTTCGACGGAGGTGTCGTCGAGGCGGACCTTGGCGTAGGTGAGGTCGACGTCGTTGAGGACGAGGAGGGCGGGGCGGGGTCCGGTGACCGAGATGATCTCGTCGGAGGGGATGTCGAGGTCGAGGAGTTCGCGCAGTTCCAGGACGCGGCTGTCGACGGGGTCGTGGTCGTAGACGCCGACGGCGATGTGGTGCGGGCGGGTGCCGCGGCGTTCGACGGCGAGGGTCCAGCCGGTGGGGCTGTCGGCGCGGCCGTTGGCTTCCTCGATGCGCGGGGTGAGGGTGTCGATGCCGGTGGTGCGCAGCCAGATGTCGGCCCAGGCGCGGACGTCGCGTTCGGTGTGGGCGGCGAGGGAGTCGATGAAGTCGGCGAGGGAGGCGTTGGCGAACTTGTGGCGGGCGAAGTGGGTGTTGATGCCGGCCAGGAAGTCCTTCTCGCCGAGCCAGGCGACGAGCTGGCGCAGGGCGGAGGCGCCCTTGGCGTAGGAGATGCCGTCGAAGTTGAGGAGGGCGGAGGCGGTGTCGGGGACGTCGTCGGGGGCGGGGGCGACGGGGTGGGTGGAGGGGCGCTGGTCGGCGTCGTAGCCCCAGGGCTTGCGGGTGACGCCGAAGTCGGTCCAGGTGTCGGTGAAGCGGGTGGCTTCGGTGAGGGTCTGGTAGCCCATGTACTCGGCGAAGGATTCGTTGAGCCAGATGTCGTCGAACCAGGCGAGGGTGACGAGGTCGCCGAACCACATGTGTGCCATCTCGTGGGCGATGACCATGGCCCGGGACTGGCGTTCCGTGTCGGTGACGGCGGAGCGGAAGATGAACTCGTCGCGGAAGGTGACGAGTCCGGGGTTCTCCATGGCACCGGCGTTGAACTCGGGTACGAAGGCCTGGTCGTAGGAGTCGAAGGGGTAGGGCTCGGTGAACTTCTCCTGGTAGCGGTCGAAGCAGTCTTTGGTGATCGAGAGGATTTCTTCGGAGTCGACGTCCAGGTGGGGTGCGAGGGACTGGCGGCAGTGGATGCCGAAGGGCAGTCCGGCGTGCTGGGTGTGGACGCTGTGCCAGGGGCCGGCGGCGACGGCGGCGAGGTAGGTGGAGATGAGGGGGGTGGGGGCGGACTGCCAGATGCCTGCGCCGCTGCCGTCGGGGGCGTCGCCGGTGCGGGTGGTGATGCCGTTGGCGAGGACGGTCCAGTGGGCGGGGGCGGTGACGGTGAATGCGAAGACGGCCTTGAGGTCGGGCTGGTCGAAGGCCGGGAAGACCCGCTGGACGTCGTCCATGAACATCTGGCTGTAGACGTACGTGTGGCCGTCCGCGGGGTCGGTGAAGCGGTGCAGGCCCTCGCCGGTGCGGGAGTAGCGCATGCGGGTGTCGAGGTGCAGCTCGTGGGGGCCCTCGGTGAGGCCGGTGAGCGGGAGTCGGTTGCCGGTGAGGGCCGCCGGGTCGAGGGGGTGGCCGTCGAGGGTGGCGGAGCGCAGCTCGACGGGCTTCAGCTCGACGAAGGTGTCGGCGGCGGTCCGGGCGGTGAACCGGATGACGGTGGTGGAGTCGAAGGTGTCGTCGTCGCCGGTGAGGTCGAGGGTGACGGCGTAGTGCTGGACGTCGAGGAGCTGGGCTCGGAGCTGCGCTTCGTTGCGCGTCAGTGCGGACATGGGGCCCATGCTGCCCCAGGGGACGGCCGGACCCCGATCTTCTACTCTTCGCCCGCAGCGATCGTCTCGTGGTGGCGGATGACCTCGGCGATGATGAAGTTGAGGAGCTTCTCGGCGAACGCGGGGTCGAGTTTGGCGTTCTCGGCGAGCTGGCGGAGCCGGGCGATCTGGCTGGCCTCGCGGCCCGGGTCGGCGGGGGGCAGCTGGTGCCTGGCCTTGAGGTGGCCGACCTGCTGGGTGCACTTGAAGCGTTCGGCGAGCATGTGGACGACGGCCGCGTCGATGTTGTCGATGCTGTCGCGCAGGCGGGCGAGTTCGGCGGTGACGCTCTCGTCGATGCCTGCGGCGTCCTTGGCCGCGCCCGCGCCCGTGCCCGTGCCGGTGCCGTTGTCGAGGTCGCTGATGTTCATGGTTCCCGAGAATACGTGCCGAGGGGCGCCGGTTCCTCGGGCAGTCGGCCTGTGAGACGGCAACCTCTTACTTGCCAGAGTGGAAAGTAATCGCCATAGTGGAAATCGACTGGGCGATCATCCGTGGACGAGCGAGGGGGAACCATGCAGGAGGCGGCGAAGGCGGTCGGGGCACTGGGCCGGGCGGCCGGTCTGGAGAAGGCGGCGCGGCGGCGCAGTGGCTGGTACGCGCGCTACCTGTGGGCGTTCGCCGCCGGGCAGCTGGTGCTCGTACCGATGGCCGTGCTGTGGCACGGGCCGGCCTCTGCGGTGGTGTTCGGGGTGACCAACGCGCTGCTGGTGACCGGGCTGAGCCTGTACGCGGCGCGGCAGCGCGTGGTGCGGCGGGGGTTCGGTGTGAAGCACGGTGTGCTGGTGGGGTCCTGGGCGGTGGTCTTCGCCCTGACGATCACGATCGGTACGGCGGTCTTCGGCCACGGCGTGCCGTTCGCGGCGGCGGGTGCGCTGGTGTGTGCGCTGCCGCCGGCCGTGGGCGCCTGGACCGAGACGCGGGGGGCGGTATGACGGACGAGCCGACTGCGGGCACCGGGGCGGAGGCGAAGCGTGGCGGCCATCCGAGGCACGACCTCGCGCCGCTGCTGAACGCGCCCGTACGGCTGTCGGTGGCGGCGGCGCTGGCTCCGCTGGACAAGGCCGAGTTCGGTTTCGTACGGGACCTGGTCGAGGTCTCGGACTCGGTGCTGTCCAAGCAGGTCGCGGCGCTGGAGGAGGCGGGCTGGGTCGCGGTCCACAAGGGCCGGGTCGGCCGCCGTCCGCGTACCTGGCTCTCGCTGACCCCCGAGGGCCGGGCGGTCTACCGGCGGCATCTGGCCGCACTGCGGGCCATCGCCCTGGGTTGAGGGCTGTCCCGTCATCCCGGGCGGGCGCGCGTCACCTGGTGCGTGCGGCCGCAAGGCCGGGGGCCGGCGGGTCCGGGCGGCCGGGGTGCGGGGGGCCATTTCGCGCAGCAGCCGCACCGTGATGACCGGTGAGACCAGGGAGTCGCCGACGGCTGCCGCCCGTACTGCTTCAACCGGCATGGCCGGGCTCGCGTCCTTCAGGAGGAAGCCGGACGCTCCGCCGTGGAGCGCCGCGTGGACGTACTCGTCGAGGTCGAAGGCGGTGACGATGACGATGTGCGGCGCACCTTCCCGGCCGGACGGGCGGCGGGTGACCTCGAGGCCGTCGAGTCCGGGCATGCGGATGTCGACGAGCAGGACGTCCGGCCGGTGTTCCGCGACGGCGGCGAGGGCGGCTTCGCCGTCGACGACGTCGGCGAGGACCTCGATGTCCGGCCGGCTTTCGAGGATCATCCGGAAGCCGGTTCTGACCATGTCCTGGTCGTCCGCGATGACCACGCTGATCGCCCTGCGCCACCTGCCCCACTGTTGCCCGCTGCCGCCACCGGTTCCGTCCCATGGGACCGGCGTGCGGGGCGGCCCGCAACCGCACGGCGGGGCGTCTCGCCCTTCCGGCCGGCCGGTGTCCGGCCGGAAGGGCGAGCGGGGGCTACATGCTCGCCGCGGCGCTCTTGATCGCGGCGGCGAAGGTGGAGACCTCGGTGTAGACGCCGGGGTAGTTGGGCCGGGCGCAGCCTTCGCCCCAGCTGACTATGCCGACCTGGATCCAGGCGTTGTTGTTGTCGCGGCGGAACATGGGGCCGCCGGAGTCGCCCTGGCAGGTGTCGACGCCGCCCTGGGGCAGGCCGGCGCAGATCTCCTCGCTCGGGACGAGGTCGTTGCCGTAGGCGGCCTTGCAGACGGCGTCGGAGACGAAGGGGACGGTGGCCTTCATCAGGTAGCGCTGCTGGCCGCCGCCCTCGCGGGTGGCGCCCCAGCCGGCGACGGTGAAGGTGCCGTTGTCGTAGGCCTTGGTGTCGGCGATCTTGAGGGTGGGGAGGTTGATGGGCTTGGCGAGTTTGATGAGGGCCCAGTCCTTGCCCTTGCCGTTGTAGCCGGGGGCCTGGAGGACCTTGGTGGACTTGACCTTGATGGCGCTGGAGCTGTTGAGGTCGACGACTCCGGCGGTGGCGGTGATGGAGGTGTTGTTGCCGGAGCCGTTCACACAGTGGGCGGCGGTGAGGACGATCTGCTGGGTGTACAGGGCGCCGCCGCAGCCCATGGAGAGGCGCACCATGAAGGGGAACTCGCCCTGCGCGGCGCGGGTGCCGCCGACGACGGGGGCCGTGCCGGCGGTGGCGGTGCCGGGCTGGAGGCTGACGGCGGCGAGGGCGACCGCGCCGACGGCGAGGCTGCGCTTCATGAACTGCACAAGGGTGGTCACAGTCAACACACTGCCTTTCGTGGGGGGTTGGGCTGTGCGTGCCATCGGGTGAATGACGGGTCCATGACACATCAGGCATGTGACGGACATCAAGAAGGCAATTTCGGCCAACTCCCGCCTCGGCGGCAGGGATTGCTGTAAGGAGGGCCCGATGACGGAGAACGGGGGGCCGGGCGGCCCCATCGAGCACGGATTTCCTCATCTGGCGACCGTGCGCGCCTCGATCACCGCGCTCTTCCGCCGGCTGTCGGCCGACGGGATCCGCGCCTACGACACGAGCTTCGCCCCCGCCGACGCCGCCTTCGAGGCCACCGACGACCTCCACCTGGGTGCGCAGCGGGTGGCCGCCGCGGTGGTGCGCGCGCTACGGCTGCCCGACGCGCGGATGGTGGTCTCCTTCCGCCCGATGGAGCAGGCGGCCACCGTGGAACTGGCCGCGGGGCCCGAGTACTTCGTCGAGGTCAGCGACCGCTTCCGTACCCACCGCCGGGACCTGGCGGCCGCGCTGTCGCACGAGGTCGCCCACGTCCTGCTGCACCGCCTGGACCTGCGCTTCCCCACCGCCGCGGAGGACGAGATCCTCACCGACACCGCCGCCGCGTACCTGGGTGCGGGCTGGCTGCTGCTGGACGCCTACCGCGAGGACGCGCTGACCCACCAGAGGTTCGGCTACCTCACGCCGGAGGAGTTCGGCTACGTCCTCGCCAAGCGCGCCGCGCTGTTCGGCGAGGACCCCTCCCCCTGGTTCACCAGCCCCCGGGCGTACGAGGCCTACGTGCGCGGGCGGGCGGCGGCCGAGCGCGACCACCGCCGGGCCCCGCTGGCGGCCGCCGGCCCGCTGGCGCGGCGGCGGTACGCGAAGGCGCGGCGTGCCGGAGCGGCCGGAGCCTCCGGGGCGGACGGATCGGCGTACGGCTTCGAACAGGACCGATCCGGGGCCGGGTTGCGGGTGAGCTTCCCCTGTCCGGTGTGTGCGCAGCGGCTGCGGTTGCCGGTGCGCGGGCGGCTGCGGGCCCGGTGCGGCCTGTGCCGCACCGTCCTCGACTGCATCACGTAGGACCATTCATCACGCGGCCACGAAAAGTTTCCTACCGGCCAGTAGACAGGGGGTCGGTTCTCGCCAACTCTGGTCACGTACATGCCAACTCCGTGACCGAGGAGCGCCCCCCATGCGCAGTACCCGCCGCACCCGTATGCCCCGTACCGCCGCCGCCGCGGTGGCCGCGACCGTCGCCGTCCTGATGCTGGTTCCGGCCACGGCCGCCCAGGCCGCGCCCGCGCCGGTGTCCGCTCCGGTGTCCGCGCCGGTGTCCCCTCCGGTGTCCGCACCCACGTCCGCCGCCCCGGCCGCCTCCGCGCCCGGCGGCAATGCGGCGATCCTCGGCATCGACTACGCCACCTGGCAGCGGGACGTCGCCGCCGTCGTCGACGCGGCCCGGCCCGCCATCGAGGCGCGCATCGCCGCCTCGCCCGCCGGTGAGAAGCCCGCCCTCGTCCTCGACATCGACAACACCTCGCTGGAGACGGACTTCCACTGGTTCTGGACCTTCCCGACCCCCGCGATCTCCAAGGTCCGCGCGCTCACCCAGTACGCGCACGCGCGCGGCGTCGCGGTCTTCTTCGTCACCGCCCGCCCCGGGATCATCCACTCCCTCACCGAGCGCAACCTCAAGGCCGTCGGCTACCCGGTCTCGGGGCTCTACGTCCGTGACCTGCCCGATCTGTTCGACGAGGTCAGCGCCTACAAGACCGGCAAGCGGGCCGAGATCGAGGCGCGCGGCTACACGATCATCGCCAACATCGGCAACAGCCCGACCGACCTCGTCGGCGGTCACGCCGAGCGCACCGTCAAGCTGCCGGACTACAACGGCAAGCTCTCCTGACGGCATTCGGCACCGGGGCCGGCGGGCGGTGCGAGCCCGCCGCCCTCGGCCGAGCCCGGCGGCGGTGGCGCCCGCTGCCGCCCAGCCGAAGGCCATGGCCGGGCCCGGATCAGGAAATGGACAACATGATGGGCCGGCTGCGGTTCAGCGAGCGGATGTAGCGGGTAGTCATAGGACATCGCACCGATGAGGACCCGGACCCGACCCCTCGCCAGGGGGCCGGGCCCGCTTCCGTTTCAGCCCTCTCAGGTGATCCGCACCCGGCCGTCGCCGACCCGTCGTGCCTGGCGGGCCGGGACGTATCCCTCGGCGAGGTCGGTCTCGACCGGCATCTCGTTGCGGGTCGTCTCCCCCTCGCCCTCGACGACACGGCAGCAGCGGGCACTGCGGGCGCCCTCCCGGCAGGCGTACGGGGCCGGGAGCCCGGCGGCGAGCCGCGCGTCGCCGAGGTGGCCTCGAAGACGAGGTCCGGGCAGTCTTCGCGCGCCGGCGGATGTTGAGGAGCCGGCTCTCGTACGCGTCCTGCGCGCCGATGCACGCGTACCGCTCGGTCAGCGGCGGCACCGGGGCCCTCCGCCGCTGACCGAGCGGTACCGGTACCGCCGTGCGCAGGATCCGGGCGGCCTCGCGCCGGTGCCGGTCGTCGAGCACGGGTCCTCCCGGCTGCGGTGGCGTGTGGTGCCGCAGACGGTAGGCGGGGGACGGGCGCGGGCGGGAGGCCGTGTTCCCGCTGAGCGGGAAAGGGACTTCGTCCCCTCCCTCGCCTTCCTCGCCGCGCTCGCCCGCGCGCTGTTCGGGCGGAGACGGCCTCGGCCCCGGAGGTGCTCGGGCCGGAGCGGGCCGGGGCGGACGCCGTGCGCCGGACGCCGGGCACCCGCGGGGCTCAGCGCCCGGGTACGGTCACTGCCCCGGCGCCGCCTCGCCCATGAGGTTCAGCTGCCAGGAGACGCCGAACCGGTCGTCGACCCAGCCGAACCTGGCGCTGAACCCGTACGAGCCGAGCGGCATCAGCTCCTTGCCCTGGTCGGCGAGCGCCGCGTAGAGGCGTTCGATCTCGGCCTCGCTGTCGCACTGGACGTACAGCGACATCGCGGGTGTGAAGCCGAACTGGTGCTTGACCGAGCTGTCGATGCACATGAACGTCTGTCCGGCCAGGGAGAAGGCGGCGTGCCGCACGGTGCCCTCCTCCCCGGCGCCGGGTCCGGTCTCGTCGGCGCCGTAGCGGCTGATGCCCAGCACTTCGGGGTCGTCGAACAGCGAGAGGTAGAAGGTCATCGCCTCCTCGGCCCGCCCCTCGAACATCAGGAACGTGGTGATCTTCTGCGGGCTCGGCGTGACGGTCATCGCTGGGTCCTGTCCCTTCGGTCTCCGGTCGCTCCCGGTCGGCTTCCGGTCCTCCCGGAGCAGCAACCCTAGGGGGTGCCTCGTCGGTCGGGCCGGATCGGCGAGCGGGGTGCGGGGGGGGGCGGGCCCCCCGCGCCCCGCCGGGTCCCGGAGGGGCGGGCCCGGGCCCCACCCCGCGCCCGACACCCGCCCCGGGGCCCGCGCCCGCCCGCGGGGGTTT
>NZ_JBICZI010000040.1:0-41197 GCF_043201855.1 Streptomyces sp. NPDC048257
CGGCAGTGGAGACCAACCCGCCACCGACGCCCAGGACCGCGGGAGGCACGCTGGCCCCTCCCCCTGCCGCCGCCTCCCACCGGTCAACCACCACCAGGAGGACCAGTCACCGACCGGATCCCCGCCCAGGCCGACTCGCCGGACCTGCCCGAGCAGCCGGACTACCCCCGCATCGTCGCCGTATTCAACGAGGCCACCGGCCCCCTCCGGGCCCGCGATGTCTGGCGAGCCCTCGACCACGAACTGCGGCCGAAGAACATCGAGGGCACCCACGCCAAGCTGAAACGCCTGGTCAAGCTCGACAGCCTCGCCGAGGTCGACGCCGGCAGCTTCATTGGGAAGCAGTAGCCGACCGAGCACCGCTACCAGCGGCCCTGCCCCAGCCTCACCCGGAAATCGACATGCACGAACCGCCCTGTGAAGTGGTTGTTACGTCTGGACGCGCCGGCGTCGGTAGTAGGAGATTGCGACCGCTGCCACCAACGGGCCCCAGGCCAACAGCGGTGCGTAGCAGACAGCCAGCAACCAGTCCTTCGCTGGCGAACCCATGGAGGGATTGGAGCCGAAGATGGCAACGAGTCCGCCGTAGGTCGTGATTGCGATCAAGGCTGCCGCACCGAGCAGCGCCGGTATGACAGCTGCCAAAGGGGCGATCCGCCGTCCGCCCAGCAGCGGGATCCAGCGGGGCACGGTCTCGCCCCACGGCTGGATGAGACCGAGGGTCAGCAGCGCGATGCCTTCAGAGACGAGGGTCAGCGCGGTGATGTACACCGGTTCCCACCAGAGAAGGGGGCCGTTGCTGTCCACGGGGAGCCCCGCGACCAGAGCGATCCGCCACAGCCCGGAAGGCAGTGTGATGACGGGCACAAGATGGGCCGAAATTCGCGCCCACCGGGGCACACTTGGCAACGTTCTGGTAAGCACTCGTCTCCGCTCCCGGATTTCGGGGCCCTGCTTCAGCATGCGACGTCCTTCGCCTTCCTGGGAATTGCGCTGTCATCCAGGGACAAAGACGCCAGCGAGCCTGCACTGCCGCCAACGGTCGGAGAAGTCCCGTATGTGGACACAAATTCATACTGTCTGAAGCCTCGTAGCGCAGCATCATCAATGAGAACGATGCAGGTCCACCTCAGGGGTGACGTTCCGTGGTCCAAGTCGTCCCGGTTTCAGGGCAGTCGGCGGCGCCGCCAGGGATGGCAGGTTGCTGCAGGGCGCTTGCCGGAGTGCCGGTGAAAAAGGGTGGAAATGGGTTCATGAAACCCGACTCCGGGAGCTACGTTGGCCGACCGACTGCCGTCGGGCCCTAGGTTTCTACGAGAAGAGGAATCCCATACATGGCTATCAATTCCTTTCGGAGGCGAGAGTGCCAGCTACTCCGTCCTGGTAAACGGCGAGAATCAGCACTCTCTTTGGTCCTCGTTCGCAGAGGTGCCGGCCGGGTGGACTGTCGCGTTCGCCAAGGACAGCCGTCAGGTCTGCCTGGAATACGTCAAAGAGGGGGCGGTTCGCGATTTGATGTCCATTTCCGGGTGAGGCTGGCCATGGCCTCCGAGTCGAGGGGGCGGTCCGCGAGCTCCCCCGCGATCTGGGCACCGATGGCCAGCATCACCGTCAGCACCAGGGCTCCGGTGAGGATCAGTGCCGTTCCGGCCGCCGGCCGCCACCAGCCGCGCCGCCCGGTGGCCGGCGTTGCCAGCCGGTGGTATTGCGGCGGGTGGGCTGCACGGGGTGGGCAGGGAACGCCGGTGGCGGGCAGGGGGCCGTCGTCTCGCTCGTCATGGCACCAGGGTTCGTCATGGCACCGGGAATCGCGCAGCCCGCCCCGGGACGGGCGAGGCCGGGGAACGGCTGGGGAAGGGCTGGGGAACGGCTGGGGAACGGCTGGGGAAGGGCTGGGGAAGGGCTGGGGGTGCCTGCGTACCACGCTGGTTGCAGGGGGGCGCTTCCGCTGGTGGTAGGGGGGAATCAACTCCTGGTGGGCCGACAGGGGCCGTGGCAGGCGGCTACGTTGTCGCCCGTTGCGCTCTACCCGTGACGGAGGAACGCCATATGCTGATCCGTTTGACAGATGTCCCGCGCAGGCGAGTGGCGTGGGGGATATCCCTGGTCCTGATCGCGGTCACCGCGCTCCTGGGCGGCGCACCCGCAGCCACCGGGGCCGCCCGGGCCGCAGCCGCCGCGCCGCCCGTGCCGGTGTTGTCCTGGGGGCCGTGCGGTGGGGCGGGGGACGGCTTCGAGTGTGCGACCGCCCGGGTGCCGCTGGACTACCGCCGGCCCACCGGGCCCACGCTCGCGCTCGCGGTCACTCGTCGGCTCGCGGCCGACCGGGCGCACCGCACCGGTGTGCTGGTGCTGCATCCCGGGGGACCCGGCAACTCCGGGGTGAGTTTCGCCCGCAGCAGCTACGAGGCGCTGCCCGCCTCGCTGCGCGATGCCTTCGATGTCGTGGGGTACGACATGCGCGGCGTGGCGGGCAGCGGGCAGGTGGAGTGCTGGAACGACCAGGAGTATGCGGCGGCCGTCGACGGGGCGCGCGGTGCGCCCGGTCCGGGGGCGCTCAGGGAGGCGGTGCGTCAGGGCGCCGACTTCGCGCAGGCGTGTCAGGAACGTTCCGGGGATCTGCTGCCGTTCATCGGTACCGGGTCGAACGCGCGGGACATCGACCTGCTGCGGCAGGCCCTCGGTGAGCAGACGCTGTCCTTCTACGGCCGTTCCTTCGGCAGTTACGTCGGCACGGTGTACGCGGCGCAGTTCCCGCGGCGGGTGCGGGCGATGGTCCTGGACGGGGCCTACGATCCGCGGCGTTACACGCAGGTGCCGTACGCCTACGACGCGGGGCAGTTCGCCGCGCTGGACGCGGCGGTGGGCCGGTTCCTGGACTGGTGCGGGCGCAACTCGACCGCCTGCGGGTTCGGTGAGGGCCGGCCGCGGGAGGCTTTCGAGAAGCTGAAGCGGGATCTGGACGCCGAACCGGTCGTCACCGCGAGCGGGCGTCCGGCGACCGGCTACACCCTCGCATACCGGCTGATGTTCAACATCAACTCGGGCCAGGAGATCTGGCCCTACCTGGGGCAGGCGCTGCGGGCGGCGCAGGCGCGGCAGGCCTCGTTCCTGCTGTCGCCGCCCTCGCCGGCGTCGTTCGACTTCCTCAACGTCAACATGGCCGTCGAGTGCGCCGACCGCGTCTATCCGGGCAGTCGGCTGCTGTTGGGGGCGATGGTGGGCGCCGAGACGGCCGCGGCCCCGCTGCTGGGGCCTGCGATCGGGCTGGGGCCGCCGACGTACGACCACAACCACGCGCCGACCTGTGTGCAGTGGCCGGCGGAGCGGCCGAGCCGGTTCGACGGCTCCTACCGGGCGGCCGGTTCCGCCCCGATCCTGGTCCTGGGAACGACCGGGGATCCGGACACCCCGTACCAGGACGCGGTGGCCCTCGCCGGAACGCTGGAGGGCGGGCGGCTGCTGACGTTCGCCGGTGAGGGGCACACCGCCTACAACCGCAGTGCGTGTGTCAGCGCGCTGGTCAACGACTACCTGGCCACGTTGGCGCTGCCCGCGCGGGGCACCGTCTGCGCGGACGAGACCCCTGCGCGGTCGCTGGGGCGCCGGGCGCCGGGTGTGGAGGTGGACGAGACGCGGGATGTGATTCCGGTCCTGCGCTGAGTGCGGGCATTCCGTGGGCGGGGCCGTAGCCGATTGCCGGCTGCGGCCCCGCCCGCAGGTGCGCACGCGGCCGTCGGGCCTGGCCGCGGCCGGTGCGCCCGGCGCGACCGCCACGCCCCTCCCCGATTGAGGGAGCAAACCACCATGAGCACGAGCACCACCGAGGACTACCAGGCCGCGGAGCGGCTCCTGCGCCGGCCCGCCCGCCCCGGCGAGCTCGTCACCGGCGACAAGGTCAGGCCGCAGTGGACCGACGGCGGCGCCCGCTTCTGGTACGCGGTCTCCAACGGCGCCGGCAGCCGGTTCGTCATGGTCGACCCGGTGGCGGGCACGGCCGGTCCGGCCTTCGACCACGCCCGGCTCGCCGCCGCGCTGGCCGCCGCGTCCGGGGAGCGGACCGGCGCCGGCGCGCTGCCGTTCACGGCCATCCAACCGGTCCCCGGCGCGGTCGAGTTCGCCGCGATCGGCGCGTACTGGAGCTGCCGCCTGGACGACTACACCTGCGAGCCCGCCGAGTTCACCCCGCCCGCCAGCCCGCTGGAAGTGCCCTCGCCCGACGGAAAGAGCGCGGTGTACCGGCAGGGGCACGACCTGTGGGCGCGCTCACGGTCCGACGGCCGCGCCTGGGCGGTGACCGCCGACGGCGCACCCGACCACGCGTACGGCACCGGCCCCGACTCCACGGCCAACGCCACCCTGCCGGGCAAGATCGGTCTGCCGTACCTGCCGCCCGCGCTGGTCCTCCCCCGACTCGGCGAAGATGCTGACGCACCGGACCGACGAGCGCAGTGTGCGCCGTACCCATCTCGTGCAGGCCGCGCCCGCCGGCGGCGGCGCGCCCGTGCTGCACACCCAGCGGTACGCCTACGCCGGGGACGGGCACCTGCCGCAGGCCGAACCGGTCGTCGTGGACCTCGCCACCGGCGCGGTGGTCCGTGCGCAGGCCGAGCCGCTGCTCATGCCGGTGATGTCGCCGGTCACCGGCCGGTGGGCGTGGTGGGCCGAAGACGGTTCGGCCGTGTACTACCTCGCCCGGCCCCGCGACCTGCGCACGCTGAGCCTGTACCGGATGGACCCGGTCACCGGCGAGGTCACCACGGTGCTCAGCGAGAGCGGGCGGACGCGTGTGGAACCCAACCAGTGGATGCTGAAGCCGCCGATCGTCTCGGTGCTGGCCGATGAGGTGTGTGGTACTCCCAGCGCGACGGCTGGGGCCATCTGTACCGCTACGACCTGCACACCGGTGATCTTCTCGGGCAGGTCACCTCCGGGCCGTGGGCCGTGCGGCAGATCCTGCGCGTCGACCAGGCGCAGCGGGTGGTGTACTTCACCGCCTCCGGGCTGGTGGAGGAGGATCCCTGCCGGCGCACCGTGTGCCGGATCGGCCTGGACGGCTCCGGCTTCGCGAAGGTCACCGACGACGGGCTGGACCACGTCGTCACCCTGGCCCCCGGCGCGGACGCTGCGGGCGCCGCGCCGTACTTCCTCGACTCCGCGTCCAGCGTCGACACCCCGACCGGCGGTACCCGGTGGTGGACACCCTCTACCCCGGCCCGCAGGTCAACCGGGTCGCCCCGTGCTTCGACGCCGGCGGGATGGGCATGGACGCCGAGCCCCTGGCGGCGCTGGGCGAGCTGCTCGGCGAGCTGTTCGCCTGACTGCCGGCGTGCGTGGGAGCGCGGGCACGGGCACGGTCGCCTTGATGCCGAGCTCGGCGACCTCCTGGGCGAGGCTGTCGTTCAGGGCCTATAGCGCCCACTTGGAGGCCTGGTGGGCGGCGCCGCATGGCATGGCGATGAGCCCGGCCCTTTTGCTCGTGGTGACACTCCATCAGCAAAGTGACAACGGTGCATCCATTGCACTGTCATGCAAGAACTGCACCTAGGTATACTCGTGCGGTGAGCGACCGTCAAGATCAATCCGAGGAATGACAGGCCACCATGAGCAGTGCCGACCCAGCCCCCCGCGCCGGACGCGAAGCTCAGCGCCGCCGCACCCGTAAAGCGATCGTCGAAGCGGCGATGCGGCTGAGCGTCGGCGGAGCGACGCCGTCCATCGACGAGATCGCGGCCGCCGCGGACGTCTCGCGCCGCACGGTCTACGTGTACTTCCCGACCCTCGACCACCTGCTGATCGATGCCACCGTCGGCGCGCTGAACGAACCACCGGTCGAGGAGGCGCTGAACCACCCCGCGCTCGGCGGCGACGCCGCGGGCCGCATCGATGCCCTGATAAGGACCCTGTTGGAGTACTCGCCGCAGTCACTGCCCCTGGGCCGCCGCCTGATCCGCCTGACCGTCGCCCCCCCCGGGGCCGGGCCTGAGGTCGGGGCCGAGGCCGGGGCCGGGGAGCCGGCCGCCGCACCGCGCCGTACCCAGCGCCGCATCATGTGGCTGGAGCAGGCCCTGGAACCACTGCGCGAGACCCTGAGCGACCATGCGTACCAGCGGCTGGTGTCGGCCCTGACCATCGTGGTCGGCTGGGAGGCGCAGATCGCCCTGCGCGACGTACGCGGCCTGGACCCGCAGGCCGAACAGGAGGCCATCACCTGGGCCGCACGCGCCCTGGTGGAGGCAGCGGTCAGGGAAGCCTGAGCGCGCCCCGCCGGCCGGGCACGCCGCAGGTCACCGGGCGGCAACCGTCGTGGCTGTGGCGGCGGGTGCGGTCAGCAGGAACGCGCCTGCGGCACGTATCCCGAGCACTCGTACAGGCCGCCGCCCCGGGGACACGGTCGAGTACACCGGCGGTCGGAAGGGCGAACGCCTCGTCCGCGAGGACGAGTTCGTGGCCGGCGTCGATGACGACCGCCGCGATAGGACGCCGGCCGGCTGTCGGGCCGGAGTCAGTAACCGTCCGCGGCCAGCCGGCCCGCCTCCTGCCAGGACATCAGCTCCCGTACGCCAGTGAAGTACGGTGCCGCGTCGGCCGGCTCGAGGACCTCCTCGATCACGAGACGGCCCGGCACGCGCGGCAGGAACCGTACGGCCTGGTAGTGGTGGCGGAAGACCGGCGGGTCCAGGACCAGGCGGCGCACACCGTCGACCACGGGAATGCGGTCGGGGGTGGTCGCACTCCATATCCAGCGCCCCGAGGGCTCCGCGAAGTTGAACCACTCGAGTGCGCCGGGCAGTGCGTCCAGGCGGTCCATGTCGATCGGGGCGTCGGTGCTCAGCGCGAGCGCCTCGGCACTCGGGCCGTCCCCGGGCAGGTGCCCGCCGCCGATCAGGACCCCCGCCAGGAGTGTCTGCAGTTGGTAGTTGTCGGCGATCCCGTCCATCCGCAGACGGAAGGCCCGCCCGGACGCCCGGTCCAACGCCAGCAGCGGCTCGTCGTCCAGGAGCAGCAGCGAGCGCTGGACGCACTGCAGGTCCCCGATGTGTGGCTCCAGGCGCCCGGTCAGCTCCACCAGTGCGTCGCGGTCGGCGAGCGGCTCCGGCGCAGCGTGCTGCAGGCCGGCCCGTACGCGGGGATCGGCGAGGACGGCGACGGCCGCCTTCTCCCACTGGTGCACGGTGAGCCAGCCGAAGTAGGGGGCGTGCCACACCTGGTCGTAGTCCGCGCCGAAAGCCTTCTGCTGCTCGGGGCTCGGCATCCCCGACGGGTGGGGCGGCTCCCGGTCCTCGCCGTAGTGCTCCTGCCAGAGCCCGGCGAACTCCAGCGCCTGCTCCAGGCTCTCCCGCAGCCCCGCCAGGACCGGGCGCGCGCACACGACTGCGTCTGCGTCCCACTCCACCAGGGCGCCCACGAACACCGCGTAGACGGCCGCGTGCCACTGCGGCATCTCGCCGAGCTGCACGGCCAGATGCGGGCCCAGCTCGCGGGCGTGCTCGGCCGAAGTGGGCTGGGGAAGGCCGGCCAGACTCCGGTAGGCCTCCTCCAGCAGCGGAACGCTCCGCTGGGCGATCGCGGCGTCGAAGGACTGGGCGGCCGAGCGGACGGCGGCATCGGAAGTGATCACCGCCGCAGTCTAGGAGCCACCCCCTACACCGCCACCGCCGGGCCCGCCCGCACCAGGGACTGTCCGTTGGCTGCGGCGCACACCGTGCACAGGCAGGTCCGGGCGGGGTTGACACCCCCTACGCTGTGACTGCAGGCCCCGAAAGTTTCCCCCGCCCCGGGCCCGGTACATGATCCGGTGTCACGGGTACACGTAGTGCGTAGCATCCGCGTCCCGGTATCCCTCTCACGACAGACATCGAGGAACCCATGACCACAACCACCAACGTCACACGCGTCGAGGACGATTACGCCCAGCAGATCGCCGGTGACCTCGCCGCCAACCAGAGCGCGCAGGAACAGAAGCGAGACGAACTCCAGCAACTGCAACAGGAAATCGGTGAACTCGAGGAGAGCGAGAAGGTCCTGCTGAGGATGCAGGACGCGCTCGGCGTCCAGGCCAAGACCGCCACCCCCCAGCCCGCCAAACGCGGCGCGAAGCGGGCCTCAGTACCCTCCGCACGCAGCGCGTCAGCGACCACCAAGAAGCCCGCCAAGACCGAACCCGCCAAGGCCACAGCCCCGTCCGTGAAGGCCCCGCGCACCCGCAAGACCACCAACAGCAACCCCAGCAGCAGTGATGGTGGTGTGAAGGAGGAGACGGGCAGCCCGTCCTGGCTCGAACTCGTCACGGCCGCCCTGGCCGGAGGAACCGAGCCGAGGTCGGCGGCCGAAGTCACCGAAACCGTCGGCGCCGCCCACCCCGAACGCAAGATCCAGGCAGCGGTCATCCGCAACACCCTCGAACAGGGAGTCGCCCGCGGTCTGCTGGAACGATCCAAGCAGGGCCGCTCCGTCTACTACAGCCCGACCACCCCCGCCTCCGCCTCCGCAGAGCCGGACACCGTCCGACCCCAGCCGTAACCACCCCATCCCCCACCCCGCCACACACGAGCGGTCGGGGCATCTGCCGGGCGATGAGCACACCACTGCCCATCGCCCGGCCGGACGGGCTCAGCGGTGAACGCCATCGCCTCTCGTCCCGCACGACGCCGGCTGCCCGGCCGGCCGAGGAAGCCAACGTGCACATGGCAGGGCTGCGACACCTGAGGCAGAAACCGGCCGTGTTGCGGCCCGGGGCCGTCCTCTAGGGTCCATCACGAACGCCCGCGGGGCGGGCCCGTACGGTGCGGGCCGGCAGACGGCGGTGGGGGCAGGGAGAGTTGATGGAGACTTTGCGGCCCGGTGACCCGCTGGAGATCGGCGGGTACCGCCTGCTGGCACGGCTCGGCTCCGGCGGCATGGGCGAGGTGTTCCTGGCCCGGACCCCATCCGGGCGGGCGCTGGCGCTCAAGACCGTGCACCGCGAGCTGAGCCTGGAGGCGGACTTCGCCCAGCGCTTCGACCGCGAGATACGCACCAGCGACCGCATCCGCAGCCCGTGGACGGTGTCGGTGGTCGACTTCAGCGCACCGGGCGCCGCACCGCAGTGGCTGGCGACCGAATACGTCCCCGCCCCGTCACTGGGCGACTGGGTCCGCAGCTCCGGGCCCCTCCACGAGCCGGCCGTGTGGCAGCTGGGCCGGGAACTGTCAGCCGCACTGGTCAGCGTACGGGCGGCCGGCGTGGTCCACCGTGACATCAAACCCGCGAACATACTCCTGGGCCCCGAGCGGCCCTTCCTCATCGACTTCGGTATCGCCCGCATCGTGCGCGATCCCCGGCACACCCGCACCGGCACCGTCATCGGCACACCCGGCTTCCTCGCACCCGAACAGGCCACCGGCACACCCGCCGGCGCCCCGGCCGACGTGTTCTCCCTCGCGGCGGTCCTCACCTACGCCGCGACCGGCCGCAGTCCGTTCCTCGCTGACGGCGAAGAGGTGGACCTGCCTGCCCTGCTGTACCGGATCGTCCACGACCAGCCACACCTCGACGGCGTCCCCCCGGCCCTCCTCCCCCTGCTGCAGGAATGCCTCGCCAAGGACCCGCACCACCGCCCCACCGCCGACGAGATCGCCGCCCGCCTCGGCAACCGGCACCAGAAGGAGGACTGGAACCACACCGTCCCCCACACCCTGATTGCCGAAACCCAACGCCGGCACGACGAACTCCGCCACCTCCTCACCCCGCCACCGGCCAACACCCCCATACCCAACCTCCCACCCCCACCTGTGGAGATGGCGGTGGGACCGGGGGCGAGGACGGGGGCCGGGGCGGGCAGACCGGGATCCTCGACTGAGACACCCCCTTCCCCCGCCACCCCCAGGACCAGCGGCGGACGGGCGGTCCTGCAGTCCCGGCCGGCCGGCGCCGCCGCGGGCGCGGCAGTCCTCGCCGTCGCCGTCGCACTCGCGGTATGGCTCCCCGGACGCGACCACGACGGCGCCGCTCCCCCGTCCTCGCCCAGGCCCTCCGCATCCACCCCGCCGACGGCCACGGCGGGGACACTGCCCCCCGCATGGACCGGCACATGGTCCGGTACCGGACCCGGAACCCCCGAGGCCGATGGCATCACCCGCGCCCGCACAGGCGAGTTCACCGTGACCGTCACGTTGAACGGCGCAGCAGTCGGCGAACTCGTCGGGCGGCAGGTCAGCAACCTCAAGGAGATGGCGACCGGGCGGAACCTCGGATGTACCGAAGCCCTCCAGCTACGCCAGGTCCGCGCCGACAGCGCCGTCTTCGAAGCGGTCACCAGCCATCCCACCGACCGCACGGCCGTCCTCGACTGCCCCCGCGGGAACCTGTACGTACTGACCATGACCGAGCCTGACCGGCTGACCCTGGAATCCGAGGGAGCACAATCCGCCGGAGCGCCCACCACCCTGACCCGCCGCCCCTGACCCGCCACCCCTGACCCGCCCACCCCTGACACCCGAAACACCCGGTACCCCACACAAGGTTTTGACCTCAAGTGGACTTGATGTTCTAAACCTGTGGTCATGACCTCACCACTGCGTATCGCACTCATCGTCGCCAGCACCCGCGAAGGCCGCTTCGGCCCCACCGTGGCCCGCTGGTTCGAAACCGTCACCGGCGCCCGCACCGACATCGAACTCACCACCGCCGACCTCGCTGACGCCGACCTCCCCGCACACTGGACCCCCGACCTGTCACCCCGTGGGCGTGCCTTCATCGAAGGCCTCGCCGAAGCCGATGCCTACGTGATCCTCACCCCCGAGTACAACCACTCCTTCCCTGCCTCCCTCAAGCAGGCGATCGACATCGCCGGACACATCTGGCGACGCAAGCCCGTCGGCTTCGTCTCCTACGGCGGCCTGTCAGGCGGTCTGCGCGCCGTCGAACAGCTCCGCCCGGTCCTCGCTGAACTCCACGCCGCCACCCTCCGCGAAACCGTCAGCTTCCACCAGTTCCCCTTCGACGAAACCGGCCACCCCCACGACACCCAAGGCGCCGAACGCGCGGCAACCGTCCTCCTCGACGACCTCCTCTGGTGGGGCAACGCCCTACGCACCGCACGCCAGCACGACCAAACCTGGACCGAAGCCGCCTGAAACAAGCACGAAAAGACACCCACCACCCCCGGACAGCGGGGCCCCCTACAGGGGCCCCCTGCCCCCGCCGGGACAGATCCCGAACCCCGTGGAAACCACGCGTCCTGACCCACGGGTGGGGGCGCAGCGCGCCTGGCCGGCTCCTGCGTCGGCCGTACGGGGCGGCCTCGGTCATCCTGCGTCCCGTAGCCGGTGCTGGGGCCGTACCGCACACTCAGTTCGGCCGGGCCGGCATGAGCCCGACTCGTCTCGAAATCGCGGCTCACCATATTTCGATCACACGTACGATATCGGACATGATCGTCGCTTCCATCGACCCCACCTCTCAGGCCTTCGCCATCGGCGAGGTCATCGGAGTCATGTCCGCCGCCGCCACGGCCATCGCGGCACTCTGGTGGCTGACCCGCTCCTGGCGCACGCAGTCAACCCCGCCCGGCGGCGACCCTGTACGGGCTCTGCAGGAGAAGAGGAAGCGGAACGGTTTCATCGCGGGCGTGACCGTGCTGATCGTGGCCGCCGCGAGCGTGGAGGCCGCCGCCTCCTACGATCCCGACCCCCGCGCCTCCAAACCCCGCGCCTCCGAGGCCCTCGCCGCGGACGGCAGCGAAGAGTCCCTCGTCATCGTCCTCCCGATGGCTTTCGGGGACTTCCGGCTGATGACGGGCGCGGCCGCCACGCGCGCCGAGACCGAGGTGCTGGCCGGCCGGGAACTCCCGCACAGCATGAGGACCGGCTACTACGACCAGGACGCGGACGAGTCCTTCGACCT
Source organism: Streptomyces sp. NPDC048257 (assembly GCF_043201855.1). Taxonomy (NCBI): domain Bacteria; kingdom Bacillati; phylum Actinomycetota; class Actinomycetes; order Kitasatosporales; family Streptomycetaceae; genus Streptomyces; species Streptomyces sp. NPDC048257. The sequence goes on from NZ_JBICZI010000040.1 coordinate 11,887, forward strand.
TTTCGTCCTGGTCAACAGCGCCGATTGGGACCCCAAGGTGGCCGAGGACAAGGCGACCAAGTCGATCTCGCAGGAGTTCCACAACTACTTCACCGCCACGAAGGCCCGCGACGTGGCCCGCTTCGACGCCGGCGAGCACGGCGGCGGCCTCGCCTGCGGCTTCGTGGCGGGCCCCGACCGCGACCAGGTGCTCTGCGCGTGGAGCGATGCCACCAACTTCGTCGGGGTACGACTGGTCCGGGAGACCGACCTCGCAGGCGCCGCCCGTACCACCCTCGCGCTCCGCAACGCCGCCACCCGCTGACGTACGTGCTGCCGATCCTCCGACCCCGCCGGGTACCTCGCTGGGATGTCGGTCCGCTGGGTCGTGATCGGCTCCGATCGGACTCGACGGTGGGGTGGTGTGACGTGGGCGATTGGCGGGCCGATCCGACGTTCAGGAGGTGCAGTGTGTTGGTGGACGGGGCGGAACTGTCCTCGTGCGCGGGCGGGCCGTACGACGTGCGGGCCGTGGTGGCCGGCATCCGGCCCGAGGGCAAGGACGGATTCCTGCCCGCGGGTGGCGTGTCAGGGAGTCCGTGCACCTGCTGCACGCCGGCAACTCGCTCGTTCGCGCGCCGGAACGGGCGTGGTGAGCGCCATGTGCGCCAACGACATGCGGGCCGCAGCGGTGCCCGACACAGCAGCGCCCCGGACCCAAGCGGATCCGGGGCGCTACTGCTCGCTGCTCAGGCTTCGACGTACGCCACGATCGTGATCGTCCGCAGGGCGGTCACGTAGTAGATGACGCGTACCCCGTCGACTTCGTCCGCGTAGTCGCGCAGCAGGGTTCCGGGGACTTCGGTGCCGAGTTGCGGGTTGACGCTGATGGCGACGATCGCGCGGTCCAAGCGGTGCGTCTCGTTCGCGGTGAGCTTGCCGAGCTGGGTGAGGGCGGGCTCGACCATGACGACGCGCGAGCGGCGCGCGGAGGGTTCAGGCGACACGAAGCTGCCCGTCGGCGAGGCGGGCATCGCGGGCCGTCTCCCACAGCATGCCGGTCTCCGGTGCCGGGTAGCCGTTCGCGGCGATGTCCTCCAGCACCGAGGCGAGGACGTCGACCTTCGCCCGCTGTTCGGCCGCGTACGCGAGCACGGAGGCAGCGGCGCGCTCGTCGAGGGGCTGACGTTCGGGTACGGGCGCGGTGGCCGGCCGCTGGCTCATCCGGGGCTCCTGGATTGTCATCTGGCGTGGTGTCACCACGGTATCGCCCAGCCCTCGGACCGGGATCCGCTCCGGCCAAACCGAAACCAACAAGGCGGACGCCGTGGTGCGTGCCGTTACCTGTCCTGCACGGTCAGGAGCACGATCTGGGCCTTGGAGCGGGTGGTGCCGAGCGCGATGGCCACCGCTTCGGCGGACAGGCCGGAGTCGCACACCATCCCGGCGGTCTCCCGGCCCACCCCGGCGGCGATCCGCTCCAGCACACCGGCGGCCCGCAGCGCGGCCGGCGGCGCATCCGCGGCCGTGGCGGTCAGCGGCCCGGCCGTCTCGACCAGCAGGGCGGCCAGTGGCGCGGGCAGCGGCACGACCGCTTCGCAGACGACTGACCGGTGCGCGGTCCAGTCGGCCGGCGGTCCCGTGAGGTCGACGTCCGCTTCGTACGGGAACAGCAGGGGCGGCAGGCGTCGTACCGATCTCCATGGATTCCATGGAGCGCCGGCCCTGGTGGCTGAGCGTGGCGTTCTGCCTCGTCCTCGGCGTTGCAGGAGCCGGCGTGCCCGACAGGAGCACCGCACCCAGGCGTGGCCGGCCAACCAGCGTTCGGCGGGATCGACGCCGCCAACGCCGCATGCTTCGGTCGCGCCAACGAGGAGTCGAGGTCGCTACGGCCGCGTCGGCCGCCATCTGCCGCACCGGGCGAGTACAAGGGATGGCAAACCGCCAACCCTCAGCGTTCCAAGACGAGGAGCACCATGTCGCCCGCCCGGCCCGCTCTGCGCCGCCCGGAAGCCAGGCTCGCTCTCGCACTGGCGTTCGCGATTGCCGCCGCGGTCTTCGTCGCCGTCTTCCTGTTCGGCCGTGCGAACACGCCGGACTACACCGCGACACTGTTCGGCCAGGCGGACACCGATGCCGTGCGTCTCAAGGCACAGCTCGCCACCGGCGTCCTGGGACTGGCCGCTCTCCAGCTGCTGCTGGCGCTGTGGATGTACCGCCGGCTGCCCGGGGTGCGCCGGGTGCCGGGCCCGGTGCCACTGACCCACCGGATCGTCGGTGTGGTCCTGTTCGCCCTCACTGTCCCCATCACGGTGCACTGCGTCCGGGCGTATGGCGTACAGCTGACCGGCTCGCGTGTGGCCGTGCACTCGGTCGCGGGCTGCTTCTTCTACGGGGCGTTCGCCGCCAAGGTCCTGCTGGTGCGGAGCCGACGCCTGCCGGGCTGGGCCCTGCCGCTGGCGGGGGGCGCGCTGGTGGTCGTGGTGGTGGTCCTCTGGTACACGAGTGCGCTGTGGCACTTCAACGGAGACAGCCTGCCGGTGCTGTCGCTCGGACACCACTACCTGCCACCGGGGTAGATGTGAAGATCGTGCGGACGGACCGCGTCCTGGGTCGCCGGAGGCTGCCGTCGGCTCCCCCACCGCTACGAACGCGACGCCGAACACGTTCTGCCCTTCAGGACACCTGCGAGGACGACGCAGCACCCACCTCCTCGCACCACCGGCACCACCGCGCACCGGCTCGACCTCGCCGGCCCAGCGCGACCGCCTGGGCCGCCCCGTCGAGCAGGGCCTGAACATTTCCCTCGTGGCAGGGTTGTCCGCGGACAACGGGGTTGTCCGCGGCTCCGGAAGGCCTGACCAGCGAGATCGTGATCGGTGGCTTGCGGCCAATTCCCAGCCCCCGAAAGCTTCTCGGCGGGACAGGGCGCGGAATGAGCGCCCCGTCTACGTCCATCACCAACAGAGGGGCTGTCATGCGCACAATCCAGAAGCTTGCCGTCTTGGGCGCCTCCGTCGGGGCTTTCGCACTTCCCACGAGTTTGTCTCCCGCCGTCGCGGCCACGCTCTCGGGCCCGTCGGTGGCGACATGCGAGGGGGCCTGGACCTTCAGTGAGCGCGAGGGCCGCGGCAGCGGCTGCTTCCACAACAACGGCACCTACGTCTCCGGCACGGTCTACGACACCAAGTCGGACGGCCGCTGCCCCTTCATCCGGGCCGTCTTCGACAGCGGCACCTGGCGTGACAGCAACTGGGCGACCGGCAACGGCACGCACGCCAACGTGTCGATCAATACTCCGGACGGGTCCCGGGTCAACCACGTGGAGTGGCACTACATCTACTGCTGAGGCGAACCAGACACGGTAACGAACCCCGCGGACACGGCCGTTGCCTGGTTCTCCGAGTTCCGCTGGACGGTCCCGGCCGGTCGGGAATGGCCGGGACCTTGTCGGTCTCCCGCGACCACCAGCCACCGGCGCCTCGGTCGCTTCGGCCGCCGCCGCAGGCATTGACGACCGGCGGTCAGCCGACCGCGTACGCGGTGAGCCTGGGCAGCGAACGGCGCCAGCGACAGCTTCAGGTCCCGGAGCAGCCGTGCCTGGTAAGGGGAGGGTGTCGGGCGCGGCGGCGCTCGGGTCATGCCGTGCGCGCTCCGCGCCCCATCCCCCCGGCCCCGCAGCGGCATCCCTTCCAGTGCGTCGTGGCGGGCGTAGAACAGGGCGAGGGACCGTCTTCGCGGTAGCGGATTCCTCAGGCCGCCTGAGGGCCGGCGCGGAGCTCGCCCACGCCGGGAATTGCGGACACTCAGGCCGACAACTCTGCCCAGACCAGCTGGCCGGTGACCGTCGGCCGGGCACCCCAGGCGCTGCTCAGTGTGTCCACCAGCAACAGGCCGCGGCCCGTGCAGCTCTCGACGCGGACCGGGTGGGTACGGGAGCGGGGGTCGAAGCCCGGTCCGGAGTCCTCGACTTCCAGCCGTACCACCCGCGGGCCGGTACCGGGATTCCGCAGGGCCAGGGTGATCCGGGCCGGGGTGCCGCCGTGGCGCACGGCGTTGGTGGCCAGTTCGGTCGCGATCAGGGTGAGGTCGTCACTCAGTCCGTGCAGGTGCCATCCCGCGAGCCGGGCCGTGATCCAGGTACGCAGCAGGCGCGGGGCCCTGATGTCGGCGGCGAGCTCGTAGAGGTGGGAGCACGCGGTCACCCCGCAGGCGCGGAGGGCGGCTGGGGTGGTGGGGACGATGCGAGGCATGAGATCTCCTCGGCTTAAGGGGTTGAGGGAGCACGCCTGCGAGAGGCGGGCAGCAAGGGGCTGGGGCCGGGTCGGCCGTCAGGCCGGATCCGCCGTGGTGGTGACGGGGACCTCGCGCAGCGGGATCAGCTTGATCGGTTCCGCCAGGAGGTCGGCGAAGCGGGCCGCGAAGGCCTCGAAGTGGGGCGTGGCCATATGGAAGTCGAGGGCTTCCTGGTCGGCCCAGGTCTCACGTACGTAGAAGGTGCCGGGCTCCTCCAGCAGTTCGAACAGCGTGTAGTCGAAGCACCCCGTCTCGGCGCGGGACGGTTCGACCAATGCGGTCAGGGCGTCCTGCAGTGCTTCGCGCCGCGTCGGCTTCGCGCGCACGCGTGCGAGGGCGACGAGCGGGTGGGAACGGGGGGACATGGCCTTCTCCTTGGGTCGGACGGCGCCGGGCGGCGCGGTGGGTGGCATCTGCTCCGCCGGCTCAGAAGCCGGTGAGGGTGATCTTGCCGATGGCGCTGCCGGATTCCAGGATCCTGTGGGCCTCGCGCAGGTGGGCCGCGTTGACCGTGCCGAGGTGCGTGGTGGCGGTCGTCGCGAGGGCTCCGCGGTCCACGAGCCCGGCGACGCGGGTGAGGATGTGGTGCTGCCGTGCCCTGTCCGGGGTCTGGTACAGCGACCGGGTGAACATCAGTTCCCAGTGGAAGGAGATGCTCTTGGACTTCAGCAGCCCGATCTCCACGGGCCCGAAGTCGTCGATGGCAACGATCTCGCCGAAGGGCTTGAGCATGTCCGCGTAGGCGGCGAGGTTGCGGTCCGTGCCGGCCGTGCTGAAGACGTGGTCCAGGCCTCCTGGTGCGACCTCGGCCACCTGCGGCGGCAGTGGTCGGTGGTGGTCGACGGTGTGCGTGACGCCCATCCGGCGCGCGAACTCGACGCTCTCCGGTCGCGAGGCGGTTCCGATCACCGTCAGGTCGGTGAGGGCGCGTGCCAGCTGCACCACCATGGCCCCGACGCCGCCGGCGGCCGCGGTCACCAGCAGCGTGCCGGTCTCCCGCCCTGCTTCTCCCTCGCTGAGGCCGAGCCGTTCGAACAGGCCCTCCCAGGCGGTGAGGGAGGTCAGTGGCAGGGCCGCGGCGTCGGTGAAGGAAAGGGTGGCCGGCTTGGGCCCGACGATGCTCTCGTCGACGACGTGGTACTGGGCGTTGGTGCCGGGGCGGTCGATCGCGCCGGCGTAGTAGACCTCGTCGCCGACCGCGAACAGCTCGACCCGGTCGCCGACCGCGACGACGGTGCCGGCCGCGTCCCAGCCCAGCACCTTGAACCGGCCGCCCGGGTCGCTGGTGCGGCGCACCTTGTAGTCGACCGGGTTGACCGCAACGGCCTCCACCCGGACGAGAAGGTCGTGCGGGCCCGGCCGCGGCACGGACAGCTCGACGTCCACCAGGCTCTCTTCGTCCTCGACCGGCAGGTTCGTGCGGTAGGCGACCGCGCGCATCGTGTCGTTCGGCATCTCGTTCATCCTTCTTCTCCTCATGGTGGTCTTCTCCTCCGGGTCGGCCGCCCGGCGTCGGGTCAGTGCCGTCCGGCGACGGTGGCGACGGCCTGCTCGGCGACGTTGGCGGCGCTGGCCGGGTTCTGCCCGGTGATCAGCCGGCCGTCGGTGACGACCTGGTACTCCCAGGGGTCGGCGGTGACGACCTCGGCCCCGAGCCGCTCCAGCCGGGACTGCAGCAGGAAGGGAACGACGGAGTCCAGGCCCATGGCGCGCTCCTCGCTGTCCGTGAACGCCGCGATCTGCCGGTTCGCGATGAGCAGCGATCCGTCGGACAACTGCAGCGAGGTCAGCGCGGACGCCGCGTGGCAGACCGACGCCACCACGCCGCCCCGCTCGTACACGTGGGCGGCCGGCCTGGACAGCTGCGCGCTGCCGGGGAAGTAGTCCCACATCGTGCCGTGGCCACCGACGAAGTAGACGACGTCGTAGCCGGCAGGGTCGGTGTCGTGGACGGCGGGCGCGGAGTCCAGCTTCGCCTGGACGACCGGGTCGGCCGCCCACGCCGCGTGTCCGGGCCGGGAGGGGTCGCCGAACTCGTCCTCCGGGGGACGACCGCCACGCACGGTCGTGATGTCCGTCTGCCATCCCGCGACGGCGAAGACGCGCCATGCGTCGGCGGCCTCGGAGACCGTGTAGCCGGTGGCTCGGCCCGAGTCACCCAGCCGCGCATGGCTGGTGATCACCAGCAGGGCCCGGTGCCGGGGGGTGTTCGTGCTGCTCATCATGTCCTTCTTCCGATGGTCCCAGCTCCTGACCGGGGTCCGGGAGGGGTACCGACGGGGAGCCGGCGACCCGTTCAGGACGCTACCCCTGGAGGTGTAGTAACCTGCAAGGGAGACTACTTCCCAATGGGAAGTATCCAGGTGGAAGACGTATCGGAGAAGGAGTGAGGGCCATGGCCATGGGCTGCACGTCGGAGCGGCACGACCAGCACGACGTCTACGCGGCGCAGTGCCCGTGCCGCGAGGTGCTCGACCTCCTGGCCAACAAGTGGTCCGCGCTGGCCATCGGGGCCATGGGGGACGGGCCTCAGCGCTTCGGCGCCCTGGCGCGCCGACTCGAGGGCGTGAGCCCGAAGGTACTGACCAACACGCTGCGCCGCCTGGAGGAGAAGGGGTTCGTCGACCGCACCGTGTACCCGGCAGTGCCACTGCATGTCGAGTACGCACTCACGACCCTCGGCCACAGCGTGGCGGAACCCTTGGCGCAGCTGCGGAACTGGGTCGAGAACCACCTCGACGACATCCAGGGCCTCGAGACCGCCTCATCCAAGTGAGCATTTTGGCCCCGGCGGGGGTGTTTGAGAAACGGTCGGGGTAACTGGCGTGGGGGTATGCGCCGTGGCTCAGGCCCTGCGGTTGGAGTTCCACTCGTAGGTCGTGGGCCCCGTTCCCACGACTTCGCTCGGCCAGGTCTCTCGAACCTGGTCAAGTCGCTGGTGGTGATCCTGGATCCAGGTCTCCTGTGGTGCGATCCCCAGTGCGAGGCTCATGCGGTCGGGGTCCTGGACCATCAACGCCAACGTGCGGTTCTCGTGCATGAAGAAGTCGAGACTGAGCCCGCGGTCGCCACCGATGGTTGCGCCTTTGCCCGGTGCGAGCCGAGTCAGGTCGTGCTGCCAGGTGTCGAGGTCCTGTCGAAGTATGTAGAGCTCAAGTCTGGCATCGACAAAACTCGCGGAGACCAGGACATCGGCGTGCAGAATGTCGTGGCCCGCCGGCACTCCGGGCTGATAGCGGCCGGTCACGCGGACGACGCAGCGGTTGCCGTCCGCGTCTCCCAAATCGATCAGGTTCACGGGGGCTGGTTCAGTCACTGCTGGTCTCGCTCTCTTGTGAGTCATGGGCATGTCGTTCCACTGCCTCCAGAATGGTCACACCTACGACGAAGCCATCGCCTTCCCCGCAGCCCTCAACCGAACCTGTCACAGCGCCGGCTTGACGCCTATGCGCGTGGGACATCTTGTCGACCAGGACCGCAACCGGTGTCTTTCCACGAACTCGCCTCGGGCGCCGAGCTCGTCCAAGACCGGGCGGTGGCACCTGCCTGCCCCACACCCGGGCACGGCTCCACGGCGTGAACCGCCGGTTGCGCGGTCGGCTCGGACGGGCCAAAGAGGCCGTCGGCCGTTGGCGTCACGTACAGCCTGTTGTGGCCACGAATACGATGGACGCCAGTACCTGCCGGTCTCCGTACCGGCGTCGGCCACCACCCTGCGGCCGTACCGGAGCAGCCAGAACCACCCGCTGGAACAACTCCCCCAACCCGTCCGGCACCGGACGTTCCGTCATCGCCACCACGGCCATCACGGCCATCACGGCCATCAGCCCAGCGTTCAAGCCAGTTGAGACGATCGCTTCAGCGGGAGGCCGCGCCGAACACAGGAACACCGCCCGAGGCTCGGCTACGCACCGGCCGGGACACCCGGCACCCCACCCAGCACCTCCAGCCGCACCCGCGTCAACTCCAAAAAACGGGGGTCCAGACCCGGCAACACCCCCAGCACACCCACCAGCGCAGGCCCCACCTCGACCGCCGCAGCCCGGTCCTGAAGCTGCGTCCAGCAGTACAGGGCACCTGCCGCCGCGGCGTGCACCCCTGGAGCGGCCGCACCCTCACAAGTCAGCCGCGCCCGGCAAGCCCCGATCCACAACCCCGTGGCCAACCCGAAATCGCCCGCCATCCGCGCCAGATCAGCCCGGATCTCCACCCACTCCACCACCTGGAGGGAAGAAACTCCGAACACCCCCCGGACATGCTCCTCCCACGCCCGGGCAAGAGCCGCCGCCTCCCCATGACGACCCCCCGACGCCAACGCATGAATATGCGGCCGCGGATCCCCACCCGACACCCCACCCGCAAGCAAACCCACACCCGCCACCGCCACCGGCACCGGCACCGGCACCGGCACCGGCACCGGAGCGGACGTACCATCCGGCCCGTGCTCCCCCTCCCGGCGGCCCGCCCCCCACCCCAACGGCTCCCCCCGCTGCTCCCCCGGCAGCGACAGCCCGTGTAGATCCTCCTGCAGCAATTGCGGTGGTTGCTGCTGCGGTGCCGGTGACGGGGTGTGACGCATGCCCAGCTCGCGGGCCGTCGGCACCACCAACGCCCCCGGCGGCAACCCCGCAGCCCCCGCGGCCCACGCATGCAGCTGAACATCAGCCGGCCTCACCGGAGTCCGCCGCAACTGCTCGATCCACCCCCGCGTATAACCGCTCACGCCACCGCCACCCGCACCAGAACCCGGCGGACACACCACACCGAACACCCCAGCACCCGGCACAGGGGGCAAACTCCCGTACTCCTGCAGCAGCGGCCACGCCAGCCGGTCCGCAACAAGATCAACCACCACCGTCGTCAACCCCGCCGGCCGCCCCCGCAACTCACCACCCAGCCACTCCCACGGCAACGCCGTATACCTGACAGCCGACCCAGACGTCCCCGCCAATGCCACGTACAGACCACGACCCCGGCGATCCGCAGTCAACCGCCCCGACACATACACCACCAACGGACCCGGAGCCGCAGCAGCCACCCGCAAACGCGCCATCACCGTATTCGGATCCCCCACCCCGTCCAGACACACCATGTCCGCCGGAACCTCACTGCCCAACAACACCGAAACCGGCACCATCGACAACGCGGCAACATTCACACTCGGCGCCAAATGCACCACCCCACGGCGCACAGCAACACCCCCACCAACCAGCAGAACATGCCCCCGCTGCCGCCCCACCCCATCAACACCCATGAACAGACCGTACCCACCCCCCACCCCACCACCAACACCCCGCACCCGGCAGCCAGCACCGGTAACCCGGCGACCAGCAACAGCGGGCAGCCGCTACCCGACGGCACCCGACCGGCAACCGGCGTGACGTTGACGGGGACGCCCCAAATCGACTGCGGCGCACACTTCGCCACAGTGAAGGACGATCCGCGCGATCAAATCCTCACGAACATGAGCCCGTCACGAGGGCACGGGTGACGGCCCTCGGCGACCTGCAGAACAAGGCAACCGGCATCACCACCGGATCCCCGCACACGGCACCACACCGCAGCAACCCGGAACCCGGAACCCACACAGGAGACATGCCTCGAACCGGCGAACCACCGCAGACGCAGACAGGGCAGGCCGTTCACCGACCGCCTGGTCTACCCTCGGTCGGATGATCGAGCACGTAAACCAACTCGGCGCCGACGCCCCTCACACCGGCCCCGCCCCCACCGGCACAACCGCCGCCGTCTGGTCCATCAACACCGCCGCCCACACCATCGGCGGCCACCACGTCAACGACGCCCACACCATCCTCGACACCAACGAACGCGACAAGGCCGCACGCCTGCTCCGCCCCGGCGACCGCCACCGCTACGTCGCCTCACACCTCGCCCTCCACATCCTCATTGGCGCCTACCTCAACCTCCCCCCACACACCATCCCCTTCACCCGCGAAACCTGCCCCTGCTGCGGAGGCCCCCACGGCCGCCCCGCCCTCACCGGACACAACCTCCACTTCTCCCTCTCGCACAGCGGCGACCTCGCCTACCTCGCCCTCGCCGCCCACCCCGTCGGCATCGACATCGAACAAACACCCACCCCCACCGCCGTCAACGACATCCTCCACTCCCTCCACCCCACGGAAACCCAGGAACTCACCAACCTCCCACCCACACAACAACCCGAAGCCCTCGCCCGCATCTGGACCCGCAAAGAAGCCATCCTCAAAGCCACCGGCACCGGACTCGCCCAAGGCCTCACCCACCCCTACGTCGGCACCCACCCCACCCCACCCACCATCCCCGGCTGGATCCTCACCGACCTCCCGACCCCCCGCCACTACACCGCCGCCCTCGCCACCACCAGCCCCGACAACCGCCACGAGAAATAGCTGGGCTCCCACCACATGTGGCGCCCGAACCCGGGCTGTTCCAGAGCCGCAACCGCCCATACGGCCTGACAGAATGGGGACCATGAGCGATTCGCCCTTCGACGCCGTGCTCTGCGACTTCGACGGCGTCCTGCGCCTATGGGGTCCGGACGCAATGACCGCCCTTGACCGCAAGGCCGGAGTGGCCGACGGCACTCTCGCGGCCGCCGCATTTCGTCCCGGGCTCTTGGACGCAGCCGTCACCGGCCGAATCAGCGACGCACAGTGGCGCCAACGTGTCGCGGAAGACCTCGCCGAGGTCTGCGGATCGCCGGCCAGCGCCCAGGATCTCGTCAGCGGCTGGACAGCCTTGACGGGCCGCGTCGACACCGCCGTCCTGAAACTCCTGACCTCACTCCGCAGTCGGGTGCCGGTAGTTCTGGTATCCAACGCCACCACCCGACTCGAGGCCGACCTCACCACGCTCGGCCTGGCAGACGCGTTCGACGCGGTCGTCAACACCGCCCGCATCGGCGTCGCCAAACCCGATCACCGGGTCTTTCGCGCCGCCGCAGAAGCAGTGGGAACCGAACTCCACCGGTGTCTGTTCATCGACGACACCCCGGGCCACGTCACCGCCGCACAGACAGCCGGCCTGACCGGAATCCACTACCAGCACATCGATCAGATACGGACCGCCACTGCACCGCTCTGGGCAGGACCGGATCGGTGATGCCCCGGCAACTACGCTTCATCATCAGGAACTTCGCTTCCTGACCGCTCGCCGGGACCGAGGACGACGGACCCCCTGTTGAACGCCGCGTCGATCCGTCGGTCCCCGGCCCCCTGCTCCCCTCGTCGCCGGGCCGAAACCGGACCCGTCGCTGACATCCGTGACAAGAGTCCTGAAGGGCTCCGGGAGGCAGACCCCGTTCTCGGTCTCCCACGCTACGAGGGCTTCACCGCTGAGCGCAGGTTCGCCAGCACCTCAGCGCGCATACGGAACGCAGAAGGGCCACGACGGCCTCGGAAGCGCGCGGCCAACGCAGTTCCGGCAGGGCGCATGCCGGCCCACCTACGGCCCGCACAGCCCCACGGCCCCACGCTCACGCCAGCCCACACACCTAACCCCAACCGCCCCGCGCCCGCACGCGTCAGACCGGTCCTGCGCCCTCCCCCTCCAGCAGGAGCCGCTTCTGCGGCTTGCCCATCGCGTTGCGCGGGACCGCGGCGATGAAACGGACCTCCCGCGGACGCTTGTGCACCGACAGGTACGTGGCAACGAAATCGGTGAGCTCAGTGCCCGTGACCCCCTCGGCGACCACGAAGGCGACGATCCGCTGCCCCAGGTCGGCATCCGGGACACCGACCACCGCCGCCTCCCTCACCTGAGGATGGTCCAGGAGCGCGTTCTCGATCTCCCCCGCCCCGATCCGGTACCCGCCCGACTTGATCATGTCGGTCGAGGCCCGTCCCACGATCCGGTGCACACCGTCCCCGTCGACGGCCGCGATATCACCCGTACGGAACCAACCGTCCTCCGTATAGGCAGCCGCCGTCGCCTCCGGCCGGCCCAGATAGCCGGAGAACAGAGTCGGCCCGGTGAGCTGGAGTTCACCGATCTCTGCGCCCGGCTCCGCGGCGATGCGCGTGGTGATGCCCGCGAGCGGGGTACCGACCGTACCGGGGCGGACCTCACCGCCCGCCCGGCCGCTGACGGTGATCAGGCTCTCCGTCATCCCGTACCGCTCCACCGGCCGGTGCCCCGTCAACCGCTCCAGATCACGGAAGACCGGGGCGGGCAAGGCCGCACTCCCCGACACCAGCAGCCGGGCCCCCGCCAGAGCGGCCGCCGACTCCGGAGCCGCCGCGATACGCGACCACACCGTCGGCACGCCGAAGTACAGACTCCCCCCTGCCGCCGCGGCCTCGGCGTACGCCTCCGGCGTCGGCCGGCCCGTGTGCACCAGACGGCTTCCGGTACGCAAGGCCCCCAACACGCCCAGGACCAGCCCGTGGACGTGGAACAACGGCAGCCCGTGAACCAGCGTGTCCTGCGCACTCCACTCCCAGGCGTCGGCGAGCGCGTCGAGATCGGCGGTGATGGCAGCACCGCTGAGGACCACGCCCTTGGGAGCGCCCGTGGTCCCCGACGTGTAGAGAATCAACGCCGGATCACCCAACGCGGACCCCACCGCCGACACCGCGCGGCGGGCGGCGGGCACGCGACGGGTGAAGTCCACCTCGATGAGGCGGGCGCCGGAGTCACGCAGAATGTGTTCACGTTCCGCCGGGCCCGCGTCAGGAGGCAGCGGCACACACGGCACACCCGCAAGAAGCCCGCCGACCACCGCGGCAACCGTCTCCAGGGAAGCCGTCGCGGTCACCGCGAAGGCCGGCACCGATGCCTCGGCAAGATCGGCGGCCACGGCCTGGGCAGCGCCCAGAAGTTCCTCGTAGGAGGCACAACGGCCCGCGACCGTAACAGCATCCGCGCGGTCCCCGAAAACACCGGTCAGGGCGGTCAACATGACAGCGACTCCGTTCAACAGCGGGCACAAACGACCTGGCCAGCCTATGCCGCCGAGGCCATGGCGGCGTTCGCGCCGGCCTCACGTCCTACCCGCCGGAGTACGGCTCGGCGCCTGGACGAGTTCGTACCGGAAATCGGGCCGAGCCGGATCGCGACACGGGGAGTGGTCGACCGTAGCGGGGTGTCGCCATGCACGAACAAGAGCGCCGTACCTCGGGCGGGTATCCGGCCTGGACAAGGCCTCGATGCGCTGGTTCGGCGCCGTGGCCGCGAGACCTGGCTGCGTCCCGGACCGTTGGGCGGCAGACCGGTACCACGCCGTTGCGCGGCTTCTGCGGATCACCGGGTTTTCCGGTGCCGGGCTCCGGGCACCCGCCGGTTGGGAGGGGATTCCACGCACAGGAAGGACCTGCCATGGAAGACCAAGGAGGCGCCGGCGGCGCCCCGCTTCACGACCACGACGACGAGCAACGACGGCGCAGGACACCCCACGTCACACGGCGCCCCGCGACCTCTCCGAAGGACGAACCGACGGTACGAGCGGCGGACACGGACGAGGCCAGCCGCTTGGACCGGCCGGGCGAGGGCGACCAGCCCCCACACGAAAAGAGCTGATCAAGACCCCCGCGGAGAGCGTGACCGAAAAGGCCGGCGCCGGCATGCCGCAGACAGGCTGCCGGCTGAGGGGAGCGAGTGCGCCCCCGCCCCGCGGCGGCGTGGCCCGTCGGTCGCAGTGGGGGCTCTGCGGCCGACGGGCGTGCTCCCGGCCCCGGCGTCCCGGCTACGCGGCGCCCGTCATGCGGGCGAACACCACGACGTTGCTGTCGTAGTAGTGCTTCTTGGGGTCGAAGCTGCCGCCACAGGTGACCAGGCGAAGGCCGGCGTGGTCGAGGTTCTTGTAGACCTCCAGCGTGGGGAACTCGGCCTTCGGGTACTCGGTCACCCGCTCCACCGTGAACGTGACCGTCTTGCCGTCCCGCCGGGTCACCTTGATGGTGTCACCGCCCTTCATCGTCTTCAGCTTCTCGAACACGGCGGATGCTCCGTTCCACGTGACGTGCCCCGCGATCACGGCCGGTCCCTGGGAGCCGGGGGTCGGCCCCGGCTCGTACCAGCCTGCGAGCGCGGGGTCCTTCGGGGTCTGCATGGTGCCGTCCGGGTTCTGCCGCAGCGTCTCCAGGGAGCTGGACACGTTGAGGGAGGGGATGGTGATCTTCTGCGGCTCGGACCGGGCCAGGGCGGGCCCGCCCGCGCCCGTGCCCGTACCGCTCTGCGATCCGTCTGCGGGTGACGCGGGGTCCCCGGCGGCGGGCGCCTTTCCTGTCGGGGCGGGGGCGCCCGCGGCGGCCGGTGCCCCGCCCTGGAGCTGCTCTGAGGCGGGGGGCTTCGCCGCGTTCTGGCCGCCGCACCCGGCGAGGAGGAGCGCGGCAAGGGCTGCGGCCGCCAGAGGGCCTGCGGTGCGACGGTGGCGCCGCGGTGTCGAGGGGGCGGTTGTGTGGAGCGCGGGGGCGGGCTTCACGCGCCGCCTCCGGTGCTCTCCCTGCGGACGGGGACGGCAACAGCCCGCTTGCGCCCGATGGCCACCGCACCGGCCACCACCGCGAGCACGGTGATCGCCACACCGTCGCGCACCGTCACCGGAACGGCCGTACCCTGCGGCTCGCCGCCTCCGGTCTCGATGCCGCCGACGGGAATGGACCCCACGGCCGCGCCCTTGACCTCTCCGCAGTTGGTCGGGGCCGTGGCCTCCTGGGGCAGCTTCGGGTCGAGCTCGCTCTTGCCGGCCCCCTCGAAGTCGTACTTCTTGTTCTTGTTGCGGTCGATGCCGTGCTGGACGACGTGCAGGTCCTTGATGTGGTCGACCACGTCCTGGCCGACGGTGATCGTCCGCTTGTAGGCGATCTTCCCCTCCTTGTCGGCGACGGGCATGCGGTCCACGGCGAGACCGCTGGTGGCCTTGGTGTCGCCGGCCGTGGTGAGCGAGATGTTGATGTCGCCGTAGTCGTGCGTGGCCTCGGTGTTGCTGAGGACCCCGTCGCCGTCGGTGTCGTCGGTGGCATCCGGGCAGTGGAAGTCGTGCCCCTTCGTCGAGCCGTGCAGATGCTGGGCCGACGGCTGTCCGGGCACCATGCCCTCGGACTGGATTTGTACGGTGAGTTGGTTGCCCTTGAGGCCGAGCATGACCGTGCCGCGGGAGCCCGATTGGTTCAGCTGCGCCAGGTCGATCTGGTATGCCTTTCCACCCTCCGCGAGAGCTGGTCCGGAAAGGCCGAGGGTCAGGAACACGGCGGCGGGTGTGGCGGCGAGAACCACGAGGCGACCGGCTCGCTTGACTATCACATTCGCTCCTGTTCCTTGGATCCCCAGGACGGGAATCGCAGATCGTACGGGATGAAAAGGAGGCCCCTGGAGAGGCTCTCGCTCCTCCTTCGGCGCCCCAACGCCTGCGGATTGGTGTCTATGTGAAAAATTTCAGGCGACTGTCGAGAGGGCTGCGACCGACGGCCGTCCGCCGCGACAGTCATCCGGATGTGTGACGGCGCGTGGGTAATCCCATCAAAATGGGCAACCTCGCAGAGCCCTTCGGCGACGGCTGCATTCCCAAACGCGGCGCACTTCGGACCGCGGTCACGCGGCAACGAGATCATCGCGTGGTGCGGGATGCGACCTCACGGGAGATCGAAGAATGCCGCACCACAGCGACTTTGCCCAGATCGGGGCGGCTCCGCCGAACGGGAGGTCTCCCGTTCGGCGGATTCGCCGTCGTGCGACCGAGTCCCGCATGTGGCGGACGTACGTTCGGGTGTTGCCCACCCGGAATCCGACCACGCGAAGGTCGGCAGGCCGCCGGCGGAGCTCTATATGGACTTCACACGGAATTCGATGGAGAGTTCGACGCGGAGTTCGACGAACAGACCTCGCCGCCGAATACACAGGCGGAGGTCAGGGAATGCCGGCTCCTCTCCGTATCCGGACCCTGCAGAGAAGGCGTCGCGGTGCTTCCGCCCTCGACCGGATGGCCGACGTCACGACCCGACAGCCGCCCATCGATACGTACACCGGGATAAACATCACAGACCCCGGCTTGGCCGCCGACATCAGGTGAAGGAGTCGGGGCTCGGACTCTTCGGAAGTAATCTGAGCGCAACCACAACGAGTCTGCCGCATCCACGCACGCACACCACCGCCTTCGGGATCAATGTGATCGCCGACGGGGGCATCACCCCCGTCGCCGGTTCCGGTTCGGTCCCGACCTTTGTAGTCGTCCTGGAGGCGAGCGGGCGAATAGTTGGCCTCTGATGCTAAGAAATGCGGCTGCGAGCGCAGCGTGCGTCCGGAACAGCGCCGTTGAGGGTGAGTGCGTCGAGTGCACGGAGTTCGGTTTCGGACCCGGTGCCGGGTCGTGTTGGAGAACCGGTGCATGGCCTCGGCCGCGCCGATGACCTGCTGGTGCGGCTCCCGGCCCTGCTCCCGGCGGGCTGTCCCGCAGCCTTCCGCGGATGATCCCGCCGCCGGGCCACTCGCCCACTGGACAATACTGACTGTATGTACAGTGCTCAGAAAGGGGCGGGGCGCCGGGCGTTGAACACCATCCGGAAGGATCTGTTCACGTGGGCCCCGCAGCCGGTGCCGCCCATGCGCGGACCACGACTGCTGCGATGGCTGCCTCAGCTTGCCGTAACGGCGCTGGCGGTCTTTGCTGCGAGCTCGGGCACCGAGGACAGCGCGGTGCGGCCCGTCGGGATGGCGCACGCGGCGCTGCTCGTGGTGGCGCTGCGATGGCCGCTGCCGGCGTTCTGGGTCTCACTGGTGACCTTGCCGGCGCTCTCCCTCCACCCGCCCTTCGGCCCGTACCAGGGATGGGCCTGGGCGGTGCACGCGGGGCTGCTGTTCCTGATTGCGCTGTACAACCGGCCGCGGGTGATGGTCGAGACCGTGTTGCTGAGCACCGTGCTGCTGCTGGGGCTGCAACTGTTCGACAGCGAGAACATGCCCCGGCGGTTCATCGTGATCATGCTCGGGCTGTTCGCTCTCGTCATGGCCGCCGCAACCGCCGTACGCAGGACCAGGGAGGTCCGCGCCCGGTTCGCGGAGCAGGAATCGGCCCTCGCGCGGGAGCAGGCGCATCGCACCCTCCTGGAGGAACGCGCCCGGATAGCACGCGAGTTGCACGACGTGGTCGCCCACCACATGTCCGTCATCTCCATCCAGGCCGATGCCGCTCCGTACCGCGTCGCCGACCCGCCCCAGGAGTTGGTCACGGCGCTGGCCGCCATCCGCGCAGGCGCCCTGGAGGGGCTGACCGAGCTGCGCCACCTTCTCGGCGTGCTGCGTTCCGAGAGCGACCCGGCCGGCGATGCGCCCCGAGCGCCGCAGCCCACTCTGGAACGGCTCGACCACCTGCTCGCCACGGTGCGTACGGCCGGGCTCGAGGTGACGGCGGTGACTTCGGGGGATCGCCGCCGGCTGCCCGAAGGCGTGGAACTGTCGGCCTACCGGATCGTGCAGGAGGCACTCAGCAACACCCTGCGCCACTCCCCCCGGGCCACGGCCCGTGTCGAACTCACCTACACTCCCATGGCCCTTCAGCTGCGGATCCTCAACGGCCCCGGGCACCGAGCCGCCCCGAACTCGCCCGGAGCCGGTCACGGCGTCCTGGGCATGCACGAACGCGCCGTGATGCTCGGTGGAGAACTCTGCGCGGGCCCCACACCCGACGGCGGCTACGAGGTCAGTGCCCTGCTGCCGGTGCCCGCCGCCGCAACGCCCCGGACAGACAAGGAACGCCCCGCATGACGATCCGAGTGATGATCGCCGATGACCAGGCGATGGTCCGAGACGCGTTCTCGGTGCTCCTCGACGCCCATCCCGACATCGAAGTGATCACGACGGCCGCCGATGGGCTGGAGGCCGTCTCCAAGGCCGGCGAGCTACGCCCCGACGTGATCGTCATGGACATCCGGATGCCCGGACTGAACGGGATCGACGCCACCCGCCGGATCACCGAGCAGACCGGTCTGCCCACCAAGATCCTGGTCCTCACCACCTTCAACCTCGACGAATACGTTTACGCAGCTCTGCGTGCCGGTGCCAGCGGGTTCCTCCTCAAGGACGCCTCCGGAGTCCAGCTGGCCGAAGCGGTACGTGTCGTGTCCGCGGGAGATGCTCTGCTGTCTCCCGAGATCACCAAACGGCTCATCACGGAGTTCTCCCGTCTGAGCCCCTCGGCGAAGCCACCCGCCCAGGCGCGGGTGGAGGGACTCACCCGTCGCGAGACCGAGGTGCTGACGCTCGTCGCCCAGGGGCTGTCGAATGCGGAGATCGCCCGGGAGCTCGTCGTCGCCGAACAGACGATCAAGACACACATGGGCAGCATTCTGCAGAAGCTCGAGCTGCGCGATCGTACCCAGGCAGCCGTCTTCGCCTACGAGACGGGCCTGGTCAGCCCCGGCCGCACACACCTGTGACGTGCGGCCGGCGCTCAAGCTGGTGTGGTGGTGGTCCAGGGCGGCCGGTGTCTCGTGACCCCCTACCTGAGAGCTACTTCGAGAAATGGCTCCGCAGCGGGAGGCCGGACCACGGGACTGGTTCTTACCTTGGTGAGGTGAGTTCGCTCTCGGAGTTCCCGAGGTTGTCGCGGCTCCCAACCCGTCCCGCAGTCGGCCGAGTTCGGTCCACGCACTACCGCAGGAGCGCACGCCATGACCACTCTCAGAAGTCGCACCGGATCGGCTGGCGGGCCCTTGCGGATCCTGCGAGTCGTCGCCGCTGTCCTGGCCTCGTCCCTGGCGTTCCTCACCGGCGCCATCGTGCTCGGTGCGTACTTTCCGGCCCTCCCCAAGGCGGGGGTGATCGGGCCGGTTCTGGGAGGTCAGTACCCCTTCCACATAGCCCTGCTCGCGCTCGTGGCGACTGCCCTGGCCGTGGCGGCCTGGCGTGCCGGAATGGTCCGTTGGGGCCGCACCGTCACCGCCATCACGTCGGTGTGCACCGTGGCGGCCCTGACCATCGGTGCGGTCCAGTTCCGGTCCGCGCGCCATGCCGGCGCGGAGGCCTCGCTCGGGCAGGCATTCACCGAGCTGGCGTATCCCGCGGCGGAGCCGGACAGGACCGAGACGTATGCGAGCCCCGAGGGCGAGCCGCTCCAGACGGACGTGTATCTCCCCGAGAAGACCTCGGGCGAGCTGACGCCCGCGGTCGTGCTCGCCCACGCCGGTGGCTTCCACACCTTCGACAAGAGCGATCTGCGCGGCACCGGGCGCTGGCTGGCCGACCACGGTGTCGCCGTCTTCGCCGTCGACTACCGCCTGGCCGGTCCCGCGAGGGCCACCTGGGACAAGGCCCCGCAGGACCTGGTCGCAGCGCTGCGCTGGGTGCAGGGTCACGCCGACGAGTACCGCGTCGACCCGTCCCGGATCGCCATGGGCGGCATGTCGGCCGGCGGGACCCTGGCGATGAACACCGCCTACCGCCTGCAGAACGGCACCATCACGGCCGCCGACGGGGCCGCCCCCGTACCCCCGGCCGCCGTCGTCGGCTTCTATCCCGGCACCGATGTCACGCAGATGTGGCAGGAGAACACAGCCGGAACCCGCGAGGCGGCGGAAATGTTCATCGGGGGAACGCCGCAGCAGTACCCGGACCGCTACCGCGAGGTCTCCCCGGCGCACGACGTGCGCGAGGGCCTGCAGCGCACGCTGCTGGTGGTCGGGGACCGCGACCGCAGCGCCCGCCCTGAGAGCATCGCCTCCTTCGGTGACGCACTCGAGAAGCACGGTGTCGACACCGAGGTCAGGCAACTGCCCTTCGCAGAGCATGCCTTCGACGATGCGTACGGCAGTCTCACCTCACAGACCAGCCGCCAGATCCTGCTCGACTTCCTCACCGCGGACCGGCGATGACCGGGAACTCGCTCTCCGGCCCCGGACTCGCCAGAGCTCGCGGGGGTCTCGGACGAGCCTGGTGGGGGCCGCCCTCAGGCCCCGTAGCGCATGCGCCCCAAGGCCGTCATCGGCCGGTCGTGCGCGGCGATCGGAGCGGGCAGGCACGTGGAGCCGGTCAGGTAGCGGTCCACGGCGGCGGCCGCCGCCCGGCCCTCGGCGATGGCCCACACCACCAGCGACTGGCCCCGGCCCGCGTCGCCCGCGACGAACACTCCCGGCGCCCGGCCGCCGCCCGCCGCGAAGCCGGCGTCGCGCGCGAAATTGCCCCGCTCGTCGAGCTCCAGCCCCAGCTGGTCCCCCAGGCCGCCGGCCCGCTCGGGGCCCGAGAAGCCGAGGGCCAGCAGGACCAGGCCCACCGGTATGACGTGCTCGGTACCGGGCACGGGGCTGCGGGCCACCGGTTCGACGGAGGTCAGGCGCAGCGCCCGCACCCGGCCCGAGGCGTCCCCCTCGAAGCGCAGGGTGGCGCGACCGAACAGCCGGGGGTCGCGGCCCTCACGCCCACGGGCCTCCTCGTGGGCGTGGGAGATCCGGTACGTCCTCGGGTACACCGGCCAGGGCTCGCCGTCGGTCCGGGCCGCACCGGGCTCGGGATTGATGTCGAGCTGGAGCACGGAGATCGCGCCCTGCCGAAGGGCCGTGCCGAGGCAGTCGGATCCGGTGTCCCCGCCGCCCACGATGACCACGTGTCTGCCTTCGGCGGTGACGGGCGATACGGCGTAGTCGCCCTCCCGCACCCGGTTGGCGCAGGTCAGGTAGTCCATGGCTTGGTGGATGCCGTGCAGCGAACGGCCCGGGACCGGCAGTTCCCGGCGCTCTCCGGCCCCGATCGCGACGACAAGTGCGTCGCACCCGCTCCGCAGCTCATCCGCTCCGGCGCCGGTCGCGCCGCCGATGTCCGCACCCGTGACGAACACCGTGCCCTCGGCCTGCATCTGCTCGATGCGGCGGGCCAGGTGCACCTTCTCCATTTTGAACTCGGGGATGCCGTAGCGCAGCAGTCCGCCGAGCCGGTCGGCCCGCTCGTGGACCGTGACGCGATGCCCGGCCCGGGTCAGCTGCTGCGCTGCGGCCAGCCCGGCCGGACCGGAGCCTATGACGGCCACCGTCCGTCCGCTGCGTCTCTCCGGCGGCCTGGGTGTCAGGTAGCCGAGCCGCAGACCCTCGTCCGCGATCACCTGCTCGACGTTCTTGATGGTGACCGGGTCCGCATTGATCGCGAGGACACAGGCGTCCTCACAGGGGGCCGGGCAGAGCCTGCCCGTGACCTCGGGGAAGTTGTTGGTCGCGTGGAGCCGCTCGTACGCCGCACGCCAGTCACCGTGGGCGGCGAACGCGTTCCACTCGGGTATGAGATTTCCCAGGGGGCAGCCGGTATGGCAGAACGGAATGCCGCAGTCCATGCAGCGATCGGCCTGCCGGGAGACGAGCGGCAGCAGCACCTGGCCCTCGTGGACCTCGTGCCAGTCGCCGAGCCTCTCCTCGACGGGACGGGCCGGAAGGGCCTCGCGGGGGATCCTGAGGAAGCCGAACGGATCGGTCACGCGCCGCCTCCCTGGATCGTCGCGGCCGGGTAGGTACGCGTCGCGCGCACCCTGTCTCCGGTACGCGCGTTCTGTGGCGGTTCGGCCAGATTACGCCGCCTCTGCGGCAGCGCACAGGGCAACTCGGTTCGGTAACCGGAGGAGTACGGAAGGTGACCCCTATGTGAGCGGGCCGTTCGCCCGGGCTCCGGCCCCGGCCGACCGGGTCCGGGACCCGGAACGGCCGTGCTGCGGCTCGGTCACCCGCACGCTCAGGCGCGCTCGTACTCGTATGGCAGGCGGCAGACGTACATCTCGTCGGTGCCCACCGACACCGTCCGGTACAACCGCTCACCTCGCAGCGCGACGATGTCGGTGATCTTGGTATCGCCGTCGTCCAGCCGCAGCAGGACGTCGTCATCCTCGGAGTACGGCTCCGCCGGGGATGCGTGGAGCAGGAGGTGGTTCCCGGCCGGGGTGGTGACGATCCGGCCGTCGAACGGTGCGGCCTTGGATTCGAGGACCCCCTCCTCGCAGAACCACTCCACCGCCGCGGCGCCGGCCTCGGTGAAGGTGAGATCGGCACCGATCTCCAGTGTCAGCCCTGCCACGCGTTCGAAGGCCGGTTCCCTGTCGAGCGTCTCACCCGCCAGCCACTTGCTCAGCAAGAGCTCAAAGTCCATACGGGCGCCGCCGATGACTGCGTCCGTGCCGGACCCGTCCGTGCACTCGTACGCCACGCCGGGGTGGTGCGAGACCGCTGCGAGCAGCTTCCACCGTCCTGCAAATGCCGTCATGCCGTTTGTCCCTCCGTCTCTGCCGTTCACCGGGAGACCCAAGATGGGCGCAGGCTCCGACAGGAACGGGCGGGCGCCCGGAGGGAGTGGGCGCCCTGACCTCGTCCTCGTCGTGGTGGTCGTGGTGGTCGTGGTGGGGGGCGTGGTCTAGTTGAACGGTTCCAGCGTCATGAAGGCCTCTTGCGGGTTGCCGTCGTGCACCAGCGACTCGTGGGCTCCCACGTCGTCGAAGGCGAAGCCGTACGCCTTACCGTCGGCCATCTGTCCGTGGACGATGCGGGAGTAGTGGTTGGTGACGGCGTCACGGTAGAAGTCGATACCGTTCGCGTCCGGTTGGCTGGGGTTGGTCAGGAGCGTCGACCGGTTGAAGCCCGCACACAGGGTGCGGGAGATCGGGCCGCGGACCAGGTCGTTGGGTGCGTCCAGGAGCTTGTAGCAGCCGAAGATGCTGTCGGAATCCGGCTTCTGGAAGCTGGTGACCGCCGCTCCTGAGCCGTTGGTGAAGGTCATGACGTTGCCCGAGACCCGGCCGTAGTACTTGGTGTTCGGCTGGTTCACGAACGGCGTCACGGTGAGCGTGGAGGAGCTGTACTTGTTCCAGACCCGGTTGACGTAGTCGTTCATGACGCCGGCCGGGATTCCACCCGCCTCGATGCCGTGGCCGGGCGAGAGCGCGCGCAGCGGCGTACCGTCGGGCCGGTTCTGGATCAATCCGCCCCAGCCGGCCGAACGCAGCTGGCTGAAGACGGCGTTGTAGCCGCCCGGCTTGAGCCGACCCGTGGTTCTGACCGTGCCGTCGGCCGCCTTCACGCCCACCGCGTACGGGGCCGAGAACATGTCGACCTGGGTGCTGTTGATCCACAGACCGGCATCGTTGAGCGTGTACTCGGACCAGTTGAACAGGATGTTGCGGTTGGGGTCGGAGGGGTTCTGCACGGCAGGCTGCACCAGGCCGCCGGTCGTGAGCTTGAAGACGATCTTCTGGCCGATGGAGAAGTAGACGCGTCCGGAGAACTTGGGCATCCGGATCGTCTTGGTCTGCCCGCTGGCCGGGCCCGTGATCGATGCGTCGGGCGCGGGGGTGGGGGGATTTCCGCCCACTGGCCAGGGGTGGAACGAGCCGTTGGCGTCGGCCCAGCCCTGCTGGCCGGTCGCCAGCAGGGTGCCCAGGTTGTAGACGTACACCGGCTCACTGCGTCCGGAGCTGTTCTTGATCGTGAGCGGGATGGTGGCGGGTACGGCCTCCGCGGACGTCGACGGGCCGAAAACCATCAGGCCGGCGGCGACGACCATCGCCGTGACCCCGGACGCAAGGACTTTCGCTAAGCGGAGCACATTCTTCCTCCTTGTGGGGGATGCACCTGACCGTGGGGGGAGGTGCGGCGCCCTCATGCCATTCATTGATGACTGAGAGCGCTCTCAGCCTCGGGCTGTGTTCAACTTCTGTCAATGGAACGGACGCAGCCCGGACTTCGACGAAGACCGGGCTGCGGGCAGGGCCAGAAGGTGGGCCGGCGGGCGTTTCGGCACATACCGCAGGGTGATAAGCCTTCCTAGGGTGCGCTTGTGTCAACGGGGGGCGTCATGCGGTACGACCTGTCCCATCGCCTGGTCGTAGGGATCGCCTCGAGCGCCCTGTTCGACCTGACCGACTGCGACGCGGTGTACCGCGAGCAAGGAGAGGATGCCTACCGGTCCCATCAGGAGGCTCATCTGGACGATGTTCTGACCAAAGGGGTGGCCTTCCCCTTCATCAGACGCCTGTTGTCGTTGAACGATCTCTCGGACCGTTCCGATCCCCTGGTCGAGGTCATCATCCTCTCGCGCAACGACCCGGACACCGGCCTGCGCGTCATGCGTTCCATCAAGGCTCACGACCTGCCGATCAGTCGGGCGGTCTTCCGGCAGGGCCTTCCCTCCTACCGGTTCATGCCTGCACTGAACATGTCGCTGTTTCTGTCGGCCAACGGACGGGACGTCCGTGATGCAGTGGCAGCCGGCCTGCCGGCGGGGCACGTACTCAGAACGGCACGAATCGACGACGAGACCGACCCGGAACTCCGCATGGCCTTCGACTTCGACGGAGTGGTGGCGAGCGACACCGCCGAGCGGATCTATCAGAGCGGCGGTATCGACGAGTTCCGTGCGTACGAAGTCCGCAATGCCACCGCTCCCCACGATCCAGGGCCCCTACGCGACTTCCTCGGCGGCATCAACCGCGTCCAGCGCCTTGAGGACGAGCAGCGCCACCGGGATCCCGCGTACCGGCACCGCCTTCGCGTATCCCTGGTCACCGCGCGGGATGCCCCCTCACATGAGCGCGCCCTGGTGAGTCTCAAGGCGTGGGGGCTCCGGGTCAACGACGCTTTCTTCCTCGGCGGTATCGACAAGGCCGCGGTCATGAAGGCCCTCGACCCGCACATCTTCTTCGACGACCAAGTGGCCCATCTGAACGGCACCGCACAGGGCACGCCCAGCGTTCACATACCCTTCGGAGTGGTCAACACATCCCCTCCCGCGACTGCCTGACTCCGCCTTGCCAGGACATCTCATGCTCGACGCCCATGAGTTTCAGAGCATGATGAGCAGCCGCGTCTTCGCCTTGAGCTTTCGGTTCACCGAACGACTCTGCACGTACACCTCCAACTTGGGGTTGTGCCCCGCCTTCACGGAGACGGTCCCCTGGACGCCCGTGCCGAACAGGAGACTGCGCGCCGCGTCGCCCTGGTACGCGCGGTCCGTGTCCTTCTCGACCACGATGACCTCCTTGTAGGGCTGCACCTGCACCCGCGTGCCCAGCTGGTAGTAGCACGAACCGCGTTCGTACGTCACGCCGGGATGCGAATCGACGAAGGATCGGATCTCCACCTCCGCGTCGACCTTCAGGAGCCGGTACTTGTCGGCCGGGACCGGTTCGAGGTTCGCCCGCACGTCGTCGACCGAGATGTCCTGGCCGACCGCGAACAGGTTCTTCGTGCCGCGCACGCCCTTCTCGCGGCCTCGGAGGAAGCTGGTGGCCGCAGCGCGCACGGTACCGATGGCCTCCTCGACGCCCTCCTGGGAATCCGCATCCCATATGGCGATGTTTCCCGCCGGGAACCCGTAGTTCTGGGCGGTTCGCTTCGCCAGGGAGTTGGGGACGAGGATCGCAGAGGTCCAGTGGCCCGGAAGCGCACCCATCTTCGCCGCGATCTTGTCGAGCCAGGGGCCGAGGATGGTCATGTCCCCGTCGTGCCGCCGGTCGCCGCCGGAGGCGTTCTCCTCGCCGTCCGTCACCACGATCTGGAGGAAACTGTGTTCGCCGTACGCCTCCCAGATGTGGCCCAGGTCGTCCAGTGACTTCAGAGAGGCTTCGATGAGGGCGGTAGCGCCATTGTTGACCCTGTACAGACCGCGCATGGACGGCAGATGCTTCACGTCCATGTCCCAGACCAGATTCTCCACCTTGTGGTCGAAGGAGTAGAGGCTGATCCGGGTCTCATGACCGAGACTGTCCGACTCGGCCTTCAAGCCGGCGACGAACTCGTCGACGACGCGGATGAGTTGGCTCTGGTGCTGATGCATGGAACCTGAACAGTCCACGACCAGCGCGACGTGATTCACCTTGTGCTGGATCCTGTTGGCGGTCATGCTTCTGCTCCTTCTCCGAGGCTCCCCGAGTGATGTATTCACACTATGGGGAGCCACTGACAACGGAGCACGGAGCTTGACGGGCCATCACATCGCCGCGAGGGCGCACCACGGTCAGGGGCGGTCGAGGCCCCAGGTCTGGAGCACGTAGGGCCGGCCCTTCTCCTCGCCCTTGATCAACGGCACGTCGAGGAGCCGGAATCCGGCGCGGGTGGCCACACCGACACTGGAGGCGTTCTCGGCCTCCAGCTCCAGGATCACCTGGTCCACGCCGAGCTGCTCGAAGGCGTACGCGGCCATCACGCGCACCGCTCGGGCGGCCAGCCCCTGGCCCCGGTGCGCCGGGCCGATCGCATAGCCGAGTTCCGTACCCTCGGGAGCGCGCTTGAGCATGACCTCGCCGAGCGGGGCGCCGCCGTCGACCGTGATGGCGAGCAGGAGCGCCGTACCCTCCGTGCGCAGCTGCCGGGCCCGGTCCAGGCGGGTGCGGGCGGCCTCGTCGTCGAAGGGGGAGACGATCGGCGTCCAGTACGCGATGTCGGGGTGGTCGAACAGCCCGGGCATCGCGGCGAGGTCCGCCTCCGTCCAGTGGCGCAGGACCAGGCCCTCCCCCGTCAGCTCGGTCCGGTCGGGAAAGGACGGCGTGGTGCTGCTCATGCGGGGGGACCTCCGTGGCGGGTACGGGACGAGGCAGGATATCCGGGCGCGACCATCGGCTCATCGGATTATCCGGGCGGTCGTCCCGCAGTCCGGCGACCGTCCGCGAACCGCAAACGGCTTCGGCAGTCTCGAGCAGTGGCGCGGCCTGGCCACCGGGCGCGAGGAGCCCGCGAGCATCCACATCCGGACCGGACCGCGACCCGAATCATCCGTGATGGCGGACCGTTGCCCTCTCGAAGGCTTCGCGCATCCCGGGTGGGATGCGCCCGCCGTCGTCCGGGAAGCTCCAGCCGCTGCCGGTGGCCCATGCCCGGCGGCCGGGGGGAGACCACCGGCGTTCGACCGCGAGACCCCCCAAACAGCGGAACACCGTCGAGCGGTGCATCGACCGCCTGAAGCAGTGGCGCGGCATTGCTACCCGTTGAGAGAAGACCGCGACCGTCTACCCGGCCGGACTCCGCACCGCAGCCATCTTCCTCTGGTCCGCGCACTGCCCCCGGGGAAGCTGCCCGGTGTCAGCTGCGGTCTCGGGTCAGAGGATCTCGCCGGTGCAGGACCCGTGGGCTCCGCAGGCGTAGCAGGTGTACTCCATGCATCCGGTGCACAGGCCTATGTTCTCCAGGCGGTACAGATCCCCGCAGCTGCCGCACGCCGCCCGCTCCCGCAGCATCGCGTCCCAGCTGTCGCGGCCCCCGATGGCGTCGAAGGAGGCCGCGACGAACTCCGCCCATGCGATGTCGTGGTCCGTCCAGTACTTGAGGTGCCAGGAGTACACCGCGTAGAACGCCTTGCCGGTCAGGAGGTGGTCGGTCCCGCGCCCGTCCCGGGTCCACAACCGGACGAGTTCACTGATCCGCTCCTCGATCGGCAGTCCGCAGTCGAGGGCCACGTGGTTGCTGTTCACTGCGGCATTATGGGCCCGGCACGCGTTCGATCCGCCCGGCGCAGGCGGGATCCGGCCGAGCTCGGCCGAGTCCTGGGGCGGCGGCCCGCTTGCCCGCGCGCACTCGATCGACCGGATCCCTGCCGTCTGTGCGCAGTGCGCCGGCGCCCTCAGCGGGAGACGTCGGGCGGGGTGGTCGCGGCGCGGCGGAATGCGGCGTTGATCCGCTGGGCCTCTTCGAGCTGGTCCTCGAGGATGACGATGCGGCAGGCGGCTTCGACCGGCGTGCCCTGATCGACGAGTTCCCTGGCGCGGGCTGCGATCCGCAGCTGGTAGCGGGAGTACCGGCGGTGTCCGCCCGCAGAGCGCAAGGGTGTGATCAGACGGGCCTCGCCGATGGCGCGCAGGAAGCCGGGGGTCGTGCCGAGGAGTTCGGCAGCCCGGCCCATCGTGTAGGCGGGGTAGTCATCGTCGTCCAGCCGGCCGCCGAGCGAGTCATCCGCTGTCATCTGCACCTCTTCTTGGGAACGCGTCGAAGGGCCTTGGTGCCGTACGGCACCAAGGCCCTGAAGGGAATTCAACACCATCTGTCGGCCTCAGTGCTGCGCCGACCTTCTGTTTCCGCAGTCGCGCCCTGGAGACGGACGGGAGTGCGGGGATCGCGAATGCCTGACCGGGGACCACCTGCCGTTCGGGGGTCGTGCGGTACCCGGGCCGTGTGCCGCCTGCCCGGGCGATCCTGATGGCGTCTGCTTCCTCCCTTCCTTCGATCTTGGCTACGAGAGAAATCGTAGGCACGTCAGAGCCAGATGTCTATGACGACCGGCATAGATTTTCTTTGTTCGATGGGGTGAGGCTTTTTTTCGAACGACAGGGTGACGCGACACAGCAGTGAGGGCCCGACCGGCATGTGCCGGTCGGGCCCTCACTGTCTGTGCTGGTGGTCAGCGGTATGCGGTCAGACGGAAACCGATACGGGCGCGGGCTCGGGCGCGCCGAGCATCGCCGAGGCCCGCTGGAAAGGCGTGAGGCCGGCCGTGGGCGCGGCGGGAGCCTGCGGGAGGCTGCGGCAGGTGAAGCCGAGCTGGGTCATGGCCCGTACGACCTCCCCGGCGCTGAAGTCGCGGCGGTCCTGGCGGGTGATGACCTGGCCGACCTGCTTGACCGGATAGTGCCGGCGTCCGATGATCACGGACTCACCGTCGACGGGCTCGGGCTTGACGCCCTTCATCGACTCCAGCACTCCGCTCTTGGTCAGGTCGAAGGGGAATCGGGCGATGACGCAGCGCATGATGCCTCACAAGGACAAGAGGAAGAGGAAGGGGTTCTTCACGCCGCGGCGTCGGCGCTGGACTGCCGTACGGGCCGGCGGCGGGCCGCCCCCGCCGCCGGGCGGCGCCGGTTACGCGACGCGGAGCCGCTGCGCTCGCGCCGCTCGGCCGCCGGGGCGGTGATGACGACCGGGATCCCGGAGGGGGCCTGGGCGCCCGTGATGCGGCTCAGGGCCTCTTCGCCCGAGCGGACCTGGGTGGTCTGCGGCACGATCCCGGCAGCCTGCATGAGACGGGTCATGTCGCGGCGCTGGTTGGGCGTGACCAGCGTGACGACGCTGCCGGACTCACCGGCGCGGGCGGTGCGGCCGCCGCGGTGGAGGTAGTCCTTGTGGTCGGTGGGCGGGTCCACGTTGACGACGAG
>NZ_JBICZI010000041.1:0-36665 GCF_043201855.1 Streptomyces sp. NPDC048257
CAGAAGGGCGTCCAGGCCAGAAGTCACACTCAGGTCAACGGGCGCCCTTCGCCATGGTCGCGGCCAGCACAGACATCGGACTCATTCATCTAGCCCCTGGGAAGGGTGGCGACGACCTCGTACACGCCCTGCGTGCGGGTCGCCGTCAGGGTCCCGCCCAGGCTGCGGACGCGCTCGGACATGCTGGCCGTGCCCGAGCCCGCCGAGACGGGGGCCCGGCCCGGGGTCCGGGCCGGCAGGGCGTTGCTGACGGCGATCCGCAGCCGCGGGCCGTCCGCCGTGATCGACACGTCGATGGTCTCCCCGTGCGCGTGCTTGGCCGCATTGGTCAGGCACTCCTGCACCACCCGGTAGACGGCCGCCTGCCGCAGCGGCGACAGCCCGTGCACGTCCTGGTCCATGGCGAGCCGGACGGGCGAACCGGCCCGTCCGCTCTCCTCGGCGAGCGCCGCCAGCCCGTCCACACCCGGGGTCGGGGCCCGCTCCCCGCGCTGCACGATGATCTCGTTGAGCACCAGGTGGGCCCGGCGCGCGGTGTCCGCCAGCTCCTCGAAGTCCGGTCCGTACGCCGTCTCGCGCGCCCGCATCGAGAGCACCTCGGAGCGGACCGTGAGCAGGGTCAGCTCGCGCCCGACGAAGTCGTGGACGTCGCGGGCGACGGAGGTGCGCTCCTGCTGGACGGCCTGGAGTACGGCGGACTCGGCCCGTCGCGCCGTCAGCTCCCCCACCAGGTCGTGCCGGTAGGCGGCGATGCCCACCGCCGAGGCGAGCACCCCGATGGGCACGACCAGGCTGAGGAAGCCGCTGAGGGTCTGCCCCTGGGGCTCGGGCCAGCCCGGCAGGACGAACATGACCAGCGCGAAGGCGACGTACCCGAGCGTGGCGAGGATGCCCGCCCGGCGTCCGCGGTAGCGGCCGACCGAGTAGAGGGCGAACTGGATCAGGGTCAGCTCGTGCAGCCACCCGATGAACAGCAGCGCGGCCACGTACGAGATCCAGGGCTGCCGGCGTCGCACGACCAGGGCGGCGCAGCCGAGGGCAAGGACCACGGCCGCGGCGGGCCCGGTCAGCGAGTTGTCGGCGGCGGCGAGGCCCGGCAGGTCGAGGGCCATCAGGCCGAGGCAGCCGAGCGCCGTGAGCACGTCCACGGCCCGGGGAGACCCGGCCCAGCTCTCGGTGAGCCGGCGGCCGGAGGCCACCAGCCGGTCGAAGGCCGGAACGACGGGCTTGACGCGCATGCCCTCCATCATCCGTGGTCAGCGCACCCGTTCGGATCACCCGGTCCCGAAAACGCAGTGATTTCGGGCACTTCGGACAGGCCCCGTGTCCCCCGCCGCCTGCTGTGACGCCGCCGTCCCGGAGTTGGGGATACGGCGAAGGCCCCCGCGTCGACCGACGGCGCGGGGGCCTTCTCGTGTGCCTACGGGAACGCTAGTGCTGTGACCGGAAAGGTTCACCGGGTCGCGACGCCCGGCACGGCACCTCGCGGCGTTGTCGGACCACGGAAGGACGTCCAGTACGAGCGGTGGCCCTCCGCCTGGCGATGCACCGCACCGGACGCCGCGACCCGGCAAACCTTTCGGCCACAGCACTAGGCGGCCGGCAGGCCCGCCAGCTGGTCCTTGATCCGGGCGATGTCCGCCTCGGCCTTGGACAGCCGTCCCTTGATCTTGTCCACGACGTTGTCGGGGGCCTTGGCCAGGAAGGCCTCGTTCCCGAGCTTCGCCTCGGCCTGCAGCTTCTCCTTCTCCGCGGCGCCGAGGTCCTTCGTCAGACGCTTGCGCTCGGCCTCGACGTCGATCGTGCCCGACAGGTCGAGGGCCACCGTGGCGCCGGCGACCGGGAGGGTCGCGGAGGCGCTGAAGGCGTCGCCCTCCGGCTGGAGGCGCAGCACCTGGCGGATGGCCGCCTCGTGCGCGGCGAGCGCCGTACCGGACAGGTCGAGACGGGCCGGCACCTTCTGCTTGTCGTCGAGGCCCTGTTCCTTGCGGAAGCGGCGGACCTCGCGGACGAGGTTCTGGACGTTCCCGATCTCGGTCTCGGCGGCCTCGTCGCGGAAGCCGCTGTCCTTGGGCCAGTCGGCGATCACGAGGGACTCACCGCCGGTGAGCGTGGTCCAGAGGGTCTCGGTGACGAAGGGGACCACGGGGTGCAGCAGGCGCAGCGTGACGTCCAGGACCTCGCCGAGGACCCGCGCGGAGACCTTGGCCTGCTCGCCGCCCGCGAAGAACGTCGTCTTCGACAGCTCGACGTACCAGTCGAAGACCTCGTCCCACGCGAAGTGGTAGAGGGCGTCCGACAGCTTCGAGAACTGGTAGTCCTCGTAGAAGGCGTCGACCTCGGCCACCGTCTTGTTCAGCCGGGACAGGATCCAGCGGTCGGTGGCCGACAGCTGCTCGGCCGGCGGCAGCTCGCCCTCGACGGTGGCGCCGTTCATCATCGCGAAACGCGTGGCGTTCCAGATCTTGTTGGCGAACTTGCTGGAGGCCTGGACCCAGTCCTCGCCGATCGGGACGTCGACACCCGGGTTGGCGCCGCGGGCCAGGGTGAAGCGGACCGCGTCGGAGCCGTACCTGTCCATCCAGTCCAGCGGGTTGACCGCGTTGCCGAAGGACTTCGACATCTTCTTGCCGCGCTCGTCACGGACCATGCCGTGCAGGGCGATGGTGTGGAACGGCGGGGTGCCGTCCATCGCGTACAGGCCGAACATCATCATCCGGGCGACCCAGAAGAAGAGGATGTCGTAGCCGGTGACCAGGACGGCGTTCGGATAGAACTTCGCCAGGCTGTCGGTCTGCCGCGGCCAGCCGAGCGTGGAGAACGGCCACAGGCCGGAGGAGAACCAGGTGTCCAGGACGTCGGTGTCCTGGGTCCAGCCCTCGCCCGCCGGAGGCTGCTCGTCCGGTCCGACGCAGACGACCTCGCCGTTCGGGCCGTACCAGACGGGGATGCGGTGGCCCCACCACAGCTGGCGCGAGATGCACCAGTCGTGGAGGTTGTCGACCCAGTCGAAGTACCGCTTCTCCATCTCCTGCGGGTGGATCTTGACGTCACCGCTGCGGACCGCGTCACCGGCGGCCTTGGCGAGCGGGCCGACCTTGACCCACCACTGCATCGACAGACGCGGCTCGATGGTGGTCTTGCAGCGCGAGCAGTGGCCCACGGAGTGGGTGTACGGGCGCTTCTCGGCGACGATCCGGCCCTCGGCGCGCAGCGCGGCGACGATGGCGGAGCGGGCCTCCAGCCGGTCCAGGCCCTGGAAGGGGCCGTGGGTCGTGATGATCGCGTGCTCGTCCATGACGGCGAGGTTCGGCAGGCCGTGGCGCTGGCCGATCTCGAAGTCGTTCGGGTCGTGCGCCGGGGTCACCTTGACGGCGCCGGTGCCGAACTCGGGGTCGACGTGCTCGTCCGCGACGACCGGGATGCGGCGCCCGGTGAGCGGCAGCTCGATCTCGGTGCCGACGAGGTGCTTGTAGCGCTCGTCCTCGGGGTGGACGGCGACGGCCGTGTCACCCAGCATCGTCTCGGCGCGGGTGGTCGCGACGACGATGGACGCGTCGCCCTCGCCGTAGCGGATCGAGACGAGCTCGCCCTCGTCGTCCTGGTACTCGACCTCGATGTCGGAGATCGCGGTCAGGCAGCGGGGGCACCAGTTGATGATGCGCTCGGCGCGGTAGATCAGCTCGTCGTCGTAGAGCTTCTTGAAGATGGTCTGGACGGCCTCGGAGAGGCCCTCGTCCATGGTGAAACGCTCCCGGGACCAGTCGACGCCGTCGCCGAGGCGGCGCATCTGGCCGGAGATCTGACCGCCGGACTCGCCCTTCCACTGCCAGACGCGCTCGACGAACGCCTCGCGGCCGAGGTCGTGGCGAGACTTGCCCTCCTTGGCGAGCTCGCGCTCGACGACGTTCTGCGTGGCGATGCCGGCGTGGTCCATGCCGGGCTGCCACAGCGTCTCGTAGCCCTGCATGCGCTTGCGGCGGGTGAGGGCGTCGATCAGCGTGTGCTCGAAGGCATGGCCCAGGTGCAGGCTGCCCGTGACGTTGGGCGGCGGGATGACGATGGCGTACGGGGGCTTCTCGCTCTTCTCGTCCGCCTCGAAGTAACCGCGCTCTACCCAGCGCTCGTAGAGCTTCCCTTCTACCTCGGCCGGCGCGTACGTGGTCGGCAGTTCGGAGTCGGGGCTGCTGGGTGTCTGCGTGTTCTCGGTCACGGGGCACAGTTTAGAGCGGTAACAGTCCAGTCATGAAACCGGTATTCCCGGGGCCCGCCGCCCTGCCCGCACCAGGCTTCCGTCAGGATGTGTGAAACGTATAAGCAACCTCATTGGGGGACGCGGGATGAGTTACAACCAGCCAGGGCCCTACGGCCAGCAGCCCCAGCAGCCCCAGCAGCCGGGACCGTACGGGCAGCAGCCCCCGCCGCCGCCCGGTCCGTACGGCCAGCCCGCCCCCCAGCCCGGCCCGTACGGCCAGCCCGCGGCCCCGCAGCCGGGCTACGGCTACCCGCAGCAGCCGGGCGTCCCGCCGCAGGGATACCCGCAGCAGCCGCCGACGCCGGCGTACGGCTACCCGCAGCAGCAGGCTCCGTACGGCGGGCAGCCCCCGAAGAAGTCCAAGGCCGGCGTGATCATCGGCGTGGTCGTCGCGGTCGCGGTGATCGCGGGCGGCGGCTGGTACCTCCTGGGCGGCGGCGCGGGCGGCACCATCTCCGCGGACACCAAGGGCTACAAGCTGTCCTACCCCGCTGCCGTCGACAGCTATCAGAAGGCGCCGGACGCCTCTGGTGCCCCTGCGGCCGACGCCCCGGTCACTGGTGAGGGCAAGGCCAAGGCGGAGGCACTCGGTGTGCAGAACGCACACAACGCGACCGCCAAATACCAGATCGGTACGGACGGGAAGGGCAAGCAGCTCGCGGCCAACGGCCTCTGGGGCGAGATCGCCGACCCGGAGAAGGCGGTCGACGGCTATTACGCCGGGATCGGCCAGAACAACAAGGAAACCGAGAAGCTCGGCTTCAAGTACGAACTGGTTGGAACTCCGAAGGAGTTCAGCCCGGCCGGATTCAAGGGCGCCGTAATGAAGTGCGCCAACATCAAGATGATCAGCACCAAGCCCACGAGCAAGACGCCGAAGGACATCGAGGTCCCCTCCTGCGCCTGGGCCGACCACTCGACCCTGGTCGGCGTC
Organism: Streptomyces sp. NPDC048257; assembly: GCF_043201855.1. Lineage (NCBI taxonomy): Bacteria > Bacillati > Actinomycetota > Actinomycetes > Kitasatosporales > Streptomycetaceae > Streptomyces > Streptomyces sp. NPDC048257. The sequence continues at coordinate 5,190 of NZ_JBICZI010000041.1, forward strand.
AACGCCGCCGACCCGGCAACGTTCCTTCTCGGCGGGAGCAGCGGCACCCTCGACGAGGTAGCAACCCTGACAGCGAAGCTCTACAACACCTCGCGCACCAAGGCCTGATATCGGCAAGGGCCCAGCACGCGCTGGGCCCTTGGGTCATGACGTCAGTCACGCGCCGCCTGGTAGCACGCCTCCCTGGCGTCGTCCCACTTCACGCTCAGCTGGATCAGGATGTTGAAACAGACCTGCTCGCCGACGAAGCCACCCTCACCGTGGTTGCAAGCGCTGATGACGTTGGATCCGACGTTGTAGCCCAAGTTCCGCATGTAGTTGGTGCAGTCCCCGGACGTAGCCTGCGCGGGCGATGCCGCGAGCACGGGCAGCGCACCCGCCATTGCCGTCGCCGCCGCCATCCCGATGATCCGTCGCGTCTTGCTCATGCACCTACTCCTTGCGGGTTGTGATTTCTACCAGTCGGTAGCCAACCCGTTAGGGGGAAGGAGTTCCATGGGGAATCGAACTTATGGCCGAGTCTCGCACTTCTTGGCTGGTCACCCCATGACAGGAGGGCCACTGCCAGCCATCTGGCTGGAAGCGGCCCTCCTGTGTGATGCCTGGTGCGGCTAGGCCGACTTCTCGTGCGGGCCCTGGTCCTTCGGGACGATGCGGGGCACCAGCGTCGGGTTGACGTTGGAGCGGACCACGTCCGAGGTGATGACCACGCGGGCCACGTCCTTGCGGGACGGGACCTCGTACATCACCGACATCAGGACCTCTTCCATGATGGCGCGCAGGCCGCGCGCGCCCGTCTGGCGGAGGATCGCCTGGTCCGCGATGGCCTCCAGCGCCTCGCGCTCGAAGTCCAGCTCCACACCGTCGAGTTCGAACAGCCGCTGGTACTGCTTCACCAGCGCGTTGCGCGGCTCGATCAGGATCTGGAGCAGGGCCTCGCGGTCCAGGTTGTGGACGGAGGTCAGCACGGGGAGGCGGCCGATGAACTCGGGGATCATCCCGAACTTCACCAGGTCCTCCGGCATGACCTCCTGGAACTGGTCGCTGGCCTCGATCTCGCGCTTCGAGCGGATCGTCGCCCCGAAGCCGATGCCCTTGGCGCCCGCACGCGACTCGATGATCTTCTCCAGGCCGGCGAACGCGCCGCCCACGATGAAGAGCACGTTCGTCGTGTCGATCTGGATGAACTCCTGGTGCGGGTGCTTCCGGCCGCCCTGCGGCGGTACGGAGGCGGTCGTGCCCTCCAGGATCTTCAGGAGGGCCTGCTGTACGCCCTCGCCGCTCACGTCGCGCGTGATCGACGGGTTCTCGCTCTTGCGGGCCACCTTGTCGATCTCGTCGATGTAGATGATCCCGGTCTCGGCCTTCTTGACGTCGTAGTCGGCGGCCTGGATCAGCTTCAGCAGGATGTTCTCGACGTCCTCGCCGACGTACCCGGCCTCCGTCAGCGCCGTCGCGTCGGCGATGGCGAACGGGACGTTCAGCATCCGGGCGAGGGTCTGCGCGAGCAGCGTCTTGCCGGAGCCCGTGGGGCCCAGCAGCAGGATGTTGGACTTCGCGAGCTCGATCGCGTCGTCCCGGCCCTGCGCGCCGCCGTTCTCGCCGGCCTGAACCCGCTTGTAGTGGTTGTAGACCGCTACCGAGAGCGCCTTCTTCGCCGGCTCCTGGCCGACGACGTAGCTCTCCAGGAACTCGTAGATCTCACGGGGCTTGGGGAGTTCCTCCCACCGGACCTCGGAGGTCTCCGCGAGCTCCTCTTCGATGATCTCGTTGCAGAGGTCGATGCACTCGTCGCAGATGTACACACCGGGTCCTGCGATGAGCTTCTTCACCTGCTTCTGGCTCTTTCCGCAGAACGAGCACTTGAGCAGGTCGCCGCCGTCACCGATGCGTGCCACGAGGTGCTTCCCCTTCGCCTGGGAGACGCCTGGTTCAGCGCTCCTGGTGCCTCATATCCGACGGTACCTTGCCAGGGGCCCCGAGCGGGGCCCCCTTGACGTGGTTCACATCGCCCAATCCGGCGACGTGCTCACGCCAACGAGTGGCAAGGATCAGACCGCGCTGCTCTTACGGGTGGAGACGATCTGGTCGATCAGGCCGTACGCGAGCGCGTCTTCGGCCGTGAGGATCTTGTCGCGCTCGATGTCGTCGCGGATCTTCTCGATCGGCGTCGTCGAGTGCTTGGCCAGCATGGTCTCCAGCTGGTCGCGCATGCGCAGGATTTCGTTGGCCGCGATCTCCAGGTCGGAGAGCTGCTCACGGCCGGTGCCGCCGGAGGGCTGGTGGATCAGCACGCGGGCGTTCGGCAGGGCCATGCGCTTGCCGGGGGTACCGGCGGCGAGCAGGACCGCGGCGGCGGAGGCCGCCTGGCCCATGCAGACCGTCTGGATGTCCGGCTTCACGAACTGCATCGTGTCGTAGATCGCCGTCAGCGCGGTGAAGGAGCCACCGGGGCTGTTGATGTAGATGGAGATGTCGCGGTCCGGGTCCATCGACTCCAGGCACAGCAGCTGCGCCATGACGTCGTTGGCGGACGCGTCGTCGATCTGCACGCCGAGGAAGATCACGCGCTCCTCGAAGAGCTTCGCGTACGGGTCGTACTCGCGCACGCCCTGCGAGGTGCGCTCGACGAAGCGCGGGATCACGTAGCGATTGTCCACCTGCGGGCCGGTGTAGAGGCCGCTCGCGGAGAAGTTGTTCTGCATCTGGGTGTTCACCATCCTGGTGGCGTTCTGCGGGCTGTCGGCTGCTGGGTACTGACGGTGGGTCCCGGGATCAGGCCCCGGTGCCGCCGCCGCCCGGTGCGCTGGACGCGGCCGAGATGATCTCGTCGATGAGGCCGTAGTCCTTGGCCTCCTCGGCGGTGAACCAGCGGTCGCGGTCGCCGTCGCGGATGATCGCCTCGACGGACTGGCCCGAGTGGAACGCGGTGATCTCGGCCATCCGCTGCTTGGTGCGCAGCAGGTACTGGGCCTGGATCTTGATGTCCGACGCGGTACCACCGATACCGGCGGAGCCCTGGTGCATCAGGATGTCGGTGTTCGGCAGGGCGAAGCGCTTGCCCTTGGCGCCACCGGTGAGCAGGAACTGGCCCATCGAGGCCGCCATGCCCATACCGATGGTGACGACGTCGTTCGGGATGAACTGCATGGTGTCGTAGACGGCCATACCGGCCGTCACGGAGCCACCGGGGCTGTTGATGTAGAGGTAGATGTCCTTCTCCGGCTCGGCGGCCAGGAGCAGGAGCTGCGCGGTGATCTTGTTGGCGATGTCGTCGTCGACCTGCTGGCCGAGGAAGATGATGCGCTCGCCGAGCAGCCGGTTGTAGACATGGTCGCCGAGGCCGCCACCGATGGACGGCTCACCCGCGGCGTAAGGCTTCAGATTCGTCACGTATCCACCTGCTCGTCTCCGACGGCCATGTGCCGTCTCAGCGTCTCGTTCTGGGGCCCGGTCCGGCCGGAGCGGACGAGTCCGCCGGCGCCCGGGTACTCACGTGCCCTCGTATTCATGGACCCTAACGCGCAGGTAGGACAACGCCATCCCGCTTCCCGAACTGTTCGCTCGGAGCGCAAGCTCCGGGGGCCTTTCGGGAGGCGTGCCGAAGGGCCCGGACGCGACTGCGTCCGGGCCCTTCGGGGCACTGCTCGGTGGGCTTCGCCCGGTGTTACCTCAGGGTGTTACTTGGCCTCGTCGGCCGGCGCCTCGGCGTCGCCGTCCGCGGCGGCCTCGACCGTCTCGGAGGTCTCGGCGGTCTCGTCCTCGTCCTCGTCGGACAGGTCCACGACCTCACCGTTGGTGTCGACGACCTTGGCGGCCTCGACGACGACCGCGAGGGCCTTGCCGCGGGCGACCTCGCCGACCAGCATCGGAACCTGGCCACCCTCGACGACCGCCTGGGCGAACTGGTCGGGGGACATGCCGGAGGACTGGGCACGGCGCATGAGGTGCTCGGTGAGCTCCTCCTGGTTGACGCCCAGCTTCTCCTTGTTGACCAGCGCGTCGAGGACGAACTGGGTCTTGATGCCCTTGATCGCCTGCTCGGAGGTCTCGGCGTCGAACTCCTCGACCGTCTTGCCCTGGAACTCCAGGTACTTCTCGATGGTCAGACCCATCTGGCCGAGCTGGTGGTGCTCCAGGTTGTGCTTGCGGGTCTGGACCTCGTCCGCGAGGAGCTTCTCGGGGATCGGGACCTCGACGAGCTCGAGCAGCTTCTCCAGGACGCGCTCCTGGGCCTGCGTGGCCTGGTCGTACTGCTTCATGTTCTCGAGGCGCTTGCGGCTGTCGTCCTTGAGGGCCTCAAGGGTGTCGAACTCGCTCGCCACCTGCGCGAACTCGTCGTCCAGCTCCGGGAGCTCCTTGGCGGAGACCTTGGTGACCTTGACGGTGACCTCGGCGTCCTTGCCCTCGGCGGAGCCGCCCTTCAGCTGGGAGGTGAAGGTGGTCTCGCCACCGGCCTCCAGGCCCGTGACGGCCTCGTCGATGCCCTCGAGGAGCTCGCCCGAGCCGATGGTGTAGGAGACGTCGGAGGCGACGCCGTCGGGCAGCACCTCGCCGTCGACCTTGGCCTCGAGGTCGATGGTGACGACGTCACCCTCGGCCGCGGCGCGCTCGACGTCCTTGGTGGACCCGAAACGGCCGCGCAGCTGCTCGACGGACTTCTCGACGTCCTCGTCGGAGACCTCGATGGCGTCGACCTCGACCTCGATGCCGGAGTAGTCCGGGATCTCGATCTCTGGGCGGACGTCGACCTCGGCGGTGAAGGCCAGGATCTCGCCGTCCTTCAGCTCCGTGATGTCCACGTCCGGCTGGCCCAGCGGGTTCAGGTCGGCCTCGTTGACCGCCTCGGTGTAGAACTTCGGGAGGGCGTCGTTGACGGCCTCCTCCAGCACCGCACCGCGGCCGAAGCGCTGGTCGATGACGCGGGCGGGGATCTTGCCCTTGCGGAAGCCCTTCACCGTGACCTGCTGGTTGATCTTCTTGTACGCCGCGTCGAGGCTGTCCTTGAGCTCCTCGAAGGGCACCTCAACAGTGAGCCGAACCCGAGTCGGGTTCAGGGTCTCCACGGCGCTCTTCACGGTTCGGTCTCCTTGGTGGCTGACTGCTGGGGATTCTGCCGTCACGCTGTGATTCAGCGGTTCGGCGGACTTCGGCCCGGTACATCAGACACACGGGCACGCAGCTTGCATAGTAACCGCAAGCGGCAATCAGCCCACAACGCGATCTTGTGGAGACACTGCTGCTGGTCGGGGTGGCCGGATTCGAACCGACGACCTTCCGCTCCCAAAGCGGACGCGCTACCAAGCTGCGCCACACCCCGTCGGTGCGACACGTAGGGTACATGGCCGGAGACACTCTGATGCGCGGGGTTTCCCGAGGCATTTCGGGCTGGTCCCCGCCACGGCGCCGAATGTGGTGTGCACCCACCGGGAGCGACCCGCTAAGATGCTGTCCGTGCCGAGGTCCCCGGACCTGCGGCGCGCGCGTTGCGGGTGTAGCTCAATGGTAGAGCACTAGTCTTCCAAACTAGCTACGCGGGTTCGATTCCCGTCACCCGCTCTGAAGCACAAAGGGCCAGGTCAGAGGATGTTTCCTCGACCTGGCCCTTCGTCTTTCCCGGGGCCTGCGCGTCCCCGCTCACGACCCGCAAGCGAGGAGTGCCCGGTCCGTAGTGCCGGCCCCCACCACCTTCACAGGCGCGGCCATCCGCACTTCGCCGCACCCAGTACGTGTTGACGTCGTGGTTGCCGCGTCCTCGCCAGTCACCCGTTCCCTAGCCACCCCCTCTGCGATCCCGTGGTACGGCAGCGGACTGCCGCAACGGCGGCAACAGGGCCGCTCTGGATGAACAGTTGAATCGGGGAAGGTCGGTAAGGAAGAGCCTTGTTTCGGGTGCGCTGTCCGCTGCCACCGCGGCAAGCGCGGTTGTGGCCGACGGTGCCGGCGTGGCAGACGCCGATCCGGGTCCGCGGCCCGTAGTGCCTGCTCACGGGCGGACCGGGGGCGCCGGCGGCGGCACTCGACAACATCACCTGGGCGCAATATCCGGCGGTATTCCTCCTTGGGGGAATCTATGCCCTCGCCCTCGACAAGATGAGGATCTCGGCAGGTGACGGACCTCTTCGCCCGTGGGTCGCCGTGGCCTCAGTCGCCGCCGCCGGAGCCACCGCCGCCGTCCGGGCTGCTGTCGGTGGTGGGAGCGGAATCGTCGTCGAGGGCTTTGCCCATGCGGCGCAGGGTGCGCCCGAGGCCGTCGGGGATGGTGCTGAGCAGTCCGTACCGGACGGGGCCCGGGTCGAGTGCCACGGGGCCCGAACGTACGTACGCGGGAAGGTCCGCGGTCGCCAGGCGTCGCCGTCCCGCCCGGGTGGGCCGGCGTCGCCGGCTGCCCACGCAGCCGAGGGAGACGAGGCGGCGGGCGAGTTCATCGACCTCGTCGCAGTGTGCGAGGGCCTCGATCACCTCCTGGACGCGCTTGCTCCGCGGGCAGGCGGCGAATACCGCGAGTTCGACCGGGTGTTCGGGGCGTTCTCCGTCAACGATGCGTAGACGAGCGGCCCTCAGGGAGAGCATCCCGCGCTCGACGAGCGAGATGATCGCAGTCTCCACGACCCGCTGCTCGCCGCCGGCGAGGTAGGCGAACTCGTACAGGTCCAGTGCCTCACCGCCGTTCCCCGCTCCCGTCCGGTGATACGCCCTCGCCATACCGTCTCCCCCGTCCCTACGCACCGAGCCTGCATCTTCCCCACCCACAGGCCTTCACGTCGACAGACGGTGCATGGTGAGCTCAGGGCAGCAGGAGTGGGCGGAGCATCGGGACGGCGGGCTGCGGCAGGAGTTCCTGAAGGGGCGTCGCCGCCCCGTGCCGGGCCGCCGAGCGGGACTTCCACCATGCGGTCATGGAAGGGGCGGAGCGGGCCCCGGGCAGCGGCTGACGCCACCGTGGACCGGACCCGTTCCCGGGGGTCAGAGTTTGATGTTCGCGATCATCGTCGCGAGGGAGTTCAGGAAACGGTTCACGTCGTCCGCGATCGAGCTGGACGCCAGGAAGAAGCCGAACAGCGCCGCGACGATGGCGGGGCCCGTCTTGATGTGGTTGCCGCGGATCAGCACCACCAGGATGACCGCCAACAGAACCACCACTGACAGCGAAATGGCCACTACTGATCACACCTTCGGTCGTCCCCTTGTCGGCCCGGGGCGCACGGCCAGGCACACCCCCACATGGACCATCCTCCCACCAACGGGCCTCGGCTATACGCCCCGTGACGAATAGCCATGGTTCTGTTTCCGCCAAGCAGATGTGCGACAGGAATATTTCGGGCGCGGGGCACGGGTCACGGGGTGGTGAGGCCGAGGAGGGAACGGATATTCGCATACTTTGCGGACAGCCGGTCGCGCGTGGCGTCGTCCAGCACGGAGAGCCGTACGGGGTCCGCGTTGTGCGCGAGGTCCGACTCCTTGACCAGCAGGGCGCCCGGGGTGGCCAGGATGCGGGCCGCGTACTGCTCGACCGGTTCGCCCGGGCGCTTGGTGAGCGCGAGGACCATTGCCTTCACCGTCTGCGGGAGCTCCGCCGAGTCCAGCCAGGTGAGGCTGAGCGCCTCGTCCTCGATGGCGTCGTGGAGCCAGGCCGCCGCCTGCTGTTCGGGGCTGCCGCCGCGCAGCCGGACGCCCTCGGCCACCGCCGCGAGGTGTTCGGCGTACGGCCGGCCGGCCTTGTCCGTCTGGCCCTCGTGCGCACTGCGCGCCAGTGCCTCGACCTCGATGAGGGTCAGGGGGCTGTTCGTCATGCGATCTCCCTTGCCGCTACGCCGAGGGCTTCCGCTGCCCGGCGTACATCCGCCTGCGTGGTACGCCAGTTGGAGAACGCGGCGCGCAGGGCGGCGGTTCCCCCGTAGACGGTCGGAGTGACGAACACCTCGTCGGCGACCGCCTCGCGCAGCGCGGCCAGCCGGTCCGCGGTCGGGGCCTCGGCGAGGGTGAAGCAGACGACGTTCAGGCGGACCGGGGCGAGGAGGGCGAAGACGGGGTCGGCGTCCAGGGCGGCGCCCAGGGAGCGGGCGCAGGCGATGTCGCGTTCGACGATCTCCCGGTGACCCCGGCGGCCGTACGCGCGCAGCGTGAACCAGGCGGCGAGGGCGCGCAGCCGGTGGGAGTTCTCCGGGGTGAGGTGCACGAGGTCGGGGTCGTCGCCGAGGGGGCCCAGGTAGGCGGCGGAGTTCTGGAAGACGCGGGCCTGGAGGTCGCGGCGGCGGGTGAACTGGACGGCGCTGTCGTAGGGGACGTTGAGCCACTTGTGCAGGTCGACGCAGAGGGAGTCGGAGGCGTCGAGGCCGTGGGCGAGGTGCGCGTGCTCCGGGGAGAGGGCGGCGAAGGCGCCGAACGCGGCGTCGGTGTGCAGCCAGAAGTCGTGCCGCTCGCGCAGGGCCGCTAGGGCGGGGAGGTCGTCGAAGTCGACGGTGTTGACGGTGCCCGCGTTGGCGACGACCACGGCCGGTCCGGGCGTGTCGGCCAGCGCCCGGTCCAGGGCGGCGGGGTCGACGGCCTCGCGGCCGGGCAGGGTGGGGACCCGGACCAGGGCGTTGCGGCCGAGGCCGAGGACCGAGAGGGCCTTGGCGATCGAGGAGTGCGGGGCGCCGGAGAGCACGCGGACCGGGCCGAGGGCCGCCGCGCCGTCCTCGGCCGGGGAGACGCCGAGGCGTTCGCCGAGCCATTCGCGGGCGATGGCGAGGCCGGTGGTGTTGGACATGGTGGCGCCGGAGACGAAGGTTCCGCTGTGGGCGGCGGAGAGGCCGAAGAGGTCGCGCAGCCAGTCCACCGTCTCGCGTTCGAGGTCCTGGCCGGCGCCGTCGAGCGCGGAGTTGGAGTTCTGGTCGTGGGCGGCGGTGAGCCAGTCCCCGGCGAGGGCGGCGGGGGTGGCGCCTCCTGTGACGAAGCCGAGGTAGCGCGGTCCCGCGGAGGCCGACAGCCGCGGCTCCCAGCGGTCGCGGAAGGCGGCGAGGGCGGCGTCCGTGCCGGTGCCGTCCTCCGGAAGCGGTTCGGGGGCGTACGGCTTCCCGGTGGGCGGTACGACGGGACGCGCGTCCAGGGTGGCGAGCGCGTCGGCGGCGGCGGCGCGGGTGGCGTCGAGGAGTTCGGGGAGCCGGGCGAGGTCGGCGGCGAGCGTGCGGTCCATGAGGGCACGGTAGGCGCGGCCGGGGCCGGGGGGACGGGCCAATCCGCGGGGAGTGGCCCGCGTGCCGTCGTAAGCTCACCGGATGATCGCGAAGCGGCGGACGAACCGGTGGACGAACCCGTGGACGAACCGGTTGACGAAGCGGTGGATACCCGGGCTGGTCGCGGCGGGCGTGTGGGCGGGGGCCGCGGGGTGCGCGGCTCCGCCGGCGCCGAGGGCGGCTCCCGGCCCGACGGCGGTGACCGCGAAGCCCGGGCCCGCCCGGGGCGCGCCCTCCTCGCGGCCGACCTCGCCGGAGCCGTGCCCCGAGGGCGGGGTCCGGCTCGTCGAGGGGGACGGAAACGCGGCGATGGGGCTGCGGGTGGCGGACTTCCAGCTGCTCAACTGTGGTGAGCAGCCGTACGTGCTGGAGGGTTACCCGCAGCTGTCGCTGCGCGACGACCGCAACGATCCGGTGGCGGTCACGGTGGAGCACGGCACGCAGGGGATCACCACGGGCGTGACGACCGCGGAGGAGCCACCGGAGCGGGTGACGCTGGCGCCGGGGCAGGCGGCCTCGTTTGTGATGGCCTGGCGCAACCTCGTCACCGACGCGGCGGTGCCGGCCACGACGGCGAAGATCGTGGAGGTCGAGCCCCGGCCCGGCGCGCCCCGGCTGTGGCTGCGGCTCTCCGCTCCGGTCGACCTCGGGAACACCGGGAAGCTGGGACTCGGGCCGTGGCGGCCGCCGGTCCGTTAGGGGGTCTCCGTCAGGGCGTCTCGGTCAGGGCGTCTCGGTCAGGGCGTCTCCGTCAGGGCGTCTCGGTCAGGGCGTCTTCGTCAGGCGTCCCTTTCGCTTCTTGCCCCGTGCCGGGCGGCTCAGGCGGCCGCCGCCGCGTGCGGCGGGATACGGCGGGCGGCGAGTGCGGTCATCCGGGCCGCGACGGCCGTCGCGGAGCTGCGCGGCAGGCGGTCCGCGATCAGGCCGTCGGCGAGGAAGAGCACCTCGTCGGCGTGGGCGGCGGCGGCCGGGTCGTGGGTGACCATGACGACGGTGGCGCGCAGCGAGTCGACGGCGTCCCGGAGCAGCCCGAGGACCTCGGCCGCGGTGGTGGTGTCGAGTGCGCCGGTGGGTTCGTCGGCGAAGACCACGTCGGGCCGGGTGACCAGCGCCCGGGCGATGGCCACGCGCTGCTGCTGGCCGCCGGAGAGCTCGGCGGGGCGGCGGCCGCCCTTGCCCTCCAGGCCGACACGGGCGAGCAGCTCGGCGGCGCGGGCCCGGCCCTGGTGCGCCGAGCGGCCGCCGACGAGGTGCATCGGGAGCAGTACGTTCTGCTCGACGGTGAGGGACGGCAGCAGGTTGAAGGCCTGGAAGACGAAGCCGAGGCGGCCGCGGCGGAGTTCGGTGAGCTCGTTCTCGTCCATGCCGGTGATCTCGGTGCCGCCGAGCCGGACGGATCCTTCGGTGGGCAGGTCGAGTCCGGCGGCGCACTGCAGGAAGGTGGACTTGCCGGAGCCGGAGGGGCCCATCACGGCGGTGAAGCTGCCGCGCGGCAGGCTGAGGTCGATCCCGCGCAGCGCGTGCACGGTGGAGCCGCCGCGTCCGTACGTGCGCCGTACGCCGCGCAGCGCGTGCACGGTGGAGCCGCCGCGTCCGTACGTGCGCCGTACGCCGCGCAGTTCCACGGCCGCCGCGGTGTCGTACCGCTCGTCCTGCGTGCCGCCGTGCCGCTTGCTCCGTCGGAACCCCATGGTGTGCCGCCTCTCGCCGCCGTCCTGATGGTGGCTCCGACGCTACGGATCATGGTGGGCCGGCGGCCATGACGCCGTCCGGCGGACCCGGGGTGGGGCAAACCCCACCCCCGCTCAGGCGGAGCGGCGGATGAGCAGGAGTGCGCGGTCGTCGTTGACGTCCTTGGCGACCTTCTCGATCAGGTGCCAGGCCGCGCCCTCCCAGCCGGCGGCGACGTAGCGGTCGGCCTCGCCCGTGAGACGGTCGATGCCCTCGCTGATCTCGCGGTCGGCGGTCTCGACCAGGCCGTCGGTGAAGAGCATCAGGACGTCGCCGGGGCGCAGGTTGCCGCGGGCGGGGGTGAAGTCGGCGCCGTCGTAGACGCCGAGCAGCGGGCCCTCGCCCGTCACCTCCTGCCAGCGGCCGGTGCCGGCGGAGAGCTGGAGGGCGGGGAGGTGGCCCGCCGAAAGGAGTTCGTAGTCGCCGGTCTCCAGGTCCAGGACCAGGTGGATGGAGGTGGCGAAGCCCTCGTCCCAGTCCTGGCGGAGCAGGTAGCCGTTGGCTGCGGGCAGGAAGCCGTGCGCGGGAAGCGCGCCGAGCAGCCCTCCGAAGGCTCCGGAGAGCAGCAGGGCGCGGGAGCCCGCCTCCATGCCCTTGCCGGAGACGTCGGTCAGGACGATCTCCAGGGTCCGGCCGCCGTTGGTGCGGGCCGCGACCACGAAGTCGCCGGAGAAGGACTGGCCCCCGGCCGGGCGCAGCGCCATCTCGCGGTGCCACCCGCGCGGCAGGGAGGGCAGCTTGCTCTGCACGCGGATGCGTTCGCGCAGGTCGAAGAGCATGGTGCCGCCGCGCCGCCAGGGCACGCCGACGCGGCTGCGGAACTGGGCGATGAGCAGGCCGAAGAAGCCGCAGGCGGCGACCACCAGCACGGTGCCCGGAGTGACGCGCGCCGGGCCCAGGGTGTAGGGGCCCAGCACGAGGGCTTCGACGATCAGTGCGGCCGCGGAGGCGGCGTACAGGGCGAGGAGACTTGCGGGCCGCAGCAGCAGTCCGCCGGCGACGATGGGCAGGACGAGCGCCGACGGCGAGAACCAGACGGGCATCATCAGCGTGCCGCAGGTGATGGCGGGCACGGTGAGGAGCAGTCCGCCGAAGGCGAGCCAGTCCGAGGCGTCGCCGCGGAAGTAGTCGACGGCCGATTTGCGCAGGGCGGTGCGCCCCCGGTGCGACAGCATGCGCATCCGGGCCATGAGGGATTCCACGCGTGCTCCGGCCATTGCATCGGGACCTTATCCATCCTGGCTGTGGATGCGCAGGGGTACCCCCGGACCAGGCGCCCGACGGCGTCCGAAAACGCGTCGACTGGCACGGATTGCCCTGATAGGGATGGCCGTATGGCTCTTGAGATGCGCGTATTACAGGCTGATGAGTGGGATGTCTGGTACGACCACCTGGAACTGGCGTTCGGTGGTGTGCCCGAGTCCCCCGAGGAGCGCGAGCTCTACAAGTCGCTGACGGACACCGACCGCTCGCTCGGCGTCTGGAACGGCGACACCTGCGTCGGCTCGGCCGGCGCCTTCACCTTCCGTCTCTCCGTGCCGGGCGGGGCGCTCGTCCCGGCGGCCGGCGTCTCGATGGTGGGCGTCTCCCCCACCCACCGCCGGCGCGGGGTGCTCACCTCGCTGATGCGGCGCCAGCTCGACGACGTCCGGGCGGGTGGCGAACCGCTCGCCGTGCTGACGGCCTCGGAGCCGGCGATCTACGGGCGCTTCGGCTACGGCACGGCCACCTACGCCCTGTCGCTGGACATCGACACGACCCGCGTACGGCTCTCCGTGCCGCCGGGGACGGACGGGATACGGCTGCGCCTCGTGGACCCGCGGGAGGCGCTGGCCGACTGCGAGCGGGTCTACGCGGCGCTGGCTCCCACCCGGCCGGGCGTGCCGGCCCGGCAGCCGGGCTGGGAGCGGTTCCCGCTGCTGGACCCGCCCTCGATGCGCGGCGGCGGGTCGCCGCTGAAGTGCGTGGTCGCCGAGCGGGAGGACGGCGAGGTGGTCGGGTACGCCCGCTACCGGGTCACGCCCGAGTGGGACCAGACGTGTTCGGAGGGCAAGGTCGAGGTGCGCGACCTCGACGCGCTGGACCCGGCGGCGTGCGCGGCGCTGTGGCGCTACCTGTTCTCGATCGACCTGACCTGGACGGTACGGGCGCCTCGGCGGCCGGTGGACGATCCGGTGCTGCACCTGGTGAGCGACGTCCGGCGGTCGCGGCCGCGGACGCGGGACGCGCTGCACGTACGGCTGGTGGATCTGCCGGCGGCGCTGGAGGCGCGGACGTACGCGGCGCCGATGGACGTGGTCGTGGCCGTCGAGGACGCGTTCTGCCCCTGGAACGAGGGGCGGTGGCGGCTGGCGGTGGATGCCAAGGGCGCCGCCCGCTGTACGCGGACCGCGGATCCGGCGGAGCTGGAGCTGTCGGTCCGGGAGCTGGGATCGGCGTACCTGGGCGGGATCACCCTCACCTCGCTGGCCGCGGCCGGCCTGGTGCGCGAGCTGCGCCCGGGAGCGCTCACGGAGGCCTCGCGCGCCTTCGCCGGGGACGTGGCGCCCTGGCTGCCGCACGGGTTCTAGGGGGGCCGCGCTAGCGGGACTGGCAGCCGGGGCACCAGAAGAGGTTGCGGGCGGCGAGGTCGGCGGTGCGGATCTCGCCGCCGCAGATGTGGCAGGGCAGGTTCGCCCGCCGGTAGACGTACACCTCGCCGCCGTGGTCGTCGACGCGCGGCGGCCGGCCCATGGCCTCGGGCAGGTGCTCGTCGCGGACGGTGTCGATGCGGTTGTTGCGCACGCCCTCGCGCATCAGGGCGGCCAGGTCGGCCCACATGGCGTCCCACTCGCCGCGGGTGAGGTCGCGGCCCGCGCGGTACGGGTCGATGCCGTGCCGGAAGAGGACCTCGGCGCGGTAGACGTTGCCGACGCCCGCGACGATCTTCTGGTCCATGAGCAGGGCGGCGACGGTGGTGCGGGAGCGGGAGATCCGGGCCCATGCGCGGTCGGGGTCGTCGCTCGCGCGCAGCGGGTCCGGGCCGAGCCGGGCGTGTATCGCCTTCTTCTCGCCCTCGCCGATCAGCGCGCAGGCGGTGGGGCCGCGCAGGTCGGCGTAGTGGTCCTCGTTCAGCAGGCGCAGCCGGACCGTGTCCGTGGCGGGCGGGGCCGGCGCGGGGCCGAAGCCGAGTTTGCCGAACAGGCCGAGGTGGATGTGGATCCAGGCGTCGCCGAGTTCCAGGAAGAGGTGCTTGCCGTGCGCCTCGGCGCCGTCCAGCTCCCGCCCGTCGAGCACGGCCGCGCTCTGCTCGAAGCGGCCCTGCGGGCTGCTGACGCGGACCGGCCGGCCCGCGAACCGCTCGGCGTGGTCCTGGGCGAGGCGGTGGATCGTATGCCCCTCGGGCACGGCGAACTCCTGAGAAGAATGAAAACGGCCGTGGCGCCCCCCCGGGGGGGGGCCCGCCCGCCGCGGGGGGGGGCCCGGCGGGGGGGGGGGGGGGGGGGGGGGGGGGGGCCGGGGGGGGGGGGGGGGGGGGTCAAAATGAATAGGGGGGGGGGGCGGGGGCGGGGGGGGTCCCCCCCCCCCCCCCCCCCCCCCCCCCCCCCCCCAAAACCCCCCCCCCCCCCCCCCCCCCCCGGGGGGGCCCCCCCGCCCGGAAGCGGGATCAGCCCTGCGGGTGGTGGGCCGGGATCGGGGGGAGCTCGCCGGTGGTCTCGTACGCGGAGAGCATCTCGATGCGGCGGGTGTGGCGCTCCTCGTCGGAGTACGGGGTCGCCAGGAAGGCCTCGACGAAGCTGACGGCCTCGTCCTGCGTGTGCATCCGGCCGCCGACGGAGATGACGTTGGCGTTGTTGTGCTCACGGCCGAGCTGGGCGGTCTGCACGCTCCAGGCCAGGATGGCGCGGACGCCCTTGACCTTGTTCGCGGCGATCTGCTCGCCGTTGCCGGAGCCGCCGATCACGATGCCGAGGCTGCCGGCGTCGGCGGCGGTCTTCTCCGCGGCGCGGAGGCAGAACGGCGGGTAGTCGTCCACCGCGTCGTAGATGTGGGGCCCACAGTCGACGGGCTCGTGGCCGTTGTTCTTGAGCCAGTCCACCAGGTGGTTCTTGAGCTCAAAGCCGGCATGGTCGGATCCGAGGTACACGCGCATGGGACGAGTGTGGCACGAGGAGGCCCGACAGCCCGCAGCGGGTGTCGCGTAAGTCACTTCTAAAGCTCAAGTAAACCCAAAGAACGCAGATGGGACAGGGCGGACCCGGGTCCTGGAGGTTCGTCCGAAGGCAACGATCCGGATTGAGGTCTTCCGTCCTGCGTTCATCTCAGGTTTGAATGCCGGGGCTCGCAACCCGAGAACCTAAGGATCCGTCCATGAGCTCCACGACGACCCTTCAGAAGGAAGGCGACCCCACCGGGAATCCCGGTGACGGCCAGCCCTCCGACGGTCTGAAGGCCGGTCTCAAGAACCGCCACCTGTCCATGATCGCCATCGGCGGCGTCATCGGCGCCGGTCTCTTCGTCGGCTCCGGTGGCGGCATCGCCAAGGCCGGTCCCGCCATCCTGATCTCCTACGCGCTGGTCGGCGCGATGGTCGTCTTCGTGATGCGGATGCTGGGCGAGATGGCCGCCGCCAGCCCGAACTCGGGCTCCTTCTCGGCCTACGCCGACCGCGCGCTCGGCCGCTGGGCGGGCTTCTCCATCGGCTGGCTCTACTGGTTCTTCTGGGTCGTCGTGCTCGCGGTGGAGGCCACCGCCGGTGCCGCCATCCTGGAGAGCTGGATCCCGGCCGTCCCGCAGTGGGCCTGGGCCCTGATCGTGATGGCGGTGCTGACCGCCACCAACCTCGGCTCGGTCGCCTCCTACGGCGAGTTCGAGTTCTGGTTCGCGGGCATCAAGGTCGTCGCCATCGGCGCGTTCGTGATCGTCGGCATGCTGGCCGTCTTCGGCGTGCTGCCGGGCTCCGACAACCCGGGCGCGGGCTTCGCGCACCTCACCGACGCCGGCGGGTTCTTCCCCAACGGCTACGGCGCCGTGCTCACCGGTGTACTGATGGTCGTCTTCTCCTTCATGGGCAGCGAGATCGTCACCCTGGCGGCCGGCGAGTCGGAGAACCCCCGCAAGGCGGTCACCCGGGCCACCAACTCCGTCATCTGGCGGATCGGCGTCTTCTACCTCGGCTCGATCTTCATCGTGCTGACCCTGCTCCCGTGGAACGACAAGTCGATCACCGAGAAGGGCTCGTACGTCGCGGCCCTGGACTCGATCGGCATCGCGCACGCCGGCACGATCATGGAGGTCATCGTTCTGACCGCCGTGCTGTCCTGCCTGAACTCGGGCCTCTACACCGCCTCCCGCATGGCCTTCTCGCTCGGTGAGCGCGGCGACGCCCCCAAGGCGTTCGCCAAGGTCAACAAGAGGGGCGTGCCGGTCGCCGCGATCCTGGGCTCCACGGTCTTCGGCTTCGTCGCCGTGTACTTCAACTACGCCTTCAAGGACACGGTCTTCAACTTCCTCCTCAACTCCTCGGGTGCCATCGCGCTCTTCGTCTGGCTGGTGATCTGCTTCACCCAGCTGAAGATGCGCGGGATCCTGGTCCGCGAGGCCCCGGAGAAGCTGACCGTGAAGATGTGGCTCTTCCCGTGGCTGACCTGGGCCACCGCCGCACTGATCATGTTCGTGATCGGCTACATGTTCGTGGACGACGCCAACCGCGAGGTCGTCACCCTGTCCACCCTGGTCGCCGGGCTGGTCGTGCTCGTCGGCGTGGTGCTGGACTTCCGCCGCAAGCGGGCGCTGCAGGGCTGATCCCCCCGTGTACGTACGCCGGAGCCCGGCCCGCCTCCTGAAGGCGGGCCGGGCTCCGGTGCGTTCGGGGTGGTGGCGCTCAGCCGCGGCGGCCGACCAGCTTCCAGGCGGTCGGCAGGGCGCCCATGGCCAGCGCGGCCTTGAGGGCGTCGCCGATCAGGAAGGGGACCATGCCCGTCGCCACGGCCGTGCCGAGGGACATCCCGGTGACGGCCATCAGGTACGGCACGCCCACCGCGTAGATCACGGCCGAGCCCACCACCATCGAGCCGGCCGTCCGCAGGACCGAGCGGTCGCCGCCGCGCCGTGCGAGGGCGCCGACGACGGTGGCGGCCAGCAGCATCCCGAGGACGTACCCGAAGGTGGCGCCCCCCGCGCCGGAACCGCCGCCCGCGAACCACGGCACGCCGGCCATGCCGACCAGGGTGTAGAGGGCGAGGGACAGGAAGCCGCGGCCGGCGCCGAGCGCAGTGCCGATGAGCAGCGCGGCGAAGGTCTGGCCGGTGATCGGCGCGGCCAGACCGTCGACCTGGACGGAGATCTGGGCGGCCAGCCCGGTGAGCGCGGCGCCGCCGACGACGAGGGCCGTGTCACGGACGCGGCTCGCGGGCAGCAGATCGGCGAGGACGGCGCCGGGCCGGAGGGAGACGGAGGCAGTGCTCATCGGGGGACTCCACGGGATGGGGGTGGCAGGACGATCACCGACGCTAGTGCGCGGTCTCCCGTTGCCCTACCGCTGCCCGGGACAAAGCCCTACTCCCCAGTTTGGTGGGGATATCACAAACTCTGCGCCCTACACCCGAGTCGACGTGATCCTCATCACGAGGAAGTTCAGACAACACGTCCGTTTTGCACGGACGACCGCCGCTCAGCGAGACTGTAGGGTCCCGCCAATCCTGATGCGGAGCCCCCACCGCCGCTGGGCCGAACGAGAGTACGAGCACCCTTCATGCGCGAGCGCCTGGAAGAAGCACCTCCCACGACGGGCGACCTGCCCGCGGAACCCCTCAGCCACAGCCTCAAGCAGCGCCACCTGACCATGCTGGGCCTCGGCGGCGTCATCGGCGCCGGGCTCTTCGTCGGCTCCGGGGCCGGCATCGGCATCGCCGGTCCCGCGATCATCTGCTCCTACCTGCTCGCGGGCGTCCTCGCGATGCTGGTGATGCGGGCGCTGGGCGAGATGTCGGCCGCCATGCCCGCCTCGGGCTCCTTCTCGGTCTACGCGGAGCGGGCGCTCGGCCGCTGGGCCGGCTTCTCGGCGGGCTGGCTGTACTGGTTCCTGCTGGTCGTGGTGCTGGCCGTGGAGGCCACCGGCGCGGCGAAGATCGCGAACGGCTGGGTGCCCTCGGTCGACCAGTGGGTCTGGGTGCTGCTCTTCATGGTGGTCTTCACCGTGAGCAACCTGGCCGCCGTGAAGAACTTCGGCGAGTTCGAGTTCTGGTTCGCCGCCCTCAAGGTCGGCGCGATCGTGCTCTTCCTGATCCTCGGCACCCTCGCGGTCTTCGGCCTGCTCCCGGACACCGAGCCGGTCGGCATGGCCAACCTCTCCGGTCAGGGGGGCTTCTTCCCCGAGGGCTTCGGCGGTGTGGTCGCGGGCATGCTCGCCGTCATCTTCGCCTTCGGCGGCCTGGAGGTCGTCACCATCGCGGCCGCCGAGTCGGACGACCCCGCGCGGTCGGTGTCCCGGGCGGTGCGCAGCGCGGTGTGGCGCATCCTCTTCTTCTACGTCGGCTCGATGGTGGTCATCGTGACCCTGCTGCCGTGGGACTCGCTGAAGCCGGGCGAGAGCCCCTACGTCGCGGTCCTGGACTCGATCGGCATCCCGGCGGCCGGCCAGATCATGAACATCGTGGTGTTCGTGGCGCTGCTGTCGGCGCTCAACGCGAACCTGTACGGGTCCTCGCGCATCGTGTTCTCGCTGGCCGAGCGCGGCGAGGCGCCCAAGGCGCTGCTGAAGGTCTCGGGCGGCGGCGTGCCGCGCCGGGCGGTGTTCGCCTCGGTGGCCTTCGGCTTCGTGTCGGTGGTGCTCAACCTGCTGTGGCCGGACACGATCTTCCTCTACATGCTCAACGCGGTCGGGGCGGTGCTGCTGTTCGTGTGGGCGCTGATCGCCGTGTCGCAGCTGAAGCTGCGCCGCCGGATCGAGCGGGACATGCCGGAGCGGCTGACCCTGCCGATGTGGCTGTTCCCGTACGCGACCTGGGCGGCGCTGGTCGGGATGGCGGCGGTGCTGGTGCTGATGCTGTTCGACGACTCCGCGCGGCCGCAGCTGCTGTGGTCCTCGGGCGCGGCCGCGCTGGTGCTGGCCGTGGCGGGGATCCGTGAGCTGCGGGCGCGGCGGCCCGCCTGACCCCGCCCCGGATCCGATGCCCACCAGGACCCCCGTGCCGTGGCGCGGGGGTCCTGCCGTTCCCGGGCCGGGTCGTACGGGCGTGATCACGATCCGTGAAACGACTGTCCGAATATCGGACAGCGGACGTCCGGTGGTCGGACAGCGGACACACTGGGGCCTGCTCCACCCCCGCACCTGACAGGCACACACCCCATGAGCCACAGCAGCACCGTCGCACCGCCCGAAGCGCCGCAGGCCGACGCCGGATCACCCCTCGGCAACGGACTCAAGCAGCGCCACCTCTCGATGATCGCCCTCGGCGGTGTCATCGGCGCCGGGCTCTTCGTCGGCTCCGGCGCCGGCATCGCCGCTGCGGGTCCCTCGATCGTGCTCGCGTACGCCGCGTCCGGGCTGCTCGTGATGTTCGTGATGCGGATGCTCGGCGAGATGTCCGCCGCCGACCCCGCCTCCGGTTCCTTCTCCGTGCACGCGGAGCGGGCGATCGGCCCCTGGGCCGGCTTCACCGCCGGCTGGATGTTCTGGACCCTGCTGTGCGTGGGCGTGGCCATCGAGGGGATCGGCGCGGCGCACATCATGACCGGCTGGTTCCCGGGCACCCCCTCCTGGATGTGGGTGCTGGTCTTCATGGCGGTGTTCTGCGGCTCCAACCTCGCCGCCGTCTCGAACTTCGGCGAGTTCGAGTTCTGGTTCGCCGCCCTCAAGATCGGCGCGATCGGGCTCTTCCTGGGCCTGGGTGTGCTCGCCGTGCTCGGCCTGCTGCCCGGCACCGACTCGCCCGGCGCGGCCAACCTGCTGCACGACGGCGGCTTCCTGCCCCACGGCGTGGACGGCCTGCTGGTCGGACTGCTGGCCTCGGTCGTCGCGTACGGCGGGCTGGAGACGGTGACCATCGCGGCCGCCGAGTCCGAGAACCCGGTCAAGGGCGTGGCCAAGGCCGTGCGCACCACCATGTGGCGGATCGCGATCGTCTACGTGGGCTCGATGCTGGTCATCGTCACCCTCCTGCCGTGGAACGACCCGGCGGTCACGGCGGACGGCCCGTACGCCGCCACCCTGGACCGCCTGGGCATCCCGGCCGCCGGCGAGATCATGAACGTGGTCATCCTGATCGCCCTCATGTCCGCGATGAACGCCAACATCTACGGCTCCTCGCGCATGGCCTACTCCCTCGTCTCCCGCGGCCAGGGCCCGAAGGCGCTGGGCAAGGTCAGCGGCCGGGTGCCGCGCCGCGCGGTCCTCGCCTCCTGCGGCTTCGGCTTCGTCACGGTCCTGCTGTCCTACTGGTACCCGGACACCCTGTTCGCCTGGCTGCTGAACATGGTGGGCGGCGTCATCCTGATCGTCTGGGGCTTCATCGCCGTCTCGCAGTTCGTGCTGCGCCGCCGGCTGGAGCGCGAGGCCCCCGAGAAGCTGGTCGTGAAGATGTGGGGCTTCCCGTACCTGACCTGGGTGGCGCTGGCCGGGGTGGCCGGGGTCCTGGTGCTGATGGCCCTGGGTGACGACACGCGGGTCCAGGTGATCTTCACCGGCGGGCTCACCGTCGCCCTCGCGGCGACCGGGTACGTGATGCAGCGCCGGGCCGCGGCCCGGTCCTGACGGACCCACAGACCCCGAGGCGGGCCCCGTGCGAAGGCACGGGGCCCGCCTTCGTCGTTCAGAGGCAACCCTTACATGTGACCTGGAATAGATACTGCTAGCGTGCAGTTGCGCATTGATTGCAATAAGCAGTTGGCACGCCGAGGGGACCGGATAACACGCATGGCCATCTACACGCTTCCTGAGCTTCCGTACGACTACGCGGCACTGGAGCC
Organism: Streptomyces sp. NPDC048257; assembly: GCF_043201855.1. Lineage (NCBI taxonomy): Bacteria > Bacillati > Actinomycetota > Actinomycetes > Kitasatosporales > Streptomycetaceae > Streptomyces > Streptomyces sp. NPDC048257. The sequence goes on from NZ_JBICZI010000041.1 coordinate 26,087, forward strand.
GGTGATCAACCCACAGATCATCGAGCTGCACCACGACAAGCACCACGCGGCCTACGTCGCGGGCGCCAACACCACGCTGGAGCAGCTGGCGGAGGCGCGCGACAAGGAGAACTGGGGCGCCCTCAACGGCCTGGAGAAGAACCTCGCGTTCCACCTCTCCGGCCACATCCTCCACAGCATCTACTGGCACAACATGGCCAGCCCGAAGACCGGCGAGGGCGGCGGCGTCCCGGACGAGAAGGACGGCCTGGGCGACCTCCCGGCCGCGATCACCGAGTCCTTCGGCTCCTTCGCCGCCTTCAAGAAGCAGCTGACCTTCGCGTCCTCCGCGACCCAGGGATCCGGCTGGGGCGTGCTCGCGTACGAGCCCATCAGCGGCCGTCTGATCGTCGAGCAGGTCTACGACCACCAGGGCAACGTGGGCCAGGCCTCGGTGCCGATCCTGGTCTTCGACGCCTGGGAGCACGCCTTCTACCTTCAGTACAAGAACCAGAAGGTGGACTTCATCGAGGCCATGTGGAACGTCGTCAACTGGCAGGACGTGGCCGCGCGCTACGCCGACGCCAAGGCGAACACCCCGCTGCTGATCCCCGCCAAGGGCTGATCGCGCCACCACAAGCCCGTCCGCCTCGTGATCGTCTTCTCAACCTTCACCGGCGGACGTGTCGAAACGGAAGACCCCCGTGAGGACGTGACTCACGGGGGTCTTCTGTGTGGTGCACCGGCCCGTCCTACTCGAAGGACGGGCCCTTGGTGCGGGTGCGCTTGATCTCGTAGAAGCCCGGGGTCGAGGCGACGAGCAGGGTGCCGTCCCAGAGCCGGGCGGCGGCGTCGCCGCGCGGGGTGGGGGTGACGACCGGGCCGAAGAAGGCGACGTCGCCCTCGGAGCCGGGAACGGAGATCACCGGGGTGCCGACCTCCTGGCCCACACGGTCGATGCCGTCGTTGTGCGAGGCCCGCAGCACCTCGTCGTACTCGTCCGAGTCGGCGTAGGCGAGCAGCTCGGCCGGCAGGCCGACCTCGGCCAGCGCCTCGGCGATCACCTCGCGGGTCGGCCCCTTCTCCTCGTTGTGGATGCGGGTGCCGAGCGCGGTGTACAGCTTGCCGGTGACTTCGTCACCGTGCTTCTGCTGGGCCGCTATCACCACGCGCACCGGGGCCCAGCCCTTGGGGCCGAGCAGCTCGCGGTAGACCTCGGGCAGCTCGTCGAGCTTGTTCTCGTTGAGCACCGCGAGGCTCATCACGTGCCAGCGGACCTCGACGTCGCGGACCTTCTCGACCTCGACCATCCAGCGGGACGTCATCCAGGCCCAAGGGCAGAGCGGGTCGAACCAGAAGTCGACCGGGGTCTTCTCGCGCACCTGGGTGTCGGTCATGTCTCTCCTCAGTCTCGGAACCGTTCGGAAAAGGGCATCACTGGGCTCACGTTCCCCGTCACCAACCAGTACGGAGTGGCGCGCATTCCCTCGTGCGAGGATTCGACACAAGAACGCGATCACGCACGAAGGAGTGCACGTGCCCGGAGAGAATCTGTCCCGCGAGGAGGCCCGTGAACGGGCCGAGCTGCTGTCCGTCGACGGGTACGAGGTGGTCCTCGACATCAGGTCGGCGGTGGACGAGGCGGAGCCGGCCGAGGGCCCCCGGACCTTCCGCTCGGTGACGACGATCCGCTTCCGGGCGGCGGCCACCGGCGCCTCCACCTTCGCGGACCTGATCGCCCCTTCGGTGAACTCCGTGACCCTGAACGGGCGCGCGCTGGACGTGGGCGCCGTCTTCGACGGCGCCCGGATCGCCCTCGACGGCCTGGCCGCCGAGAACGTCCTCGTGGTGGACGCGAACTGCGCCTACAGCCGGACGGGCGAGGGCCTGCACCGCTTCGTGGACCCGGAGGACGGCGAGGTCTACCTCTACACCCAGTACGAGCCGGCCGATGCGCGGCGGGTGTACGCGAACTTCGAGCAGCCCGACCTCAAGGCCCCGTACCGCTTCGAGGTGACGGCTCCCGAGGGCTGGCAGGTGTGGAGCAACGGCGCGGAGGAGTCCCGCGCGGCGGGCGTGTGGCGGTTCGCCGAGACCCAGCCCATCTCCACCTACATCACCTGCGTCGTCGCGGGTCCCTACCACTACGTGACGGACACCTACACGCGCGGGGACCTGACCATCCCGCTGGGCGCGATGTGCCGCAAGGGGCTGGCGAAGCACTTCGACGCGGATGACGTCTTCCTCGTCACCAAGCAGGGCTTCGACCTCTTCCACGAGCTCTTCGACTACCCGTACCCCTTCGGCAAGTACGACCAGGCCTTCGTGCCGGAGTACAACCTGGGCGCGATGGAGAACCCGGGGATGGTGACCTTCCGCGAGGAGTACATCTTCCGCGGCAAGGTCACACAGGCCTCGTACGAGCGGCGCGCGAACGTCATCCTGCACGAGATGGCGCACATGTGGTTCGGCGACCTGGTCACCATGAAGTGGTGGGACGACCTGTGGCTGAAGGAGTCCTTCGCCGACTTCATGGGTTCCTTCGGGCTGGTCGAGGCCACCCGCTTCGACCAGGCGTGGGTCACCTTCGCCAACAGCCGCAAGGCGTGGGCCTACCGCGCCGACCAGCTGCCGTCCACGCACCCGATCACTGCCGACATCCGTGACCTGGAGGACGCCAAGCTGAACTTCGACGGCATCACGTACGCCAAGGGCGCCTCGGTGCTCAAGCAGCTCGTCGCCTACGTGGGACGGGAGGCCTTCCTGGAGGGCGCGCGGCGCTACTTCAAGGCCAACGCGTACGGGAACACGACGCTGGACGACCTGCTGTCGGTGCTCGCGGAGGTCTCCGGGCGGGACATGGCCGAGTGGTCGCGGGCCTGGCTGCAGACCGCCGGGGTGAACGCACTGACCCCCGTCCTCACCTACGACGCGGGCGGCCGCCTGACGGAACTGGCCGTCGTGCAGGAGGGCGACGAGCTGCGCCCGCACCGGGTCGCCGTGGGCCTGTACCGGCTGGAGCCCGACGGGTCCCTCGTCCGCTACGCGCGGGCCGACGCGGACGTGTCGGGCGCGCGGACGGTCGTCACGGAGCTGACGGGCACGGAGCGGCCCGACCTGGTCCTGGTCAACGACGAGGACCTCACCTACTGCAAGATCCGCTTCGACGAGGGCTCGCTGGACACCCTGCGGGCGCACCTGGGCGGCCTGACGGACCCGCTCGCGCGGGCGCTGAGCTGGTCGGCGCTGTGGAACCTGACGCGCGACGGCCTGATGCCGGCGCGTGACTTCGTCTCGCTGGTACTGGCGCACGCGGGCCGCGAGACGGACGTCGGCGTCCTGCAGATGCTGCACGCGCAGACCCTGACCGCGGTCACCCACTACGCGGCCCCGGACTGGCGCGAGCAGGGCGGCCGCGAGCTGTCGGCGGGAGCGCTGCACGAACTGCGGGTCGCGGCGCCGGGGTCGGAGCACCAGCTGACCTGGGCCCGCTTCTTCGCGGCGAGCGCGGCGACGGAGGGCGACTTCCAGCTGCTGCTGGGGCTGCTGGAGGGCTCGGCCCGGATCGACGGCCTCGACGTCGACCAGGAGCTGCGCTGGGACTTCCTGCTGCCGCTGGCGGCGCACGGGGCGGTGGACGAGGGCGTGCTCGCCGCCGAACTGGCGCGCGACGACACGGCCTCGGGCAAGCGGCACCAGGTGCGGTGCCTGGCGGCGCGGCCGTCGCAGGCGGTCAAGGACCAGGCGTGGGCGGCGGTGGTCGAGTCCGACGCGCTGTCGAACGCGCTGGTGGAGGCGACGATCGCGGGCATGCAGCAGTCCTCGCAGCGAGGGCTGCTGGCGGGCTACGCGGGGCGCTACTTCGAGGTGATCGAGCGGGTGTGGGCGGACCGGTCGATCCAGATCGCGATGGACGTGGTGAAGGGGCTGTACCCGTCGCTGCAGGGTGACTCCGCCACGCTGGACGCCACCGACGCGTGGCTGTCGGCCCACGCGGATGCGGCTCCGGCCCTGCGCCGGCTGGTCCTGGAGTCCCGCGACGACCTGGCCCGTGCCCTTGCCGCACAGCGGTGCGACGCGGCGGCGGGCAACTAGCCCGCGGCGCCGCTGTCGGGGGCTCCGCCCCCGAACCCCGGTCCTCGAACGCCGGACGGGCTGAAAAGTTCAGCCTCGCCGGCGTTTGAGGCGCCGGGTCCCCCACATGGGCGCACCCCATCGGCAGTCGAACGCCCGTACTTTAGCCCCAGCTTGTCCGGATTTGTCGACGAGCGTGTAACAGGGGTTAGCAAGGCCATGGCCTGAGGGAATCACCGCGTCATGAACCACAACGCACCCCTCCCCCTCGCCCACCTCACCGGCAGCCGCCCCCGCGTGCTGACCCTCGCCCAGCTGCGCGAGCACGGCGTCACCGCCTCCGACGCGGCCGGGCGGCCCTGGCGGCAGATCCTGCCCGGGGTGTTCCTCCTCCACTCCGGGCCCGCGACCAGCGAGGAGCGGCTGCACGCCGCGCTGCTGTACGCGGGACGGCGCGGCGGCGGCGAGGCCATGATCACCGGGCTGGCGGCGCTCGCCCTGTACCGGTTCAGCTCCGCGCCCGCTCTGCTCGCCCTCTCGCACATCGACGTCCTCGTGCCCGGCACCCGGCGGCTGCGCTCCACCGGGGACGTGCGGATCGTGCGGACCCACACTCCACCCCGCTCCCAGGAGGTGACCGGACTGCCGGTGGCGCCCGTCGCGCGGGCCGTCGCCGACGCCGTCACCCAGCTCTCCGACGCCGGCACCGTACGCCGCCTGCTCAGCGAGGCCGTCCGCGGCGGGCACTGCGAACCGGCCGCCGTCGTACGGGAGCTGACGGTGGCCCGGCTGCTGAACCGGCCGCACGTGGTCGACGCGGTCGAGTCGCTGCTCGCGGAGGGCCGCGCCATCGCCGAGGACCGGCTGTACCACCTCGTACGGGGCTACGAGCTCCCCGACCCGGTATGGAACGTCGACCTGCGCCTGCCCGGCGGCCCGCACCTCGGCGGGGTCGACGCGTACTGGCCCGAGCACTCCGTCGCCGTGGAGATCGACACCCGCGCCCCGCGCCAGGGCGAGGACGAGCAGTGGTCCGAGTCCGTGCGCAAGCGGGAGACGCTGGAGCGGCTCGGGGTGACGGTCGTCCACATCACCCCCCGCAAGCTCCGTGACTGGCCCGAGCAGCAGGCCGCGGTCATCCGGACCGCCCTCACCGCGTCCGACGACCGGGAACCCGCCGCCTACCTGGTCGTACTGCCCAGGTGAGGCGAGTACTCCGGGGTGCTCCAGAGCAGCCGCCCCGGGTGCACGCTCTCCACCACCGACTCCACCCGGAAGCGGGTGCGGCGGCTGCCGTCGGCCCGGAACTCGGTCCGGGCCCGGCCACTGAGCTGCAGAACCGCCCCGTTCTCCCAGTCCGGGAAGAGCAGCCCGGCCCGCGGATCGGCGGTCAGGTTCCCCAGGGTCAGGAACATGGCGTTGCCCGCATAGTCCGGCCAGGCCAGCTCGACCGGCGAGAGCACCTCGACGAAGCCCGGCAGCCCACCCCGGTGACTGGCGTCGGCTCCGTCCGCCTCCGCCGTGGTGGCCACGAAGAAGGTGTCGGCGCCGCGTACGGTCCGCCGCTGGCCGGAGGTCAGCGCGTTGCCCCGCCGCACGACACCCGGCCCCCGCCGGGCCGGCTCCAGCGGCTGCCGCCGCTGCAGGTACTTCGGGCAGTTGCCGAAGACCTGCTCGACCTCGACCGCGAAGCCTCCCGCCGTCACCGCGAGGGTCCCGTTCAGCCGCATCCGGCGCCGGGTCCGCGGGTCGAGCGCGATGGTCCCGATCCGGGTCCCGGCCGTGGCCAGCGCCTCGGCGAGCGGGTCGCCCGCCGGTGGACCGCTCGCGACCACGATCCGGTCCGGCCCGGTGGCCCGTACGAAACCGGGCGCTCCGGTGAGCAGGGTGGCCCACACCCGCCCCGCACCGTCGGCGGCGCCGACGACCAGGTGCGGCTGGAGGCCCAGGAAGGCCCCGGCGACGTCCCGGACGCCCGTACCGATCGAGCGGCCGACGTGCTCGGCGAGGTCACGTACGCCGACCCGGTCCTGCACGGCCAGCGCGCCCCAGTGATACGGCCCGGGTGTCGGAGCTTGCATGACGGGTCCTTCCCCAGAGGGTTTCCGGCCTTCCGGCATCTAACCTTCCACATCGATGTTAAAGGTTAGAACCGAGGAGGTCAACCGCTCACGTACCCTTGAGGGGTTAGCCACACGGCGAGAGGGGCGAGAGAGACATGACGGCGGCGGATCCACGCCCCCTGACCGGGGAGCCGGTCGCCCTCGATCTGCTCAACACCCGCTGGGTCGCCGATGGCGAACCGCTGGACCTCTTCGCCGGCGCGGCCGGGCTCACCCGGGTGCAGGGGCTCGCGGTCTGGCTGGAGAGCGCCGGCCTGGCCGGTCGCTTCCGCGCCGACGCGGCGACCCTCGTCCACCTGCTGACCGCCCGTGAGGCACTGTCCCGCGCCGTTGCGGACCCGGCCGACGAGAGTGCCCGCAGCCTCGTCGACTCCGTGCTGGAGCACGGCCGCATCCGCGCCACCCTGACCGCCGAAGGCCCCGGCGAGCGCGCCGAGTTCGCCGATCCGGCCTGGGGACCGGCCTGGACGGCGGCGCGCGACTATCTCGACCTGCTGGGCTCCGCGCCCGACCGGATCCGCACGTGCGCGTCCGAGACCTGCGTCCTGCGCTTCTTCGACGTCTCGCGCAACGGCACCCGGCGGTGGTGCTCGATGGCCGCCTGCGGAAACCGGGCCAAGGCCTCACGCCACTACGCGCGCACGCGCGAGCGCTGAGCACCCGCAATCCGTCACCCCCGCACCGGGGCGCACCCGCGTCCCGGCGCCGGCACATGGCCGCCAAGTCGATAAATCGACCGATCAGCCCGTTTGGTTGGCACCGCTGTGCCCCGGTACGGCCGTACTGGCGTTTTCCTCGCGCTGGCGGGAGTCCGCCACGACAGGTCTCGGTCAATGACAACCCTCCCCAAAGAGCTGTCACGTAGGCCAAGCTGACCGGTCATCCGGCACCGTAATCCGGACCGTTTCTTTCACTTACCAGGGATGCTGATGACCCTCGAATCCCCCAGCTCCATACCCGGGGCCAGACGCGTCGCGCGCGTCGCGGCCGCGGCCGGCCTGGTCGCCGCCCTCGCGGCCACCGGCGCCGGGCCCGTCTTCGCGGCAACCGGCGCGGACACCCCCGGCGCCAAGGCGGCCGTCAAGTCCGCGGAGCAGAAGCTCGGTTCGGCCGACGCCGAGCTCCTCCAGGAGGCCAAGGCCAAGGGTGACGCGAACGTCACCGTCATGGTCGCGACGGCCCCGGGGCAGACGAAGCAGGTGGCCGACCAGCTGGGCGCCGTACAGGGCGCCTCGGTGGGCCAGACGTACGACCGGCTCGGCTACGTCCGCGCCACCCTGCCGACCGGCAAGGCGGACTCCGCCCTGAAGGCGGCGGCCAAGCTGTCCTCCGTGCACGGCATCGACCTGCGGCACGAGATCAAGCTGCCGGACCCGCGCCCCGACGCGGACCGCGAGGCCGGCACGGTGAAGAAGACCGCCGCCGAGACCTACCCGGCCCCGGACAAGAACACCCCGGCGAAGAACCCGTACAACCCGTCCTTCGAGACCGGTGCCGTCGACTTCGTCAAGAAGAACCCGCAGGCCGACGGCCGCGGCGTGACCATCGGCATCATGGACTCGGGCGTCGACCTCGGCCACCCGGCCCTGCAGAAGACCAGCACCGGCGAGCGCAAGATCGTCGACTGGGTCACGGCGACCGACCCGATCACGGACAACGACGGCACCTGGCGCGCCCAGATCACCCCCGTCACCTCCGCGGGCGGCACCTTCTCCGCGGGCGGCCAGAGCTGGAAGGCCCCCGAGGGCAGCTTCCAGTGGAGCCGCTTCAGCGAGTCGATCACCGCCACCGGTGACATGAAGGGCGACGTCAACCGGGACGGGGACACCACCGACCGGTTCGGCCTCCTCTACGACGCCGCCGCCGGCACCGTCCGCGTCGACACCGACCAGGACGGCGACTTCACGAACAACGAGCCGATGAAGCCGTACAAGGACGGCTACCAGATCGGCTACTTCGGCACGGACAACCCGGCGACCGAGGTCGCCGAGCGCATCCCGTTCGTGATCGAGATCCGCAAGGACGTCCCGATGGACCCGCTGGGCGGTGACTGGGTCGGCAAGAAGGCCGACTTCGTCAACGTCGGCATCATCGAGTCCGAGCACGGCACGCACGTCGCCGGCATCACCGCCGCCAACAGCCTCTTCGGCGGCAAGATGAACGGCGAGGCGCCCGGCGCCAAGCTCGTCTCCTCGCGCGCCTGCTCCTGGTCCGGCGGCTGCACCAACATCGCACTGACCGAGGGCATGATCGACCTCGTCGTCAACCGCGGGGTGGACATCGTCAACATGTCGATCGGTGGCCTGCCGGCCCTGAACGACGGCAACAACGCGCGCTCCGAGCTCTACAAGAACCTCATCGACACCTACGGTGTCCAGCTCGTCATCTCGGCGGGCAACGAGGGTCCCGGCGTCAACACCATCGGCGACCCCGGTCTCGCGGACAAGGTCATCTCCGTGGGTGCCGCGGTCTCCAAGGAGACCTGGGCCGCCAATTACGGCTCCGGCGTGACCAAGAAGTACAACATGTTCCCCTTCTCCTCGCGCGGTCCGCGTGAGGACGGCGGGTTCACGCCGACCATCACCGCCCCCGGCGCGGCCATCAACACCATCCAGACCTGGCTGCCGGGCGCCCCGGTGGCCGAGGCGGGCTACACCCTGCCGGCCGGTTACGGCATGCTCCAGGGCACCTCGATGTCCTCGCCGCAGGCGGCGGGCGCCAGCGCCCTGCTGATCTCGGCCGCGAAGCAGAAGAACATCAAGCTGACCCCGGCCTCCCTGCGGGTCGCGCTCACCAGCTCCGCGAAGAAGATCGCCGACGTCCCGGCGCACGCCCAGGGCTCGGGCCTGATCGACGTCCCCGGCGCGTGGGAGTCCATCCAGCGCGACGCCAAGGCGAACGAGTTCACCGTCAAGGCGCCGGTCGACACCGCGATCGACCAGTTCCTGAAGACCCCGGGCTTCGGCACCGGCCTCTACGACCGCGAGGGCGGCCTCAAGGTCGGCCAGAAGAAGGTCTACGACGTCGTCGTCACCCGCACCACGGGCGTCAAGTACGGCACCCGGCACGACCTGAGCTGGCGCAACGACGACGGCACCTTCAAGGTCATCGGCGGCTACGACTACGTGACGCTGCCGCTGAACAAGCCCGTCACCATCAAGGTCGAGGCCAAGGCCACGTCGGCCGGCGTGCACAGCGGCATCCTGCAGCTGGACGACGAGACCACCGAGGGCATCGACAAGCAGATCCTGACGACGGTCGTCGCCTCGGCCCCGCTGGCGAAGCCCTCGTTCACGATGTCGGACACCTCCTCGGTGCAGCGCAACAGCCACAAGTCCTACTTCGTCACCGTCCCGCAGGGCGCCAAGACCCTCGAGGTCGCCCTCGGCGGTCTGAAGCCGGGCAGCCAGACCCGCTTCATCTCGATCCACCCGTACGGTCTGGGCGTCGAGGACAGCGCGACCACCCAGTGCTACCCGAACTACAACAACCCGGCGAACACCTGCCGTCCCGACCTGCGCTCCTACGCCGACCCGCAGCCGGGCGTCTGGGAGATCGAGGTCGAGTCGCGCCGTACGTCGCCGCTGCTGGACAACCCGTATCGGCTGGACGTCTCCGTGCTCGGCGCGGCCTTCGACCCCGCGGTCAAGGTCCTGCCCGAGGTCAAGCAGGGCACCCCGGCGCCGGTCCAGTGGACCGTCAAGAACGACGCGGCGGCCGTCTCCGGCGGCAAGCTCAAGGGCGGCCCGCTCGGTTCCGCGAAGGTCGCCAAGCCGACCATCGCCACCGGTGAGACCCACACCACCGAGGTCACCATCGGCGAGGGCGTCTCCCGCCTCGACATCGCCATCGGCAAGACGTCCGACACCGGCGCCGACCTCGACCTCGACGTGTACAAGGACGGCGTCAAGGTCGGCACCTCCGCCGACGGCGACTCCGAGGAGGCCGTGAGCCTCGTCAACCCGGCCGCGGGCACCTACACCATCGAGGTGCTGGGCTACGCGGTCCCGTCCGGCTCCACCACGTACGACTACCGTGACGTGTTCTTCTCGGCCGCCCTGGGCTCCGTCCAGGTCGACGAGGCCGCCGCGGTGAACCTCGCCTCCGGCGCATCGGCGTCCGTCTCGGCGAACGTCCTGGTCAGCAGCCCGGCCCCCGAGGGCCGGCAGTTCTTCGGCCAGGTCCAGCTGCTCAACGCCCGCGGCACCGCCGCCGGCACCGGCAGCGTGCAGATCGAGAAGGTCCTCCCGTAGGACCCCGTGGCAGGGAACCCGAGGGGGGGGGGGGGGGGGGGGCGCCCCCCCCCCGGGGGGGGGCCCCCCGGGGCCGGGCCCCGCCCGCGCCGCCCCCCCCCCCCCGCGCCGCGCCGCCGCGGACGGGGCCACCCCCGGGTGGCGAACCGC
>NZ_JBICZI010000042.1:0-36037 GCF_043201855.1 Streptomyces sp. NPDC048257
GAATCCCCCACAACCCCCTCAACCACCGGAGCCTGCTCCACAATCACATGCGCATTCGTCCCACTGAACCCGAACGACGACACACCCGCACGACGGAGTTCACCGGTCTCCGGCCAGGCGATCTTCTCGCCGATCAGGGAGACGGCACCCGCCTCCCAGTCCACGTGCGGGGTCGGCTCATCCAGGTGGAGGGTCTTGGGCACCACGCCGTGGCGCATCGCCTCGACCATCTTGATGATGCTCGCGACACCCGCCGCGGCCTGTGTGTGACCGATGTTGGACTTGACCGACCCGAGCAGCAGCGGCCGGTCGGCCGGCCGGTCCTGGCCGTAGGTGGCGAGCAGGGCCTGCGCCTCGATCGGGTCGCCGAGCGTCGTACCCGTACCGTGTGCCTCGACGACGTCCACGTCCGCCGCCGACAGACGGGCGTTGGTGAGCGCCTGGTGGATGACGCGCTGCTGCGACGGACCGTTCGGAGCCGTCAGACCGTTGCTCGCACCGTCCTGGTTGATCGCCGAACCACGCACCACCGCAAGCACCGGGTGGCCGTTGCGCTGAGCGTCCGAAAGGCGCTCGACGAGCAGCATGCCGACGCCTTCGCCCCAGCCCGTACCGTCGGCGGCGGCCGCGAAGGGCTTGCAGCGCCCGTCCGGCGCGAGGCCGCGTTGCCGGCTGAACTCGGTGAAGGTCGCGGGGGTCGCCATCACGGTGACACCGCCCGCCAGCGCCAGCGAGCATTCGCCGGCCCGCAGCGCCTGGACGGCGAGGTGCAGGGTGACGAGCGAGGACGAGCATGCCGTGTCGACGGTGACCGCCGGGCCCTCCAGACCGAACGTGTACGCCACACGGCCAGAGGCGATGCTCCCGGAGCTGCCGGTGCCGAGGAAGCCTTCGACGCCCTCGGGCACGGAATCGAGGCGCGCGGTGTAGTCGTGGTACATCACACCGGCGAAGACGGCCGTCCGGCTGCCGCGCACGGACGACGGGTCGATGCCCGCGCGCTCGAACGCCTCCCAGGAGGTTTCGAGCAGCAGACGCTGCTGCGGGTCCATGGCGAGCGCCTCGCGCGGCGAGATCCCGAAGGGGGCGGGGTCGAAGCGGGCGGCGTCGTAGAGGAAGCCGCCCTCGCTGACGTAGCTGGATCCGGCGCTGTCGGGGTCGGCGTCGTAGAGCGACTCCACGTCCCAGCCCCGGTCGACGGGGAAGCCGGAGACGGCGTCCTCGCCGTTCTCCACGAGCCGCCACAGGTCCTCGGGGCTGCGGACGCCGCCGGGATAGCGGCAGCTCATCGCGACGATGGCGATGGGTTCGTGGTTCTTCTCCTCGACCTCGCGCAGCCGCCTGCGGGCCTGGCGCAGATCCGCGGTCGCCCGCTTGAGGTAGTCGCGAAGCTTGTCCTCGTTCACCATTGCGTGGGCTCCATGCCAGAGAGGCGGTTGTACGGTCGGTCGTCTGGGGGCCCGGGGTCCCGGCGTGCGGGATCCCATGGCCTGTTGCTGGGGCGGAGGCGCCCCCGCCCGGAGAGCCGGAGGGGAGGCGCACCGCGCGGCTTCTCAGGTAGTGCCGAGCTCGTCGTCGAGCAGGTCGAAGAGCTCGTCGTCGGTCGCCGTTTCGAGGGCGTCGTCGTCGGCGTCCTCGTCCGTCGCGGCACCGTTCGAGTCCTGTGCGTCGTTCCACTTGGTCATGAGGGCCTGGAGGCGCATCGTGATCCGTGAGCGCGTGACGCTGTCCGCGTCCGCTGCGCCCAGGGCGGCCTCCAGCCGGTCGAGTTCGCTGAAGACGGACGGCCCGTCGTCGGCGAGGGGCAGCGCGGAGCGAAGATGTCCGCTCAGCGCTTCGGGGGTCGGGTAGTCGAAGATGAGCGTGGCGGGGAGGCGCAGCCCCGTCACCGCACCGAGCCGGTTGCGCAGCTCCACCGCGGTCAGCGAGTCGAAGCCGAGTTCCTTGAAGGCGCTTCCCGGTTCGATGGCAGCCGCGCCGCTGTGGCCCAGCACCTGGGCCACCTGGGTGCAGACGAGGTCGAGCAGCACTCGCTCCCGTTCGGCGGGCGGCAGTTGGGCGAGCCGCTGCGCGAGCGAGTCGGGCGCGTCGGCCGCCGCGCCGCTCGCCCTGCGCCGTACCGGAGTACGGAGCAGGCCGCGCAGCAAGGGCGGTACGACGTCTGCCACTTGGGCCTGGAGTGCGGCCAGGTCGAGCCGCGCGGGCACGAGTACGCTCGCGGTCCGCGCGTCCTCGGGCACAGCGCCGGAGGGTGCCCTGCCCGGCAGCGCGGCGTCGAAGAGCGCCAGCCCCTCGGCCGCCGACAGCGGGCTCATGCTGCCCCGGCTCAGGCGCCGCCGGTCCTGCTCATCGAGGGTGGCGGCCATGCCCGCCGCGTCGTCCCACAGCCCCCAGGCCAGTGAGACCGCCGTGAAGCCCTGGGCCCGGCGGTGCTGGGCGAGCGCGTCCAGGAAGGTGTTGCCCGCTGCGTAGTTGGCCTGCCCGGCATTGCCGAACACACCGGCCGCCGAGGAGAACAGGACGAATGCGGCCAGGTCCAGTCCGTGGGTCAGCTCGTGCAGGTTCCACGCGGCGTCGACCTTGGGCCGCAGCACCGTCTCCATCCGCTCGGCGGTCAGCGACTCGATCGTGCCGTCGTCCAGCACACCGGCGGTGTGCACGACGGCCGTCAGCGGATGGGCCGTGGGTACGGACTCCAGCAGCTCGGCCAGCGCGTCCCGGTCGGCCACGTCGCACGCCGCCCAGGTGACCTGCGCACCCAACGCGGTCAGATCGTCCGAGAGTTGCAGGGCGCCGTCCGCGGCGGCTCCCCTGCGGCTGGTGAGCAGCAGATGCCGCACACCGTGCTCCGTCACCAGGTGCCGGGCCAGCAGGCCGCCGAGGGTGCCGCTGGCGCCCGTGACCAGGACGGTGCCCTCCGGGTCCGGAGCACGGCCCGAGGCCGCGCCGTCCGCCACCGGAGCGAGGACCGCTCGCGCCAGTCGCGGAGTCCGGACGACCCCGTCGCGTACGGCGAGTTGGGTCTCATCGGTGTCGAGCGCGGCGGGCAGGGCCCGGTACGAGTCGCCCTCGCCGTCGAGGTCGACCAGGACCAGCCGGCCGGGGTGCTCGGCCTGCGCGGAGCGCACCAGTCCCCACACCGCCGCGTGTGCGAGGTCCTCCACGTCCTCGTCGGGGTCCGTCGCGACGGCGCCACGGGTGACGAGAGCCAGCCGGGAACCGGCGAGCCTCTCGTCCGCCAGCCAGGACTGGATCAGCTCCAGCGCGTCCGCGGCAGCGGAGTGGGCGGCCGACGCGAGGCCGCCCGCCGTGCCGAGGCCGGGTGCCAGGGAGACGAGGACCGTCTCCGGGGCGGGTTCCCCGAGTGCCTCGGCCAGCTCGACCGCGTCTGCAAGAGCGGACAGGTCGGGGTGGTGCCCGCCGGTGCCCTCGGAGGTCGCGCCGAACACCGCGGCGGGCTCCAGAACCCCGGTGCGCTCCAGCGCGGCACCCAGTTTCAGCGGGTCGCCACCCAGCAGGGCCCAGCGGCCGCCGGCCGGTGACTGTGCCTCGGGCAGCGGCAGCGCGGGCCAGTCGACCTGGAACAGCGCGTCCCGCAAGGGGCCCGGTCCCCGGTCCGCGCCGCCGAGACCGCCGACGGCCAGCGGACGCAGGACGAGCGAGTCGACGGTGAGGACCGGCTGTCCCGTTTCGTCGGAGACGGCCAGCGTGACCGCGTCCTGGCCGGCCGGCGCCATCCGTACCCGGAGCGCCGAGGCGCCCACGGCGTGCAGCCGCACGCCGTCCCACGAGAACGGCAGCCTGGCGCCCTCAGGGCCGTCGGGGAAGAAGTCCCCGAGGCCGACCGCGTGCAGGGCGGCGTCGAGCAGCGCCGGGTGGAGCCCGTACAGGGCGCCTTCCGGCCGCCGGTCCTCGGCGAGGGCGACCTCGGCGAACACCTCGTCGCCGCGCCTCCAGGCCAGCAGCAGGTTGCGGAACGCGGGACCGTATCCGAGCCCGATGGCGTCGAACGACGGGTAGAGCTCCTCCACCGGGCAGGGGACGGCTCCGGCCGGCGGCCACTCGGGCTGCGCCTCGGCCGCGTGAGCGCCCTCGACGGCCAGGACACCGCCGGCGTGACGGGTCCACGGCTCCTCGAAGGCCGCGTCCTCCGGGCGCGAGTAGATGTGGAACACCCGCCTCCCCGACGCGTCGGGTTCGGCCACGACGAGCCGCAGCTGTACCCCGCCGGCCTCGGGCAGCACGAGCGGAGCCTCGAGCGTGAGGTCCTCCAGCAGATCGCAGCCGGCGTGGTCCCCGGCGCGCACGGCGAGCTCCACCAGCGCGGCGCCCGGCAGCAGGACGGTGCCCGCCACCCTGTGGTCGGCCAGCCAGGGGTGCGTGCGCAGCGAGAGCCGCCCGGTGAGCAGGAACCCGTCCGAGTCGGGCAGTTCGACGGCCGCCCCGAGGAGCGGATGCCCGGCGGAGCCGAGCCCGGCGGACGTCACGTCCCCGCCCGGGGCGTGGGCGGGGGCCTCCAGCCAGTAGCGCTGCCGCTGGAAGGCGTACGTCGGCAGGTCGACGCGCCGGGCGCCGGTGCCGGAGTAGTACGCGTCCCAGTCGACGGTGATCCCGCGCAGGTGTGCCTGGGCGACGGCCGAGGCGATCGTCTCCTCTTCGGAGCGGTCGGCGCGCAGGGCCGGAAGGAAGGCCGCGTCGTCGCGCGTGACGCACGACTGCGCCATCGCGGAGAGGACGCCGCCGGGGCCGAGTTCGACGTACGTGGTGACGCCCGCATCCTCCAGCGTGCGGATGCCGTCCAGGAAGCGGACCGCTTCGCGGACGTGACGTACCCAGAAGTCCGCCGAATCCATCTCGTCGGTGACCAGGGTGCCGGTGAGGTGGGAGACGACCGGGATGAGCGCAGTCCGGTACGAAAGCCCCTCGGCCACCTGGCGGAAGGCGTCGAGCATGCCGTCCATGTGCGGCGAATGGAAGGCGTGGCTGACCGTCAGGCGCTTGGTCTTTCCGCCCTGGGCCTCGACGGCCTCGGCGATCGCGACTGCGGCATCCTCGTCGCCGGCGACGACGACCGAACGGGGGCCGTTGACGGCGGCGATGCTCACCCGGTCGGTGAGCAGCGGGGTGATCTCCGCCTCGGTGGCCTCCACCGCGATCATCACGCCGCCGGTGGGCAGCGCCTGCATGAGCCGTCCGCGGGCGGCGACGAGGGTGCAGGCGTCGTCGAGGGAGAGCACCCCGGCCACATGGGCTGCGGCGACCTCACCGATGGAGTGCCCGGCCAGGTAGTCGGGCTTCAGCCCCCAGCTCTCGACCAGGTGGAACAGCGCGACCTCAAGGGCGAAGAGAGCGGGCTGGGTGTACGCGGTCCGGTCGAGCAGGTCCGCGTCGGACCCGAACAGCACGTTCTTCAGCGGTACGTCCAGGTCGAACCTGTCGCAGACGGCGTCCAGGGCCCGCGCGAAGGCGGGATACGTGGAGTACAACTCCCTGCCCGTACCCAGGCGCTGGCTGCCCTGCCCGGTGAACAGGAACGCGAGCTTGCCACCGGCCGGCGATCCCTCCGTCAGGGTGGCCGCCGTGGCACCCTCGGCGAGCGCCGCGAGCCCCGCGAGGAACCCCTCGCGGTCCCCGGCGACCACGGCGGCCCGGCGGTCGAGCGCGGTCCTGCTCGTGGCCAAGGCGTAGCCGATGTCGGCGGGGGACAGATCGGGGTGCCCGATCGCGTGCGCCCGCAGCCGGGCGGCCTGGTCGCGCAGGGCGTCCGTGCCCTTCGCCGAAAGGAGCCACGGCAGGCTGCCGGGAGTCCGAGCGGGATCCGGTCGTGCGTCGGACAGGTCCGCGGGGGCGGGGGCCTGCTCGATGATGGCGTGCGCGTTGGTGCCGCTGAAGCCGAAGGAAGAGACGGCCGCGCGGCGGGGACGGCCGGTCTCGGGCCACGGGGTGGCCGAGCCGAGGAGCGTGACCGCGCCCGCCGACCAGTCGACGTGCGGGGTCGGCTCGTCCACGTGCAGCGTCTTGGGTACGACACCGTGGCGCATGGCCTGGACGATCTTGATGATGCCCGCAACACCGGCAGCGGCCTGCGTGTGGCCCATGTTCGACTTGATCGAGCCGAGCAGCAGCGGCTGCTCGGCCGTGTGCTCCTGACCGTAGGTCGCGAGGAGTGCCTGCGCCTCGATCGGGTCGCCCAGGGTGGTGCCGGTGCCGTGCGCCTCCACGACGTCGACCTCGGCGGCCGACAGACCCGCGCTGGCCAGGGCCTGGCGGATCACCCGCTGCTGCGAGGGGCCGTTCGGAGCGGTCAGACCGTTGCTCGCCCCGTCCTGGTTGATCGCCGAACCACGGACCACCGCAAGCACCGGGTGACCGTTGCGCTGCGCGTCGGAGAGCCGCTCCACCAGCAGGACGCCCGCGCCCTCGGACCAGCCCGTGCCGTCGGCGTCGGCCGAGAACGCCTTGCACCGGCCGTCGGCCGCGAGCCCGCGCTGGCGACTGAACTCCACGAAGGGAGCAGGGGTCGCCATGACCGTGACACCGCCCGCGAGGGCAAGGGAGCACTCGCCGTTGCGGAGCGCCTGCACCGCGAGGTGGAGGGCGACCAGCGAGGACGAGCAGGCCGTGTCGACGGTGACGGCCGGGCCTTCCAGGCCGAAGGCGTACGACAGTCGTCCGGAGATGACACTCGCCGCGTTGCCCGTGCCGAGAAAGCCCTCGACGCCCTCGGGGAGAGCCGTGAGCCGGGAAGCGTAGTCGTGGTACATCACGCCCGCGAAGACGCCGGTCCGGCTGCCGCGCAGGGTCGCCGGGTCGATGCCGGCCCGCTCGAACGCCTCCCACGAGGTTTCGAGGAGCAGCCGCTGCTGCGGGTCCATCGCCACGGCCTCGCGCGGCGAGATCCCGAAGAACGCCGGGTCGAAGTGGCCGGCGTCGCGGACGAAGCCGCCCTCGCGGGCGTAACTCGTGCCCTGCTGGTCGGGGTCGGCGTCGAACAGCGCGTCCACGTCCCAGCCCCGGTCGTCCGGGAACTCCGCGATGGCATCCCGGCCTTCCAGGACGAGCTGCCAGAGGTCGTCCGGGCTCTCCACACCGCCGGGGTAGCGGCAGCCGAGGCCCACGATCGCGATGGGCTCGTCGTCGTCCCGGGCCGCGAGAACGACCGGAGCCGACGTCACGGGCGCGGTTCCGATCAGCTCCGACCGCAGGTGGTCGGCCAGGACCGCCGAGGTCGGGTAGTCGAAGACGAGCGTGGCGGGAAGGCGCAGCCCCGTTGCCGCGCCGAGCAGGTTGCGCAGCTCGACGGCGGTCAGCGAGTCGAAGCCCAGCTCGCGGAACGAGCGGTCCTTCTCGACCGCCTCCGGCCCGGCGTATCCCAGGACCGTGGAAACCTGCGTCCGGACCAACTCCAGGACGTGAGCGGTCTGTTCGGCGGCCGAGAGTCCGGTGAGGCGTTCCGCCGGGGCGGATGTCGCAGCGTCGGCGGTGCCTGCGGCGCGGCGGGTGGGGGTACGGACGAGGCCGCTGAGCAGCGGCGGCAGCATGCCACCACCACTGGCCTGCGCCCGGAGAGCCCCCAGATCCAGCCTCACCGGAACGAACAACGCCTGCCCGGAAGCGGACGCGGCATCGAACAACGCCACACCCTCCTCCGCGGAGAGCCCACCGACACCACCACGACCCAGACGCGACACCTCATCGGCGCCCAGCCCGCCCGCCATACCGGCGGACCCGGCCCAAAGGCCCCAGGCAAGGGAAGTAGCCGCCAGGCCCTGCGCCCTGCGGTGCTGAGCCAAAGCATCCAGGAACACGTTCGCCGCCGCATAGTTCGCCTGACCGGCACCACCGAACACACCAGCAGCCGACGAGAACAACACGAACAACGACAGATCAAGACCACGGGTCAGCTCATGCAGATTCCAGGCCGCATCCACCTTCGGACGCAACACCCCCGACACACGCTCAGGCGTGAGCGACGCAACCACACCGTCGTCCAGCACACCAGCCGTGTGCACCACACCCGTCAACGGATACTCGGCCGGAATCCCGCCCAGAACGGCCTCCAGCGCATCACGGTCGGCCACATCACACGCCGCCCACCGCACATCGGCACCCAACCCGGCCAACTCCGCTGACAGTTCAGCAGCACCCTCCGCAGCCTCACCACGACGACTCACCAACAACAGACGCCGCACACCACGCTCAACCACCAGATGACGGGCGAACAAACCACCCAACGAGCCACTCGCACCCGTCACCAACACCGTGCCATCGACATCCAGCTCACCACCGGCACCACCAGCAACAGCAGCACGGACAAGACGCGGCACGAGAAGGGAGCCCGCGCGTACGAGCAGTTCCGACTCCCCTGTCGCCAGGGCCGTCGCCACGGTCTGCCCGGGCAGAGCATCGCCGTCGAGGTCGACGAGAGCGAACCGACCGGGATGCTCGGTACCGGCGGAGCGGACCAGGCCCCACACCGCAGCACCCGCGAGATCGCGGACCGGCTCGGCCGAACCTGCGGTCATGGCACCGCGGGTGACGAACACCAGCCGGGAGGACGCGAAGCGTTCCTCGGCCAGCCATGCCTGTACGAGCGTGAGCGCGTCGGAGGCCCGAACATGCACCATCTCCGGCAGGACGTCACCGTCCGCCCGAGCCTGCGGCGCTCCCTCTGACTCTGCTCCCGTAGTGATGAACACGAGCTCCGGCACGTCGGAGTCCGCAGCCGCCAGCGCGGCCAGGTCGGCGTACGGCGTGGCATCCAGCCCCCGCACCTCCGGTCCCAGCAGTGCCCGTTCGGCACGGGCCGGAACCGCCGTCCGATCGGCCGCAAGCTCCGTCCATTCGATCCGGAACAGCGACTCCTGGCGGCCGACGCTTGCCGCGCCGAGCTGCTCGGACGACATCGCCCGCAGCACCAGGGAATCCACCGAGGCGACGGGTGCACCCGCCGCATCGGCCAGTTCCAGCGACACCGCGCCCTGACCGGCCTCGGCCAGCCGGACCCGTACCGCCGAGGCGCCGGCCGCGTGGAGGCGAACACCACGCCAGGCGAACGGCAGCCGTGCGGCACCGGCTGTTTCGTCTGTGTCCGGGCCGGACAGCAGATCACCCAGTGCCAGGGTGTGCAGCGCCGAGTCCAGCAGCGCGGGGTGCAGCCCGAACGCGTCGGCGTCCGCCTGCGCCTCCGTGGGCAGGGCCAGTTCCGCGAACAGTTCTCCGGCGCGCCGCCAGGCCGCCCGCAGCCCCCGGAACAGGGTGCCGTATGCGAGCCCGGAGGCCTCCAAGGTCTCGTAGGCGTCGTCCACCGGCACGGCGGTCGCACCGGCCGGTGGCCAGACGCCGAGGTCGACGGCGGCGCCCCGGACCTCGTCCACCAGCAGTCCGTCGGCGTGCCGGACCCACGGTTCGTCGTCGACGTCCGGGCGGGAGTACACGGCCACCGTGCGGCGGCCAGAGGTATCGGGCGCACCGACCATGACTTGCAGCTGGACCGCGCCCTCGTGCGGCAGTACCAGGGGGGCCTGGAGGGTCAGCTCGTCCAGGGCACGGGCTCCGGCGCGTTCGCCCGCATGCAGGGCCAGTTCGACGAGAGCCGCTCCCGGAAGCAGCACGGACCCCATGACGACGTGGTCCGCGAGCCAGGGATGCGTACGCAGGGAGAGCCGGCCGGTGAGGACGCATCCGTCGGCGTCCGCGAGTGTCACGGCCGCACCCAGCAGCGGGTGGCCGGCGGCGGCGAGCCCGAGCCCGGCTGTGTCGCCGGGCAGGGGGATGCCGGTCTCGGGCCAGTAGCGCTCGCGCTGGAAGCGGTAGGTGGGCAGGTCGACGCGCTGGGCGCCGGTCCCGGAGAAGTACGCCTGCCAGTCGACGGCGATCCCGCGGACGTGCGCCTGGGCGAGGGCCGTGGTGACGGTCTCGGCCTCGGGACGGCCGGAGCGCAGGACCGGCACGAAGGTCGCGCCCTCGCCGGTGACGCACTCCTGGGCCATCGCCGACAGGATGCCGTCGGGACCGAGTTCGACGTACGTGGTCACGCCCGCGGCCTCCAGGGCGCGGATGCCGTCCAGGAAACGGACGCACTCGCGGACGTGCCGGACCCAGAAGTCGGCCGAGCCCATCTCGTCGGTGACGAGAGCGCCGGTGAGGTTGGAGACGACGGGGATCCGTGGAGTCTCGTAGGTGAGGCCCTCGGCGATCTCGCGGAAGGCGTCGAGCATGCCGTCCATGTGCGGCGAATGGAAGGCGTGGCTGACCGTGAGCCGCTTCGTCTTGCGGCCGGTGAAGGACTCGGCGATCGCCACCGCCTCGGCCTCGTCACCCGCGATCACGACCGACTGCGGACCATTGATCGCAGCCAAGCTCACCCGATCGGTCAGCAGCGGCAGAACCTCGTCCTCCGACGCCTGCACCGCGATCATCACACCGCCGGCCGGCAGCGCCTGCATCAGCCGGCCGCGGGCCGAGACCAGCGTGCACGCATCGTCGAGGGACAGCACCCCCGCCACATGGGCAGCCGCGATCTCACCGATCGAATGACCGGCCACGAAGTCCGGCCTCACACCCCAGCTCTCCACCAGCCGGAACAACGCCACCTCGACCGCGAACAACGCAGGCTGCGTATACGCGGTCTCGTCCAGCGCAGCACCATCCGCCCCGAACAGCACATCCTTCAGCGGCACTTCGAGGTCCATGCGGGCACACACCGCATCCAGCGCGTCCGCGAAGACGGGATACGCCTCGTACAGCTCACGCCCCATCCCCAGCCGCTGACTCCCCTGCCCCGTGAACAGGAACGCCGTGCGACCGCCCTTGCTGACCGTGCCCCGCACCAAGCCCGGAGCCGTGCGCCGGTCGGCGAGGGCGTCGAGCGCCGCGGCGGCCGTGCTGCCCTCCGTCGCGAGCAGGACCGCCCGGTGGCCGAACGTGGCACGGCTCGTGGCCAGGGAGTACGCCAGGTCTGCGAGGGGGAGGCCGGGGTGTGCCGCCAGGTGTGCGCTCAGCGCACGGGCCTGGGCGGACAGGGCCTCGGCGCTGTGGCCCGCGAGCTGGAGGGGCAGCACGCTCGGCACGACCACCGCGTCAGCCGGGGCCGGCGTAACCTCCTGCGGCGCCTGCTCGATGATCGTGTGCGCGTTGGTGCCACTGATACCGAACGACGACACACCCGCGCGGCGCGGACGGCCCGTCTCCGGCCACGGGACGGACTCGGTGAGCAGCGAGACCGCGCCCTCCGACCAGTCCACGTGCGGCGAGGGCTGCTCCGCGTGCAGGGTGCGCGGCAGCACGCCGTGCTCGATGGCAAGGACCATCTTGATGATGCCCGCGACACCGGCGGCCGCCTGCGTGTGGCCCATGTTCGACTTGATCGAGCCGAGCCACAGCGGGCTGTCCTCGGTGTGTTCCCGACCGTAGGTCGCGAGCAGCGCCTGCGCCTCGATCGGGTCTCCGAGCGTCGTACCGGTGCCGTGCGCCTCGACCGCGTCCACCTCGGCGGCCGACAGACCCGCGCTCGCGAGGGCCGCGCGGATCACGCGCTGCTGCGACGGACCGTTCGGAGCCGTGAGCCCGTTGCTCGCGCCGTCCTGGTTGATCGCCGAGCCACGGACCACGGCCAGGACCGGGTGACCGTTCCTGCGGGCGTCCGAAAGCCGCTCCACGAGGAGCATTCCGGCGCCCTCGCCCCAGCCCGTACCGTCGGCGTCGGCCGAGAAGGCCCGGCAGCGGCCGTCGGCGGACAGGCCGCGCTGACGGCTGAAGCCGACGAAGGTGCCGGGGGTCGCCATGACGGTGACACCGCCGGCCAGCGCCATGTCGCACTCGCCGGTGCGCAGCGCCTGGATGGCCATGTGCAGGGCTACGAGCGACGACGAGCAGGCGGTGTCGATCGTGACGGCGGGGCCTTCGAGACCGAAGGTGTACGAGATCCGGCCCGAGGCGATGCTGCCGGTGCTGCCCGAGCCGAGGGAGCCGTCCGCTCCGTCCTTCGAGCGCTCCAGCAGGGCCGCGTAGTCGTGGTACATCACGCCGGCGAACACACCGGTCCGGCTGCCGCGCACGGTGGCCGGGTCGATCCCGGCCCGTTCGAACGCCTCCCAGGTGGTCTCCAGGAGGAGCCGCTGCTGCGGGTCCGTCCCGACAGCCTCGCGCGGGCTGATCCCGAAGAACGTCGGGTCGAACGCGGCGGCGTCGCGCAGGAAGCCGCCGTGGCGGGTGTACGAGGTGCCCGGGTGGTCGGGATCGGGGTCGTACAGCGTCTCGATGTCCCAGCCTCGGTCGGCGGGGAAGCCGGATATCGCGTCCCCGCCGCCCTCCAGGAGCTGCCACAGCTCCTCGGGGGTGGTCACGCCGCCGGGGTAGCGGCAGCTCATCGCCACGATGGCGATCGGGTCGTCGTCGATCACGGTGGGCGCGGGCCCGGTGGGTGCGGACGTGTGCTGGTCCCCGCCGAGTTCACCGGAGAGGTGGCGGGCGAGCGTGAGCGAGGTCGGGTGGTCGAAGATCAGCGTGGCGGGCAGCCGCCGGCCGATGGCCGCGCCCAGGCGGTTGCGCAGTTCCACCGCCGTCAGGGAGTCGAAGCCCAGTTCGCTGAAGGCGTGTTCGGGGTCGATGGCGCCCGGGGAGTCGTGGCCGAGTACGTCGGCGACATGGCCGCGGACGAGGTCGAGGAGCAGCCGCTCCCGCTCCGACGCGTCGAGGCCGAGGAGCCGCCGTTCGAGAGCGGAGAGGTCCGGCCCGGTTCCGGCGGTGGCTCCGGCCGCGACACGCCTCGCGGGAGTGCGGACCAATCCGCGCAGCAGCGGGGCCACTTCAGCGCCGGGGATGCCGGCGGGAAGGCCCAGTCGCATCGGCACGAGCAGCGCCCGTCCGGCCGTCCCCTCGTCGTCATGGATCGTGCCGAGGGCGTCGGCGAGGTCGAGGAGCGCGAGACCCTCGGCGGCGGTGAGACCGTGGACACCGCCGCGCTTCATCCGGTCGAGGTCGGCGCGGTCGAGGGCGCCCGCCATGCCTTCGGCGTCCTCCCACAGCCCCCAGGCCAGCGACCGGCCGGGGAGCCCGCGGGCACGCCGGTACTGGGCGAGAGCATCCAGGAAGCAGTTGGCAGCCGCGTAATTGCCCTGACCCGGTGCGCCGAAGACCCCGGCTGCGGAGGAGAAGAGGACGAAGGCGGACAGGGGCAGGTCGCGGGTCAGTTCGTGCAGGTGGAGGGCGGCATCGGCCTTCGGACGGAGGACCGTGTCGAGGCGCTGCGGGGTGAGCGAGCCGATCACACCGTCGTCGAGAACACCGGCCGTGTGGACGACCGCGGTGAGCGGGTGCGCGGCAGGAACAGCGGACAGGACGGCCGCGAGCGCGTCCCGGTCCCCCGCGTCACACGCCGCCCACGACACCTGCGCACCCAAGCCGACCAGCTCAGCGGTGAGTTCACCGGCGCCCGGCGCATCGGCACCCCGGCGGCTCAGCAGCAGCAGACGCCGCACACCACGCCCGGTCACGAGGTGCCGGGCGACGAGCCCGCCGAGAGTGCCGCTGGCCCCGGTGACGAGGACGGTGCCGTCGGGGGCGTACGACGGCGTCTCGACGGCGGCGCCGGCGGGAACCTTGGCCAGCCTGGGTGCGTGGGCCACGCCGTCGCGCAGGGCGACCTGCGGCTCCTCGGAGGCGAGCACAGCACTGAACGTCTGCCAGGACACCCCGTCGACGCCGGAACCGGTGCCGCCATCGCTGTCGACGAGCAGGAACCGGCCCGGGTGCTCGGACTGTGCGGAGCGGACCAGACCCCAGACCACGGCGTGCACCGGGTCTGGCACCTGGTCACCGGCTCCCGCGGCGACCGCGCCGTGCGTGAGCAGGACGAGACGGCTGTCGGCAAGCCGGTCGTCGCTGAGCCAGTGCCGCAGCAGGCGAAGGGTCCGGTGCGCTGCCCGGTGAACCGCCTCGGGGGTGAGTTCGGGCACGGCCGGGTGGCGTACGAGTACGGCGTCCGGCACCGGGGCACCTGCGCCCAGGGCCGCGCTCAGCGCCTCCACGTCCGCGTGGCGGGCGACGCCGTCGCCCGGCTCGTCGGTGGGGACCGAATCTCCGAGCACGGCCCAGCGGTCGTCGACGGCACCGGGCAGGGTCAGCGGGGTCCAGTCCACCTGGAACAGCGCGTCGTGGTGACCGCCCTGCCGGGTGTCCAGCTGCTCGGCCGAGACAGTGCGCAGAGTGAGCGAGGCGATGTCGCCCACGGGTTGTCCGGCTCCGTCGGCAAGGGCCAGGGACACCGCATCCGGTCCGGCCTTGGACAGCCGTACCCGCAGCACCGAGGCGCCCACGGCGTAGAGGGACACCCCGGTCCAGGAGAACGGCAGCCGGCCGCGGCCGGTGTCCTCGACGAGCCCGGTCAGACCGATGGCGTGCAGCGCCGAGTCGAGGAGCGCGGGATGCAGTCCGAACAGCGAGGCATCGGCCCGCTGGCCGTCGGCGGGCGCGATCTCGACGTAGGTCGCCTCGTCGCTCGCCCAGGCCGCGCGTACGCCCTGGAAGGCGGGGCCGTACTCGAGTCCTGCCTCGGCGAGCCGGGCGTACAGCTCGTCGACGGGCAGGGGCGTGGTACCGGCCGGCGGCCAGACGTCGGGGGCGAAGGACGGCTGCGGGGCACCCGTGGCGAGCACACCGTCGGCGTGCCGGGTCCACGGCTCTCCCGCGTCGGCGTCCAGGCCGACAGCGTCCGGGGCGGGCTCGGGGCGGGAGTGCACACCAAGGGTGCGGCGGCCGGTGGCGTCCGGTGCGCCGACCCACAACTGGATCTGCACGCCGCCGGTCCGGGGCAGTACGAGCGGCGCGTGAAGGGTGAGTTCTTCGAGCAGGTCGCAGCCGACCTGGTCGCCGGCGCGGATGGCCAGTTCGACGAAGGCGGTGCCCGGCAGTACGGCGGAACCCATGACGCTGTGGTCGGCGAGCCAGGGGTGGGTGTCGAGCGAGAGACGGCCCGTGTAGAGGAAACCGTCGAGGTCGGCGAGAGCCACGGCGGCGCCGAGCAGCGGGTGATCGGCCGCTCCGAGCCCGGCCGAGGAGACGTCCCCGAGGGGCCGGCCGGCGTCGAGCCAGTAGGACTCGCGCTGGAAGGCGTAGGTGGGCAGGTCGACGCGCTGGACGTCCGTACCGGAGTAGTACGCGTCCCAGTCGACGGCCACCCCGCGCACGTGGAGCCGCGCGAGGGCATCGGTCAGCGAGTCGGTCTCGGAACGGCCCTTGCGGAGTACGGGCACGAAGGCTGCGATGTCGGCGGAGGGGCAGTCCTGCGCCATGGCCGAGAGCACGGCATCCGGGCCGAGTTCGACGAAGTGCACGACGTTGCGTTCGGTGAGAGCGCGGATGCCGTCGAGGAAACGGACGGCCTCGCGGACGTGCCGGACCCAGAACTCGGCCGAGCCCATCTCGTCGGAGATCAGGGTGCCGGTGAGGTTCGAGACCACGGGGATGCGCGGAGGCTCGTACGAGAGGCCCTCCGCCACCTTGCGGAAGGCGTCGAGCATGCCGTCCATGTGCGGCGAATGGAAGGCGTGGCTGACCGTGAGCCGCTTGGACTTACGGTCGGTGAAGGACTCGGCGATCGCCACCGCCTCGGCCTCGTCACCCGCGATCACGACCGACTGCGGACCGTTGATCGCGGCGATGCTCACCCGGTCGGTGAGCAGCGGCAGGACCTCGTCCTCCGACGCCTGAACGGCGATCATCACACCGCCGGCCGGCAGCGCCTGCATCAACCGCCCACGCGCAGACACCAGAGCACAGGCGTCCTCCAGCGAGAACACCCCCGCCACATGCGCAGCCGTAATCTCACCGATCGAATGACCCGCCAGGAAGTCGGGCTTCAGACCCCAGCGCTCCACCAGCCGGAACAACGCCACCTCGACCGCGAACAACGCAGGCTGCGTATACGCGGTCTCGTCCAGCAGATCCGCCTCCGACCCGAACAGGACGTCCTTCAGCGGCACTTCAAGATCCAGCCGCTCACAGACCTCGTCGAGCGCGTCCGCGAAGACGGGATACGCCTCGTACAGCTCACGGCCCATCCCCAGCCGCTGACTCCCCTGCCCCGTGAACAGGAACGCCAGCTTCCCGGAGACCGGGCGGCCCTGGGTGACCCCCGGTGCCGTGTCCTCGGGAGCCGAGTCCGCGAAGGCTTCCAGCGCACGGGTGAGGCCCGGCCCGTCGGCGGACGTGAGGACTGCCCGGTGCTCGAAGTCGGTGCGTCCGGCGGCGAGCGAGTGGGCGATGTCCCCGGGGCGCAGGCCGGGGTGTGCGGTCAGGTGGGCGTGCAGCTTCCCGGCCTGCGCGCGCAGCGCGGCCGGAGTCTTGGCGGAGAGGTTCCACAGCGGCGGCACGGGCGGTGCGAGGGCCGCGGGCGGCTCGGTCCCGGATTCGGCCTCGACGGCATCCGGGGCCTGTTCGAGGATGGTGTGGGCGTTGGTGCCGCTGATGCCGAACGACGAGACTCCCGCGCGGCGGGGCGCGCCGGTCTCGGGCCACGGCACGGACTCGGTGAGCAGTGAGACCGCGCCCTCGGACCAGTCGACGGTCGGGGTCGGCTCGTCCACGTGC
Organism: Streptomyces sp. NPDC048257; assembly: GCF_043201855.1. Taxonomy (NCBI): domain Bacteria; kingdom Bacillati; phylum Actinomycetota; class Actinomycetes; order Kitasatosporales; family Streptomycetaceae; genus Streptomyces; species Streptomyces sp. NPDC048257. The sequence continues at coordinate 16,591 of NZ_JBICZI010000042.1, forward strand.
AGGGTCTGCGGGAGGATGCCGTGGCGCATCGCCATGACCATTTTGATGATGCCCGCGACACCGGCGGCGGCCTGGGTGTGGCCCATGTTCGACTTGATGGAGCCCAGCCACAGCGGGCGGCCCTCGGGACGGTCCTGACCGTAGGTGGCGAGCAGGGCCTGCGCCTCGATCGGGTCGCCCAGAGTGGTGCCGGTGCCGTGGGCCTCGACCGCGTCGACCTGGGTGGCGGACAGCCGCGCACCGGCGAGTGCCTGGCGGATGACGCGTTGCTGGGAGGGTCCGTTGGGGGCCGTCAGGCCGCTGCTGGCGCCGTCCTGGTTGACGGCCGAACCGCGGACCAGTGCCAGGACGGGGTGGCCGTTCCTGCGGGCTTCGGAGAGCCGTTCCAGGACGAGCATGCCGGCGCCTTCGCCCCAGCCCGTACCGTCCGCCGCAGCCGCGAACGACTTGCAGCGGCCGTCGCCCGCCAGGCCTCGCTGGCGGCTGAACTCGGTGAAGGTGCCGGGAGTCGACATGACGGTGACGCCGCCGGCGAGGGCGAGCGTGCACTCGCCGTTGCGCAGTGCCTGGGCCGCGAGGTGCACGGCGACCAGCGAGGACGAGCAGGCCGTGTCGATGGTGACGGCGGGGCCCTCGAGTCCGAGGGTGTAGGCGATCCGGCCCGAGGCGATGCTGCCGGAGCTGCCGTTGCCGAGGAAGCCTTCGATCTCCTCCGGCACGCTGAACAGCCGGGCGGCGTAGTCGTGGTACATCAGCCCGGCGAAGACTCCGGTACGGCTGCCGCGCAGCGACGCCGGGTCGATGCCCGCGCGCTCGAAGGCCTCCCAGGACGTTTCGAGCAGCAGGCGCTGCTGGGGGTCCATGGCGAGGGCTTCGCGCGGCGAGATCCCGAAGAACGCGGGGTCAAAGTCGGCCGCGTCGTGCAGGAAGCCGCCGACCTGTTCGTAGGCCTCGATCCCGGTCTCGGGGTCGGGGTCGAAGAGGACTTCGGCGTCCCATCCGCGGTCCGTGGGGTAGGCGGAGACGGCGTCCCGGCCGTGGGCGACGAGGTCCCACAGCTTTTCGGGGGTGTCGATCCCCCCGGGGTAGCGGCAGCTCATCGCCACGACGGCGATCGGCTCCTGCTCCCGTTCCTCCACCTCGCGCAGCCGTCGTCGGGCCTCGCGGAGGTCGGTCGTCGCCCGCTTGAGGTAATCGAGGTACTTCTCCTCGTTCACCATTTACGCCATCCCCGTGGTCAGAGTCGGAAAGCTCGCGCGGAGCCGGTGGATCGGAAGGTGGGTGCCGGACGGGAGGACGGCCGGGAGCCGGTGGGCCGCCGCCCGGGCCGGGAGCCGGTGGGCCGCCGCCCGGGCCGGGAGCCGGTGCTCCGCACGGATCGGGCGCCCGCCGGGCCGGAGCCGGTCAGGACAGCCCCAGTTCTTCGTCGAGGAGATCGAAGATCTCGTCGGCCGTCGCGGACTGGATTTCCCGCTCTTCGGCGGCGCTGTCCTGTGCACTGTGCGTTTCATTCCACTTCGCCAGAAGGTCTCGCAGCCGGGCGGTGATGCCCGCGCGTTCGACGTCGTCGGGGCCGACCGTCGAGAGGATCGATTCGAGCTTGTCGAGTTCCGCGTGGACGGGCTGGCGGGACGGGTCGCCCTGGCCGAGGCGCTCGCCGAGGTACGCGGCGAGCGCGGTGGGAGACGGATAGTCGAAGATGAGCGTGACGGGCAGCCGGAGTCCGGAGCTCGCCGTGAGGCGGTTGCGCAGGTCGACCGCCGTGAGCGAGTCGAAGCCCAGGTCGAGGAAGCCCCGTCCGGCGTCGACGTCGTCGGGGCCCGCGTAGCCCAGGACCGCGGCCACCTGTGTGCGGACCAACTCCATCAGGGCCTGGTCGCGTTCGGCGGACGACAGTCCGGCGAGGCGCTCTTCGAGGGAGCCCGCCGGGTCGGTGCGGTGACGCGTTCCGGTGCGTACTCCGGAGTCGGCGGCCCGGCGCGCGGGAGTGCGCACCAGTCCGCGCAGCAGCGGCGGCAGTGTGCCGTCCGCGGCCTGGGCGCGCAGCGCACCCAGTTCGATCCGCATGGGTACGAGGACCGCGTCGTCCAGGGTGCGGGAGGCGTCGAACAGGGCCAGGCCCTCGTCGGGGGCGAGCGCGGCCACGCCGGAGCGGGCCATGCGGGTCAGGTCGGCGTCGTCGAGCGCGCCGGCCATGCCGTCCGTCGCCTCCCACAGGCCCCAGGCGAGGGAACTGGCGGTGAGGCCGCGGGCCGTGCGGTGCTGGGCGAGGGCGTCCAGGAAGGAGTTGGCTGCCGCGTAGTTGCCCTGGCCCGCGGCGCCGAAGCAGCCGGCGACCGAGGAGAAGAGCACGAACGCGGACAGTTCGTGGCCCTCGGTCAGCTCGTGCAGGTTCCAGGCCGCGTCGACCTTGGGCCGCAGCACGGTGTCGAGGCGCTCGGGTGTGAGGGAGTCGATGATGCCGTCGTCGAGCACACCGGCCGTGTGGACGACCGCCGTCAGCGGTCGGTCGGCCGGGATCGCGGCGAGTACGGCGGCGAGCGCGTCCCGGTCGGCCGCGTCGCACCCCGCCCAGGTCACGTCCGCGCCCGACGCGGTCAGCTCACGGGTCAGTTCACCGGCCCCGGGGGCTTCGGCCCCGCGACGGCTCAGCAGCAGCAGGTGCCGCACGCCGTGTGCGGCGACCAGGTGGCGGGCGAAGAGTCCGCCGAGGGTGCCGCTCGCACCGGTGACCAGGACCGTGCCGTCGGTGTCGATCCTCCTGACGTCGTCCTCACGGGTGGGGCCGTCGCTCTTGTCGGTGGCACCGGCCGCTGCGGTCGCGGTACGGGCGATGCGGCGCAGGCGGAAGGCGTGTGCCTCGCCGGACCGGAGGGCGAGCTGCGGCTCGTCGGTCGCGAGCGCGGCGGCCAGCGCCCCGAAGGAGGCGTCGGCGCCGTCGGTGTCGGCGAGCACGAACCGGCCGGGGTTCTCCGACTGCGCGGACCGCACGAGGCCCCACACCGGGGCGTGGGTCAGATCGGTCACGTGCTCGTCCGGTACGGCGGCCACCGCGCCCTGCGTCAGCAGCACGAGCCGCGCGCCGTCGAGCCGTTCGTCGGCCAGCCACTCCTTGACCAGGGCGAGCGCGTGGTGCGCGGCGCCCCGGGCGGTCGCCGCACGTCCGCTGCCGGAGGCCGCGGAGGACAGGGGTACGACGACGACGTCCGGCGCGGAGGTGCCCGTGGCGAGTTCCTCGCGCAGCGCCGTGAGGCCGCTGTACGCGTCGAGGCGTTCGCCGCCGACCCTGAGGTCCGGCCCGTCCTCGCCGAGTACGGCCCAGCGTTCGCCGGAGGGGATCGCACCGGAGGGGACGGGAAGCTTGGCCCACTCCACGCCGAAGAGCGACTCGTGGTGCGCTGCACGGTCCCCGCCGAGCTGCTCCACGGAGACCGGGCGCAGGATCAGGGACTCGACGGAGGCCACCGGCGCTCCGGTGGAGTCGGCCACGTCCAGGGCGACGCCGCCGGATTCGGCGGCGGTCAGCCGGACGCGGATGCCCGCCGCGCCGGCCGCGTACAGGCGTACGCCGGTCCAGGCGAAGGGCAGCCGGGCTCCTTCGCCCGGGGCGTCGGCGGACGCGCCGGGTACTCCGAGGCCGATGGCGTGCAGAGCCGCGTCGAGCAGGGCGGGGTGCACGCCGTAGGCGGCGGCGTCGCCCTCGTACTCCTCGTCGAGTGCGACCTCGGCGAACAGTTCGTCGCCGCGCCGCCAGGCGGCGCGCAGCCCCTGGAAGACCGGTCCGTAGCCGAGGCCGGCCGCGGCCGCGCCCGGGTAGAACGCGTCGGTGGGCACGGGCTCCGCGTCGGCCGGCGGCCACTGGGTCAGGTCGAAGGGGCGCGTGGGCGCGGCGGGCGCGAGAACGCCGGTGGCGTGCCGTGTCCACGGCTCTTCGGCCGGGGCCTCGGCGCGGCGGGAGTGCAGGGCCAGTGTCCGGCGCCCGGCGCCGTCCGGCGCGTCCACTGCCAGCTGGAACCGGACGGCGCCCTGGCCGGCGAGGGTGAGCGGGGCTTCGACGGCCAGCTCTTCGACGGTGGTGCAGCCGACCTGTTCACCGGCCCGCAGGGCGAGTTCGACGAAGGCCGTGCCGGGCAGCAGGACGGTGTCCATGACGGTGTGGTCGCTCAGCCAGGGGTGCGTGGACAGCGCGAGGCGTCCGGTGAGGACCAGCCCGTCGGACGCGGGCAGTGAGACGGTGGCGCCCAGCAGGGGATGGTCGGCCGAGTCGAGACCGGCCGCCATCACGTCCTCGACGGAGACGCCGACGTCGAGCCAGTAGCGCTTGCGCTGGAAGGCGTAGGTGGGCAGGTCGACTCGCTGTGCTCCGGTAGCGGAGAAGTACGCCTGCCAGTCCACGGGCACGCCCTGGACGTGGACGCGCGCCAGGGTGGCGGTGGCGGTCTCGGCCTCGGGGCGGCCGGTGCGCAGTACGGGGACGACGACGGCGTCCTCGCCGGTCACGCAGTCCTGGGCCATGGCGGAGAGCACGCCGTCGGGGCCGAGTTCGATGTACGTCGTGACGCCTGCGGCTTCCAGGGCGCGGATGCCGTCCAGGAAGCGGACGGCCTCGCGGACGTGCCGGACCCAGAAGTCGGCCGAGCTCATTTCGTCGGTGACGAGAGCGCCGGTGAGGTTCGAGACGATCGGGATGCGCGGGCTCTCGTAGACGAGGCCCTCGGCGACCTTGCGGAAGTCGGCGAGCATGCCGTCCATGTGCGGCGAGTGGAACGCGTGGCTGACCGTGAGCCGCTTCGTCTTGCGGCCGGTGAAGGACTCGGCGATCGCGACCGCGTCGGCCTCGTCGCCCGCGATCACGACCGACTGCGGACCGTTGATCGCGGCGATGCTCACCCGGTCGGTCAGCAGCGGCAGGACCTCGTCCTCCGACGCCTGGACGGCGATCATCACGCCACCGGCCGGCAGGGCCTGCATCAGCCGGCCACGAGCGGCGACCAGTTCGCCGGCGTCCTGGAGGGAGAGGACACCCGCCACGTGCGCGGCGGCGATCTCACCGATCGAGTGGCCGGCCAGGAAGTCGGGCTTCACGCCCCAGCTCTCGACGAGCCGGAACAGGGCCACCTCTACGGCGAACAGCGCGGGCTGCGTGTACGCGGTCTGGTTCACCAGATCGCCCTCGGCCGCGAACAGCACGTCCTTGAGCGGCACTTCGAGGTGCCGGTCCAGTTCGCCGCAGACCTCGTCGAGCGCGTCCGCGAAGACGGGATGCGCGCCGTACAGCTCGTGTCCCATCCCCAGCCGCTGGCTGCCCTGACCGGTGAACAGGAACGCCACCTGTCCCTCGCGGGCGGTGCCGCGCACCAGTCCCGCGGTGTCCTCGCCGCGGGCCAGGGCGTCCAGGCCGCGCAGCAGTTCCGCGCGGTCACCGGCCACCAGTGCCGCACGCTGGTCCAGGGCCGAGCGCGTGGTCGCGAGGGAGAGGCCGAGGTCGACGGCGCGCAGCCCGGGGTCGGCGTGGACGTGCGCGTGGAGCCGGCGGGCCTGGGCGCGAAGTGCGTCCTCGCCGCGGGCGGACACGATCAGGGGCACGGGCGACGGCGCCACAGCGTCCGGCGCGGGCTGCGCCTTCGCCCGGGAAGGGTCAGGCTCCGGGGCCTGTTCGATGATGGCGTGCGCGTTGGTGCCGCTGATACCGAAGGAGGAGACGCCCGCGCGGCGCGGACGACCGGTCTCGGGCCACGGGGTCTGCTCGGTGAGGAGCGAGACCGCGCCCGCCGACCAGTCCACGTGCGGGGTCGGCTGGTCGACGTGCAGGGTCTTCGGCAGCACACCGTGCCGCATCGACATGACCATCTTGATGACGCCGGCGACGCCCGACGCAGCCTGCGTGTGACCGAGGTTGGACTTCACCGAGCCGAGGAGCAGCGGCCGGTCGTCGGTGTGCTCCTGTCCGTAGGTGGCGAGGAGGGCCTGCGCCTCGATGGGGTCGCCGAGGGTGGTGCCGGTGCCGTGGGCCTCGACGGCGTCGACATGTCCGGCAGCGATGCCCGCGTTGGCGAGGGCCTGCCGGATGACGCGCTGCTGCGAGGGGCCGTTCGGCGCGGTGAGGCCGTTGCTTGCGCCGTCCTGGTTGACGGCCGAGCCGCGGACGACCGCGAGGACCTGGTGGCCGTTGCGTCGCGCATCGGAGAGCCGCTCCAGCAGGAGCATGCCCGCGCCTTCGCCCCAACCCGTACCGTCGGCCGCGGCCGCGAAGGACTTGCAGCGTCCGTCGGCGGCCAGGCCGCGCTGGCGGCTGAACTCGATGAAGGTTCCGGGCGTGAACATCACGGTGACACCGCCCGCGAGGGCGAGCGAGCACTCGCCGTTGCGCAGCGCCTGAGCCGCGAGGTGCAGGGCGACCAGCGACGAGGAGCAGGCCGTGTCGACGGTGACGGCCGGGCCCTCAAGGCCGAAGGTGTAGGCGACACGGCCCGACACGATGCTGCTGGAGCTGCCGGTGCCGAGGTAGCCCTCGACGCCGTCGGGCACGGCGTGCAGGCGCGCGCCGTAGTCGTGGTACATGACACCCGCGAAGACACCCGTCCGGCTGCCGCGCACGGAGGACGGCGCGATGCCGGCCCGTTCGAAGACCTCCCAGGTCGTCTCCAGGAGGAGCCGCTGCTGCGGGTCCATGGCGAGGGCCTCGCGCGGCGAGATCCCGAAGAAGGAGGCGTCGAACTCGGCCGCGTCGTGCAGGAATCCGCCGTCGCGGGCGTACGAGGTGCCCTGGCTCTCCGGGTCCGGGTCGTACAGCCCCTCGGTGTCCCAGCCCCTGTTCTCGGGGAGCCGTGTGATGCCGTCGGCGCCCGCCGTCAGGAGCTGCCACAGGTCCTCGGGGGTGCGTACGTCACCGGGGTAGCGGCAGCTCATGGCGACGATGGCGATGGGCTCGTCGTCGGCCACGGCCGAGAGCGGCTCGGCCACGGCGGCCGTGGTGTCGTCGCCGATCAGCTCGGCACGCAGGTGCCGGGCGAGAAGGGTCGGGTCCGGGTAGTCGAAGATCAGGGTCGCGGGCAGGCGCAGAGCGGTGGCGGCGTTCAGCCGGTTGCGCAGCTCCACCGCGGTGAGCGAGTCGAAACCGAGCTCCTTGAAGGCCCGTCCCGACTCGACGGCCGCGGGCCCGGCGTGTCCGAGGACCGCCGCGACCTGCGTACGCACCAGGTCCAGCAGCGCCCGGTCCTGCTCGGCCGCGGAGAGCCCCGCCAGCCTGCCGCGCAGCTCCGAGTCGGCGGCTCCGGCGCCGGTCGACGCGTCGACCGATCGGCGGGCCACGCCCCGTACGAGACCGCGCAGCAGCGGTGCGACGGTGCCGGCCGCGGCCTGGGCGCGCAGGGCTTCGGTGTCCACCCGCATGAGGGCCACGGAGGCGTCGGCGAGGGTGACCGCCGTGTCGAACAGGTCGAGGCCGTCGGCGGCAGTCAGCGGCGGCAGTCCGGCCCGGCGCATGCGGTTGACGTCGGCCGCGTCCAGGGCGCCGGCCATGCCATCGGCCACGGACCACAGGCCCCAGGCCGTCGAGGTCGCGGGGAGCCCGTGGGCGCGGCGGTGCTGGGCGAGGGCGTCCAGGAAGGAGTTGGCGGCGGCGTAGTTGCCCTGCCCGGGGCCGCCGAAGAGGCCGGAGGTGGAGGAGAAGAGCACGAAGGCGGAGAGGTCGAGGCCCCGGGTCAGCTCGTGCAGGTTCCAGGCCGCGTCGACCTTGGGCCGCAGCACCGCGGAGAGCCGGTCGGGAGTCAGCGAGGAGATGATGCCGTCGTCGAGGACTCCGGCCGTGTGGACGACGGCGGTCAGCGGGTGCTCGGCGGGAATGTCCGCGAGCAGTGCTGCGAGCGCGTCCCGGTCGGCCACGTCGCACGCCGCCCACGTGGCCCGGGTGCCCGACTCGGACAGCTCGGCGACGAGTTCGGCCGCGCCGGGGGCGCCGGCCCCGCGCCTGCCGACGAGGAGCAGCCGCTCCACGCCGTGTTCGGCGGCGAGGTGCCGGGCGACGAGACCGCCCAGCGCTCCGGTGGCTCCGGTGATCAGCACCGTGCCGCCGGGCTTGAAGGCCGGTGTCCGGGCGGACTCGTCCTGCTGGGTCTCGACCCGGGCGAGCCGGGGCACGAGGACGGCTCCGGCGCGCAGCGCGAACCGCTCCTCGTCGGAGGTGAGCGCTGCCCGCAGGGCCTGGTCACTCCGGTCGTGGCCGTCGGTGTCGGCGAGGGCGATCCTTCCGGGGTTCTCCGTCTGCGCGGACCGCAGCAGGCCCCACACGGTGGCGGCGGCGAGATCGGTCACGTCTTCGGCGGGGTCCGCGGCCACCGCGCCGCGGGTGACGAACACCAGGCGTGCAGCGGCGAACCGCTCGTCCGCAAGCCAGGCCTGGGTGAGCGCCAGCGCGTCGTGCGCGGCGCTGTGCACGGCCGCCGCCGAGACGCCGCGGGGCGCGGCCGCGAGTTCGACGACCACCTCGTCCGGTACGGCCGCTCCGGCGTCGATCGCGGCGGCGAGCGCCGTCAGGTCCTGGTAGCGGTCCGCGGTGGTTCCGGTGTCGCCGCCGAGGAACGCGTACCGGACGGCCGGGGCCGCGGCCGGAGCGCCGAGGCCCGGCAGCTCGGTCCACTGCTGACGGAACACGGACTCGTGGTACGTGGCACGAGCGGCCCGGAGCTGATCGGCGGTCACCGGGCGCAGCCCGAGCGACTCGACGGCCGCGACCGGTGTGCCCGAGGCGTCCGCGATCTCCAGACGGACGCCCTCGGCACCCGCCGGAGCGAGGTGGACACGCAGTGCGGCAGCCCCGCCCGCGTGCAGCGACACTCCGGTCCAGGCGAAGGGAAGCCTCCCCTGGCCGTCGTCGGCACCGAGGCCGCCCAGCCCGATGGCGTGCAGTGCCGCATCGAGCAGGGCCGGGTGCAGGCCGAACCGGCGCGCCTCGTCCTCGGCGCCCTCGGGCAGCCTGACCTCGGCGTAGATCTCGCCGTCGAGCTGCCAGGCCGTACGCAGGCCACGGAAGGTGGGGCCGTAGGAGAAACCGATGCCGTCGAGCTCGTCGTACCGCCCGTCGAGCTCCACTTCGACGGCGCCCGCCGGGGGCCAGGCCGCCAGGTCGAAGGCAGCCGGGGGCCGCCCGCCTTCGGCGAGTACACCGCCCGCATGCCGCGTCCAGGGCTCCTCGACCGGCAGACCTTCGGCCCGGGAGTGCAGGGCGAACGGCCGTCGGCCGGACTCGTCGGCGGCACCGACCCACACGCGCAGCTGGACGCCGCCGTGCTCGGGCAGGACGAGGGGCGCTTCGAGGGTCAGTTCTTCCAGGTAGTCGCAGCCGACCTGGTCGCCGGCGCGGGTGGCGAGCTCGACGAAGGCCGTACCCGGCAGCAGGACGCTGCCGAGGATGGCGTGGTCGGCGAGCCAGGGGTGGGTGGAGAGCGCGAGTCGCCCGGCGAACACCATGCCGTCGGACTCGGGCAGGGCGACACCCGCACTGAGCAGCGGGTGCGCGGTGTCGTCGAGCCCGATCGCCTCGACGTCGCCGAGGTAGAGGGAGGAGACGGCCGGCCAGTAGCGCTGGCGCTGGAAGGGGTAGGTGGGGAGGTCGACGCGCTGGGCGCCGGTCCCGGAGAAATACGTCTGCCAGTCGACGGGAATGCCATGGGCGTGAGCCGTGGCGAGGGCAGTGGTGACCGTCTCGGCTTCGGGACGTGCCTTGCGGAGTACGGGGATGAAGACGGACTCCTCGCCGCTCACGCACTCCTGGGCCAGGGCGGACAGAACACCGTCGGGACCCAGCTCGACGTACTTGGTGACACCCGCAGCCTCCAGCGTGCGGATGCCATCGAGGAAACGGACGGCCTCACGGACGTGCCGGACCCAGAACTCGGCCGAGCCCATCTCGTCGAAGATCAGGGTCCCGGTGAGGTTCGAGACCACGGGGATCCGCGGAGTCTCGTAGGTGAGGCTCTCGGCGATCTCGCGGAAGGCGTCGAGCATGCCGTCCATGTGCGGCGAATGGAAGGCGTGGCTGACCGTGAGCCGCTTCGTCTTGCGGCCGGTGAAGGACTCGGCGATCGCCACCGCCTCGGCCTCGTCACCCGCGACCACGACCGACTGCGGACCGTTGATCGCGGCGATGCTCACACGGTCGGTGAGCAGCGGCAGGACCTCGTCCTCCGACGCCTGAACGGCGATCATCACACCGCCGCCCGGCAGCGCCTGCATGAGCCGGCCGCGGGCGGAGACCAGCGTGCACGCATCGTCGAGGGACAGCACCCCGGCCACATGCGCGGCCGCGATCTCACCGATCGAATGACCCGCCAGGAAGTCCGGCTTCACACCCCACGACTCCACCAGCCGGAACAACGCCACCTCAACCGCGAACAACGCAGGCTGCGTATACACGGTCTCGTCCAGCGCAGCACCATCCGCCCCGAACAGCACATCCTTCAACGGCACTTCGAGGTGCGCGTCCACGTGTGCGCAGACCGCGTCCAGCGCGTCCGCGAAGACGGGATACGCCTCGTACAGCTCCCGGCCCATTCCCAGCCGCTGACTCCCCTGCCCCGTGAACAGGAACGCCAGCTTCCCGGCGACCGGTGAGCCCTCTACCAGTCCGGCCGCCGAGCCGCCGTCCGCCAGCGCCTCAAGACCGGCCAGCAGCCCCTCACGGTCGGCGGCGACCACGGCTGCGCGCCGCTCGAACGCCGAGCGGCCGACCGCCAGGGAGAGTCCGAGGTCGGCGGGGCTCAGTTCGGGGTTCAGGTCCGCGTGGGCGTGCAGTCGGCGTGCCTGGTCGCGCAGTGCGTCGCGGCTCTTCGCCGAGAGGAGCCACGGCTGCGGGCTGGCGGCCCGTGCGGGCGTGGACGCCACGGGCGGGACGGACGTCACGGCTTCCGGGGCCTGTTCGATGATGGTGTGGGCGTTGGTACCACTGATGCCGAACGACGAGACGCCCGCCCGGCGCGGACGCCCGGTCTCGGGCCACTCCACGGCATCGGCCAGCAGGGCGACATCGCCTGCCGACCAGTCCACGTGCGGGGTCGGCTCGTCGACGTGCAGGGTCTTCGGCAGCAGGCCGTGCTGCATGGCGAGGACCATCTTCATGACACCGGCGACACCGGCGGCGGCCTGCGTGTGACCGAGGTTCGACTTGATCGAGCCGAGCAGCAGCGGCCGATCGGCCGGGCGGTCCTGACCGTACGTGGCGAGGAGTGCCTGCGCCTCGATCGGGTCGCCGAGCTTCGTACCCGTGCCGTGGGCCTCGACGGCGTCGACGTCCGTGGCCGTCAGTCCGCCGCTGGCGAGGGCCTGGCGGATGACGCGCTGCTGGGACGGGCCGTTGGGGGCGGTGAGGCCGTTGCTGGCGCCGTCCTGGTTGATGGCCGAGCCCCGGACGATCGCCAGGACCGGATGGCCGTTGCGCTGTGCGTCGGAGAGCCTCTCGACGAGGAGCATGCCGACGCCCTCGCCCCAGCCCGTACCGTCCGCAGCCGCCGCGAACGCCTTGATACGGCCGTCTTCCGCGAGCCCGCGCTGACGGCTGAAGTCGACGAAGGATGCGGGCGTGGACATGACGGTCACGCCGCCGGCCAGGGCCATGCTGCACTCGCCCTGGCGCAGGGCCTGGATCGCCCAGTGCAGGGCGACCAGCGAGGACGAGCACGCCGTGTCGACCGTGACGGCCGGGCCCTCCAGACCGAGGACGTAGGAGACGCGGCCGGAGACCACGCTCGCTGCGTTGCCCGTGCCGAGGAAGCCCTCGACACCGTCGGGCGCGGCCAGGATGACGTTGAGATAGTCCTGTCCGTTGGTGCCCGTGAAGACGCCGATCTGTTCGCCGCGCACGGTGGCGGGGTCGATTCCGGCACGCTCGAAGGCCTCCCAGGAGGTTTCGAGCAGCAGGCGCTGCTGCGGGTCCATGGCGAGGGCCTCGCGCGGCGAGATCCCGAAGAACCCGGGATCGAAGTCGGTGGCACCGGCGAGGAAGCCGCCCTCGCGGACGTAGCTGGTGTTCTCGGCGGCGGACTCGGGGTCGTACAGCCCGTCGAGGTCCCAGCCGCGGTCGCCGGGGAACCCCGAGATCGCGTCACGGCCGGTGGCGAGCAGCTGCCAGAGGTCTTCCGGGGTCTGTACGCCGCCGGGGAAGCGGCAGGTCATCGCGACGATCGCGATGGGGTCGTCGTCGGTGGCGGCACCCGGGCCGGCAGGGGTGCCGGCGGCGGGGCCCGTCGCCTGCGAGCCGAGCAGTTCGCCCTGCAGGAAGGCGGCCAGGGAGAGCGAGTTGGGGTAGTCGAAGATCAGTGTCGCCGGCAGGCTCAGGCCGGTCCGGGAGGTGAGGAGGTTGCGGATCTCCACCGCGGTGAGCGAGTCGAAGCCGAGGTCCCGGAAGGCACTGCCCGGGTCGACGGACTCGGGTCCGGCGTAGCCGAGTACGGCCGCGACCTGGGTGCGTACGAACTCCAGGGCGAGCTGATCGCGTTCACCGGCGGGGGCGTCGGCCAGCTGCCGCGCGAACGTGTCGGCGGTGCCGCCGGACCCTGCGGACGCCTCGGCGCCGGCGAGGGCGTGCACGGCCTCGGGAAGGTCGGCGATCAGCGGGCAGGGGCGTATGGCGGTGAGGCCGGGGGCCAGGCGCTCCCAGTCGATGTCGGCGACGAGCGAAGCGGTCTCGTCCAGAGTGAGCGCCCTGTGCAGTGCTGCCAGGGCCAGTTCGGGCGCGAGGGCGGGTAGTCCGGCCAGCCGCAGGCGTTCGGCGACGAGTTCGTCGGTGGCCATGCCGCCTTCGGCCCAGGCGCCCCAGGCCAGCACGGTGGCGGGCAGGCCGTCGGCGCGGCGCTGCTCGGCGAGAGCGTCCAGGAAGGCGTTCGCGGCAGCATAGTTGGCCTGTCCGGCGGCGCCGAAGGCGGCGGCGACGGACGAGAAGAGGACGAACGCGGAGAGGTCCAGGTCGCGGGTCAGCTCGTGCAGGACCTGTGCCGCGTGGGCCTTGGGGCGCAGGACCCCCGCGAGGCGCTGCGGCGTCTGGGCGTCCAGGACGCCGTCGTCGAGCACGCCGGCGGCGTGGACGACGGTGGTCAGCGGGTGCGCGGCCGGAAGGGTGGCGAGCAGGGCCGAGACGGCGTCGCGGTCGGCGACGTCGCAGGCGGCAATGGTGACCTCGGCGCCCAGTTCGCGCAGTTCGGCGGCGAGCGCGTCGGCTCCTTCGGCTTCCGGGCCGCGCCTGCTGACCAGGAGCAGGTGCTCCGCCCCGGTTCGGGCGAGCCAGCGGGCGACATGGCGGCCGAGTGCGCCCGTGCCACCGGTGATGAGAGCCGTGCCGGTGGTGGCCCACTCGGCGGCGGCGGGGCGCTCGTCCCGGGTGGCGCGGGCCAGCCTGCGGACGAAGACGCCGGTGGAGCGTACGGCGAGGTGGTCCTCGGTGCCGAGTCCGCCGAGGACGTCGGCGAGCCGGCCCGTGGCCCGGTCGTCGGGGGTCCGGGGCAGGTCGACGAGACCGCCCCAGCGCACGGGCAGTTCGAGGGAGGCGGTGCGGCCGAGGCCCCAGACCTGCGCCTGGGCGACGCTGGAGAGCCGGTCGGTGCGGCCGGTGGAGACCGCGCCGCATGTGGCGGCCCACAGCGGGGCTTCCACGCCCGCGTCGCCGAGCGCCTGGATGAGGGCGGCCGTGGCGGCGAGCCCGGCGGGCAGCGCCGGGTCCGCGGGGTGTGGCCGCTCGTCCAGGGCGAGCAGCGAGAACACGCCGACGAGCGGTTCGGTGCCCGCGAGGGGAGAGTCGGTGGCGGCGGAGAGGGCGAGGGCTTCGCCGATCCGCTGGGCGGTGGCGGCACGGTCGTCGAGGGTCGCGTCGAGCGCGACGGTGCTCACGGTGACGCCGCGCGCTGTCAGGGCCTGCTCGGCGGCAACGGTCCAGGGGGCGTCGGCGTGCTCGGTGGGTACGACCAGGAGCCAGTGCCCGGAGAGGGACGTGGGCGTGGCGTCCGTCAGCGGCTTCCAGGTGACGCGGTAGCGCCAGCCGTCCACGGTGTCACGGTCGCGGTGGCGGCGGTGCCAGGCGGAGAGCGCGGGCAGCACGCTGCTGAGGGGCTCATCGCCGCCGACCCCGAGGGTGTCGGCGAGCGCGGCGAGGTCCTCGCTGTCGACGACTTCCCAGAACTTGGCGTCCGTGGCGCTGAGTTCGCGGCCGTCGGCGGATTCGGCCAGGTCGGTGAAGGGGTCGCGGGGCCAGTACAGCTCGCGCTGGAAGGCGTAGGTGGGCAGCTCGATCCGGTGTGCCCCGGTGCCGGAGAAGCGGGCGGCCCAGTCCGGGGAGAGGCCGCGTACATGGGCACCGGCTACGGCTGCGGTCAGCGACGACGCCTCGGGGCGGCCGGTACGCAGCGCGGGAAGGAAGGCGGCCGCGCGGGGGCCGGTCGCGGTCTGACAGTCCTGGCCGAGGGCGGACAGGACTCCGCCGGGGCCGAGTTCGATGTAGGTGGTGACGCCGCGGCTCTCGAGCCAGCGGATTCCGTCGAGGAAGCGGACGGCTTCGCGGACGTGCCGGACCCAGAAGTCGGGTGAGCTCATCTCGTCGGAGACGAGGGCTCCGGTGAGGTGGGAGACGATCGGGATGCGAGGCGTCTCGTACGAGAGTCCCTGGGCGACCCGGCGGAAGGCGTCGAGCATGCCGTCCATGTGCGGCGAATGGAAGGCGTGACTGACCGTCAGCTTCTTGGTCTTGCGGCCCTGGGTTTCGAAAGCCTCCGCGATGGAGACCGCATCGGCTTGGTCACCGGCGACGACGACCGACCGGGGGCCGTTGATGGCAGCCATGCTCACCCGGTCGGTGAGCAGCGGCAGGACCTCGTCCTCCGACGCCTCGACGGCGATCATCACGCCACCGCCCGGCAGCGCCTGCATCAGCCGCCCACGAGCCTCGACCAGGGTGCAGGCGTCCTCCAGCGAGAACACCCCGGCCACGTGCGCGGCCGCGATCTCACCGATCGAATGACCGGCCAGGAAGTCCGGCTTCAGACCCCAGCTCTCCACCAGCCGGAACAACGCCACCTCAACCGCGAAGAGAGCCGGCTGCGTGTACGCGGTCTCGTCCAGCGCGGCGCTGTCGGTCCCGAACAGCACGTCCTTGAGCGGCAGTTCCATCCGCTCACACACCGCGTCCAGGGCCCGCGCGAAGACGGGGTACGCCTCGTACAGCTCACGACCCATGCCGAGCCGCTGGCTCCCCTGCCCGGTGAAGAGGAAGGCCAGCTTGCCGTCCGTGGCGCTTCCTTCGACCACATCGGCGCAGGGGCGTCCTTCCGCCAGCGCCGCGAGCCCCGACAGCAGGCTGTCGCGGTCGTCGGCGACGACGGCCGCGCGACGGTCCAGCGCTGCCCGGGTGAGGGCCTGGGAGAAGGCGAGATCGGCGATGCCGAGGCCGGGGTGGGCCGCGAGGTGGGCGTGCAGCGCGGCGGCCTGGGCGCGCAGGGCGGTCTCGGTCCGGCCGGACAGGACGACCGGGAGGACGCCGGGCGGGTTCGCACGGCCGGCGGCCGGTTCGTTCTGCGTCGTACCGGCGTCGGCCTGCCGGCCGGCGACGGACTCCTGCGCGCTCTCCAGGATGATGTGGGCGTTGGTGCCGCTCATGCCGAACGACGAGACGCCGATCCGGCGCGGCCGGTCGCTGCGGGGCCAGGGCCGCGCCTCGGTGAGCAGGGACACCTCGCCCGCCGACCAGTCCACGTGCGGGGTCGGCTCGTCCACGTGCAGGGTGCGCGGCAGCACGCCGTGGCGCATCGCCATGACGCTCTTGATGACGCCCGCGACACCGGCTGCGGCCTGCGCGTGACCGATGTTGGTCTTGAGCGAACCCAGCCACAGCGGCCGCCCGTCGGGGCGGTCCTGGCCGTAGGTGGCGATGAGCGCCTGCGCCTCGATCGGGTCGCCGAGGCCGGTGCCCGTGCCGTGGGCCTCGACCGCGTCGACCTGGTCGGGGGTGAGCCTGGCGTTGGACAGCGCCTGAAGGATGACGCGCTGCTGGGACGGGCCGTTGGGCGCGGTCAGGCCGTTGCTGGCGCCGTCCTGGTTGACGGCGGAGCCACGGACCACAGCCAGGACGGGATGGCCCTTGCGGCGCGCGTCGGAGAGCCGCTCGACCAGCAGGATGCCGACGCCCTCGGCGAGGCTGAATCCGTCGGCGTCGGGCGAGAACGCCTTGCAGCGTCCGTCGGTGGCCAGTCCGCGCTGCTTGCTGTAGTCGATGAACGTGCCGGGAGCCGACATCAGCGTCGCACCGCCCGCGAGGGCGAGCGAGCACTCGCCGTTGCGCAGCGCTTGTACGGCCAGGTGCAGGGCGACCGAGGACGACGAGCAGGCGGTGTCGACGGTGACGGCAGGGCCTTCGAGACCGAAGGTGTACGAAAGCCGGCCCGAGGCGACACTCGCCGCGTTGCCGGTACCGAGGTAGCCCTCCACGTTCTCGGACGAGCTCAGCAGCGCCGTCAGGTAGTCGTGGTTGCTGGTGCCGACGAAGACACCGACCTGCTTGCCGCGCATCGACGTCGGGTCGATCCCGGCGCGCTCGAACGCCTCCCACGAGGTCTCCAGCAGCAGCCGCTGCTGCGGGTCCATGGCGAGGGCCTCGCGCGGCGAGATGCCGAAGAGCGACGGGTCGAAGCGGGCGAAGTCCTGGACGAAGCCACCCTGGTTGGCGTAGCTGGTGCCGGGGTGCTCGGGATCCGGGTGGTAGACCGTCTCCATGTCCCAGCCGCGGTCGGCGGGGAAACCGGAGATGGCGTCCCCACCGTCGACGACGAGCTGCCACAGCTCCTCGGGCGAGGTCACACCGCCGGGGTAGCGGCAGCCCATGCCGACGATGGCGATGGGGTCCTGATTCTTCGCCTCGACGTCGCGCAGCCGCTGACGCGTCTGATGCAGATCCGCTGTCACCAGCTTCAGGTAGTCCCGCAGCGTCTCTTCATTCGCCATTTAACGCAACCACCCATTTGCAGCAGACGGCATCGGAAAACTGTGTACATAAAGCCGAGAATTACATCGGGTATACAGCCGCTTCTCTTCTTGACCGAATCGACTGCTCAGCGGCAGGCTATTCGCCGCTCAATCCCCACGACAACCCCTAACTGCCCCCTACGCACCCCTGAGTGGGAAGGTGCGACAGGGGGCAGTGAGCCCTGCGGGAATTGCCAAGGGGGGGCTGACTATCCTGTTCCAATGATCGGCACGCCGTCAATAACCGTATCCATTCGATGCCCGGTTATGCGGATAGTGGATTATCTGGCTGCCCGGGTGGCCGGTTGCTCGCGTCCCGGTGCCGGACGTCTGGTTGCCGGATCACGCGGCCGCCCGGGGACCGCCTGTGGTCAGGCGCGGCCGAGTCCCTTGTTGATGAAGGCGAACAGCTCTTCGTCGCTCGCCTCCTGGAGCTGCTCGACGTCGTCCAGCACGCCGTCTGCCGACCCTGCGCCGACGCCCGTACCGGAGCTGTCGGCCGTGGCCGGCCGCGCCGCCGCGCCCGAGCGGTCCTCGCTCTCGTTCCACTTCGCCAGGAGCGACTGGAGCCGCATGGTCACTCGGGCACGCACGACGTTGTCGGCAGTGCCCCGCTCCAGTACGGCTTCGAGCTTGTCGAGCTCCTCCAGCAGCGGTGCGCCGCCCGCGGCCGCGTCGGGCACGATCCCGGCGCGCAGGAAGGCGGCGACGGCAGCGGGGGTCGGGTGGTCGAAGACCAGGCTGGCGGGCAGCTTCAGACCGCTCACCGCGCCGAGCCGGTTGCGCAGTTCGACCGAGGTGAGCGAGTCGAAGCCGAGCTCCTTGAACGCCCGGCCCGCCTCGACGGCGGCCAGGTCGGCGTGGCCGAGGACGGCGGCGACAGCCGTACGGACCAGGTCGAGCAGCAGCCGCTCCTGTTCGACCTCGGGCAGCCCGGCGAGTTGCTGCGTGAGCGGTACTCCCCCGGCCAGGTCGTCGGCGGACTCCCGCTCCGCGCTCTCGATGATGCGCCGGGCCTCGGGAAGCTCCAGGAGCAGCGGCCGGTCCCGGTCCGCGGTGAAGGCGAGAGTGAACCGCTTCCAGTCCATGTCGGCGACGGTCAGGGTCGTTTCGTCACGGTCCAGCGCGTGCTGGAGCGAGACGAGGGTCCGCTCGGGCGACATCGCGACGATGCCGTGGCGGCGCATCCGGTCGCCCGCCGCGCTGTCGTCGCCGTCCGCACTGCCCCACGGCCCCCAGGCGATGGAGGTGGCGGGCAGTCCGGCCGCCCGGCGGTACTCGGCGAAGGCGTCCAGGTACGCGTTTCCGGGTGCCTGGTTGCCCTGGCCGGGAGCGCCGAAGGTGGCGGCGAAGGACGAGAAGAGGACGAACGCCGACAGGTCCAGGTCACGGGTGAGCTCGTGGAGGGTGAGGGTCGCGTCGATCTTGACGCGCAGAACGGCCTCCACCTGCTCCGGAGTCAGCGTCTCGATGACCCCGTCGTCCACGACCGCCGCGGCATGGACCACCGCCGTGAGGGGCTGATCGGCGGGGATCGCGTCGATGAGGGTGGTGACGGCGTCGCGGTCGGCCATGTCGCAGGCGGCGAGGGTGACCTGGGCGCCGAGGGCGGTGAGTTCGTCGCGGAGTTCGGCGGCTCCGGGCGCGTCGGGGCCTCGGCGGCTGGTGAGGAGCAGGTGCTCGGCGCCGTTCCCGGCGAGCCAGCGGGCCACGTGCGCGCCCAGCGCGCCCGTACCGCCGGTGACGAGGGTGGTGCCCTGCGGGCGCCACTCCCGTGCGGGGGCGGTGTCCGCGAGGGGTGCGTGGACCAGACGGCGGCCGAAGAGACCCGAAGCGCGCAGCGCCACCTGGTCCTCGGAGCCGTCACCGGCCAGAACACCCGCAAGACGTTCGAGCGTACGGCCGTCGAGATCGGCGGGAAGGTCGAGCAGGCCTCCCCAACGGCCGCCCTGTTCCATGGAGGCGACCCGCCCGAGACCCCAGACGAGCGCCTGCGCGGGGTCGGCCACCTGCTCGGAACGGCCGGTGGCGACAGCGCCGCGCGTGACGCACCACAGGGGTGCGGCCACATCGACGTCACCGAGCGCCTGGGACAGGGCGAGTTCGGCGGTGAAGGCGCCCTCACCGGCGAGGGCGAGGAGGGACAGGACGCCGGCCGGGACGGCCCCGCCCGTCTCGGCCTTGAGCGTGGCGGCGAGCCGGTCACGATCGGCCGCGTCGGCCGCGACGGTCACGGTACGGACCTCGGCGCCACGGTCGGCGAGCGTCCGCAGGACAGCAGCCGTCCACTCATCACCCGAGCCGCCGGACAGCGAGCCGGTCAGGGCCTCGGGGACGACGACCAGCCACGTGCCCGGCAGGCGAGCCGGGGAAGGGTCTGCAATCCGCTTCCAGGTGACGCGGTAGCGCCAGCCGTCCACGGTCGAATGCTCACGACTCTGCCGACGCCACG
>NZ_JBICZI010000043.1:0-32945 GCF_043201855.1 Streptomyces sp. NPDC048257
TGCAGTGGCGAGGGTCTTGAGGTTTGTCGTCACAAACGAACCAACGAGACCCTCGCTTCATGCGCGCGAAGACTTCGGACTTACTCGTCTAGGGGGTGTCCAGCAGCTCCGCCATCCGGCGCAGCCCCCGGGCGAGCTCCCGCCCGGTCGGCGCCTGCTCCGGGTCGGTCAGCGCCTGCACCATCACCCCGGACAGCAGCGCGATGTGCACCGACCCGAGGGAGCGCACCTCCTCCTCGGCGACCTCCTCCTCGGCCACTCCGGACAGCTGCGCGGCCACCATGCGCCGCGCCCGGCGCTGGCTCTCGGCGAGGACCGCGAGCAGTTCGGGCGAGGACTGGGCGTGCACGAAGGCCTCGACGGAGGCGATCCAGAGCCAGCGCGTCTCGCCGAAGTCCCGGATCTTGCGGTCCCAGGTGTCGGCGTAGCGCTCCCCGGCGGTGTCACCCTCCCCGGCGAGCCGCCCCGCCCCCGCGGCCCACTCGTCCATGGCCGCGAACAGCGCCAGGTTGAGCAGGGCCTCCCGGGACCCGAAGTGATAGCCGATCGCGGCCATGCTCACCTTCGACGCCGAGGCGATATCGCGCACGGTCGTACGCAGATACCCCTTCTCCTCCAGGCAGCGCCGGGCTCCGGCCAGCAGGTCCTCGCGATTTCCCATGCCGGGATCGTAGTCGCGCAGCGCGTTGGGCAACCGCCCAAGACAATCGTATTGCGCACCTGCCCAATTCCTGGCAGGCTGCAGTCACCGGAAGATCCGCGGGACCACGGGAGGCAAAGCCATGCGCCACGAACTGAAGACCGACGACCGGACGCTCTCCTACCTGGACTTCGGCGGCGCCGGCCGCCCGCTCCTCGCCCTGCACGGCGGCATGTCCGAGGCCCTCGCCTTCACCGGCCTCGCCGCCGCCCTCGGCGACAGCTGGCGGGTCATCGCCCCCGACCAGCGCGGTCACGGGGACTCCGACCGCGCACCCGACTACCGGCGCGAGGGCTACGTCCGCGACGCCGTCGCCCTCCTCGACCACCTGGGCCTGGACGCCCCCGTACCGCTCCTCGGCTACTCCGTCGGCGGACTCAACGCCTACCACCTGGCCGCCGCCCACCCGGACCGGATCTCCGCGCTCGTCGGCGTCGACGCCACCGTCGACATCCGCATCCCCGACGGACCGAACTGGTACGACTTCCTCGACGGCCTCCCCTACACCGCCCCCACCCGTGAGGAACTCCTCGCCGCCGCCGGACCGGCCGCCGCGCCCTTCATCGCCGACGGACTGCGCCCCCTCACCGACGGCAGCGGCTGGCGCCTGGCCTACCACCCGCAAGACATGCTCGACTCCATCCACGCCTGCGCCGGCGACCACTGGGACACCTGGCTCGCGAGCACCTGCCCGGCCCTGCTGATCCACGGCACCCGGAGCCAGGCCCTCAAGCAGCCCGTCGCCGACGCGATGGTCGCCCGGCGCCCGAAGACCTCGTACGCGCCCCTCGACGGCGACCACTTCATACCGTTCACCGACCCGGACGGCTTCCACCGGGCCGTAGGGACCTTCCTGGCGGCCCTCTGATCCCCGCGGGTCCCCCGCGCCACGGGGGTGCGCGGGGAAACGCCGGAGGGGCGGCGGGCCGACAGGCCCGCCGCCCCTCCGGGCGCGCTGTGCGCGGGTGTTACTTGATGACGGTGATCCGGTTCGCCGCCGGCGGGGCGATCGGGGACGCCTCCGAGGAGTTGTTCGTCAGGTAGGCGTTGAAGCAGTCCAGGTCGGACGCGCCCACCAGCTTGTTCTTGTGCTCCTTCAGGACGGTGAAGCCGTCACCGCCGCCCGCGAGGAACTCGTTCATCGCGACCCGGTAGGTCTTGGCGGGGTCGATGGCCGTGCCGTTGAGCTTCACCGAGTCCACGACGATGCGGTCCGCACCGGCCTTGGTGGTGTCCAGGGTGTACGTGAAGCCCTTCGACACCTGAAGGATCTTCGGGCTGGCACCGTTGACCGGGCCGCTGACCTGCTGCTGGAGCGCCGTGATCAGCTGCGCGCCGGTCAGGTCGACCACGTTCATCATGTTGGTGAACGGCTGGACCGTGAAGGACTCGCCGTAGGTCACCACGCCGTCGCCCTCCTGGCCCGAGGCCTTGTAGGCGAGGTCGGAGCGGATACCGCCCGGGTTCATGATGGCCAGCTGCGCGCCGCCCTTGGCCGCCGGGGCCAGGGCCTCCAGCTGCGCGTCGGCGATGAGGTCGCCCAGCGGCTTCTCGAACTCCGGCGAGCCGCGGCCCGGGATGTCGGCCGAGATGAAGCCCTGCGGACGGTTCGCGACCGGCGCGGCCAGCTCGTTCCAGCGCTGGATCAGCTCCGTCATGTCCGCGGCCTTGGGCTGCTCACGGGTGACGACCTTGTTGACCGGCTTCGGCGAGGTGACCGGCGTACGGACGATGTCCTTGGTCTGCCGGTCGTACGTCAGCGTGGTGTCCGTGTACAGGCGGCCGATGGAGGCGGCCGAGGTGACCGTACGCGGGTTGCCCGCCGGGTCGGGGATGTTGCAGGCGTACGCCTGGTGCGTGTGGCCGGTCACCAGCGCGTCGACCTTCGCGTCCACGTTCTTGGCGATGTCGACGATGGCACCGGAGATGCCCGCGCCGGCGCCCGGTACGTCGCAGTCGTAGTTGTACGCGCCGTTCGCGGGCAGACCGCCCTCGTGGATCAGCGCGACGATCGACTTCACGCCCTGCTTGTTCAGCTCGGCCGCGTACTTGTTGATCGTCTCGACCTCGTCGCCGAACTTCAGGCCCTTGACGCCCTCGGCCGTCACGACGTCCGGGGTGCCCTCCAGGGTGACGCCGACGAAGCCGATCTTCACGTCCCCCTTCTTCCAGATGAAGGTGGGCGACATCATCGGACGCTTGGTCTTCTCGTCCGTGACGTTGGCGGCGAGGTACTGGAACGAGGCGCCCGTGAAGTCCTTGCCGAACTCGAAGCAGCCCTCGACCGGGTGGCAGCCGCCGTACGCCATGCGGCGCAGTTCGGTCTTGCCCTCGTCGAACTCGTGGTTGCCGACGCTGGAGACGTCCAGGCCGATCTTGTTCAGCGCCTCGATGCTCGGCTCGTCGTGGAAGAGCCCGGACAGCATCGGGCTGCCGCCGATCATGTCACCGGCCGCGGCCGTGACGGAGTACTCGTGGCCCTTGCGGGCCTCGCGCAGGCTGGTCGCGAGGTACTCGACCCCGCCCGCGGGTATGGCTTTGGTGGTGCCGTCGGCCTGACGCTCGGTCACGGTGCCGGAGGAGCCCTGCGGGGGCTCCAGGGTGCCGTGGAAGTCGTTGAACGACAGCATCTGCACATCGACGGTCCGGCTCTTGGCCGCACCGCCACCACTCGCGGCACCGGCCGGAAGTGCGGCGGCGACCATCGCCCCGGCCCCGGCCGTGACGGCGAGGGCGGCGAGGGTCAACCGGCGGGTTCGGCGGTGCCGTTGTGGCGTCGCTGACATTTAGTCCCCTTATGTGACAGCGGTAAGACATGGGAGGTCCGCCGAAGCCTATGGTCAACGCGCGTAGCACGACAGGGGGTAGCGGGTATCGAGCTGGTTACGCGCAGAAGAAGCGCCGACCCCGCGCCCGCACTCCGCCGTCACCCGTGCCGGTCGTAGGCTCGTGCCATGACTGACGCAGCAGCGGCCCTGGAGCCGGGACGGCAGATTCAGACCCTCGACGAGCTGACGGAGGAACAGGCGAGCGCCGTACTCGACCTCATCGACGACGCGGCACGTACGGACGGCACCACCGCCGTGTCCGAACAGGGACGGCTCCAGCTGCGCGGCGGACCGCGCGAGGGGATCCGGCACTTCCTCCTCACCGAGGGCGGCCGGCTCTCCGCCTATGGCCAACTGGAGGACACCGACCCGGTGGAGGCCCCGGCCGCCGAGCTCGTCGTACACCCCGCCCTGCGCGGGCGCGGACACGGGCGGGCGATGGGCACGGCCCTGCTGGCCGCCTCCGGCAAGCGGCTGCGGGTATGGGCCCACGGCGGCAAGTCGGCCGCCCGGCACCTCGCGCAGGTGCTCGGCCTGACCCTCTTCCGCGAGCTGCGCCAGCTGCGCCGGCCGCTGACCGGCGGGGTCCCGCTGCCGGAGCCGGTGTTCCCGCCCGGGGTGAGCGTACGGACCTTCGTGCCCGGCAGCGACGACGCGGCCTGGCTCGCGGCGAACGCGGCCGCCTTCGCACACCACCCCGAACAGGGCTCGCTGACGCAGCGCGACCTGGGCGACCGGATCGCGCAGCCCTGGTTCGACCCCAAGGGCTTCTTCCTCGCGGAACGCGACGGGGAGATCGTCGGCTTCCACTGGACGAAGGTCCACGCGGCCGAGCAGCTCGGCGAGGTCTACGTGGTCGGCGTCCGCCCGGACGCCCAGGGCGGCGGCCTCGGCAAAGCCCTCACCGCGATCGGCCTGCGCCACCTGGCGGCCGAGGGCCTCCCGACGGCCATGCTCTACGTGGACGCCGACAACCCGGCAGCCCTGGCCGTCTACGAGGGCCTCGGCTTCACCACCCACGAGGTCGACCTGATGTACCGCACGGAAAGCTGACCCCGCCGCCCCGAACCACCCCGCCACCCCGACCCAGCCCCGCCACCCCGACCCAGCCCCGCCGGCCCGAACCAGCCCCGCCGGCCCGAACCAGCCCCGCCGGCGGCCGAGGCGCGGAGGCCCGGGGCCGAGCCCCGATCTCTCACCCCCGCCGAGCGGCCGAGGCGCGGGGGCCCGGGGCGGAGCCCGGCGGGGGCCCGGGGGGCGGAGCCCCCGGGACGGCGCCGCACCGGGGGCGCACGCCCCGCCCCCGCCACCCCCGCCGGGAGGCGACTCGTGCGCCAGCCGGACCCGGGAAGCCACACGCCATTAACCAGGCATTCAGACGCGCTTGCGACCCTCCCCCCATGCAGCCCCGACTCCGACTGACGGCCGACTCTTCCGACGCGCCTGTCCTCCCGCGTGCGCGGAAGAATGGAGTCATGAGCCACCAGCCCAGCGCAGGCCCCACCGAGGTCCCCGCCCAGCACCCGTCTCACACCCCCGGCGCAGCGCCCGGAACCGCGCCCGGAACCACCCCCGGAGCCGCCCCCGGCAGGGCCGTCACCGGAGCCCACGCCCGCATAGGCTCCATCTCCGCCCACCGCCCGCACGTCGATCTCGAGCCCGACATCGACGCGGATCTGGACGCCTACGACGGCGACAAGGACGGCGACGAGCTCCCCCCGGGACGCTTCCTCGACCGGGAGCGCAGCTGGCTCGCCTTCAACGAGCGGGTGCTGGAGCTCGCCGAGGACCCGACGACCCCGCTGCTGGAGCGCGCCAACTTCCTGGCGATCTTCGCGAGCAACCTCGACGAGTTCTTCATGGTCCGCGTGGCCGGCCTCAAACGGCGTATCGCGACCGGTGTCGCCACCCGTTCGGCCTCCGGCCTGCAGCCCCGCGAGGTGCTCGACCTCATCTGGACGCGCTCGCGCGAGCTCATGGCCCGGCACGCCGCCTGCTTCCAGCAGGACATCTCCCCGGCGCTCGCCGAGGAGGGCGTCCACCTGATCCGCTGGCCCGATCTCACCGAGAAGGAACAGGCCCGCCTCTTCACCCTGTTCCGCAACCAGATCTTCCCGGTGCTGACCCCGCTGGCCGTGGACCCCGCGCACCCGTTCCCGTACATCTCCGGCCTCTCCCTGAACCTGGCCGTCGTCGTACGCAACCCGGTCAGCGGCCACCGCCACTTCGCCCGGGTCAAGGTCCCGCCGCTCCTCTCCCGCTTCCTGGAGGCCTCCCCGCAGCGCTACGTCCCGCTGGAGGACGTCATCGCCGCGCACCTGGAGGAGCTGTTCCCCGGCATGGAGGTGCTCGCGCACCACATGTTCCGGGTGACCCGCAACGAGGACCTGGAGGTGGAGGAGGACGACGCCGAGAACCTGCTCCAGGCCCTGGAGAAGGAGCTCATGCGGCGCCGCTTCGGCCCGCCCGTGCGCCTGGAGGTCGAGGAGTCCATCGACCCCGGCGTACTGGACCTGCTGGTGCAGGAGCTGAAGGTCAACGCCTCCGAGGTCTACCCGCTGCCCGGCCCGCTGGACCTGACCTCCCTCTTCGGGATCGCCTCGCTGGACATCCCGGAGCTGAAGTTCCCGAAGTTCATCGCCGGCACCCACCGCGACCTCGCCGAGGTCGAGTCCGCGTCCGCGCCCGACATCTTCGCCGCGCTGCGCGAGCGGGACGTGCTGCTGCACCACCCGTACGACTCCTTCTCCACCTCGGTGCAGGCCTTCCTGGAACAGGCCGCCGCCGACCCGGACGTCCTCGCCATCAAGCAGACGCTCTACCGCACCTCCGGCGACTCCCCGATCGTGGACGCCCTGATCGACGCCGCCGAATCCGGCAAGCAGGTCCTCGTACTCGTCGAGATCAAGGCCCGCTTCGACGAGCAGGCCAACATCAAGTGGGCGCGCAAGCTGGAGGAGTCCGGCTGCCACGTGGTCTACGGGCTCGTCGGCCTCAAGACGCACTGCAAGCTGTCGCTCGTCGTCCGCCAGGAGGGCGACCAGCTGCGCCGCTACTCACACGTGGGCACCGGCAACTACCACCCCAAGACCGCCCGCCTCTACGAGGACCTCGGCCTGCTCACCGCCGACCCGCAGGTCGGCGCGGACCTCTCCGACCTCTTCAACCGGCTGTCCGGCTACTCGCGCCGCGAGACCTACCGCCGGCTGATGGTGGCGCCCCGCTCGCTGCGGGACGGACTGATCGCGCGCATCGACAAGGAGGCCGCCCACCACACGGCCGGCCGCCCCGCGTACGTCCGGCTCAAGATGAACTCGATCGTCGACGAGGCCCTCATCGACTCGCTCTACCGGGCCGCCCAGGCGGGCGTGCCCGTCGACATCTGGGTGCGCGGCATCTGCGCGGTGCGTCCCGGAGTCCCCGGGCTCTCGGAGAACATCCGGGTCCGCTCGATCCTCGGCCGCTTCCTGGAGCACTCCCGGGTCTTCGCCTTCGGCAACGGCGGCGAGCCCGAGGTGTGGATCGGCAGCGCCGACATGATGCACCGCAACCTCGACCGCCGTATCGAGGCACTGGTCAGGGTCGCCGACCCGGCCCACCGCGCGGCACTGGACCGGATGCTGGAAACCGGAATGTCCGACGCCACCTCCTCCTGGCACCTGGGCCCGGACGGCGAATGGACCCGGCACAGCACGGACGCGGACGGCCAGCCGCTGCGGCACGTACAGGAGACGCTCATAGACGCCCGGAGGCGCCGGCGTGGCTCAGCCAAACCATGATCCGATTACAGACGCGGGTGACGTGCTGGGCACGTACCTGCGTGCCCAGGCCACCGCTTTCCTCCGTGGGCTACGGCTGCACGAGGAGAGCGGGGCCGACGCCGCCGAAGGCGGCGATGCGGCGCGCAGCCTGCGGGGGGCTGCGCGCCGCATCAGCGGATCCCTGGCCACCTTCCGGGTGGTGACCGAGTCCTCCTGGGCCGACGGGCTGCGCACCGAGCTGGTGTGGCTGTCCTCGACACTGGCCGACGAGCACGCGTACGCGGCCCGGCTGACCCGGCTGATGGACGCCCTGCACCGGCTGTCGGGCTCCCCGGAACTGCCCGCTCCGCGCGGCTCGGCCGGCGCGCTGACGGTGGGCTCGGCCCGGGCGGGCGCGCTGCTGGAGCGCCAGCTGACCCTGGCCCGTACGCGCGCCCACTCGGCCACCCTCCAGGCGCTCGGCTCCTCCCGCTTCCACGCGGTGGCGGACGCGGTGGCGGTGCTGGC
The DNA here is from genome assembly GCF_043201855.1 of Streptomyces sp. NPDC048257. Taxonomy (NCBI): domain Bacteria; kingdom Bacillati; phylum Actinomycetota; class Actinomycetes; order Kitasatosporales; family Streptomycetaceae; genus Streptomyces; species Streptomyces sp. NPDC048257. The sequence continues at coordinate 7,797 of NZ_JBICZI010000043.1, forward strand.
CTCGGAGGTCCCGCTGGACGAGGTCGCGGCCCGGGGGCGGGTGAGCGAGGTCCTGGTCCCGCTGGCGGCGGTGGCCGAAACCCGCCTGTCGGCGGCGGTGGCGGCGCTGCCGCCGGTCGACGCCGCCCACCCGTACAACGCGGACCACGACGGCCTCTGGCACGAGGTACGCCGCCTGCTGCGGGTCCACCGGTACGCGCGGGAGGCGCTGGGCGAGGACGTGACCCGGCCGGCGGCCGCGGGCCGGGCCCTGGACCGTCACCGCGACGCGGCCGAGGCGGCGACCGCCTCGGCGACGGCGGCCCGCACCCCGCGCATCGCCCCGGCGACGGCGTACGCACTCGGCGTCCTGCACGCCGACCAGCGCCACGAGGTCGAGGCCGCGCGGCTGGAATTCATGCATCTCTGGCTGCCGGAGCCTGCGGTCACACCGCGATAACGGGCGGGTAACGGATGATGACTGCTGTGTGCGATCGGCCCGGGGCGCACCGGGTCGTCCGCCACGGTTCACCGTCCGTTCACTCGGGCCGGTCGGCTGCTTCACCTGTTCTGCCTAATTTCGGTGATGCACGGAGCGAGTCGCCCGGAGGTCGAGCAGCTCAGCCGCGCACCACCCACGTAGTCCTCTTCGCACGCCGCCCCGATCCAGAAAGCGGCCGGCGGCTTCTGGAAGGAACACCCGAAAGTGAAGCTTCAGCGCAAGAACATGCTTCGTGCCTCCGCCCTCGGGGCGCTTGTCGTGTCCGGCGCCCTGGTCCTCACGGCGTGCGGCTCGGACGACAACACCAAGACCGCCGACGGGTCGGCGAAGCCCTCCGCGGCCGCCGCGGGCGACATCAAGTGCGACGACGCCAAGGGCAAGCTCCTGGCGTCCGGCTCCTCCGCGCAGAAGAACGCGATCGAGCTGTGGATCAAGAACTACATGGCCGCCTGTTCCGGGGTCGAGGTGAACTACAAGTCCTCCTCCTCCGGTGAGGGCATCGTCGCGTTCAACCAGGGCACGGTCGGTTTCGCCGGCTCCGACTCGGCGCTGAAGCCGGAGCAGGTCGAGGAGTCGAAGAAGATCTGCACCGGTGGCCAGGGCATCGACCTGCCGATGGTCGGCGGCCCCGTCGCCCTCGGCTTCAACGTCGCCGGCGTGGACAAGCTGAACCTCGACGCCGCCACGATCGCCAACATCTTCAACGACAAGATCAAGAAGTGGGACGACGAGGCGATCAAGAAGCTGAACCCCGGCGTCACGCTTCCCTCCACCGCCATCCAGGCCTTCCACCGCTCCGACGACTCGGGCACCACCGAGAACGTCACCAAGTACCTCAAGGCCGCCGCGCCCGACGCCTGGCCGCACGAGGCCGCGAAGAAGTGGGCCGCCCCGGGCGGCCAGGCCGCTTCCGGCTCTGCCGGTGTCGCCGCGCAGGTCAAGCAGGTCGACGGCGCGATCGGCTACTTCGAGCTCTCCTTCGCCAGCGCCCAGGGCATCAAGACCGTCGACCTGAACACGGGCGCCGCCGCCCCCGTCAAGGCCACCGGTGAGAACGCCTCCAAGGCCATCGCCGCCGCCAAGGTCTCCGGCACCGGCTCCGACCTGGCCCTGAAGCTGGACTACACCACCAAGGCCGAGGGCGCCTACCCGCTCGTCCTGGTGACGTACGAGGTCGTCTGCGACAAGGGCAACAAGGCCGAGACCCTCCCGACCGTGAAGTCCTTCCTGAACTACGCCGCCTCGGACGCGGGCCAGAAGGTCCTCCTCGAGAACGGCTACGCGCCGATCCCGGCCGAGATCAACACCAAGGTCCGCGAAGTCATCAACACCCTCGGCTAAATCCTGACCCCCGAGGTGTCGGACACCCCCGTCCGGGCAGCCGACACCTCGGGGACCCTTCCCCTCCACCCAGGGGAATCCGGTGCACCGCCGCCAGGGGGCCTGCCCCCCACACAGACCGGAAAGACCATGGCTTCCACCACACCCACCCAGATGGACACGGCTCCGCCTGTCACCCGCAGCGAGAGGTCCACCGGCCGCGCCGGTGACAAGATCTTCGCCGGGCTCTCCAAGGGCTCCGGCATCCTGCTCCTGGTGATCATGGCGTCGATCGCCGCCTTCCTCACCTACCGCGCCACGATCGCCCTGTCGAAGAACGAGGGGAACTTCCTCACCACCTTCGACTGGAACGCGTCGGCCAACCCGCCCGTCTTCGGCATCGCCGTCCTGCTCTTCGGCACCGTCGTCAGCTCGATCATCGCGATGGCCATCGCGGTTCCGATCTCTGTCGGCATCGCCCTGTTCATCTCGCACTACGCGCCGCGCAAGCTGGCAGCGCCCCTCGCGTACGTGGTCGACCTGCTGGCCGCCGTGCCGTCGATCGTCTACGGCATCTGGGGCGCCCTCTTCCTGGTCCCGCAGCTGAACGGCCTGAACCTCTGGCTGGACGAGTTCCTCGGCTGGACGTACGTCTTCGAGAAGACCCAGGTCGGCGTCGCCCGTTCGCTCTTCACCGTCGGCATCCTGCTCGCGATCATGATCCTGCCGATCGTGACCAGCGTCAGCCGTGAGGTCTTCCTCCAGGTCCCGCGCATGAACGAGGAGGCCGCCCTGGCCCTCGGCGCGACCCGCTGGGAAGTCATCCGGATGTCGGTGCTGCCCTTCGGCCGCTCCGGTGTCATCTCCGCCTCGATGCTCGGCCTCGGCCGCGCGCTCGGCGAGACCATGGCCGTCGCGACCGTCCTCTCCCCGAGCTTCCTGATCTCCGGCCACATCCTGAACCCGGGCGGCGGCACCTTCGCGCAGAACATCGCCGCGAAGTTCGACGAGGCCAACGAGTTCGGCCGGGACGCGCTGATCGCCTCCGGTCTGGTCCTCTTCCTGCTCACCCTGCTGGTCAACGGTGCAGCTCGCCTGATCATCGCCCGCCGCAAGGACTTCTCGGGGGCGAACGCCTGATGAGCCACGCACTCCAGGACCAGCGGCCCACCCGGGCCCGTAAGTCCCCCGCTCCCGCCGGCCTCACCCGCGGCGGCCTGCCCCGCTGGGCTCCGGCCGGCGTCGCGGTCCTCGCGATCGCCCTCGGATGCGGCACCGGCTTCGCCTTCGACCTCCACAGCAAGGTCCAGTGGGGCCTCATCGCGGCCCTGCTGTTCATCGGCATCACCTACGTCGCCAGCGCGGTGATCGAGAACCGCCGCCAGGCCAAGGACCGCGTCGCGACCTCCCTCGTGTGGGTCTGCTTCGTCCTCGCGGTCATCCCGCTGCTCTCGCTGATGTGGACCACGATCAGCCGCGGCCTGGAGCTGCTGAGCGGCAACTTCCTCAGCCACTCCATGAACGGCGTGACCAGCTTCGACGAGGGCGGCGGCGTCTACCACGCCCTGCTCGGCACCATCGAGCAGGTCGCCCTCGCCACGCTGATCGCGGCCCCCATCGGCCTGCTGACCGCCGTCTACCTGGTCGAGTACGGCAAGGGCCGCCTCGCCCGGTCCGTCACCTTCTTCGTCGACGTGATGACCGGCATCCCCTCCATCGTCGCGGGCCTGTTCATCCTGACGACCTGGAACCTGATGCTCGGCTTCGGCCCGTCCGGCTTCGCCGGCGCGATGGCCCTGTCGATCCTGATGATGCCCGTCGTGGTCCGCTCCACCGAGGAGATGCTCAAGCTCGTCCCGAACGAGCTGCGCGAGGCCGCCCTCGCCCTCGGTGTGCCGAAGTGGCGCGTGATCCTCAAGGTCGTGCTTCCGACCGCCATCGGCGGTATCTCCACCGGCGTGATGCTGGCCGTCGCCCGCATCGCCGGCGAGACCGCACCGATCATGCTGCTGGTCTTCGGCACCCAGTTGATCAACGGCAACCCCTTCGAAGGCGCCCAGTCCTCGCTCCCCCTCTACATCTGGGAGCAGTACAAGGTCGGCAGTGAACCCGCGTACGACCGGGCATGGGCCGCGGCGCTCGTCCTGATCGCCTTCGTCATGATCCTCAATCTGGTGGCCCGCGGCATCGCCCGCTGGAAGGCCCCGAAGACCGGTCGCTGACCGGCGAGCCCCTTTGCGGCTCCGCCGCGTGTGACCACATGAAAGCGAAGTGACCCCTCATGGCGAAGCGAATCGACGTCTCCGGACTGTCCGCCTTCTACGGCACCCACAAGGCCATCGACGACATCTCGATGACCGTGGAGCCCCGCTCCGTGACGGCCTTCATCGGCCCCTCCGGCTGCGGCAAGTCCACCTTCCTGCGCACCCTCAACCGCATGCACGAGGTCACCCCCGGCGGCCGCGTGGAGGGCAAGGTCCTGCTGGACGACGAGAACCTGTACGGCGCGGGCGTGGACCCGGTCGCGGTCCGCCGCACGGTCGGCATGGTCTTCCAGCGCCCGAACCCCTTCCCCACCATGTCGATCTTCGACAACGTGGCGGCGGGCCTGCGGCTGAACGGCAGCTTCAAGAAGGCCGAGCTCACGGACGTGGTGGAGAGGTCCCTCCAGGGCGCCAACCTCTGGAACGAGGTCAAGGACCGCCTGAACAAGCCCGGCTCCGGCCTCTCCGGCGGCCAGCAGCAGCGTCTGTGCATCGCCCGCGCCATCGCGGTCGAACCCCAGGTCCTGCTGATGGACGAGCCCTGCTCGGCCCTCGACCCGATCTCCACGCTGGCGATCGAGGACCTGATCGGCGAGCTCAAGGAGCGCTTCACGATCGTCATCGTGACGCACAACATGCAGCAGGCGGCCCGCGTCTCGGACCGCACCGCCTTCTTCAACCTCTCGGCCGTCGGCCAGCCCGGCAAGCTCATCGAGCTCGACGACACGGACCGGATCTTCTCGAACCCGTCCGTCCAGGCGACCGAGGACTACATCTCGGGTCGCTTCGGCTGATCCGGGACACCGAACGTCCTGCGGTGCTGCATGGCGGTGCCACCGCAAGGCGAGAGAAAGAAAAGGGCCGGCTCCCCCTGGGTGGGGGGAGCCGGCCCGCTTTCGTACGCGCGTACGCGCCCCGCCCACGGGCGGGGGTCCCGCTAGCCGAAGGCCAGGTTCACGATCCAGAAGCTGATCGCGGCGACCACGGCCGCGGCCGGCATCGTGATGAACCAGCCCATGACGATGTTCTTGGCGACGCCCCAGCGGACCGCGTTCACACGCTTGGTCGCACCCACACCCATGATCGCCGAGGTGATCACGTGGGTGGTGGAGATCGGCGCGTGGAAGAGGAAGGCCGAGCCGAACATGATCGACGCACCGGTGGTCTCCGCCGCGAAGCCCTGCGGCGGGTCCAGCTCGATGATCTTGCGGCCGAGCGTACGCATGATGCGCCAGCCACCCGCGTAGGTACCGAGCGACAGCATCACGGCACACGCGATCTTGACCCAGATCGGGATCGCCTCGTCGGCGGTCTGCACATCGGCGATGACCAGGGCCATCACGACGATGCCCATGGTCTTCTGCGCGTCCTGCAGACCGTGGCCGAGCGCCATGGCCGCCGCCGATACCGTCTGCGCGATACGGAAGCCGTGCTTCGCCTTGTGCGGGTTGGACCGGCGGAACATCCACAGGATGGCCACCATCACCAGGTAGCCGATCACCAGGCCGACCACCGGCGAGACGAACATCGGGATGACGACCTTGTCGATCACCCCGCTCCAGATGACTCCGGTGCCGCCCGCCAGCGCCGCGCCCACCATGCCGCCGAACAGCGCGTGGGAGGAGGACGAGGGCAGGCCGAAGTACCAGGTGATCAGGTTCCACACGATCGCGCCGACGAGCGCCGCGAAGAGGATCCACATGCCCCGGTTGCCGTGGGGCGTCTCGATCAGGCCCTCGCTGACCGTCTTGGCGACCCCGCTGCCCAGGAAGGCACCGGCGAGGTTCATCACGGCGGCCATCGCGAGCGCCGCACGCGGGGTCAGCGCCCGCGTCGAGACGGAGGTCGCGATCGCGTTCGCCGAGTCGTGGAAGCCGTTCGTATAGGTAAAGCCGAGCGCGACACCGATGGTGACGATCAGCGCAAAGGTGTCCACGTGGTTCAGGACTCCTTGACCGCGATGGTCTCCACCGTGTTCGCGACGTGCTCGAACGCGTCGGCCGCCTCTTCGAGCACGTCGACGATCTGCTTGAGCTTCAGCACCTCGATGGCGTCGTACTTGCCGTTGAAGAGCTGGGCGAGCAGCTTGCGGTGGATCTGGTCGGCCTGGTTCTCGAGGCGGTTGACCTCGATCCAGTACTCGGTCAGGTTGTCCATCGTCCGCAGGTGCGGCATGGCCTCGGCGGTCAGCTCGGCCGCGCGCGCCAGCACCTCGATCTGCTGCTCGACACCCTTGGGGAGCTCCTCCACGTTGTAGAGGACGACGAGGTCGACGGCCTCCTCCATGAAGTCCATGATGTCGTCGAGCGACGAAGCCAGGTTGTAGATGTCCTCGCGGTCGAACGGCGTGATGAAGGAGGAGTTCAGCTGGTGGAAGATCGCGTGAGTGGCGTCGTCCCCCGCGTGCTCCGCTGCCCGCATCCGCTCCGCGATCTCGGCCCGGGCGGAGGAGTCCGCTCCGAGCAGTTCCATCAGGAGCTTGGAGCCCGTGACGATGTTGTCCGCGGATGCGGCGAACATGTCGTAGAAGCTCGTCTCCCTGGGGGTCAGACGAAATCGCACGTGAGGTCCTCGGGGTGCATTGGATTCGGTCAGGCTGATGCTAGGCGCATCCCCCGGCCACGGCTAACCGGCCGTTCCCCAGTGTCCTCCATCAGGCACAGTGAGGACCACAGGACCCCCGCCCCCGGGCGGCAGGGCCGGTACCCTATACCCATGAGGGGTATGCATCCCTCGTTCCGGACCACGGGAGGACCCATGACCACCATCGAGGCCGAGGGCTCCGGAGCCGTCCACGGCTATCACCACCAGAAGGACGAGCACCTCAAGCGGCTGCGCCGGATCGAGGGCCAGATCCGCGGCCTCCAGCGACTCGTCGACGAGGACGTCTACTGCATCGACATACTCACCCAGGTCTCCGCGAGCACGAAGGCACTGCAGTCCTTCGCGCTCCAGCTCCTGGAGGAGCACCTGCGCCACTGCGTCGCCGACGCCGCGGTCAAGGGCGGCACCGAGATCGACGCCAAGGTCGAGGAGGCCACCAAAGCCATCGCCCGCCTCCTGCGCACCTGACCCCTCGCCGGCGCCCTTCCGGCCTCGCCGGCGCCTGCGGCGCGGGGACCGGGGGCCGCGCCTCCCGGGCGGCGGCCAGCCCCCGCCTACCGTCCGAGCAGGACCTCGTCGATGCGGTCCAGGCTGAGCCGGTCCTCGGCAGCCGCCGAAGCCGCGATGATCAGCTCACCACACAGCTCGATCTCGGCGAGAGCAACGTGGTCCTGCACCGTCGTACCGCCTGCGGGAGTCACGCGTGTCACCTCAATCTGCCACCGGCCACCGGCCGTCATCGGTCATACCGCACCGCAGCACTCGCCGGCGCCCGGCTTCTCAGCGTAGGGAGCCCGCCCCTCCCCCCGCATGACACGGATGGACCATTTCCGGATACCGGGCCATGGCCCGATCGCGCCGCTCGTCCTCCGCCCACCCCACTAGTCGGCGATCTTCCCCGAGTAAATGTCCCCGTTTGCGGGCAATACGACGGTCACCGGCGTCCCGAACCCGTACAGCAGCGTGGTGGACGACACATCGATCACGCCATTGTTGACGTACGTGAACCGGTGCCTGACCTTCCGCAAGCGCCCCTCCTCGTCCAGGTACGCGTCGAACGGCACCGTGTCCGTGCTGAACCCTTTCGCCGCCGCCTCCAGCGCCCCCCGCACCTCCGGCGACGCACTCCCCGCGGCCCGCCCGATGTCGGTGGTCCCCCGGTAGTGCCGCACCTTGGTGCCCGCCACCTCGGTCTCGCCCACGTACGTCACCTCCTGCGCGCCCCGCAGCAGCTCGGCCGCGACCCACGGATCGGTGGCCCCGCCCGTGACCAGGTTCCCGTCGGTGAGGGTCGTCGTGTCGACCCGGACCCACTTGTCGTCCGGGACGCCCGCGCCGCGGTTCTTCATGTACAGCGCGCCCGGCACGAGCAGCTCGGTGATGGGCCGGTGTTCGGCCTTGCCCTTCACATCGGCCGGGAGCATCACCAGGAGCTGCCCCATCCGGTTCTTGAAGTCGACCCCGCCCTCGCCGTGGATCGTGACCCGGGTCCCGCCCGTGGCCATCTCCATGGCCGTACGGGCCCGGGCACTGCCGGTCCTCGCCAGTACGTCGGCGGCGCCGCGGACCACCGCCGCCACGTCCGCCGGAGGCCGGTCGTCGTTTCCGTCGACCGCGCACCCGCTCATCGCCGTGACCGCCAGGGTGACGCCGGCGGCGAGCACCGCCTCACCCGCACGCCCGCGCCGCCGCCTGTGCTGGTGATCCACCATCGCCTGCCAACCCCCAACGCATGACCGCTGCTTGCCCGAGGCCCCCACCCGCTCCCCTTAACGAGGTCCGGGGTTTCCCGTCACGGGGACGCACCCTCCCTGCGCGCCGGCCGCCCCCGGTACCGTGGAGACGTGGAACCGCACACCGACGCGACCCCGGTCCCTCCGCTTGACCACCTGCCGCTCCCGCGGCCGCACGCGCCGCCGGAGCCACCGACCGGGCACACCACATCCACCGCCGACCGCGGATCGTTCTGCCTGGCCGTCTGTACCTGCGGCTGGAGCGGTCCGGCCCGTCGCTCCCGCGACCTGGCCCGCAAGGACGCGGCCCGCCACACGGCGCCCCAGGGCGCGTCCACTGCCCACGGGTAGGCCGTTCGGACCCTCCGGCTGGCCGGGGCGCGCCGCAGCGGATGCCCTTGATTCATGCCAGGATCCGCAGCCCGCCTCGCGGCCCTCTTCTGGGCCCTGCTCATCGCGTTCGCCCCGGCCGCCGCGGCCTGGGCCAGACCCGTGGGCTCGGCGGACAGCCCGGCCGACGTCGCCCTGGCCATCGGGCTCACCTCCGCCGCGGCGGTGGTCACCGGCTGGTGGCTGCGCTCCCGGTACCGCCGCGACGCCGACGGCGGTGATCCGTGACGCCCCGGCACCGGTCACGGCCGGCGGCGGTCCGGATGTGCTTCGGGGCGGCGGTGCTGTGCCTGCTGGCGGCCGTGCTGCTCGCCGTGTGGAACGCGTACGCGCAGACCTGAACCCGGCCCGCCGGCGACTTCAGGCGGCGAGGTCGCTCTCGTGCGGACGCTGCTCCGTGGGCGGGGTCTGCGCCTGCGGGAGGTCGACCGGCCGGGTCAGCCCGCGGCCCTTGGCCCGTACGAGCCGCCCGGCGCGCCGGGAGCGGGCCACCCGGGACACCGCCGGGGTCAGCGCCGCCATCGCGAGCGGCGCGAACACGAGCACCATGGCGGTGCCGAGCGCGAAGGCGCCGATGACGTCGGTCGGGTAGTGGATGCCCGTGTAGACACGGCAGAAGCCCTCGGCGAAGGCCAGCCCGATCCCCAGGAGGCCGAGCTTCCGGTTCGCCACGAACAGGCCTACGCCCAGGGCCATCGCGAGGGTGGTGTGGCCGCTGACGAAGGAGTACTCGGTGTGGCCGAACCCCGCGCCGAAGCCGGGGTCGAGCACCTGCAGACCCTCGTGCTGCACGAACGGCCTTGGCCGCCCGACGAACTCACGCAGCGGCACGTTCACGAGCAGCGCCAGTCCGGCGGCCAGCGGAGCCCAGAGGAGCGCGGCGAAGGACTCGACGGCGGTCGCCTCGTCCTGCCGGCGGGCACCGCGCCAGCACCACAGGACCAGGAGCACCAGGGCGAGCAGGATCCCGTACTCACCGGCCAGGCTCACGGCCCGGTCCAGCCACTGCGGAGCCTGGCGGGCGGCTCCGTTGATCTCGTACAGCAGGCTGACATCCACGTTCGGCCCACCTGTTGTGAGTCCAGCCATGGTGATGCGGCCCCTTGCCCTTGCCGTGGTTCCCCTGCGGACGCACCCCTGTGTGCGCCCCCTCCGCCCCCACTTGACCAACCCCCGCGCCCATGGAACGCCCGTTCTGGCTCCTGCGTTCCATTCTCCACGCAATGATCACTCCAACGTTATCGAAGAGTGACTCGTCGTCGCAGCTCAGGGCCCTTGGTTCACGGAGAGTTGCTATGCGGCCCGGCCGGCGGCGGGACGCGCCGGGAGGGCCTCCGCGCCGTCCTTGGTCACACGCGTCGCACCGAAGTAGTCGGGCGTGTCGATCTTGTCGAACCGGATGACGGCGCCGGTGTACGGAGCGTTGATCATGTATCCGCCGCCCACGTAGAGGCCGACGTGCCGGATCTCCCGAGAGTTCGTCAGATCGTCGGAGAAGAAGACGAGATCACCGGGCAGGAGTTGATCGCGCGAGGGGTGCGAGCCGGCGTTGTACTGGTCGTTCGCCACCCGCGGCAACTCGATCCCCACGGTCTCGTACGCGGCCTTGGTCAGTCCGGAACAGTCGAACCGACCGTCCTGGTCGGGCGTCCCGTTGCCACCCCACAGATATGGCGTCCCGAGCTGCTTCTGCGCGAAGTAGATGGCCCCGGCGGCCTGTTGCGAGGGCGCCACCCGCCCGACGGGCCGCTCGAAGCTCTTCGCCAGCGTGGTGATGGCCTTCACGTACCCCTGGGTCTCGCGGAACGGGGGCACGCCCTTGTGCTGCGTCACCGCGCCGGGGCCGGCGTTGTAGGCGGCCAGCATGTTCGCGACGGGGTCCCCGGGGACCTTGCTCACGTACCGCGCGAGTTCGCAGTCGTACGAAGCGGCCGAGGGGATCGCGTCGTTCGGGTCCCAGATGTCGCGGTCGCCGTCACCGTCCCCGTCGATCCCGTGGGTGGCCCAGGTACCGGGAATGAACTGGGCGATACCGCGCGCATCGGCAGGACTCACGATGTGCGGGTCCCAGCCGCTCTCGGAGTAGAGCTGCGCGGCCAGGATGGCCGGGCTCAGCGTCGGGCAGAGCACGCCCCACTTCTGCACCAGGGCCTGGTACTTCCCGGGTACGGCGCCCTTGGCGAGCCCGACGGGACGCCCGCCGGCGGTCGCGATGCCCGCGGCGGCGGAGTACGTGCCGACCACGAGGAGGGCGACGAAGCACAGACACGCTCCGAAGCTGATCCCGCCGATCACCCAGAATCTGCGCACCCGTCAACCCTCCCCCATCGCACGGTCTTTCACCGGGATTCGCCGCCACGTGTCGGGTTCATCCCTTTTGCGGCCCGCTGTCGAAGCCATCGCAGACGAAGCTCTTGTGTTCCGTATCCGAGACGACATGCCGGAACACCACCGTCCAGCCACCGGGATCCTGCGACAGCGGAGGCGCCTTGACGGTCTTGCCGTTCAGCTGCATCGAGAAGTCGTCCGGATACGTGACGAACTTCCACTGCACCTCGTCACCTTCGTACAGGTCCCGGGCCTTGGCAACGAAACCGAGCTGGCGATTGTCGGACGCCGCCGTGGGCCGGCCGTTCTCGTCGACCTCGTGCTGCGGTTTCACGACGACGGCCACGTAGTACGGCGGCACGTCGGGGAGCGCGTTCTGGACCCGGTAGCCGATCTCGACCTTGCCCGACTTCAGCCGGGGGTCGTCCATGCTCCTGGGCAGCGCGGTCTGGAAGTCCAGGATGCCGCGCTCCTCCTCGGGCCGGGTGCAGAGGCGGTGGATGGGGTTGTAGTCGTCCAGATTGGGCTCGGTCTGCCGGATGTACGCGGGCGGACCGGCCGGAGCCGGCGCCGAGGCACTGCCGGAGCCCGGAGCGCCGCCGGCCGGTGTCGGTGCGCCGGGTGTCTGCGCGGCGGGGCTCCGACCCTGTTCCTGCCCGCCGGCCCGGCCGCTCCCGCCCCCTTGACCCGCCCCGCCCCCGAGCGGCAGCTTCCACACCGCCACGGCGCCCACGACCGCCAGCGCGATTCCGGCGGCCAGCCAGACACCCGTCCGCCCGCGCCCCGGCGGGACCACGGCCACGCCCTGCGTCGGGGTGTAGCCCTGCACCAGCCCGGGCCCCTGCGTCCGCATCTCGTGCACCGGTACGGCCTCACCCAGCGCACCGAGCCCGAGGTAGACCGGATCGTCGATCAGCGCGTCCCGCACCCCGCACCGGGCGATGACCTCGCGCAGCCCCGGCCGCGCCGCCGGGTCCTTCGCCACGCACGCCTCGATCAGCGCCGCCAGCCCCGGCTCCACCCCGGTCACGTCGATCGGCTCGTGCACCGCCCGGTAGCTCACCGTCGCCGCCACGCCCGTACCGAACGGCGGCCGCCCCGTCGCCGCGTAGGCGAGCGTCGCGCCCAGCGCGAAGACGTCCGCCGCGGCCCCGGCCTCCTCGCCCAGCAGCACCTCGGGCGCGGTGTACCCCGGCGTCCCCGGAGCCTGCCCGTCCTGGGTGAGGGCCGTCTCGCCCACGCCCCGCGCGATGCCGAAGTCGATGAGCTGCGGCCCCTGCGCGCCCAGGATGACGTTCTGCGGCTTGAGGTCCCGGTGCGTCACCCCGTACGCGTGCACGCTCGCCAGCCCCTCCGCGAGGGCCGCGAACAGCCGGCGGCAGGTGTCCGCGGGCAAACCACCGCGCTCCGCCACCGCATGACCGAGCGTCGGACCCGCCACGTACTCGGTCGCCAGCCAGTACGGCGCCCCCGCCAGCGAGGCGTCGATCAGGTTCGCCGTGTACGCCGAGCGCACCGCACGCACCGTCTCGGCCTCGCGCCGGAACCGGGCCAGCGCCTCCGGATGCCCGGTGATCTCGTCCCGGATCACCTTCACCGCGACCAGCCGCCCACCGGGCGACCGCCCGAGGTACACCTGCCCCATCCCTCCGGCACCGAGCCGGGCCAACAGCGCATGCGCCCCGATCTGCGCGGGGTCGACGTCTCTCAGGGCATCCACCGACCCGAGCCTGCCACACCGACTCCCGCACTGCGGCGGCGGGTTGACGCAGAGGATCTTCCGGGGGACGTCGTGCCGGTCAGGCCGGATCAGGGAGCGGTGCCGGGTGCGTGCGATCGCACGGCCGAGAAGGGAGCCGACGCGAGCCCGGCCCGATCGCCAAGGCGCCCCCTAAGGGCTGTCCCGCAATCCCCGGTGGGCGCACGACGACAGCTACGGCACCTCGCTGCGTTGTCGGAACGCCCGAATACGCACAGTATGAGGACGCTCCTCCGCCTTGCGATGCACCACATCTGACGCCGTGCGCTGATCCACCGGGGATCACGGGACAGCCCTTAGGTACGGGGCGCCACGAAAAGACTCTGCGCGCTCCGCCCGATGGGCCCCTTCTCGTCGTGCAGGAGCGCGTCCGCGAGCCCGATTCCGGCGGCGTCCACACTCGTACGGGCCTCCACGCACGCCCACTCGCCCACCGGATGGCGGTGCAGGTGGACGGTCAGGTCACCGTTGATGAAGAGGTACCGCCCGAAGTCCATCACCGAGCTGATCCCGTTGCCCGAGTCGGCGGCGATCAGCACCCGGTCCAGCGGCCGCGTCTCCTCCCCGGCAACGAGCGGCACCTTCATCCGCATCCAGCAGGTGCCGGGGCCCGGTTCGACGAAGGCACCCTCGGTGAACCGGGTCTCCATGGCCGAGTGATAGCCGGTCTCCCACGGCACCGGGAAGAACGGCGTCACCTCCACCTCCCCGGGCGGCGGCAGCTGCGGCCCCGGGACCACGGCCGGCACCGCCTCCACGGCGACCCGGATCCGCAGGGCCCGCGCCAGCATCACGGGCGCGCCGCCCGCCGGGGCGAGGGCGGCCTCGACCACCTCGGTACCGCGCCCGGCCCGCAGCACGCTGGTGGTGACCTCCAGCTCGCCGATCGGCACCGGCCGCAGGATCTCGTACGTGATCCGGGCGATCCGCATGTCGCTGCGCGCACCCGGCCGCTCCTCGACGGCCCGCCCGAGCAGCGCGGCCGGCGGCCCGGCGTGCTGCGAGCCCGGGTCCCACGGCCCCCGTGTGTACTCGGTGGCCAGGAACCGCCCGGCGTCGACCCGCTCGAAGAACCCCTCGGCACCCATACCGTCCACGCTACCGACTGGTAACCCCGGCCACCACCCCCTGCAACCCGCTCAGCGGGCGAACCCCAGCCCCACCCCCAGCCCCACCAGCACCGACCCGATGGCCCGGTTCAGCGCCTTCTGCGCCTTCAGCATCCGGTCGCGCAGCCGCGAGACGGAGAAGAACAGCGCCACCGCCCCGAACCAGCCCAGGTGCGCCGCCGACATGAACAGCCCGTAGCCCACCTGCTGCCACACCGGCGTCTGCGGATCGACCACCTGCGTGAAGGTCGACACCACGAACAGCGTGGTCTTCGGATTGAGCACATTGGTCAGGAACCCCGACCGCATGGCCCCCAGCCGGGTCAGCTGCGGCTTCGACTCCAGGTCCACGGTCACCTCGGCCCGCGCCCGGAACGTCCGTATCCCGATCCACACCAGGTAGGCCGCACCCGCCAGCTTGATCGCGGTGAACAACGCGGTGGAGGAGGCGATCAGCAGACCGACCCCGAGCATCGTGTAGGAGACGTGTACCAGCACGCCCGCCGCGACCCCGGCGGCGGCGAACAGCCCGGTGGGGCGCCCGTAGAGATAGCTGTTGCGGACCACCATGGCGAAATCGGCGCCGGGACTGATCACGGCGAGGAGGGTGATGACGGCGACTGCGATCACTTCTGTCATACGGGGATGCTCACCGCCACCGCCCCGTGGATCAAGCCCCCGAGGACCCGGCCCGACCGGTCACAATGGACCACGTGCCGAATCACCCCGCCGCCCTCCCCGCCCTTCCCGTCCTGCAGGCCGACTGCACGAACTGCTTCGCGCTCTGCTGCGTGGCCCTGCCCTTCGCCAAGTCCAGCGACTTCGCCGTGAACAAGCCCGCCGGAACCCCCTGCAAGAACCTCCAGCAGGACTTCCGCTGCGGCATCCACACCCGGCTGCGCGACAAGGGCTTCCAGGGCTGCACCGTCTTCGACTGCTTCGGCGCGGGACAGCAGGTCTCCCAGGTCACCTTCGGAGGCCGCGACTGGCGTACGCACCCCGGCACGGCCCGCCGGATGTTCGAGGTCTTCCCGGTGCTGCGGCAACTGCACGAGCTGCTCTTCTACGTCAGCGAGGCCCTCACCCTCCCGGCCGCCGCCCCGGTCCACGCCGACCTGCGCCGGGCCCTGACGGAGGCCGAGGAGTGGACCCGCGCGGACGCGCAGGCCCTGGCGGACCTGGACGTCGCCGCGCTCCGCCAGCAGATCAACACCCTGCTGCTGAAGACCAGCGAACTCGTACGGGCGAAGGTGCCGGGCCGCAAGAAGAACCACCGCGGCGCCGACCTGATGGGCGCGAAGCTCCAAGGCGCCGACCTCCGCGGAGCGAACCTCCGCGGCGCCTACCTGATCGCCGCCAACCTCTCCGGCGCCGACCTCCGCACGGCCGACCTGATCGGCGCGGACCTCCGCGACACCAACCTCCGCGGAGCGGACCTCCGGGACGCCATCTTCCTCACCCAACCCCAGCTGAACGCAGCCCAGGGCAACCCCACGACCCAAATCCCCCCGTCCCTCACCCACCCCACCCACTGGACCTGACCCCCAGGTCCGGCCCGGCCATCCAAGCCCCATCTCGGCGCTTGAGGCACTCTTCCAGCCCCGCCGGCCAATCAAGCCCCGCCGGCGTTTGAGGCGCACCCACCCAGCCCCGCCGGCACCACTCCAGCCCCGCCGGCGTTTGAGGCGCTCCTCCAGCCCCGCCGGCGTTTGAGGCGCGGGGGTCCGGGGGCAGCGCCCCCGGCAACGGCGCCGCACCCGCACCCGCACCCGCACCCGCCACCTCTACACCCGCGCCAAAAACCCCCGCACGGCGGCGTAGAACCCCTCCGGGTCCCCGACCCGCACCGCATGCCCCGCCGGCAACTCGACCAACCGCACCCCCGCCCTCCTCACCGTCATCTCCCGCGCATGCTCCGCCGACAACACCCCGCTCCGATCCCCCCGCACCAGCAGCGTCGGCCTCCGCACCCCCAGCCAGTCCCCCCAGTGGTCCCCGTTCAGCCTCCGCTGGGACTCCACCATGTCCTCCACCTCGAACGCGGTCCCCCACCCGTCCGGGTACTCCCGCAGTGACCCCTCCAGGTGCGGCGCCGCACTCCCCACCCCCGCCAGGAACCCGGCCCGGGTCGCCGCCCGCCTCGGCCACGCCCGCGCGAACGACAGGTCGTCGTCGACCACCGCCCCGATGTCCTCGACCACCACCGCCCGCACCAGGTCCGGCCGCCGCGCCGCGAGCTGGTACGCGTTGACCCCGCCCAGCGAATGCCCCAGCACCACCGCCGGCCCCAGTCCCAGCTGCTCCAGCAGAGCCGCCGCATCCGCCACGTACCCGTCCCGCGTGTACTCCCCCGCCCGGTCGGAACCCCCGTGCCCCCGCTGGTCCAGGGCGATCACCCGCCACGCCGGCCCCACCTCCCGGGCCAGCCGCCCGAAGGCCGAGGCCCCCTCCTGGAAGTGCCCGTGCAACGCCATCAGCGGCGCCCCCGGCCCCCCGAAGTCCGTGTAGGCGAGCCGCCGCCCGTCCTGGGTCACCATCACCCCCGGCAACGGCCCCAGCTTGTCGACGACCCGCTGCCGCAGCAGCTGGTACTCCTCCCACCGCCTCCGCAGCCGCCCGCCCGGCCGCTTCACGACCTGCCCCGGTGTGACCGTCTCCCCCCGCCGGAACTGTTCCCGCGTCAGATCGATCCGGATGCCCCCGGGCAGCACGTTCCACCAGTGGTAGCCCTCCTGCCGCCCGTCATGGAACACCTCGCCCCGCACCAGGTCCCCGCCCACGAGGTCCTGCACCACGAGCGCGGTGACGTCACAGTGCCCCCAGGCCGGATTCTCCGCAGTCCAGGGGATCTTCGTGATGTCGGAGGGCTCGCAGGTCTCGGCCGACCATCCCGCCCGGATGGCCGCCTCGAGGTCCGCGAGAGTCCATGGAGTCGTCATGCTCCCCAGCCTGCCGCACCCCACTGACAACGCCGCCGCGCCCGGACGAAACGACTGAAGGACCATCGGACGGATGTCGGCGGGCCGGCCCAACGACACGCGACGGCACTGCTCCGAACGGCGGCCCGTCACCCCACCCCCCGTACGCCGAGACGACAATCATTGCCCGGCGTCACCCCCCGTGATACACAGAGTGACCACATCTTCTCGCGCGTACACACCGCCCCTGCCCAGGTCAGAGCGCGGAAGCGGAGCGCGGGCCGCGAGATCGGGTAAAGAGAGCCGTCAAGTCGACGACGGCGGCGGTTTCATCAGCGAAGATAGTGCGTAACCCCTGCCGTCGGGCAAGGGTTTCCGGAACTACCCATACAGGGGCGGTGAGTTACATGATCCTGGCAGCCGAAAAGGGCGACATCACCACCATCATCGGCGGAATCGCCCCGAACTGGGGGCCTTTCGGCAGTCTCGGCAACGAAGCGAAGGTCATGATCGAGGTGGTCATGGCCGTGGCGATCCTGCTCTGCCTGGGCATCGCCATCTGGGGGGCGGCCAAACAGCGCATCGGCGCGACCGCACTGCGCGACACGTTCAGCGCCGAACAGGGCAAGGGCCTGATCGTGGCCGGCCTGACCGGAGTCTTCATCATCGGCTCCCTCGGGACGCTGTTCACGATCGTCTACGGGATGGCCGTCTAGCCGGGTCGCGCGCCGGGCCCCGTAGCTGATGACGCATCACCACACCACATCCACGCGGGAACCAGCGCTACCGTCGTACGACGCGGAGGGGGCGGACAGGGAATGAGCAACGACGACCAGTACGGCGGCGGCTACGGCGAGGTCGGCGGCACCGGCCAGACCCGCACCCGCCTCCCGGACTCCCCGGCAGACCCCTACGGCCCCACCCGCCGCACCCCCCGCACCTCCCGCAGCCTGATCACCGTGGTCGGCGTGGTGGTCCTCCTGATCGCGGCCATCGCCTTCGCCAACTCGGGCCCGGACACCCCCTCGACCCCCGCCTCGGACAAACCCCCGGCCTCCTCCTCCACGTCCGCCACGGGCACGGACCCGGTGACGGGCAAATCCGCAGGCATCCCCAAGGGCTTCGCCCACGACGAACAGGGCGCCCAATCGGCCGCCGCCAACTTCGCGGTTGCACTCGGCTCTGACGGCATGTTCAACACGGCCCGAAGAGGTGCCATCGTCCAGGCGGTCTACGTACCGGACGTCGCCGCCGCGCGGCAGAGCGACCTGGACCGGGTCTACACGGACGCGGAGTTCCTGGCGCGTATCGGGCTCGACGCCGCCGGAAAGGCACCGAAGGGGCTGGTCTTCATCTCCCGTACGAATCCCGTGGGGACGAAGGTCGAGAAGTACAGCGCGGACACCGCGACCGTATCGGTCTGGTACTCGACCCTCTTCGGCCTCGCCGGTGAAGGCTCGAAGAGCCCGGTCACCGAAAGCTGGTACACGAACACGTTCGAGCTGCGCTGGAACGACGGCGACTGGCGCATCGCGGACTTCACGCAGAAGGACGGGCCGGCTCCCGTGGGCCAGGACCAGCGGGCTGCCACCGCCGAGGAGATGGCCGCTGCCGTATCGCAGTTCGGGGGGCTCACCTATGCACGCTAACCGTCGCGGCCTGTCCCTCGCGGCCGTCCTGGCCGCCGTGCAGGTGACCGCGGTCCTGCTGTCCACGCGCGCGGTGGCCGCACCCACACCCGGACCGACTCCCGAGTCGACCAACAACCCCTGCGACCTGATCCGAGGTCCGGCCAAGGACTACTGCGAGCGCGGCAACGGCGGCACCGGCGGAGCCCCAGGGCTGACGCCCAGCGACCCCGCCGACGCCCTCAACCCCCTCGCCTCCCTCGCCCGCGGCTGCGCCGACGCCGCAGCCTGGATCGTCGGCAAGCTCAGCGAAGCGGTCAAGGGCTCGGCCGAGGTCGACTTCACCAACCCCGCCTTCCTCAAGCAGTACTCCGTCGTCTTCGCCGCCTCCACCATCCTCACCCTCGTCCTCTGGCTCTTCGCCGTCGCCAAGCGAGCCGTCCGCGGCGTCCCCCTCACCACCGCCATGTCCGAAGCCATCGGCTTCCTCTGGCTCACCGTCCTCGCCTCCGCGTTCACCCCCCTGGTCCTCTACACCGTCGTCTCCGCCACCGACGGCGTCACCGAGGTCATCGCCTCCGCCGCCGGCGGCCAGACCGACGTCTTCTTCGGATCCTTCTCCGAAGCCCTCAAGAAGGGCGACGACATCGGCGGCGGCCCGATCATGCTGATCGTCGTCGCGCTCGTCACCGTCCTCGCCGCCGGGGTGCTCTACCTGGAGCTGTTCATCCGGGCCGCCCTCCTCTACGTCGGCGCCCTCCTCGGCGTCGTCGTCTACTCCGGCCTCGTCGACCGCAACCTCTGGGGCCACGTCCGCCGCTGGGCCGGCATCATGATCGCCGTCATCCTCGTGAAACCGGTCATCGTCATCGTCCTCGGCCTCGCCGGGGCCCTGACCGGCGAGAAGGGCCCCAACGCCTTCTCCGCCGTCGTCACCGGCCTCGCCATCATCCTCCTGGCGATCTTCGCCTCCGCGATGATCTACCGCTTCGTCCCCGGCTTCGGCGACGAGATCGCCTCCGCCCGCTCCAACCGCAGCAAGGCCACCGACGGCGCCCAGGCGGCCGCCGTCATCAGCTCCCCGGCCTCCCTCGTCTCACAGGGCATCAAGACCCACAGCAGCCGCGGCGCCCACCGCGGAGGCGACGGCGGCGGCAACAACGCCCCCCGCCCCGCCAACCCCATCTCCGGAGGCGTGGCCGCCCACAGCAGCCGACCCTCCGGCAGCGGAGCCGGCGGCGGATCTGTCCCCTCCGCCGCACCCCCGCCCCGCACGAGCTCGAGCACGAGGAACACAGGAGGTGACGGGCGTTGACGACCCAGTCCCACCAGATGCACCCGGTCGCGCCCCGCCGCACGTATCTCATCGGCCGCGCCCGGCCGAACGCGATCGTCGGCAAGAACCGCGAGACCGGCGAGATCGCCCTGATCATCGCCGGGGCGTTCTTCGGCATGATGAGCGGACTGCTCGTCCCCGACCTCACCCTGCGCATCGTCAGCCTCGCCGGCTTCCCCATGATCGCGCTCGCCGCCGTGTACGTCCCGTACAAGGGCCGCACCTTCTACCGCTGGTTCGAGATCAGCCGCAGCTACAAGCGGACCCTGCGCCGCGGTACGACGTACCGCTCCGGCGCCATGGAAGCCGGCATCCGCGGCTCCGACGGCCGCGAGGTCGAGGTCGGCCCGCCCCCCGGCATCGGCCGGATCAACTGGCTCGCCGCCCCCTTCGGTCCCGACGAGATCGCCGTCCTGCTGCACGCGGACCGCCGCACCGTCACCGCCGCCATCGAGATCGAGGGCCCCGGCGTCGGCCTGCGCGACAGCGAGGACCAGGAGGCCCTCGTCGACCGCTTCGGCACGCTCCTCAAGCACGTGGCCAACGGCGACGGCTTCGTCACCCGCCTCCAGATGCTCGCCCGGACCCTCCCCGCCGACCCGGACGCCCACGCCAAGGACGTGGCCCAGCGCGGCGACACCCAGGCCCCCGGCTGGCTGCGCGAGTCCTACGACCAGCTCCAGTCAATGGTGTCCACCTCCTCCGAGCAGCACCGCGCCTACCTCGTCGCCTGCATGCACTACACGCGCGAGCTCGCCGCCGAGGCCAACGCCATCGCCCGCGCCGGCACCCCCCACAAGGGCCGCAAGCTCGACCGCGACGCCGGCCTCGCCATCGTCATGGCCCGCGAGCTCACCGACATCTGCGCCCGCCTCGCCGAGGCCGACATCCGCGTCCGCCAGCCCCTCGGCCAGGGCCGCCTCTCCTCCCTCGTGCACTCCATGTACGACCCGGACCACCCCATCGACCACATCCAGGCCATGACCAAGCGCAACGCCTGGCCGGCCGAGCTCGACGCGGTGGAGCCCACCTTCCTCCAGGCCAAGACCCGCGAGTCCTCCACCCGCGCCCCCTGGTGCCACGCCACCGCCTGGGTCAAGGAGTGGCCGATGACCCCCGTGGGCGTGAACTTCCTCGCCCCGCTGCTCGTCCACACCCCCGACGTGATCCGTACCGTCGCCGTCACCATGGACCTGGAGCCCACCGAGGTGGCCATCGAGCGCATGCTCACCGAGAAGACCAACGACGAGGCCGACGCCTCCCGCGCCGCCAAGATGAACCGGACCGTCGACCCCCGCGACATCGCCGCCCACGGCCGGCTGGACCAAAGAGGTGAAGATCTCGCGAGCGGTGCGGCGGGAGTCAACCTCGTCGGGTACATCACGGTGTCCTCGCGTTCACCGGAGGCCCTCGCCCGCGACAAGCGGACGATCCGCGCCTCCGCCGGCAAGTCCTACCTGAAGCTGGAATGGTGCGACCGCGAGCACCACCGCGCCTTCGTCAACACCTTGCCGTTCGCCACCGGCATCCGACGCTAGCTGGAGGGAAGTGCCGCCCATGCGAGATCCCATGTCCGCCCTGACGGACGCCTTCACCAGCTTCCTCTTCGGCAAAGTCGAGACCACGCGCCTGCCCGTCCGCACCTCCACCGGGCAGGCGCAAGCCGTCTACCTGCCCACCGCCGCCCCCGGACTCGGCGACTCCGGCGTCATCATCGGCCGCGAGGTCTACAGCGGCAAGGGCTACATCTACGACCCCTTCCAGCTCTACGGACAGCAGCTCCCGGCCCCCCACTGGCTGGTCCTCGGCGAATCCGGAAACGGCAAGTCCGCCCTGGAGAAGACGTACGTACTGCGCCAGCTCCGCTTCAAGGACCGCCAGGTCGTCGTCCTCGACGCCCAGGGCGAGGACGGCGTCGGCGAGTGGAACCTGATCGCCCAGCAGCTGGGGATAACCCCCATCCGCCTGGACCCCATCGCCGCCAATGACGACGGGATCCGCCTCAACCCGCTCGACCCGGCCATCACGGCGACCGGGCAGCTCGCGCTGCTCCGGACCATCATCGAGGTGGCCATGGGCCACGGCCTCGACGAGCGCGCCGGCTTCGCGCTCAAGGTCGCCCACGCCTACGTCGTCGACACGATCCGCGAACGCCAGCCCGTCCTGACCGACATCGTGGAACAGCTGCGCCACCCGGAGCCCGAGTCCGCCCTCGCGATGAACGTCGACATAGACGATGTCCGGGCCTGGGGTCTCGACGTCGCGCTCGTCATCGACCGGCTCGTCGACGGCGACCTGCGCGGCATGTTCGACGGCCCGACCACCGTCGGCATCGACCTCGACGCCCCGCTGATCGTCTTCGACCTCTCCCACATCGACCGCAACTCCATCGCGATGCCGATCCTCATGGCGATCGTCGGCGTCTGGCTGGAGCACACCTGGATCCGGCCCGACCGCAAGAAGCGCATCTTCCTCGTGGAAGAGGCCTGGCACATCATCAACAGTCCCTTCGTCGCACAACTGTTCCAGCGCCTGCTGAAGTTCGGCCGCCGCCTCGGCCTGTCCTTCGTCGCCGTCGTCCACCACCTCTCCGACGTCGTCGACGGCGCCGCGGCACGGGAAGCCGCGGCCATCCTCAAGATGGCCTCCACCCGTACGATCTACGCCCAGAAGGCGGACGAGGCCAGAGCGACGGGCCGGGTGCTGGGCCTGCCCCGCTGGGCGGTGGAGATCATCCCGACCCTCACCCCGGGCATCGCGGTCTGGGACGTCAACGGCAACGTCCAGGTGGTCAAACACCTGATCACCGAGGCCGAACGCCCCCTCGTCTTCACGGACCGCGCCATGACCGAGTCCTCCACCCCCACCCGTCTCCCCGCCGACATGCTCGCCGCGGAACTCGAGGCGGAGGAAAGGGCCCTGTCCATCGAACGCCGCCGCGGCGGCCCCGGCTCCGCGACCACGGTGGCCTGACCATGCACGACGCGAGACGTACGGAGCCCCCCGCACGCAGCGGCGGCGTCCCGGACGGCCTGCTGGTCGGCCTCCTGGCCTTCCTCCTCGGCCTCGCCCTCCTCGTCTGGTCGGCCACCGGCCTGGCCGCGGTCCTGGCCAAGGGCGCCTGGCCCGACACCGTCACCTTCACCCGGACCCCGGGAGCCGTCCGCGCCCTGATAGCGCAGCCGCACGACGTCCCGGGCGCCTGGCCGGACACCGACCCGACGGCCCTCTCGGGCTGGGGCCTGTTCTGGGGCCTGTTCGTCAGCCAGCTCCTGGTGATGTTCGTCCTCACGGTCTTCGCCATCGGAGTCATCGCCCGCACCAAGTCCCGCCGCGCCCTCACCAAACACTCCCCAGCCCCGCCCCCCACCCCAGCCCCGCCGGTCAATCCAGCCCCGCCGGCGTTTGAGGTCCGGGGGTCTGCGGGCAGCGCCCCCAGCAACTCGCCCGCCGCGGCGTACCCAGCGCCGCTGCCCCATCCAGCCCCGCCGGCGTTTGAGGCGCGGGGGCGTGGGGGCAGCGCCCCCACCACCGCCCCGGCCGACGAGGCCTACCGCTACGGCTTCGGCTACGCCCCCCAGCCCCCGGCTGTGGCAGCGGCAGCCACCATCCCGCCCGGCACAACGAACGGCATCACCTACGCCGGCCCGAACGACCGCTTCCGCGCCGCCACCCAGCGCATCGGAGAGGCAGAAGGCGCCGCCCTCATCGTCACCTCCTCCCCCACCCTCTGGGCCGAAACCAAGGACGCCCGCGCCAAACTCGGCCCCGTCCTCCTCTACGACCCCTCACACCTGTGCGACACCCCGGCCCGCATGCACTGGAACCCGGCCGACGGCTGCGCCGACCGCGAGACCGCCGCCGCCCGCGCGATCGCCCTGCTGGCCCCCGTACGGCCACAGGCCCGCATCGACGCCGCGGTGGCCGACACCGCGGAAATCCTCCTCCGCAGCTGGCTCCAGGCCGCCGCCCTCGAAGACCGCCCGTTCAAGCTGCTCCACCGCTGGGCCCAGGGCAACAGCGCCCAGGACCCGGTCCGCATCCTCCGCACGCACCCCCAGGCCGCCCCCGGCTCGGCCGGCGAGCTGGAGAGCGCCCTCACCGCCCACCCGGAACGCCGCGAGCTCGCCCAGAGCCTGACGGCCCGTGCGCTGTCCTGCCTGACCTCGATCCACATCCGCGAGGCCTGCAACACGAACCGACCGGATGCCCTCACCCTGGCATCATTCATCGCCGAAGGGGGCAGCCTGTATCTGGTGGGTGAGCCTCTGGAAGATCCCCGCACCCACCCCGGTGCGATGCCCCTGCTCACGGCACTCGCCTCTCACGTGGTCGAGCACGGCCGCCGCATGGCCGCACGGTCATCCCACGGTCGGCTCGACCCACCACTCTCCCTGGTGCTGGACGACGTGGCTGCCGTGGCCCCGATCCCCCAGCTCCCGGAACTCCTCACCGACGGGACGCTGCCCCTGCTCGCCCTGTGCCGCAGCCGCGAACAGGCCCGCTCCCGCTGGCCGGAAGCACCCCTCCCCTAGGAGGCCTGTTCCGGCCGCGGGTAGGCGTACTCCCGCTCCTTGGCCCCCGTCTCCAGCGGTATCAGCAGGCCGCTGGCCTCGAACCCGTACCGCCGGTAGAAGCTCTCCGCCCTCGGGTTGTCCTCGTGCACGAACAGACGCACCCGCTCGGTCGCCGGCTCCTCCAGCGACCAGGCCCATTCCAGCGCGGCGTCGAACAGCCTCTCCACGAGCCCGCTCCCCCGCTGTTCG
The DNA here is from genome assembly GCF_043201855.1 of Streptomyces sp. NPDC048257. Classification (NCBI taxonomy): domain Bacteria; kingdom Bacillati; phylum Actinomycetota; class Actinomycetes; order Kitasatosporales; family Streptomycetaceae; genus Streptomyces; species Streptomyces sp. NPDC048257. The sequence continues at coordinate 32,433 of NZ_JBICZI010000043.1, forward strand.
GGCCGCACGAACACCCCGACCACATGGCCCTGCTGCTGCTCGACGGGCTCACCGAAGTAGTCGGTGGTGCCCTCCGCCTCCATGAGCACGGTCACGGACCCGACCCACCGGCCGTCACCGGCCTCGGCGACGAACTGCCGGGCGCCCCTCCCCTCGGCTGCCCCCGCGGCACGCTGCTGCCAGAAGTCATCGTCCTGGGCGAGCGCCCTCTCCTCGGTTTCCAGAAAGGCCACGGCCGCAGCCGGATCCCGGAGCGCGGCCAACCGCAGCTCCTTGACCTTCTCCCATTCGTCGCCCCGTACGCTCCTGATCACACAGTCATCGCTCATGCCCGGGATCCTAGCGACGGGCCACTCCGACTTCACCTGCGTTTCCCGGCTCCAAGGCCTGGCCGTAAACGCAGAAAAGCCCCGCACCAAACCCGTAAAGGGCTGGTGCGGGGCTTCCGCAATAATTGTTCGGCGGCGTCCTACTCTCCCACAGGGTCCCCCCTGCAGTACCATCGGCGCTGAA
>NZ_JBICZI010000044.1:0-26541 GCF_043201855.1 Streptomyces sp. NPDC048257
GGGCGAACTCACCCTGGACCGCGGCGGGCCGGCGACCGTAACCGCCCGAGCGGCTCGGACCACTGGAACGGCTGGGGGCGGGCGAGCCGAAGCGGGCGCCGCTCCTGCCGGATCCGGCGCTGCTGTTGCGCGTGCGGGCGAATCGGTCATTCGTACGTGTGCGGTTCATGCGGAACCTTCCTCGATACGGCGCATATCAAGGAATTCCCGCCGTCGTGCACTGCGCGGAGAATTGCAAGAACGAGCCGAATGAAAATGCGAAGCGATCTGGACGGCCGGAGATCCGGCCGGGTGCAGGCGCGACGGAAGAGGTGAAACCGGCAGGGCGACAGGGTGTGAAACCCGGCGTGCCGGCAGGGGAGGATCCGCGTACGGAGGGACTGCGGATTCCTCGGCGACGTCCCCGGGGCTGTGCGCAGGTGCGAGGGTGCGCAGGTGCGGTGCGGTGCGGGGCGGCGCGAAAATGGGTGCAGCTGGGGCCCGCACCCCGAAGGATGCGGGCCCCAGCTACGAAATGCGTGTCAGCGTCAGGCGGGAACGATGTTCTCGGCCGTCGGGCCCTTCTGGCCCTGCGCGATGTCGAAGCTGACCTTCTGGCCCTCGAGCAGCTCACGGAAGCCCTGGGCGGCAATGTTCGAGTAGTGGGCGAACACGTCAGCGCCGCCACCGTCCTGCTCGATGAAGCCGAAGCCCTTTTCCGCGTTGAACCACTTCACGGTTCCAGTAGCCATGTCATATCTCCTTTGGGGCAGTGCATCGGGATCCACACTGTGTGGATCCCGTGTCGCCGCGATGATTACCCCGTCCGAAAATGACCGGAAAAATAAAAGTACTCCCAGGGCGTAGAAGCCTGCTGGGGGCACTTGTAAGTTTGGGAACCACAACTGCAACTGAGATCGACAGTAGCACGCATCGACGGCAGTTGTACGGTGACAAATTTCGCTTCGCCGACTGCGGGAAAAAGCCTCACGGCGTGGTTCGGCTAATTCTCATCGCGCGGGCACAGATATTGATTGCCGTGCACGACAGCGATCCGAGAGCCCCCTCCCCGGTCACGCCGGCCGCAGCGAGGACAAGGACTTCGTGGCCTTGGTCCGGCCTCGTTCCACTCCGCGCAGTCGTAACGGTGCGTGTACGGGCCTTTCGGGGCAGGTGAGGCAGCTACTCGGATGACGGAAGGCCCGCCAACCGGGCCACGCTTTCGGGCCGGTACGGCATGGCGGCAGGGCGACGGCACGCAGCGACGGGATGCTGATGGCCGGACCAGGCAGGAGAGACCGTGGACGATCCCAGCCTCCGGGGACCCCGAAGCTCGGCATCCATCAGTGCGCGCCGTGATGCTCCCGTCCAGCCCGGAGTCATCGGCATCGCACTCGGCGCCGTGCTGACGGCCATGCTCGCGGAGGGTTCGTGGCAGTGGTTCGCCACGTACATCGGGGTGACGCTCCTGGCGGTGCTCTTCTCCCTCTACCGGCTGCCGACGTGGACGCCCGGCCTGCGATCTGCGTACGTGGGGAATCTGGCGGCGTACGCACTGGTCGTCGGCCTGTGTGCAGCGATCACCCTGGCCCCGATGCTGCAGCGCTGGGCGTGGCTCTTCCCGATGCCGGGAACCCGTGAAAGGTGCCCCGCGCTGGGCAGCTACGAGCGGATCCGCACCGAGGCAGCCCTCGGGAACCTGGCCGGTCGCGACGCCGCCGCCCTGGCGCACGCCCAGGAGGTCCAGAGCCATGTCGCCGTTGCCGACTGTCTGTCCTCCACCACGACCCTGTGGTTGCCGGCCTACGGCGTCGCGGTGGCCGTACTGGTGGCTCTGGGGGCGTGGTCCTTCGATCGGGTTCGGGCGAGGAAGGGGACAGCCGCCCCCCGCCGGCCGTAGACCTCCGGTGCGCGGGCGAGCGCAACAGGGCCGCAGCGAGTGCCTCCAGGCCCGCCCGCCACCCGACGGCCGCCGCCCGCCTCCCGTCGGCCGTCGGCCGGTCGATCTCGCAGCGGTTACAGCCAGCCCTCAGGTACCGCCGGCGTCTCCCGTACCGTCCCCCGCCGCCGGGCCGCCGCCAGCCGGGCGGCCTGCTGCGCGACCGCCAGCAGGTCGGTGGGGGTGCTGCCCGACTCGGGCGGTACGGCCCGCCGTCCCATCGCCTCCACCTGATCGGCGAGCTCCGCCGGGAAGACGTCAGCGGGCGGGAACCAGGACGCGGCCCCGGCCACGTCCACGCGGTGCAGCAGGTCCTCGGCGGCGAAGTGCAGCCGGTAGCCGAGGTACTGCCGGTCGGAGTCGAAGAGCAGGCTGCCGCTGACCTGTCCGCGGCGCTCCCGTGCCCACCACGCCAGCTTGGCCACGGCGCGCGGCAGCATGCGGGCCCGCCCGATCGACGCCGCGTATCCGTCGGCCTCCACACCGCCCTCGGCGTAGCGGCCCGTATCGGTGACGGAGATCGGGCCGGGCTCGGCGCCCGTACGGAACTCCAGCCGCCCGTCCCCACCGTCGTCCGCGACATGGCGGCGGCGCAGATCGAAGTACCGCGCCGTGTTGGCCGCAGCGGTGTCGATGGACCCGGCGACCACGGTCACCCGGGCCGCCGGGTTCCCGGTGAGGGCGGCCTCGGCCGCGGCCAGCGCGTGGTCGCCGCCGCCGGCCACGATCCAGCTGTCGGCGGCCGTCACCGCGAGCCGCCCGTGGACCAGTTCATCGCCGAAGCAGAGTGGTCCGCCGGCGTCCTCGGTGGCGCGCAGGAACGCGGCGAACGCGCGGATCGCGTCGATCGGCTCGCTCACCGGTACGAGCAGCTCCGGGTCGACGCGGTCCAGCCATGCCAGCACGGCCGCCGGACCACCCCTGTCGTCGAGCACCTCGACGAGCGCGGCGGCCGGCCCGCTCGCCACCGGGCCCATCCTGACCAGCTCGGCCAGCAGCACGCCGGCGGCCCGGTCGAAGGAGTACAGGGCGGGGCCGGTACCGGGCACGAGCTGCGCGGGCAGGCCCGGGGCGAGCGTCGGTATGCCGTCCACGTCGACGATCAGCCGATCGGCGGCCCCTTTGCGGTGGATGGCCGCGACCAGACGGCGCTCCTGGTCCACGGCCAGCTCGGCGGCGCCGTCGATCACCGGCCCGGAGACGGCCAGCCGGTCCAGCCACGACCGGACGGCCATGCTCGGTACCCGGCCCCCGGGGGCGGCGTACTCGTACGGGTTCAAGCCGTACGACTCCAGGTGCCGCAGCTGATCGGGGGCGTGGCCGAGCTCGGCGAGGACGCCTCGGTGAAACGGTCCGTTGCGGTCGTCGACCAGCAGGGCGCCCGCTGGACGGGCCAGGGCCGCGGGCCCGCCACCGATCATGATCGACAGAGGCCGACGGCTGTTCTCGGGCAGGAACGTGTCCCCGGGCTCAGTGATCATATGGCCAGATTATGCCGGTGCACCCTCCGGCCACGGCCGAGCCAGGCCGCTCCACTCTCCGCCACTGCAGGGGAGTTGGGCCGGGACGGGGCGGGGTTGGCGATCCCCGACTTGCCGGCCGCCGTCCCCCCTCAACGCCCAAGGGGCCCGATGCGCCACCGAGCCGTTCGCGTTCCGGGACGTCCCAGACGTGTCGGACGTGTCAGACCTGTCAGCCGAAGCGCACCGTCTTGAACTCCGCGACGCGGCGTGCCCCGGGGAGCAGGACGACCCCGGCGTCCTGGCAGTCGATGCTCATGTACAGCGTGGCGGTCCGGTTGGTCGCGTTCCGCGCGGCGCGGGCTCGGCCGGAGCCGCCCATTCTTCCCGTCGCGTCGATGCACGCCCCGTCGGCGGGGTTGCTCAGGACCCCCGCCCGCGTGTGGCCCGCGGCGGTGAACCGGAAGGTGAACGTGCCCCGGGCCGCGTCGGAGGGGTGTGACGCGGCGAGGACCAGGAGGGCCGCGAGGGGGGCGGCGGCGCGGTGCGCGAGGCGCATGAGGTGACCCCGTTCCGTAGGCGGTCCTCAGTTCAGCGCATGATCACTGACGGGCCGGGACGGAACACTCCCGCTCCCTCCAAGAGATGACTCCGCTGGGCCATCCGGCACCGGAGCGCGAGCCCGCCCCCGAGCCCCCGGGTGTGTCGGCCGGCGTGTGGGGCGCGCGGCTCGCCGTACGGTCGCGGCGGCCTGGCCCGCCGGTTCGGGTGGGTTACGGTCCGTTACCTGATGTTCGTGCCACCCGGACGTCCGACCAGCCTCCCCGGAGACCACCGTGTCCCAACTCCCCCGCACCGCTCCCACCCGGCGCCGGCGCCGCGTGTCCGCCGTAGTCCTCGCCTTGCTGGGTGTGCTGCTCGCCCCTGCCGCCCTGCCCTCGGCCGCGGCCTCCCGCTCCCCCGCCGGTCCGGGTGCAGCGGCCGCCGTGACGACGGTGGCGCCGGGCGGCACCGCCGCGCTGACAGGGTACGCGATCCGGTCGACGGCCGAGGTCACCGACTCCGCGGCCGCCGTGTCCACGCCCGGCTATGCGACAGCCGGCTGGCACCGGGCCGGTTCCCGCTCCACCGTGCTCGCCGCCCTCGTCGCCGACGGTACGCACCCGGACCCGTTCTACTCCACCGACCAACAGCGCATCCCGCGCGGTGACTTCACCGTGCCCTGGTGGTACCGCAGCGACTTCACGCTTCCCGGCACCTCGGAGCGCACCTCTCTGGACTTCAGCGGGGTGATGTCCGCGGCGGACGTGTACGTCAATGGCCGGCAGGTCGCCTCCGCGGCCGAGGTGGCCGGTGTGTACACGCGCCACGAGCTCGACGTCACCGCTCTGGTACGGGCCGGCACCAACACGGTCGCCTTCCGGGTCCGGCCCAACGATCCGCGCAAGCACCTCACCCTGGGCTGGCTGGACTGGCTGCAGCCGCCGCCCGACGCCAACATGGGCATCGTCCGTGATGTGCTGGTGCGCCGCCGGGGGCCGGTCTCGCTGCACGACGCACACGTGATGACCCGCCTGGACCTGCCGTCGCAGGCCCCGGCCTCGACCCCGACCACAACCCACGCCCCCGCCGAGCTGACCGTGAAGGCACGGGTCCGGAACGACTCGCAGGAGGCCGCTGCCGTCACCGTCACGGCCACCGTCAACGGCAGCGGTGACAGCGGAAACAGAATCGTGCTGCGTGAGGACGTCACGCTTCGCGCCCGTGAGACCCGGACCCTCATTTTCACCCCGGACCGCTATCCGCAACTGCGCCTGGAGCAGCCCGCGTTGTGGTGGCCGTCCGGGATGGGCCCCCAGAACCTGTACGGACTCGACCTGACGGCGACGGTGGCCGGCCGCGCCTCGGACTCCGTGCACCGGCAGTTCGGCATCCGCGAGGTGAAGGCGCCCCTCAACTCCGCCGGCGCCCGCCAGTACACGATCAACGGCCGCCCCCTCCTGATCCGGGGCGCGGGCTGGTCGGCCGACGAACTGCTGCGCTGGGACACCACCGCCGCCGAGGACCGGATCAGGGCCGCGCTCGACGCGGGCCTGAACACGCTCCGCCTCGAAGGCCACATCGAGCCGGACGAGTTCTTCGACCTCGCCGACCGGCACGGCATCCTCACCCTGCCCGGCTGGGAGTGCTGCAACAAATGGGAGGGGGACGTCAACCCCACCGGTACGGGCGAGAAGTGGGACGCCGCCGACCGTCTCACCGCCCGCGCCTCCATGGCCGCCGAGGCCGCCCGGCTCCGTAGCCATCCCAGCGTCCTGTCCTTCCTCATCGGCAGCGACTTCGCACCCGCCCCGGAGACCGAAGGGGACTACCTCGACGCCCTGCGCGCCGCCGACTGGCCCACCCCCGTGATTCCCGCGGCCTCCGCCGTCACCACGTCCCTCAGCGGCCCGTCGGGCCTGCGGATGACCGGCCCCTACGACTGGGTCCCGCCCTCGTACTGGTACGACAAGCGCGAAGGCGGCGCGACGGGCTTCAACTCCGAGACGAGCGCCGGACCCTCCGTCCCCACCCTCGACACCCTGCGCCGCACCCTCTCGCCGGCCGAACTCGAAACCCTGTGGAAGTCGCCCGCCGCCCCGCAGTACCACCGCTCCCCCTCTCCCACCTTCAACACGCTGAAGCTGTTCAACGACGCCCTCGCCCGCCGCTACGGCGCCCCCCGCGGCCTCGGCGACTACGTGGCCAAGGCGCAGCTCAGCCAGTACGAGAGCGTCCGCGCCCAGTTCGAGGCCTACGCCCGCAACGCCACGGACGCCACCGACCCCTCGACCGGGGTCATCTACTGGATGTTCAACAGCGGCTGGACCTCACTGCACTGGCAGCTCGTCGACCGTTACCTCGACCAGGGCGGCGCCTACTACGGCGCGAAGAAGGCCAACGAGCCCCTGCACATCCAGTACTCCTACGACGACCGGACGGTGGCCGTGGTCAACCGCCGGGCCGCCGCCGTGTCCGGGCTCACCGCGCGGGTCACCCTGTTCAACGCCGACGGGACTCCCCGCTACGACCGCACCGTACGCGGACTGCAGGTCGGCGGCGACGGCGCGCGGACGACCGCGCTGACCGTTCCGGCCGACGTGGACGGTCTGGACTCCACCTACCTCGCCCGGCTGACGCTCACCGACGGCGAGGGGCGCGAGGTCAGCCGCAACGTCTACTGGCTCTCCACCCGCCCCGACGTCCTCGACTACGACGCCACCGACTGGTACCACACCCCCACCACCGGCCATGGCGACCTCACCGGCCTGAACTCCCTCGGCCGCGCGACCGTGACGGCGACCGCGCGCACCACGCACCGCGCCGGCTCGGTCTCCGCCACGACGGTCACCCTCCGCAACACCAGCAGCGGGAACACGCCCGCGCTGCTGACCGAGGTCCGTCTGGTCGACGGCCGGGACGCACCCGTGTTGCCCGTCCGCTGGGACGACAACCAGATCAGCCTCTGGCCCGGTGAGAGCGCCGTCCTGACGGCGGACTACCGGACGGCCGATGTGCAGGGTGGCGCGCCGGGGGTCCGGATCTCGGGCTGGAACACGCCCACGACCCGCGTCACCCCGAGCGGGCCGACGCCCTAGGGAATGCCCCCGGCCATGGGGTGCGTGTACCTCACAGGTCGCGCAGGGCGGGCAGCAGTTCGGCCGTGGCCCAGTCCAGGAACGGCTCCTGCTGGTCGCCACCGATCTGGACGAGGGCGACTTCGGTGAATCCGGCCTCCACGTAGGGGCGCACCGCATCGACGAAGGCGTCCACGTCATCGCCGCACGGGATGGCCTCGGCGACGTCTTCGGGCCGGGTGTGTGCCGCGGCCTGGTCGAAGCCGGCCGGACCGGGGAGTTCGGCGTTGACCTTCCAACCGCCGAGCGCCCAGCGGAACTGGTCGTGCGCGCGGGCCACCGCGGCGTCGCGGTCGGTGTCGTAGCAGACGGGCAGCTGACCGACGCGGGGTTTGCCCGCTCCCCCGTGCGCGTCGAACGCCCGCAGCAACTCGGCCTCGGGCTCCGTGGCGATCACGAGATCGGCGTTCCGGCCCGCAACCTCGCACGAACGGGACCCCGACACCGCGATGCCGATCGCGGGCAGCTCGTCGGGCAGGTCCCACAGCCGGGCGTTCTCGACATCGAAGTGGGTGCCGTGGTGGCTCACGTACTCGCCCGTGAACAGCTGCCGGATGATGTCGACGGCTTCCTCGAGCATCTCCAGGCGTACGTGGGCGGCCGGCCATCCGGCGCCGACGATGTGCTCGTTGAGGTTCTCGCCCGAGCCCAGCCCCAGCCGGAACCTGCCCCCGGACAGGATCTGCATCGTGGCCGCCTTCTGCGCGACGACCGCGGGGTGGTAGCGGAAGGTCGGACAGGTCACGTACGTCATGAGCGGAATGCGGGAGGTGGCCTGGGCGGCCGCGCCCAGGACGCTCCACGCGTAGGGGGCGTGGCCCTGGGATTCGAGCCAGGGAAAGGAGTGGTCGGAGATGACGGAGAAGTCGAATCCCGCGCGCTCCGCCCCGACGACGTGGGAGACGAGCTCCCTCGGTCCGGCCTGCTCGGTCATCATCGTGTACCCGATTTGCACCATATGCAGCGCCTAGCCGCGATGCAGCCTGGTGAAACCTCCCTGGAGGAAAGGCCTCCGGATGGCCCTTGCGCCGACTGCCGCAGGCGCGGGCACCAGCGCGGCCCCGCCCGGACGTCCTGTCCGGGCGGGGCCGCGCTCACCGCGGATGGCGCACTGCGGCGAACAGCGCGCCTATACGAAAGGGCCGCCGAGCCGGCCGGTGGCTCCGTAGTACTTGGAGATCTCGACCCGGTAGTCCGGGTCGGCCAGGTGGTTGTCACGGTGGAATTCCGGGGCCGCCTTGATCTGTTCCTTCGTGCGGTCCACGTGCACCGTGTGCGTCTCCCGGTCGATGCGGGTGACCGTGCCGGCCGGGATCAGGACCTCCTTGCCGAAGATCCAGACTCCCGTGTCCACGACCAGATAGGCGTCCGAGACCTCCGACGAGTGCTTGTCGACCTTGCCGATGCTCCCGTCGGCCGCTTCCACCTTGTATCCGGTGATGTCCTCCCCGGTCGGGTGGACGATTCCGGACCGGTAGGCCCACATGTCGTCGTGCATGATCAACCACTCCTCACATCAGACGTCGTTCCGCGTTCCGCCGGATCTTGTGCTCGGCCGCTCGCCCACCGCCTGCCCCATGACCCGGACCTCATGCGCCGAACGCACGTCATGCCCGGTGATGGCGGCCGGCTCCCGCTCGCGCGGGGGCCAGGGGCGGGGTGTCGAGCCCGGCTCCCCGGTGGAGGCCTTCGATGAAGGCGGCGACGGCCTCGGTGGCGGTGGCCTTCGGCGTCCAGCCCAGCTCGTCGCGGGCCCGCCCGGCGTCGAGCAGCGGCAGTCGCAGGACGGCGTCCAGCAGCCCGGGGGTGGCCGGTACGAGGTGCATGCGCCAGGCCGCGGCCAGGACGGCGCGGGCCGCGCCGGCCGGGAGAGGCACGGTGCGGGAGTGGAGGAGGGCCGCCACGGCGGCCGTGTCCAGTACGGGGTCGGCCACCAGGTTGAAGGGGCCGTGGACGGGGCGTACGACCGCCGCCCGGTAGGCCTCGGCGGCGTCGTCGGTGTGCAGGGCCTGGAAGCGCAGGCCGGTCACCGCGGGCACTGCGGGCAGCAGTCCGGGGCGGATCATGCGCCAGGGCAGGAGCGGCCCGGCGAAGATCCGGCGCTGCTCGCTCGCCGCTCCCTCCTTGAAGAGGAACGCCGGCCGCAACCGGACCACCCGCAGGCCGGGGTGGGCGAGCCGGAATCCGTCGAGGTAGCGCTCCAGGTAGGCCTTCTCGCGCGTGTAGGCGGCGCCGGGCCAGCCGTGGGTGGGCCAGGACTCGTCGACGGGGCGGCCGTCGGCGGGGCCGGGTGAGTAGGCCCCGATCGACGAGGCGTGGACCAGGGCACGTACCCCGGCCCGGGCGCACGCCTCGAAGACCCCGATGCTTCCGAGGACGTTGGTCCGCCAGGTGGTGACGGGGTCGTGGGTCGGCTGGAACTTCCAGGCGAGGTGGACGACGGCGTCCGCGCCCGCAAGGACCTCCGTCAGGTCGGCGCGACCGGGGTCGATGTCCACTTCGGCCCACCGCACCCCCGGGATCCGCAGGTCGGGGCGCCGGCGGGCGACGCCGAGCACGTCGGTGATCGCACGGTCGGCGGCCAGGGCTTTCACCACGCTGGTCCCCGCGTTGCCGGTCGCACCGGTGACCACGACTCTCATCAGGCCCACCCCGCCCTGCGCGACACGCCGCCGGGCCGTGGCGCGCCGTCGGGGCGGGCCTGGCTGCGGCCGGAGGGAGCGGGGCCGGCGGCCGTGGGCGTGAAGGACCGCCGTGCGGCCTCCTCACGCAGCTCCTCCAGGACGGCTGCCTGCTGCCGCGCGCGGGTCAGGAGCCGGTCGACGGCAGCGGGCTCGAGGTGGTGGCGGGGGTCGGCGAGGAGGCCGAGCGACTGCCACAACAACGCCTTGCCCTCCACGCCGATCCGCATGGCTTCGAGTTCGAGGACGTCGCTGAGCGGCGAGCGGCTCACCAGGCGACCGTTGAGTTTGGCCCGGCCCGCCTTCTCGGCCAGACGGGCCACGACGACCCGTGGCCACTGTGCGGGGACGTCGAGGGCGGTCATGATCTCGCGCAGGCTCTCCCGGTCCTCGGCGATCTGCTCGGCGAGTTCGGCCAGGGGCGGCCCGGCCGGTGTACCGCGGTGGGCTCGGGCCATGCGGCGGATGAGGGAGACACCGCCGCTGGCGCCCGCGAGGTGGTCGTTCAGATAGATCTCGAGGAGGCGCTGTGCGTCGGGAGGTGAGGGGGAACCGGATTCCGAGCCGGTGGGGTGGGTGGGGCGATCGTGGCGTGTGAGGCGAGCTTTCATGGCGCTGTTCCGATCGGTGGGACGTTGCGGCTGCCTGCACGCGTTCACAGGCCGTGCGCGCGTCCTCGACCCGTGGTGTTCGCATGGGGCATATGGCTGGCCCTTGGCATCTGACCGGCCTGCCGGCCTTCAAACCAGGGCGGGCAAACCCACAAGGCGAGCGAAGGGGGCCGAAGGTGAATCCCGAGCGTGGCTCCCGAGCGTCGATCCCGAGTGTGGGTCCCCGAGCGCGCGCAGGCGGGCGTAACCGCACGTGGACCGGGTAGGCGCTGGTCTACGGGGTGCGGTTCATGCCGACAGGGGCTGCGACGGGGCTGCACCCCGGCAGCGCCTTCGCCCCGCCGGTTCCTGGTTCTGCAGGACACGAGGTGAAGCGATGTTCGGGCGTGTGATCGCCAGTGGCACCGGAATACCCGAGGCCTTGTGGCTCCCGCTGGTCGGCGTCCTCGTGGTCGGCCTCCTCGTCGGTGCCGGTGGGTGGGGGGCGAGCCGCCGTCGGCGCCCGCAGGGAGAGGAGCCGCCGCCGGGAGGGGCCTCCCCGCCCGCGACCGGCACACCCCGCTCTCCGACCGACCCCGGATCCTTCAGGAGCAACGGCGGTCATGCGGGCCCGCCCGACTTCCCGGGCTACGGAAACCTCGGGAACACCGAGGGGGACCGCGACGACTGACCGGTCCACCTCACCCCACCTCGCCCCTGCGCCCGTTGGTCTCGTCCCGGGCGGGAGGTCCGGGGAGCGTTTGACCGGTGCCGCGCCGGGCACCCGCGTGGCAGAGGCCGATGAGGTCCGAATGGAGGCGAACCGTGTCGAACACCATGCTCATCACCGTGATCGTCATAGCGGCGGTCGTGGTCATCGCACTCTGCGTCGGGCTGTGGACGATGTCCCGCCGGCGCCATCTGCAGAACAGGTTCGGGCCCGAGTACGAGCGCACCGTCGAAGCCGAGGGCGGCCGCATGGCCGCGGAGCGCGAGCTTCGAGCGCGCGAGGCGCGACACGCCGACTTCGAGCTCAAGGAACTGCCGTCGGAGCGACGTCATCAGTACACGGAGGAGTGGGGCCAGGTTCAGGAGCGGTTCGTCGACCGGCCGGAGGGCTCCGTCGGTGAGGCCGACGAGCTGGTCACGCGACTGATGCGCGAGCGCGGGTACCCCACGGAGGGGTTCAACCGGCAGGTGCGTGACCTCTCGGTCGAACACGGACGGACCTTGGAGCACTACCGCGCCGCGCACGACGTCAAGGTGCGCAGCGGTGCGGGGCAGACGACGACGGAGGAACTCCGCGGCGCGATGGTGCACTACCGCGCGCTCTTCGAGGAGTTGCTCAGCGACCAGAGGAGCCGGTGAACATGCAGAACCACGCGGACAGGGAAGGCCCGGCCGTCGGCGGCGAGCTGACGACGGAGGACATCGCGAACCCCGGGACGACGGCTCCCGGAACGGCGGCTCCCGGGCAGGACGCCCGGTGGGACGACGAGCAGCAGGTGCCCACGTATCCGGGTGAGGCAACGGCGGGATCCCCGGACGACCGTTCCGCCACGGAGGATGCGGCGGGCGGATACGAGGGCGGGCAGTCCGCAACGGCGGACGAACCGCTGCTCGGCACCGAGGAGGCGGAGGGCTACCGCAAGTCGTGGAGCGACATCCAGGGCCGGTTCGTCGATGACCCGCAGGACGCGGTCAGGTCGGCGGACGCTCTGGTGGCCGAGGTGATGCAGACGCTCGCCCAGACCTTCTCCTCGCGCAAGCAGGGGCTGGAAGGCCAGTGGGACCAGGGTGAACAGGTCGCCACGGAGGAGCTGAGGCTGGCGCTCCAGCAGTACCGCTCCTTCTTCAACCGGCTGCTCAACACCTGAGGAGTGCTCGTGGCCGGTCCGCAGCCGTGCCCGTGCCCGTGGGTCGTCCACGGGCACGGGCACGGCTGTGTGTGCGGTCGCCGGTGTGTATGCGGTCGCCGGTGTGTATGCGGTCGCCGGTGCCGGGTAGGCGCCGTTGCACAGGCAGGACACGGAGAAGACGTCCCCCGGAGCCTCTGATGACTCCCTCGCACCATCCACCCGAACGGCATCTCGACCTGCTGTCCGACGTCAGCGCCGCCGGTCGAGCCCGCGACGCGACCCACCTGTTTCTGCACAGCGTCGGTGACCAGGGATATCCGGTGCTCCCGGCCGCTGTGGACGCCGCCGTCCTGGTCGTGACCGAGCTCGTCACGAACGCCGTCCGGCACACCGACGGCCCGTGCAGCCTGGACCTCGCCCTGCACGGGGGGCTGCTCGACATCGACGTCACCGACACCAGCTCGGAACCCCCCGTGACACGGCTGCCGCACCTCAACGGCAGCGGTGGCTGGGGCTGGATCCTCGTCCGCCACATCGCCCGTGAGGTCAGGGTCCTGCCCACGTCCACCGGCGGAAAGTGCATCCACGTCTGCATCGCCGTCGCCGGGTGACGAGAGCCGTCGCCCGATGACGCCCCGGCCTTACCGACCCCGGCCTGCGAGCTGCCTGCGAGCTCACCGCGCAGCGCGCGAATGCCCCGTAGGCACACGGGTAGGCGCGCATCAGACCGGTGGGCGGACAGGCAGAGCCCGCCGCAGCCCACACACCACGCACCACCCTTACGGAGGAGAACACCATGGGACACGGCGGTGACGTCATCGCAGAACTGACCACCGACCACCAGGAGGTGGAGGACTTCTTCAAGGACATCCAGGGGCTGCCCTCCGGCGACCCCCGCAGGAAGCACTACGCGGACAAGCTGACCATCGAACTGGTCCGGCACTCCGTGGCCGAGGAGGCGTACCTGTATCCGGCCGTGCGCGAGCACCTGCCCGACGGAGATGCCATCGCGGACAGGGAGTTGGAGGACCACGCGTCGGCAGAACGGATCATGAAGGACCTCGAGGGGTGCAAAGCCGATGACCCTCGGTTCGACGCACTGATCGACAAGCTCAGGACCGAGATCCAGGCCCATGTGGCCGACGAGGAGAACAACCTCTTCCCGCGGCTGCGCGCCACGTGCTCGGCCGAGACGCTCGCCGAACTCGGCGACAAGGTGCGCACCGCCAAGAAGACCGCACCGACCCGCCCGCACCCGTCCGCCCCGGACAAGCCGCCGGCCAACAAGCTCCTCGCGCCCGGGGTCGGCCTGGTGGACCGCCTCCGCGATGCGATGAGCGGCCGCGGCAAGGACTCCTGAGTCGGCCGAGGCGCCTGTGGCCAGGATCAACCACCTGACCGCAGGCGCCTCAGTTCGTGCTGTGCCCGGCGTCCGGCGGCAGGTGGAGGTCCAGAACGCACACGTCGTCCCGCCCGGCGGGGTGCAGGGCCGCCAGGAGCCGGGGCAGGGGGTCGGGGGATCCCCCGCCGAGGGCTCCGGCCGCGGCCTGGGCGAGCCGGTCGAGTCCGCGGTCCATGTTCTCCCCGGGTACTTCGATGAGCCCGTCGGTGTAGAGCAGCAGGTGATCGCCGGGCTCCAGCTCGAGCGTCTCCTCCGTGTACACGGAGTCGAAGGACGCTCCGAGGAGGTTGCCCTCCGGCAGGGGCAGGAAGCGCGCCTCGCCACCGCGAACCAGCAAGGGCGGCAGATGCCCGGCACGCACCCAGGCGAGGCGCCGCTCGGCAGGGCGGTAGCGCGCCATGATCATGGTGGCCGTGCTGGCTGTGCTGGCGGCGGTGGCCGACGGGTCGGCGGCCGTGTGCAGGAGCAGGGTGTTGAGCCGGCTCATGGCATCGGGCAGCGCCGAGCCGGTGACGATCATGCCCTTGGCGGTGAACCGGAGCTGAGCCATGGTTCCGACGGCGTCCAGCCCGTGGCCGGCGACGTCCCCGACGACGAAGAGGGCGCTCTTGTCGGGGAGTTCGATCGCGCTGTACCAGTCGCCACCGACGTTCACTCCGGTGTCCGAGGGCACGTAGGCGATGTCGACGCGCAGACCCACCAGATCGATCGACTGCTCCGGGATCGGCAGCAGGGCGTGCTGGAGGCGTGCGGCGATGGCCCGTTCGGCCTGCAGCACGCCCTGCTGGACGAGGACGGCCCGCTCGATCTCCACCAGGGCGAGCTCGGTGTCCCGCTGGGGGGTGAGGTCCTGGAAGAAGCCGTGCACCTCGACGGGGGCACCGTAGGCGTCCGTCTCGGCTTCGGCCACGATGCGCAGGTGGCGGACCCCGCCCGCCGTGCCGATGCGGAAGGGCTGGTCGATCGGGGTCCCTTCGCGCAGGAGCCGCCGGACGGCGCCGGCGAGCGCCGGCACGTCCTCCGGGACGAGATGCCCCGGCAGCTCTTCCAGCCTCATGGGCCCCCGGTCGGGCGGGCGGTCGAAGATCGCGTACACCTGGTCGGACCAGTTGGCGGTGTCCGTGGCCAGATTCCAGTCGGCCCAGCCGAGGTTGCCCAGGCGCTGCATGGTGTCCAGCCGGCGGATCTCGCGTGCGCTGGTGTCGTGACGGGTCCACGAGACGATCAGCCGACCGGCCAGGCGCGTGGCACGTACGGAGTACACGGACGTCTCACGAACCCCCGCGATCACCTCCCTGTACGAGAACGGCTCGCCCTCGTAGGTGGCCCCGGACTCCAGGACGTCGAGATAGCCCTGCCACACGGGTGTTCCCGCCACGGTCGGGTAGGTCTCCAGGATCCGCCGGCCCACCAGCTCCTTGCCGCGGCGGCCCGCCACATCGACCGAGTCCGGAGCAGCGGCCTCGATGCGGTAGTCCTCCACCTCGCCGTTCGGCGCACGCAGCGGTGCGAGGAGGATCGCCGCCCCGGACAGGGCGTCGAGGATCGTCTGTACGGCGGCCACCTCGGGGTCCGCCGGCCTGGCACTGCGGCGCTCGAAGACCCGCAGGGTTCCGCCGCACAGCCGAACGGCCTCTTGGAGCACGGCCCGGTCGTCGGCGCAGAACGGGGTGGGGAGATTCCGGAAGAACCCGATAGCGGCGGTGGCCGTCTCCTCGCCCGGTACGGGGATCCAGGCACGGACGGGCCAGCGCTGCGGCGGCCCGATGAGGCGGTACATTTCGGCATCCCGCTGCGGATCCTCCAGCCATCGCGGCTCACCGGAACTGATCGCTTCCAGGGCGGCGACGCCGGCCAACGGCGGAACGTACCGCCACTGCGCTGCCAGCATCTCGTCGATGCCGGAATGGCCGATGAGCGCGAGGCGCCCGGCCCCGTCCAGCGTGTAGATCATCACGCCGTCCACCCCGAGGGGACGGCGAAGGACCTCGTGCAGGAACTCTGCGGCGTCGAGCGTGCTCCGGGCGTCGGCCAGCGAAGCGGCCAGGCGGGCCAGGAGTGCACGCGAGCCGGTGTCACCGCCGCCGGTCGGATGGCGGTCCGGGTGGAGGACGGTCCGGCTGCCGCCACCGCCGTCCGCGGCGGGACCGGCTGTCGTCGTGTGGGGTGCCGACGGCTCCGGAGGCGGCGCCGAGGGCGTCGCCCGGATCCCGCCGAGGGTGATCCAGCATTCCTCCGTCAGGGTCCTGCCCCGGAGCCCGGCCCGTTCGGCCAGCGCCTCGTACGCCGCTTCGGCCGATACGCCCTCCCGGGCCATCAGTACGCCCTTGGCCCGCTCCAGTACAGCCGCGCCGGAGGCACGGTGTTCCAGGTCCGCCACCTCGGCCCGGAGCCTGGCCACGACCTTGGCCAGGGCGAGTACCTCGGGCGACGCACCACCGCTCGAGGCCGTGGGATCCGTCTGCACCCTTTGAGCATGGCACGGTCACGGATGCCCGTGCGGAATATCGCATGGGCCGTGGCCTTGGCGATGTCGTGGGCACAGCGGGCTCTCCCCATCGGTCTTCCCGCAGCCTTCCCCTCTGTGTTCTCTTCAGCCTTCTCTTCAGTCCTTGTTCCGGTCCAGCTGCTCGAGCCGGCGAGCGGTCTTCTCCGCTGCGCGTGCGGCCTTGGCATGCGCCTGTTCGGCCTGCCGGTGGAGCTGTTTCGCTTCCCGAGCGGTTCGCCGGGCCTCCTCGGCCCGTTGCTGCAAGGTGGCGAGTTCGTCGCGCAGGTCGGCGGCGTCGGCCTCGGCCCGGTGACGGGCGGATGCCGCCTCGGTGAGACCCTCCTCGGCCCGTCGGAGCGCCACCGATGCGTCCGCAGCCTCCTTCTCGGCAGCCCGCCGGGCCGCCCTGGCCTCATCGTCGGCCGCCGGCCGGGCCGGGACGGCAGCCTTGCGGCGGGGCGCGGGTGCTGCGGGCGGGGGCGCGGGGACAACGGGGGCAGCGGGGGCAGCGGGAGAGGGCGCGACGCCCGGGGCCGGCTCCAGCCCGTCGAACCCCACCCCCGCGGTCGGTGCCTTCGCCAGGTTCCCGGCCGCCCATCGGCGGGCGGCGTCCTCGTCGGCCAGCAAGCCGTGGAAGAGCCCCGCGAGCTCACCCAGCACCGTCTCGCTGAGCCGCTCCCCCGCCCCGGCCGCCAGCTCTCCGGCCTCCCCGGCCAGCGCGCCGATCACCCCGTGCTGCTCGTGCGACAGCGCACGCATCCGCTCGCCGTCGAGCTCCCGGTGCGCGCGGCGCAGCTCGGTGCCGAGGCGCAGCAGTGCCTCGGCCTGGTCCGGATGGGTGCGGGCCAGCAGGTTCGCCGCCCATACCCCCAGGGTCGGCTTGCGCAGTCCGCGGATCGCGGCCACGGCCGCGGTGTCCTTCTCCCGGCGGGCCCGGGCCACGTAGGCGTCGCGGGCCGCGGTGAAGTCCGCCGGCTTCAGCCCGTACAGCTCGAAGATGACCGCATCCACGTCCACGTTCATGCGGGCCAGCCTGCCCCGCGCGACGGCCACGGCCGAGGCCGCCACGTCGCCTCCGGGGATTGTTCATCCCCAGCGTTCCCTTCCCCACGCCCGCCCCGGGCTCTGCCGGGGCGCTCCGTCACGCTCCGTGAGGGCGCGTACGCCGGGGCCCGGCCCAGGAGGACGTGGGGGCGAGCTGCCGATGTATCCTCGCGGGCGTGATCTTCCGGGAAGCGACGGGAACGCCTGAGGGCCCGCCGACGACAGCGCGGTTGCGGGCGGTGCTGAACCGTGCCGCGCGCGTCGTGATCGTCGAGGGCCCGGTCACGTCGCACGACGCGGCCGGATCCGCCGACCTTCCGCGCATCGAGCTGACCGGTGCCGAGATCGCCGGCTTGGCCGACGTACTGGCCCTGGTGGACGGCGGGACCGACAACCGGTGCCGGTGCGACGGCTGGCCGACGATCATGGTTCACGGCTCGAAGGGCGACCTGATCGCCTGCTGGACGCTGCACCACCAGTCCGTCCTCCGAGGGGCCGGGGATGGCGACGCCGACCTGTGTGACGGTCCGGCCCTCACCGAATGGCTGGCGGAGCGCGGCCTGACCGGGTCGCGGGAGGTTCAGGCCGAGCTGAGGTTCCAGGAGACCGAGGCCGAGTGCCGCCGGATGCGCTGGGTGCAGGCTGCACCGGCCGGGCTGGGCGACGTGGCTGCGGACGTGGCTCGCCCGCCGGGTGACGACTACGAAGCCTGGTCCGATCGACTGCAGGACGCCGAAGCCCGGCTCGACGCTCTCACGCGGCAGCGCCATCCCGACGCGATCGAGCGGATTCGGGCGCTGCTGGCATGGGCCGGGATGCCCTCCAGGGAGTCCACCAGCGGCATGATGTGGTACGACGCGGCCGTTCAACGCCAGCTCCTGGCGGAGGCTCCTGACCTCGTTCTCGCCGCGATGGCCGCGCGGCCTGCGAGCCCGGGGCAACTCGACGGCCTGGCCGAACTGTTCGGCTCCCTCGAATGGACCCGAGCACACGGCATGCAACTGCCCGAGCCGCTGAGGTCCATGGTGCGCGGGCACATCCAGGCGGGCGGTACCGAGCCCATGAGGTTCCGGATGCGCCACGGCTACTACGGTGGCGAACAGGTCCCGCCTCGGTAGCTCGGGGTTCAGCCGCTCGGTTCGCTCTCGCCGGAGCCCGGTGCCGTGGTCGTCGGCAGGTAGCCGGACCGGACGCGCAGCTCCCACCCGTGTACGTGGCCGGCGAGGGTGACGAGGGCGAGGACACCCATCGGCAGGAGCGAGCGCGGGGAGGCATCGGGGCGCCGGCTCTCGCGGTACTCGACGAGCCGGGACACGAGGGCGGCTTCGAAGGCGGCCCGGTCGTCGTCGAGGAGCACACGAAGGAGGCGCTGGTCCGGCGTCAGGGGGCCGGCCGCGTCCAGCTCGCGGGCCGCGTCTGCGCGCTCATCGGCGTTCGGCTTGCACAGCGGGACTTCGGGCCATTCGTGCGGCCGGTGCGCCGGAGGCCGGGACAGATAGCCGCACAGTGCGTCCATCGCGGCGAGGTCCGCGGGGCCGGACGTCGAGGTCAGATCCGAATACGGCACCCCGTCGCGGATCGCGGGCGCGTAGTCCTCCGCGAGGAGGGGACCGACCATCTGTCGCCGATCCCGGATCAGGCCGCTGACCACGCACGCTTCGAAGGCGCCGATCCATGTCGCGGCCGTGGGGGCCTGCTTGACGAGGCGTTTGAACACGAGGGTCTCGCTGCTGAGGGACTCGTCTATGAGGGAGAAGGTGATCTCCTGGTCGCCGTCGGGAAAACAGCCGGCGCTGAGCAGTCCCATGGAACACTCGGCCGCGGTCAGCAGCGCCGCACGCATCGACTCGTCGGGCCCGGGGTTCTCCGCGGCGCGCGCGGCGGCGTGGTCGAGGAGCTCGTCGTACATGTCCCACAGCCTCTCCTGTGACATGTACCCGTAGCGCATGTCGTGCCAGCGGCCGAAGGTCCGGCTTCTGATGGCTTCGAGCGCGTGGCTCATGGACCCACTGCTGACCTCGTGGCACGCCACTTCCTGCACGATCCGATCCCCTCGTGATCACTTCTGGCCGACACTGCACGCTACCAGCGGGCACTGACATGCCCCGGAGGACGACGGGTCCGGCCGGGCACGGGCCCCGGGGATACCGGCGGGATGTTTCCGGTCGTCATGAACCGGCGCACGGACGTCAGTCCAGACGACCTGCGCGGTCAGTGCTCCGGTGCCGCCTTGGCGGGAGCACGACGAATCCGCCCTGCTCGCCCGGTACGGCGAAGCCCGTCGAGTTCGGCGCTCAGCCGAACCGCCGCGTCGGCGATCCGGGCTCGTCACTGGTCATCGTGCCCTGTCGCTCCCGAGTCGGGTGGGGTGGCCGGGGCTTGACGCCCCCTCACCTCATAAGTATATCTTCATGCAGTCGCTGCACTCCAGTGCAGTAACTGCACCGACGTGAGTTTTCTGTTGCGCAGGTCACATGTCCGTACCTGTCACAGGAGCCGGGTCGTCGGTGTCTTGAGGCCGAACCCCTTGAAGCGGAGGACACACGATGAACGAGAACACCGATGTGGTCGTTATCGGCGGCGGGTACGCCGGGGTCATGGCGGCCAATCGCCTGACGCAGCGCGGCGACGTGACGGTGACATTGATCAACCCGCGCCGGAGCTTCGTGCACCGGATCCGCCTGCACCAGCTGGTGGGCGGGACGAACGAGGCGGTCGTCGACTACCGGGAGGTTCTGGGCGAGGGTGTCCGGCTGGTGGTCGACACCGTGACCCGGATCGACGCGGCCGGGCGCGGCGTGGAGCTGGCGTCGGGCGGCAGAGTCGGCTACGACTACCTGGTCTACGCGGTGGGCAGTGGCAGCGCCGATCCGCGTGTGCCCGGAGCAGCCGAATTCGCCTACCCGATCGCCGATATCGAGGAGGCGCAGCGGCTGCGGCCGGTCCTGGACGCCGCGCCTGCGACGGCCGCGGTGACGGTGGTCGGCGCCGGTCCGACCGGTATCGAGACCGCGGCCGAACTGGCGGAGGCGGGCCGCGCGGTGACCCTGGTGTGCGGCGGGGTGCTCGGCCCGTACCTGCACCCCCGGGGCCGACGCTCGGTCGCCAGGCGCCTGGCCAGGCTCGGGGTGAGCGTGCTCGACGGCCCCGACACGAAGGTGACGGCCGTGACCGGAGATGCCGTCCGGCTCAGCGGCGGCCGCGAGCTGCCGAGCGAGGTGACCATCTGGACGGCTGGTTTCGGGGTGCCGGATCTGGCCGTGCGCAGCGGGCTGAGCACCGACGCGCTGGGCCGTCTGCGCACGGACGAGACGCTGACCAGCGTGGACGACGTACGCATCGTGGCCGCCGGTGACTCGGCGGTCCCGTCGGACCTGCCGCTGCGGATGAGCTGCCAGGCCGCCATGCCGATGGGCGCGCGGGCCGCCGACACGGTGCTCAGCCGTATCGCAGGTGAGCGGCCCGAGACCCTCAACCAGTCGTTCGCCGCCCAGTGCATCAGCCTGGGCCGGAGCGACGGCATCTTCCAGTTCGCCAACCGGTCCGACGTTGCGGTGTGGTTCAACGTCGACGGCCGCCTGGGCGCAAAGCTCAAGGAGGTCGTGTGCACGGGCGTCATCAAGCACATGGCCGACGAAGCGCACCAGCCCGGCGGGTACCGCCTGCACCGCGTCTCAGGAGGGGCCAAGCGCCAGCAGCTGGTGCAGGCCAAGCAGGGACAGACTCCGGCCCCTGCCGATCAGGTCGCCTAGGGCGTTTCCTTCGGATCACCGTGCAGACCAGATGAAAACGGCGGCGAGGTGGAGTGCTGCAAGGCAGACGGTGGCGGTCTTGTCGTATCTGGTGGCCAGGCCCCGCCACTGCTTGAGCTTGTTGATGCAGCGCTCGACGGTGTTCCGCTGCTTGTAGGTCTCGCGGTCGAAGGCCGGTGGCCTGCCACCACGGCGGCCGAGGCGCTTTCGGTTGGCGGCCTGGCCTGCGGGCTGCGGGATCACTGCTCGCACCCCGCGTCGACGCAGGTGGGAACGGATCGCGCGGGACGAGTACGCCTGGTCGGCGAGGACCACGTCCGGCCTCGTCCTCGGCCTGCCGACCGGTCTGGGCACCCGTAAGCGGGCCATGCCTGGGCGCCCACTTCCGCAGCCGGTTATGGGCGCCCTTCCACGACCCGAAATGCCCGGGCAGGTCCATCCACGGCGTCCCGGTCCGGTACCTGAACGCAATCGCGTCGATCACCTGCCGGTGATCCCGCCACCGCCCATCCCGCTTCGGCGCCCGGTCCGGCAACAACGGCTCAATCCGCGCCCACTGCTCCTCAGTCAACGACACACATCAACCAACGATCTGATGATCTGAAGGCAACGGCCTATTCCTGCGGTGCCAGGGAGCGCAGGACGCAGAACTCGTTGCCCTCGGGGTGGGCCATGACCACCCCGCTCCGGTCCGGGCCCTGGCCCACGTCCGTCCTGGTGGCGCCGAGGTCGAGCAGCCTGGTCACCTCGTCCTCGGTGCCGGCGTCGATCGGGCTGACGTCGAGGTGGAGCCGGTTCTTCACAGCTTTGCCCTCCGGCACCTGGACGAACACCAGGGTGGTCGGCATCTGACGGGCCCGGACCTCTTCGACGGTCGGCACCCGGGAGCCGATCTCGACGCTGTCCTCGCTCCGGTCGATCACCTTGAAATCGAAGACCTCGCACCAGAAGGCGGCGAGCCGCTCCGGGTCGTGGCAGTCGACACTCAACTCGGTGAACCTGCTTGCTTCTCCCAGAGAGTACGAACGGGGCTCAGCGTAGGCCGCCCGTCCGACGGATCCGAGATCTTTTTGACCAGGGACATCAGACGGGTTTGTCCGGCGGAAACCGCCTAGCGCAACGAGCGTGCCCGTGCCGGGTGGGGACTACGAAGAACGGCGGGTCAGCCTTCAAAAACACGCACTACGCACGCGCGCCGCCCGAACCCGAACACGACCCCCACCGGGTTCCACCGCCGTCGCGCCGACCGCCCGCTCCGCTACTGCGCGTTGCGGAAGTCGTAGTAGTTCTTGCCCGCGACGAGGACCGAGGTGAAGGAGACGGGCAGGCCGTGCGGGCCGCGGGGGACTTCCTGGGAGGTCTGGCGGGTGAAGCCCAGGGAGACGCCCGGGACCACGATGTTCTCCGGGTCCTCGGCGTCCACGGCGCAGCCGCGCTCGGTCAGCTCCGCGAGGATCGTGTCGGCCGGGTCCCTGAAGACGTCGTGCCCGTCCAGGAGGACGCGCGTGGCGCTCCGGCGGCCCTCGCCGGGCCACCACAGTTCCACGGCCGTCACATGGTCATCCGCATCGAGGAAGACTGTGTAGCCGACCCCGTCGACGTCGCCCATCAGCCGGCGCGCGCGCCGGGAGGTGGGGCCGACGACCCGGGACTCGCCCCAGGGCTGCAGCGCGGCCAGGGCCTCTTCGTACGTACTACCGAGGTGCACGGGCCCGGCGGCGGTCGGCGGTGCCAGGAACAGATCCATATTGCTTCTCCGATTGTCTACTTGAGCACTTCGTAGTCTATTGTCCAGTCCCGCTTCTCGAGCATCTTCTGGAACTTCTTGTTCACCTTGAGGCTCTCGACCATGTCCGCGATGTGCGTGTCGTACTTGTCGCCGTACAACTCCCGGATCTCGTCGATGTCCATCTTCATCGCGAGGTCCCACCGGCCGGCGTCGATCAGCGCACGCTGGTCGGCCCGCCACTTGATGGACTCCGCACTCGATCCGGTGCTCGTCACCCCGCGGTGGTCGTCGTACTCCATCCGGATCGCCGGGCCCATGCCGGCGCCGCCGCCGTCCTTGTTGGTCTTGAAGCCGGGCTCGTCCAGGTGCGCGTACGCGTTCTTCGCCGGGATGTGGTTGACCTCCATGTTGGTCTCCGTGCGCCGCGTACCGTCCGCGTTCTTGAGGTTCGCCGGGCTGAGGCCGCTGTACCAGCCGCCGTGCTCCGTGCAGCCCTTGGCGATGAGACCCTCGGGGTCCGACCAGCGGTAGGGATTGAGCACGAACGCGACGGGGTTCGCGGCCGCGCCCAGGCCCAGCGGGTCGGGACTGGCGTAGCGGGCCGTCTGCGGGTCGTAGTGCCGGTGGAGGTTGTAGTACAGGCCCGTTTCGGCGTCGTCGTACTGTCCTGGCATACGCAGCGGCGTGTAGGCGGCCGCGTTGCGGTTCCAGGTCGTCGCGCCCCACACCGTGGCCCGGGCGTGCCAGGCGATCCTGCCGTCCTCGTCCACCAGCTCGCTCGGCGCGCCCGCCAGGTCGGTGATGATCGCGAAGAACCTTGCGTCGATGTCCTGATCGGCCGCCCCCTCCACGGGCGGCGCGCTCTCCGGCGCGCGCAGTCGCCGTTCCCACTGCGCCAGCGGCCGGTACCCGTCGTACTCCCACGTGGTGACCGTGGAGTGCGCGGTGTCGACCTGCTCGGCGAGACGGGTGCCGTCCCAGGCGAAGTACACCGAGTGCACGGCGGTGCGGTCGTCCTGCGCCATGCGGTGCTTGGCGGTCCGGCGGCCCAGCGGGTCGTAGTCGTAGCGCCACAGGACCCCGTCCGGCGTCCGGCAGGAGGTCATGCGGTTCTCCGCGTCCCAGGTGTACCGCCACACCTCCTTACGGCCCGACAGGGTCGTGCGGTGCCGCGCCACGGTGCGCCCCGCCGCGTCGTACTCGCAGCGGATGCCCCCCGCGCCGATCAGCCGCGTCCCCCGGTACGTGCGCTCGCCGCGCCCTTCGGCGCGGTGCGCGCGGTCCGGCCAGTCGGCCGCGGTCTGGTTGCCGGCCAGGTCGTACGCGTAGGACTCCTGCCAGTCCGCCGCGGTGACCCGGAGCGGGCGGCCGACGGGGTCCATCTCGAAGTCGACCGTCGCACCGCCGAGTTCGTCGGTGAGCCGGTCCAGGTGGCCGTCCGCGCGGTAGCCGTAGGAGTGGGACCGCAGCGTCCGGTCGCCCGCGGTCACCTTGCGGGTGGCGAGCCGGCCCGCGGTGTCCCAGGTGGAACCGATGACCAGCGGGCGCTCCTCCCTCCCGATGGTGCGCGTCAGCTCCCGGCCCCGGCCGTCCCGGTCGAAGCCGATGCGGTGGCTGCCCACCAGGAGCGCGCCGCGCCGGCCCGCCGCGTCGTAGGAGGCCCGGGAGACGGTCCCGCCCGGCGTGGTGCGTGCGACGACCCGGCCCGTGACGTCGTAGGTGTAGCGCATGGTGCGCCCGTTCACCGTCTCCGCGACGATCCGGCCGAGCAGATCGCGTTCGAGGGTGACGGAGCAGACGGCGGCCCCGGTGGCCGACGCGGATGCCGATGCCGATGCCGAAGTCGAGAGGGCGGATACGAGCTGTCCCGCCGTGTCGTACCCGAAGCGGGTCGATACGTCGCCCACCTGCTTGCGAGTGACGCGGCCGCAGGCGTCGTACTCGCTGGTGAGCACGTCACCGGTCGGGGTCGTGACGGAGACCATCCGACCCGCGGCGTCATAGGCGTACTCGAGGCCGCGGCCGTCGAAGTCGCTCTCCCGCGTCAGGTTGCCGGCCGCGTCGTAGGTGTAGTCCCAGGTGAGACCCTGCGGATTGCGCACCTGGACCAGACGCAGCTCGGTGTCGTGCCGGAACTCGTAGCGGGCGCCGTCGGCACCGGTGCGCGCGGTCAGCAGGTCGAACGGGCCGTACTCGAAGCGGGTCGTGTCGCCCGCCGCGTCCGTGCGCGAGGTGCAGTTGCCCTCGGCGTCCCATGTCCAGCTCTCCGTACCGCCGTCGGGCGCGGTCGTACGCAGCGCCCACCCCTCCGGGCTCCATTCGGTACGGGTCACCGCGCCCTGGGGGTCGGTACCTTCGAGAGGGCGGCCGAAGGGGTCCCGTACGACCGAGAAGGTGTTGCCGAGCGCGTCGGTCAGCGAGAGGGCGAGGCCGGCGGCGTCGCGCGTGAGCCGTTCGACCGCGCCGGCCGGGTCGGTACGGCTGATCAGCGCCCCGTTCTCGTCGTGGCGGAAGCGGGCCACGGAGCCGTCGGGGGCCACGACGGCCGTCCGGTTGCCGCGTTCGTCGTACTCCTGGCGCCAGGTGGCCCCGTCGGGTCCGGTCAGCTCAACGAGCAGGTTCAGGTCGTCGTACCGGGCGGTGGACCGGGTGCCGTCGGGAAAGTGCAGGACGGTGAGGTTGTCGTGGTCGTCGTACGTGAAGCGGGCGGTGTGCCCCAGCGGGTCGGTCCGCGCCAGCAGGTTGTCGTAGCCGTCCCACTGCCGCAGCACGCTGTTCCCGAGCGGGTCGGTCTCGGCGACGACCTGGCCGAGGGCGTTGATGTGGTGGGTGGTCACGGCACCGGTGGAGTCCGTGAACCGGGTGATGCGCAGGTCCGGGTGGCGCGGGTCGGTCGTGTACGAGAACCGGGACGAGAGCATGCCGTCCGGCCCGGTGGTGCGTATGACGCGGCCAGCGGCGTCGTAGGTGTAGGAGTACGTCGCGCCGTGGCGGTCGGTCCAGGAGGTGATACGGCCCGCCGCGTCGTAGACGAAGACCAGCGGGGCGCTGTCGGCGTGGGACACCGTCCGGAGGTTTCCGGCGTCGTCGTAGCCGAAGGCGTGGAGTGTCCGCGGTCCGTCGGGTGTGTGCAGAGCGTGTGACGTCAGGCGTCCCGCGGAGTCGGTGGCGAACTCGACCTGGTATCCGCCGTCGTGGGTGGCGGAGCGGGGGCGGCCGTCCGCCTCCCGGTGGAAGTGCACGGCGTTGCCGTTGCGGTCCGTGAGGGAGGTCAGCCAGTGGCAGGCGCTGCCGTGGTACGGGTTGCCGGTGAACGAGCGCGTGAAGCCGGAGTGCCCGTCGGAGATCGCGTACGTCACGTCGCCGAACTCGGTGCGCTCGACGAGGCGCAGCGCGAGCCGGGAGCAGGCCGCGGGGAGGACCTCGTCGCGCTCGTCGCGCGGCAGGCGCGGGTAGAACAGCAGCGAGCCGTCCTCGCGGGCCCAGACGCTCCCGCCCATGCCGTCCACGTCGATGTCGAGGCGCTCGTCGAGGGTGGAGGCCCAGCCGGGGCCGTAGCTGCGGCCGTAGTCGTACCCGGAGATGTGGGTGCGGCGCAAGATCAGCGGCAGTACGCCGGGGAGGGCGAGGTCGGTGTGCGCGAGCACCATCTGACCACTGGCCACGTCGACCGGATCGGTGGCGCAGCGGCGCCCGTTGAGGGGGACGCCGTTCCCGCGCGGATCGTCCTTGACATCGCGTGTGGAGCAGGGGTCCCGGGCGGGAGGCCGGCCGCTGCTGTCGCCGCCGGCGCCGCCCTTGCCGTTGCCCTTTGCACCCGCGTCGCCGTCGCCGGAGCCTTTGCGTTTCAGGCGGTTGAAGTCGTCGTGGAGGGCCTGGTCGTTCTTCTTGTGGTCGGTGGAGATCTGTTTGACGGCCTTGGGGAGCGTGGTGCCGACGTG
>NZ_JBICZI010000045.1:0-24369 GCF_043201855.1 Streptomyces sp. NPDC048257
CGCCGCCCCCCCCCCCCCCCGCCCCTGCTCCCCCGCCCGCGGGTACCGCTCCCCAACCAAAAACACCACCCGCGGGGCGCGGGCGCCCCCCCCCCCCCCCCCCCCCCCCCCCCCCCCCGCCAAGACGGTGATGCGCTCAGCTGTCAGCTAGCGGCGCCGAAGACGGTGTCCGTGACCTGCTGGGCGTCCTTCATCGCGCCGGACCACAGGCGCATGCCCTTGACCGTGCCGGGGAGGAAGTTGCCCCAGGCGCTGTTGGTGAAGCCCTTGCCGACAGCGAGTTCGCCGCTGCCGACGCTGGCCGTGTAGGCCTTGGGCTGGGCCTGGCCGGCCGCGCCCACGTAGAGGGTGATGGTGCCGTCCTGGGCGTTGTGGACACCGGTCACCTGGACGCCAGCGTTGAGCGCGGCCGGGCTGTCGCTGGCCACCGAGGTCCCGGTGCCGTCGGCCGTCAGGCGGCCGAAGTGCCAGCTGCCCTCGACGAAGTCCAGCATCTTGGTCGGGTCATGCTCGTCCGGCTCCTGGCGGATGCCGGTCTTCTCGAACCACAGGCTCCAGGAGGAACCGGTGGCGGTGCGCTGGCCGATGACCTGGGCCTTGTAGCCGTTCGGCTTGGCGAGGAGGGCGGTGTTGTCGAGCTTCGCCTCGGCCGTCACCGTGAACGAACCCGTGTCGTCGACGACCGGACCCGCGACGGTGGCCGCCTGGGTGGAGCCGTTCAGGACCAGGGCGCCGCCCGTGACGGACGTACCGGTGGTCGCGGTCAGGGCGCGGCCGTTGCCGGACGTGTCGGCGTAGGCGGGGCCGGCCGTGGTGAGGTCCCAGGCTCCGGCCAGGTCGACGGCGGGCTTGCCGGTCGCCGGGTCGAAGAGCGAGGAGTCCTGCTTGACCTCGACGGCGCTCTTCTCGTCCTGCCAGACCTTGACCTCGTCGATCCGGCCCGGGAGCTGCTCTGTCCAGGCGGCGGACTGCTTGGCGGCGCCGATTGCCATGACTCCGGTGGAGGCGATGGGGTTGGTGACGGTCATCTGGCCCTGGAGCCGCCCGTTGACGTACAGCTTCGCGAGGTCGGTGGACTCGTTGTACGTGGCGGCGACGTGGGTCCACACCCCGGCCTGCGCCGGGTTCGGACCGCTAAGCCGGCTGATCGCGCCGGTACCGCCCGCCGTGTCGTCCGTGGCCATCTGCATCGACCACGGCTGGCCGGCGGCGGCGGTGATGGCGACACCGCTGAAGTTCTTGCCGCTCTGGCCCAGCATAGAGAAGGTGCCGTCCGTGCGGTCCAGGCGGACCCAGCCGGCCACGGTGAAGGAGCTACGGGTGTCGAACACAGGCTTGTCGCTGTTCGCGTACTGGCCGTTCGTCAGCTGGAGCGCGCGGTCCTCGTGCGGGGTGGGCGTCTGCACCCAGCCCCGTCGGCCGGTTGCGGGGCGCTGGGCTCCGGCGGCGAGGTACATGTTGTTCCTGAGCGCCGGGTCGGTGGTCGACGTGTCGATGGCCTGGCCGGAGGCCTCGTCGAAGGTCCAGTAGCCGATCGGGTTGGGGCCCTCCTTGACCACGAAGTCGACGATCTTCGTCGCGCCCCAGCGGCCCACGGCGTCCTTGGCCTTCACGCTCAGCTTCATCGTCCCCGAGAGCGGCGGAGTGATCGAGACGGTCGGGTTCGAGCCGGCGATCTCGGTCCACGTGGTGTCCGTGGACAGCTTGTACTGGAATGCCGTGACGGTGTCGCCGCTCGCCGGAGCGAAGGTGAACTGACCCGCCTGGCCGGGCTTGCCGGCCGCCGTGCACGCGGTGCTGGTGCACTGGCTGTACGGAGCTCCGAAGGTGACCGTCGGGGCCTTGGGGGCACTGGAGTCGACCTTGAAGTAGCAGTCCGCACTGGGAGCGCTGGTTCGTTCGTTGCCGTCCGCGTACGACCGGGTCCAGGTCCGGAAGCGGTACTGGGCGCCGTCCGTCAGCGTGGCGGGCGGGTCACTGGTGACCTTGACGTTGTCCCCCACGAATCCCGAGGACGGCCGATTGACGTAGTCGGCGTCGCCCGCGTTGGCCTTGACCGGGGTCCAGGTGCCGTTGGTCTCCTTCTTCTCGGTCTGCATGAGGATCCGCAGCTGGGCGCCGGACTCGCCGCCCCACACGGTCTCGGTGATCGCGGTCATGGCCGGAGTCGGGTCGGAGACGATCGACGGCTTGGCCGGGTCGTTCGAGCAGATCTCCCCCGCGCCCGTGACCAGGCCGACGTAGATGGGGGTGTTGGGCTTGCCGATGTAGTCGACCGACAGAACAGCGTCGTTGCGGAAGCGCTTCCACGCGGCGGTGTCCGACTCGTCCTCGGCCCGCAGCTCCAGGTTCAGACGGTTGTAGCGGCCGTTGGCGAAGTCACGGACCGTTGGAGTGAGGTTCTCGTCCGGCTCGTCAGGCAAATTGTCGGAAAACTCGACCGGTGCTGCTGGCGAGTTCGGATCGCAGGCCGAGCCTCGACCAGCCGACAGCCAACGATCTCCCATGAGGTCCGCATAGTCAGGCTTGTTCGACCAACTGGTGGAAGGACCTATCTCCCCGTTCATACGGACCAGCCACACGTTGCGGACACTGCACTGAAAAGCCCACGGCTCGGTGATCCGGAAACGGGCGTTGAGGACCTCCTTACCGACGAGCTTGCTCGGCGAGAACTCAAAGTACAGACGCTGGACGTATCCGGGACCGCAGTAGTAGCCGCTCCAGGAACCGCACTTGCCCATGCCCTTGCCCATGTCGTCGTCCCCGTTGTCCCAGTTCCAGAAGGACACGCCGTCGTTCCGTAGGGCCGTGTGCTCCGTTCCATCGTCAAGGGCGACTGAGGGATCGATGTACAGGGGAAAGGCCGTGGGGTCACTCTGCTTGAGAAGGGCTGCGTCCGGGACTACAGCCAGCGAGTCAGCGTCGACATGGACGGCCATCTGCGCGACCTGCGACCCGGGAACCGGGCCGTCTGCGAGCTGCTGTCCGCCGTCGGCATCGCCGACGGGGAACGCCAGCGACGCGCCTTCAGATTTGGCGGCGGAAGCCTTCGCCTGCGGCGACAAGGCGAGTGGGGCGGGCACACCCTTCGAGTCCCACATCAGAGCGGGGGGTGCTTTGAAGACTCGGTTGCCGTTGGCATCGGTGGCGGCCAGGGCGCCGTCCTTGCTTGCGTTGAGCTGGACGTCCTTCGCCGTGAGCTCGAACTCGACGCGCTGGAGCTTCGGGTTCTTCGCAGCCTCCGGGGTTTTCACCACCAGAACCTCACGGAAGCCCTTCAAGGTGGCCGTCATCCGCAGGTCGACGCCCGGCATCACTTCCGAGTACACGGCGCTGTCCCCATCGAGGACAGGCTTGGGCAGCGTGCCGCCCTGCCAGCCCAGAGCCATGGAACGCCCACCATGCTCGATCGTGACCAGGCTGGAATCTGCACCGCCGCCGGAGAAGCCAACTGCGGCGACGGCTGCCTTCGGCCCCACCGTGCCGTCGGCGCGAGACTCCAGAGTGGCATCAGGGGTGACCCAGCCGGTACCGCTCTTGGCTTTGACCCGGACCGGAACGACCGACTGGTCCAAGCGGAAAGACTTCCCGTCCGGATTCGCGTAAGTCGTCGTAGACTCAGTCCGCTCACCCTGTACCTCGACAGGTTTCCCAGTTTTGGCTGCCTCAGCGAGTGCCTTCGCACTTTCGCTCGCCGGTAGCGCGTCGGCAACGGCAGCCATCGGCATATACGTTGATGCGAAACCCAGCACGATCACCATACCGAGCGTGGTCGTCATGGAATGACAAAGCCGCCGATTTTCGATTTCAGCCATATCCCCATTTTCGTTTGACGTGGAGGTCTCCCCAACCTTCGCGCCAAGTAGTAAGGCCTGGTAAAGTAATGCCCGGACTGCAGTGGTAATCGCATTGCAGCATGCGTGCTTGAAAAGGATTGCTCGTCATCGCATCCTGCAGTTCCGACACAATTGCGGTGCCGAGCGCTGCACGCGATCGCTGCCCCGAGTCTCAGCTGCCGCGTAGTGTGGCAGTACGCCTGGATGTGAGTAGCTGCGACCCGGGTTGCCATGTGAGGCAAGCTGGCCCTGGTCAGGGGAGGATCGCTTGATCACCTGCCGCAGGGAAAGGATAGGTCATCAATTCCTGGCGGCGAAGGGGGGATCACTCTTCACTTCGGGCGACATTTCGGGCCGAATTGGGCACAGTTTCGCCATAGTGAACAATGCCTGAGTAGAGGTTCAATTACCTCCCGTGGTGCAGATGTTGTGGTGATAGTGGGTTGGTTCGCTAGGTCCCCTTTCGTGCCATTAGGTATATGTTGCGCTGCTATTGTCGAAGTTCCCCCTTAGAGCTCGTAACACGATCATGAGTCGGGTTTGTTGAGGCGTCGCCAGCAAATGAGGCTGCAGGCGAGGGAGACGAAGGCGTCGTGGAGTTCGGTGCGGCGTTCCCAACGGACGGCGAGTCGTTTGAACTGGTGGAGCAGGGCGAAGGTCTGTTCGACGACGTAGCGGAGCTTGCTCATGCCCTTGATGTTCGGGGCTCCTTTGCGGGAGATGACGGGCAGGATCCCGCGTTCACGCAGTTCATCGCGGTTGCGGTTGGAGTTGTAGCCCTTATCTCCGAGCAGGGCCTCGGGCCTCCGCCAGGGCCGGCCAGGGCGCCCTGCCACGGATGGGATGCCGTCGACCAGGGCGAGGGTCTGGGTGACATCGTTGACGTTGGCCGCAGTCGTGATGACCTTGAGCGGGGTTCCGCGTCCGTCGCAGATCAGGTGGTGTTTGCTGCCCGTCTTCCGCCGGTCGACCGGCGACGGACCGGTGCTGGCTCCCCCTTTTCCGCCCGGATGTGGGAACCGTCCACGCAGGCCCTGGACCAGTCGAGTTGGCCGGCCGCGTTCAGTTCGGCGAGGAGGATCCGGTGCAGCTGGTCGAAGACCCCGGCCTGCTGCCACCGCTCCAGCCTTCGCCAGCAGGTCTGTCCCGAGCCGAAACCCAGCTCAGGAGGCAGGAGTTGCCAGGCGATGTCGTTGTAGAGCACGTACAGGATGCCTTGCAGGCACAGACGGTCAGCCACCGGCCGAGGCCCTGGTGACCTCGTCGGCCAGGGCGGCAACAGCGGCTCGATCAATGCCCACAAGTCGTCGTCCACGATCCACGGCCGAGTACTCACACCACCACGAACGGCCGAATCGTCACACCGGTCACGGCCGACCAGGGCGTCTCATCAAGATCCTGTTACGAGCTCTAAGCCGACCTCTTTCCGTACTACCCCAGCGCTCCGGTTGTGCCTTGTGGTATCCGATCCTGGGGGACGACCCGGTCCATGGCGCAGGGCACCGCTGATCCGTCGGCTGCTGCGTGTGGCGCTGACAAGCACGAGGACACCTCACCGGCCAGACTCGCACCGGCCTCCGCCGCTACCAACACCCAGGCCGTCGCCTGCACCCTGGCCCGATAAGGGATTTGACCCGTGCCCGCACCCGTGGCGACCTGGCCCGCGTACCGTTGCAGTACGACCCGCCGCCAGGAGGAACCGTCGACGAGCGCCCAGCCCGACCACACCCCTGTCACCCCGTACGCCCCGCACGGTGCGCCGGCCGACCTGCTCGCCCAGCTGCGCGCCGACCGTCGCGCCAGTACGTGGGTGTCGGTTTTCGAGCGGGAGTGGGCGGCCGCGCTCAGCGGATCCCGCCGGACGTTTTCCCTCGCCGGGCTAAACGAGGTCCTCCAGGACTGGCAGGGCCGCCTCACCTGCGCCCCGGCGGTCGACGCGTTCGTCGCCTCGGGCTACGACGACAGCGAGTTCATCGACATGGCGGAGCTGCGGGGAAGGTGCCGGTGATGGCACAGCAGCCGTACGCGATCCGTCTCTCCGCGCCGGCCGAGAAGGTCCTCGATACCCTGCGCGAGCACGCCGAGGACACTGTCTGGGATGTCCTGGACGCCGCAGCTGCGGACCCGAGGGCCCTTCCGCCAGTGGAACGACTGCAACCCCGACTGAGAGGAGGTCCGCAGCGCCTCCGTCGGCTGGCTCTCCCTCACCTGCTGGGTGAACCCTGCCCCTGCGGCGCTTGACGGTCCTGAACATCAGCTGGCTCGGATAGCCTCCGGAAACCAGGAAGAACCGTGCGTCGCGCCACGGTTTCCGTCGCGACGCCCGTTTATCAGGAAAACTACCCGTAACCGCTCTCCCTTTGGTTACTGTCTGCGCTCATGCGGTTTCTGCACACTTCGGACTGGCACCTGGGCCGCCGGTTCCACACAGAAGACCTGATCCCCGCCCAGGGTGCCTTCCTCGACCACCTGGTCGACACCGCCCAGGCGGAGGACGTCGACGCGCTCCTTGTGGCAGGCGACATCTACGATAGAGCCATTCCCAGCCTGGACGCCGTGCGCCTGTTCAACCGCGCTCTGCACCAACTCGCCGACCTCGATGTGCCGATCATCATGATCAGCGGAAACCACGACTCCGCGCACCGCCTCGGCGTCGGATCCGGCCTCCTCGCCCGTGCCGGGATCCACTTGCGGACCGATCCGGATACCTGCGATATCCCGGTCGTCCTCGAAGAGGCCGACGGCCCCGTCGCCGTGTACGGCATCCCCTACCTCGAGCCGTCGATGGTCCGCGATCGCCTGGAAGCCGAAGCCGTCTCCCACCGCGCAGTACTGACCGCAGCCCTGGACCGCATCCACGCCGACCTCACCAACCACCAACCGGCCGGTACCCGGTCAGTGGTCCTCGCGCACGCCTTCGTTACCTCCGGTACCGGAGGGCCCGAGGAACGCGAGGAGAGCGAAGAGTCCACCAGCGAACGCGAAATCGCCGTGGGCGGTGTCGCCCACGTAGGCGCCGACGTCTTCGACGGGATCGACTACGTGGCCTTGGGCCACCTCCACGGCCCCCAGCACGTCACCGACCGCATCCACTACAGCGGCTCCCCGCTGGCCTATTCCTTCTCCGAAGCCCGCCACACCAAGTCGATCACCCTGGTCGACCTCACCCCCAATGCCATCCCCGCCGTCACCCGCCGGCCCTGCCCTGTGCCTCTCCGCTTGGAACGTGTGTCCGGCTTCATGGAAGATCTCCTGAGCAATCCCGACCATGAGCCGCTGAAGGATGCCTGGCTCGAGGTCACCCTCACCGACACGGCCCTGCCCTTCGAGGCCATGGCCCGCCTGCGCCGCCGCTTCCCGCACACCGCCAGCCTCAAGCACAAGCCCGCCTTCATCCCCTCCCAGGCCACGAACACCCCCACCTACAGTCAGCGCATCCAGGGCCGCGGCGACCTCGAAATCGCCGGCGATTTCATCAGCAGCATGCGTGGAACCGACCCCACACCGCACGAACATGCTCTGCTGCAGCAGGCCGTCGAAGCCTCCCGACTGAACGAGCAGCAGAAGGAAACCGTCTGACATGCGCTTGCACACCCTGCGCCTGCAGGCATTCGGACCCTTCGCCCGCAACCACACCATCGACTTCAACGCACTTTCCGCCGATGGCCTCTTCCTTCTGCACGGTGACACCGGAGCGGGCAAGAGCACCATCTTCGCGGCCATCTGTTTCGCTCTCTACGGCAAACCACCGGGCGACCGCGACCTGCTGCTGCGCAGCCACCACGCTCCCGCCGACCTCCTGACCGAAGTCACCCTCGAGGTCACTCTTGCAGGGCGCCGCCTGCGCATCGACCGGATACCTGCCCAGATGCGCCCCAAGCGATCCGGTGAAGGCGAGACCCCCCAGAAAGCAGAAACCCGGCTCAGTGAATGGGCCGTCGACACCGACGGCCAGGGCCGCTGGGAACCTTCCAGTAAGTCCCACCAAGAGGCAGCCGTCGAGGTCACTGACCTCCTGGGCATGAGCCGGGAGCAGTTCTGCCAGGTCGTCCTGCTGCCGCAGAACGAATTCACCAAGTTCCTCCACGCCGACGCCCACGGCCGACGAGAACTCCTCGGCAAACTATTCCGCACCGGTCGCTTCTCCTTCATCGAGCGCTGGCTGAACGACCACAGCCGCACCACCGAGAAGAACCGGGACGCCGCCCGCGCCGACGTGCTGCGCCTAGCCGAACGTATCCACCAGGCCGCCGGACCCGACCTGGAAACCGAGTACACGGCGCCCACCCCCGACGACCCGAACACGCTCACCGAGCCCGCCCGCGCCTGGGCCCAGGATCTCCTCCGCGTCAGCCACACCGACCACGCCAGGACACTCCAAGCAGCCACAACGGCCAAGGAGAACCTGGCCAGACAGCAGACCCTCGAAGCCGCGGCCCGCGAACTCCACCAGCAGCAAACCACTCACACCAGCGCCCGGCAGCAACTCGACCTGCTCCAGGAACAGACACCACACCAGGACACACTCATCCAGGGCCGCGACCAGGCCCGCCGCGCCCAACAGGCAGCACCACTGCTGCACGCCGCGGACACCGCCGCAGACGACCACACCCGTGCCCAGAGCGTTGAACGCAACGCCCGCGAGCGCCTGCTGCCCGAACACAAGGACCTTGACGCCAGCCGGCTGGAAACCGCCGAGCATCGTCTTCGCGCCGAAGCTGCCGTCATGTCCGCTCTCATCCCCGAAGAAGACACCGTCCGCCGGCTGACCACCGAGCTGGAGCGCACCGACGCCGACCGCCAGGACTTCGCCACCCAGCAACGCACAGCACAGGACTGGCTCGAAGCCGAACCCGCCCGGCGCGGCACCCTCGAAGCGCGGCGAGAAGCCGCCCGCCAGGCCGAAGAACAGAGCCGCCGCCACCAGACCGCCCTGGACGGCCTCAAAACCCGCCTCGAAGCCGCCAGACGCCGCGACACCCATCTCGCCAAGGTCACCAAGGCCGAACAGGAGCTAGCCGATGCAGAAGCGGTCACCAGCCAGACCGGCCGGAACTACCTGACCATCCGCCGCCAGCGCACCGAAGGCATGGCCGCCGAACTCGCCGCCACCCTCACCGACGGCACGCCCTGCCCGGTCTGCGGATCCTGTACCCACCCGGCGCCCGCCGCTGCCCAGGACGGGCAGCCCACACGCCAGGACGAGCAGGACGCGGAAGCCCTCCACGAGCAGGCCAAGACCAACCAGAAAGCCGCCGCGGCCGTGCTGCACGGGCTCCGCGAACAGGCTGCCACCGCCGCCGGTGAAGCCGGCGACACCCCCCTGACCGACCTCCAAACCCAGCACACCACGCTCACCACGGAGTTGACCGACGCCCTGGACCGCGCTGCAGACCAGGGCACCGCCCAAGAAGAACTCCTCGCACTCGACGGCGAGCACACGACCCAGACCCAGCAACACAGCACCGCCACGGCCGGCCTGTCCGCCCGCAACGCCCACTACGACACCCTCACCCAGCAGCTCACCGAGCTGACAGCCAAGCTCACCGCAGCCCGCGGCACCTATCCCACCGTCGCCGACCACGCCGACGACCTCACCCGCACCGCCGACCGCCTCAAAGAGACCGCCGAGGCCTCCCGCACCCTCGCCGCCGTCGTCCAGACCCTCACGCACCGCACCGACCAGGCCACACTCGCCGCCAAG
This sequence comes from Streptomyces sp. NPDC048257, assembly GCF_043201855.1. Taxonomy (NCBI): domain Bacteria; kingdom Bacillati; phylum Actinomycetota; class Actinomycetes; order Kitasatosporales; family Streptomycetaceae; genus Streptomyces; species Streptomyces sp. NPDC048257. The sequence goes on from NZ_JBICZI010000045.1 coordinate 9,541, forward strand.
GACCAGGGCTTCGACACCCTGGCACTCGCCCAGCAGGCCCTGCTCAGCGACGAAGACCTGCGCGCCATAGAAGAAGAGATCACTCAGTGGCGCGAGGCATGTGCCGCGCACACCGCAGTCCTGGACAACCCGGCACTGCAGCAGGCCGCCGCACAACCTTCCGCCGACCTCGACGACGCCATGGCTGCAAGGGCCGCCGCGGATGACCACCACGCCAAGGCCGTTTCCGCCGCCAGTGCCGCCCACACCCGCAGCAAGGCCCTCACCGCCCTCGCCGCCGACCTCGGCGCCGCCATCCAGCGCCTGCAACCGCTCGAGCAGGCGCACCTCACCGCCCGCCACCTGGCCGAACTCGTCACCGGCAACTCACCGAGCGCCCGGGTGCGCATGCAACTGGAGGCCTACGTCCTGGCAGCCCGCCTCGAAGAAGTCGTCACCGCCGCCAACACCCGCCTGCGCATCATGTCCGAAGGCCGCTACACCCTCTCCCACTCCGATCACCAAGCCGCCCGCGGCGCCCGCTCCGGCCTCGGACTGGAGATCACCGACTCCTGGACCGGCCGTCCCCGCAAAACCGACACACTCTCCGGCGGCGAATCCTTCTTCGCCTCCCTGTCCCTCGCCCTTGGCCTGGCCGACGTCGTCACCCACGAAGCCGGCGGCAACCCCCTGGACACTCTCTTCATCGATGAAGGCTTCGGCACTCTCGACGAAGACACCCTCCACAAGGTCCTCGATGTCCTGGACTCCCTGCGTTCCCACGACCGCACCGTCGGCGTCATCAGCCACGTCCCCGAACTGCGCCGCCGCATCACTCACCGCCTGCACCTCCGTAAAAGCCCCACTGGATCCACCCTCGCCCACCTGACCGAAGCAGCCGAATAGCCTGCATCCTGACAGGGCGGGGCGCCTTGCCCCGCCCCCTTGTCCAGCCGACCTCCACGGAGCAGCACACCTTCATGGCTTCCGAAATCGAGCTGCGGCCCCACCAGAAGGAAGCCGTCGCCGCCGCGACCGCCACGTTCCGCGATCACGCCCGCGTGAGCGTGGTCGCGGCCTGCGGCAGCGGCAAGACCCTCATTGCCGCCCGGACCACCGCCCGCATTGCCCCCCGTGGCCGTGTGCTGGTGCTGCTGCCGACATTGGACCTGCTCTCTCAGACAGCCAGATCCTGGCAAGCTGCAGGACGCCGAGGCCGGACGGTTGCGGTCTGCTCGGCACGCCAAGCCGTCGATCACCCGTCGGCCGGCGACCTCCCCATGACCACGTCCCCGGCCGAACTCACCGTCCTTACCCCGGCCGACGGCGGACCGGTTACCGTCTACGCGACCTACGCCTCGCTGCCCACCCTCCTGGCCGCCCACCGCGAACACCACCTGCCCCCCTGGGATCTGGTCGTGGTCGACGAGGCCCACCGCACCGCAGGCCGACTCGGCAAGGCCTGGGCCGCCATTCACCACGATGACCAGATCCCCGCCGGCCGCCGCCTCTACCTCACCGCCACGCCCCGCGTCTGGGACCCCGACAACGACCGACCCGAGGACCCCGTCGCCTCCATGGACGACGAGAGCCTTTTCGGCCCCGTCGCCTACCGACTCACCCTCTCCGACGCCATCGACCTCGGCCTCCTCGCCGACTACCAGATCCTCGTCCCCGTCGTCGACGACACCGACCTGCGCGACTGGCTCGCCACCGGACCCCGAGCCGGAGCCGACGGCCTACGACTGGCAGGCCGTCAGGTCGCTGTTCTGCGAGCCATCCACGACCACCAACTGCGCAGGGTCCTGACCTTCCATCACCGCGTCGCCGACGCACGCGCCTTCGCGACCACCCTGCCCGACACCGCGGCCGCTCTCCCCGCCCACCTCCAGCCCGACGGCCTGTGGTCACAGTGGATCAGCGGCACCCACCCGCCCCGCGTCCGCCGCCGCATCCTCCTCGACTTCGCCGCCCACACCCACCCCGACCAGCCCGCCGTCCTCGCCAACGCCCGGGTACTGGGAGAAGGCATCGACGTCCCCTCCATCGACGCCGTCGTCTTCGCCGACCCCAAGAACAGCCCCGTCGACACCGTCCAAGCCGTCGGCCGGGCCCTGCGACAGACCCCCGGAGCGGGCAAGAAGGCCACCCTGATCGTCCCCGTCTACCTCACCCCCGACGAAGACCCCGACGACCTCCTGGGAGCTGACGCCTACACCCCGCTGTGGCGCACCATCCAGGCCCTGCGCGCCCACGACGACCGGCTCACCGCCCGCCTGGCTGACCCGCGCACCCACCGCCCCACCCTCGGCGACGAAGATCCCGGCCACTGGCTCCACTTCGACCGCCCCACCCGCGAGGAGGAGGTCGCGCTCGCTCTCACCCTGCGCGTCCTGGCCCCCAAGAGCGCCGAATGGCGCCGCGGACTGACCGCCGCCCGCCGCTACCACCGCACCCACCGCCACCTCGACGTCCCTCAGACCCACGAGGACGACACCGGCTATCCGCTGGGCCGCTGGCTTACCTGGCAACGCCACCTCCGCAACCAGCACGCCCTCGATCCCGCACGGGCCCGGGCCCTCGAACACCTCGGGATCATCTGGGACCCCCGCCGGCAGGCGTGGGAGCGGGGCCTCGCCCACGCCACCGCCTACGCCACCGCCAACGGGCACCTAGCCGCCCCCGTCGGCCACCGTGACGACGGCTTCGCTCTCGGTCGCTGGCTGGCGACCCAGCGCGCCAACGCCGACCACCTCACTTCCGAACGCGCCAACGCCATGCATGAACTCGACCTGTGGTGGAACCCGCCCTGGCCCCTGACCTGGCAACGCACTTACCAAGTCGCCCGCCGTCACCATGAGGCCGGCCACTCCCTCCGTGACCTGCCACGCTCCTATGTCACCGCCGACGGGGACCGCCTCGGGGAGTGGCTCCACACCCAAAACGCCCGCCCCGAGACCCTCCACACCGGACAGCACCGTCTGCTCGCCGACCTCGGCCTCCACCTCACAGCTCAGGCATCCAACGTGGACAGACCTGCAACCAGGAGCGGATGGGACCGGGGTCTGGCTGCGGCCCGCCTGTTCCACGCCCGCGAGCACCACCTCGATGTCCCCCAACGGCACACCGAGTACCTCGACGGCGACCCGGTACGCCTTGGGCAGTGGATCAGCAACGCCCGCCGCAGAAAGAGCACCATGCCCTCCGAGCGGATCGCCGTCCTGGACACCCTGGGTATGCGCTGGCCGTCCTGATCGTCGGCCGAACCCGGCATACCTGGCGAGGTTCCATGCCCAGGACGCCATGGAGCGAGTGAAGACGACCAGGAGTCCTGTGATGGGGCAGGGGCCTGGGGGCAGCGCCGGCCGACGGTGGCTTCGCTCACCTGCTACGGGTGGGCTACCGGTTGCTGTGCTGCTTGGCTGCCTCACCTAGCCCCGGCGAGGAGAGACAGCCACTGCCAGGATTCGACCAGCACGAACGCTGCCGGCTGGCTGAAGACCGCGACGCTCAGCACAAGTGCTTCTCGGGCTCCGGCTGCATCCAACATCGGGGCCCGCGCGATGCCTACGCCGATTACGGCACTTCCTGATTGAGAGGGCAGCTATCTCTGTTCGCCTCCTGAGTTCATCCGCTGGTGGAGTTTCGCGGCCGCTACCCACTGGTGTCCGAGAGCCCGAATGCGCTGCCCTGCGGTGTGGACACTGGCAGTGCAGCGGTAGCGCTGCCCAGCGCGTTCGAGTACTCCGATCCGGTCAGAGGCCAAAAACTCAAGGGCTTCAACGACCGTGCCCTCTCCGACGCGGTACCCGCGGGTCCGAAGCTCGCGCCGGACCGAGGTGAGATCGAGCCAGCCCCCCTCCTCAAGCGGGTCCTCTGCTTCCGCATTCAGGACATCGACGAGCGCGTATTCGAGCTGACCGCGGAGTTCCTGGGCCGCCCAGTACCCGTGCATGGTCTCTCCGCGCTGAGCTGCATGCAGGGCTGGGTCGACGAGGGGTGCCAGTTGGGTCAGGGTGAGCGGCGTCTGTTCCTGGCGGCGGACGACTTCGGCCAGCAGGTCGGTGTAGATGACGGCGATGGCGGGGTCGTCGTCGGCTTCCTTGAGTATGCGGCGTTCGAATCCCGGGCCGATGAGGAGGTGAACATGTGCCCCGATCTCCGCTCGGTGTTCAGCCAGCCCGAACAACGACTGATCCGCAACGCGGCCGGTGGCCGACGTTTTCGCCTCGACGGCCAGGATCTGTGAGTCCGCGCCCACACCGAATCGCACATGACCGTCCACCCCTCCGTTGCCGCCCACATGCTTGCCTGGCATGCCCAGGTAGCCCAACGCGACGACGGCGGCCTTCTCTAGACGCTCGGGGTTCGCGCTGTCCCGTGCGGCACTCTCCAGCTCCGCCGCGATGTCCGCCCCCAGCGAGTTGGACTGCTGAGTGTTGCCGGATGGGTTGCCACTGAGGTGCTCGACGTCGCTGTCGGCTGACGTGCGAGATACGGCGTCGTACGGGGGGACGCAGGGCAGCGACTCCTTCAATGCTCGCCCGAGAGCCGTCGTACGGTAGGTGGTCTGGGAGAGCCGGGTGACGAGGCGACAGGCCTCCAGGAGGTTCAGGCGGGTGTTGACCGCGCTCCGGGACAGCGGCTTGCCACGGTTGGGGAGGTAGTGCGTGCTGCGTTCCGCCAGCGCGCCGGTCGTCAGGGGAACCGCCTTGTCAAGCTCGCCCAGTAGTTCACCGAAGAAGGCGATGGCAGTGTGAACGGTGCGCGCAAGGTCCAGCGGTTCGCTCGACTCGACCCAAGCACGGGCGGCCGGCGTGGCCGTCCAGGTCTCTGACGATGTCCGTTGGATGAGTCCGAGGGCCTTCAGGGTGTCCTTGGCGGTGCGTGCCGTGGCTGTAGTTCGGGCCTTGGGGAAGGTGTCCTGCACGAACCGCACGAAGTCCGCGTCACTGATTGACGGTATGGCCGCCTCGGTGAGCACCTGAAGTGCATCGAGGGTGCCGCCGTTGGCAGAGGTCCCCGGAACGTAGAGATTCGCGCCGTCTGCCCTCTCCCTGAGACTGGCCTCGTCGAGCTGTTCGATGAGGCTGGCGACGGCTCTGGCAGTCGAGGCGAGCTGTACGACCGTGCCGGTGCTCTCAGACTCGGGCCTTCCCAACGCGAGGCCCGCCAAGACGCCCCGGCCGGCGTCCGTCAGGTGGACATGGCGGTCGAAGAGTTCAACCATCCCTGTGACTGCGAGCCACGTCGTTCGATCACGTACAGGGGCCGGGGTGTCCCACCGTAGGTCGAACTCTTCACCGGCCAGGTTGAGGAGTTGCTCGTGTGTGCGAGGCCCCGAGGCAAGGGCGTCCATGGCTTCGCCCACGAACCTGACGTTGCAGTGGAGTGCTCGCACCAACACGGCTGGGTCGCCACTTTGATACCAGGTGAGGGCGGCGGTGCCCGGCAGGAACGCTGGACCCTGGCGCGAGAGCAGTCCGGCTCGAACGAGCCGCTGAAGTTGGTGTCGGTTGAGTCCACCGGTCTCAGGCAACGGCGCTTGGTCACTAGAGGCCTGCCCACTGTCGGCGGACAGCTCTTCGATCAGCGCTCGGAGTGTGCGGAGCCATGAGGACCGCGGGCCCGGCAGCACGGGCATCCCTGTTGACCGTTCCGCCCATGCCCGGGGGTAAATGAGATCTCCCATGGCCGTGCACACTACCTACGTTGCGGCAGCGATGTCTCGATCTCTGGGAGAATTGCTTACTGACATGGTGAATGTCATTTGATGTATCGCGTCGGCCTGGGTTCCCCTCCGAACCGATCCCCGACCGTCCACTGATCGGGGACCTCCCGAGGTGGTAGGGCTTCGCCTCGCAAGCCGACTACCTTCGGCTGGGTCGAGACGGCTCAACCGTGGTTGCCGTCGCGGAGGTCGTTGAGGAGGACAGACAGGAGGGCTTCCTCGTGGACGGCGATTCCGTACTCCCGCATCCGAGCCTCCAAAGAGGCGTCCCATTCAGTCGCGACGGCGTCGCCGTGCAACGGGAGCCGGGCGGTGTCTGGGCTGTGGGAGAGGGCCCATAGGTAGTCGTCGCCACTCATACGCCAGGGGCGGGCACCGCCGGAGATGACGCGCGAGGCGATCGCGATACCGGGCCAGTCGAAATCCCCGTGATACAGAATGCGGGCGCCGTCACCCTGCAGACGCTCCAGCAGCCGCCACCCCGCATGAGACGGGTTGCCGGAGGTGCAGACCAGCGCCCCCGGGATACCGTGCCGGGCCGCTGCCTGGAGGAGTTGGGGGTTCTCACAGACATGGACCGGCTCGCCGGGCCGGGCTAGGGCCGCAGCAGCCACGGGGGAGCGGAGCTCGGCCCAGGTCAGGTGCGTGGGCAGATTGAGGTCGGCCCGAGCACGCAGCATCACCGGCCAGGGGTCTCCGCCTGCGGGGCGCAGCCCCAGCGTCAAAACGGTGCCCGAGACCTCGTCGGGGTTGACCCCTGCCGTCTCCCACAGACGGCGTCTGCCGCCGGCGTCGGCGGGCAGCGCCTGACCGGTGGCGGCGGCGATGGCACGCAGGACAAGGCTGCCTGCCAGGTGGCCGTCGTCCAGGCCGTGGGCGTCCCCGGTAGTCCGCGCGGCCAGCTCGGCGATCTCGACGCTCACGAGCGGACCGGCCGGTGGGTCTGGACCGTTCAGCCGCACTGCCAGGCACGCCACGGCACGGACTGCCCCTTCCAGGGCGCCCAGAGCGATCTCGGGCCCCGCACGCGCGAGGAGCCCACTGGAGCGGATGTCCTCTCGCCACAGCGCGGTCCAGGGCCGAGAAGCCAGCCCGGCATCCTCCAGCACCTCCTCGAAACGGGTCCACACCAACGCCCACGCCGTGTAACGCCCCGCCCTGACAGCCCGGCGGTCGGTGAGAGCACCGCCGGTGAGATCGGCGGCCGCGGTGATCAGACCGCACTGGGCCCTGGACGAGCGCAAAGCTTCATCGAGCACCCGAAGCGGCACCCGGACCCTGCCCGGAGCGACCGCGTTGCCCAGCAGACCTGCCAGCCGCCGTGCGCCTTCCTCGCCGAGGTCAACGGTCACCGAGCCGCCCACGGTCAGGGCCCTCTGCTCCAGCCGGGTCCTGACCGCTGCCCACAGCGGAGCGAGCCCAGGACTGGCGAGATAGCCGCGGACGGGTTCGGGAACACCGGTCACGGGGCGGCCCGCAGATGCCGACTGTGGCCGTCCCAGTGCACGTGCGTGGTGACGGCAGCACTGCCCTCCCGGCGCCTCACCTCATAGGTGTCCACGGCGGGCACCTGCGGGAAACAGCCCCACAGGGAATGCCCGGTCATGACGAAGTCGAGGTCCAGGCGCACGAGAAGGTCGAGCAGTTCACCGATGGTGGGGGAGTCGACCTTTGCGAAGGCATCATCGAGGAGGATGACGCGCAGCGCGTGACGGGTGTCGGGAAGCCCGGACAGGTAGGCGTCGGCCGCGGCGAACAACGCGACGTAGGAGACGAACCGGGTCTCTCCCTGTGAGAGCTTCGCCCGCCGGGTGATCTTCCTTTCCCTACCCGGTTCGGGGCCGGTGATGAAGACGTCCATGGTGTGCCAGGTCCGGTAGTCCAGCGCCGCCCGCAGGTGGGTGGTGTAGCCGGCGGCCGGATCCTGCACAAACCGCTCCTCCACCTTGGCTCGCAGCAGCGAGATGAGCTCGTCCGCCTGGTCCTGCCGCATCACCACCGGGTCCAACCCCACCAAATCGGTGATCCTCTTGTCCGGGCCGTGCGGATCAGTGAGGGACCAGGCGACCCGCACACCGATGCCGTGACTGGTGGAGATCGAGGCAAGCGAGGAGTTCATAGCCTTGACCAGCCGGTCTGCCTGGGTGATGCGGTCGGCGAGTTCCTGGGCGACTCCACCGAGCACGAAGTCCTCGAAGGCCGCGCGCTCCCGGTCGGTCAGCGCCATCCGTCCGCGGTCACGCAGCTGCATCAGAGTGGACGCGGCGTCGCTGATGTGACTGCGGCCAGTGGCGTCGCACAACTCCACGACGTGAACCTGGTCCTCGTCGACGCTCGAGACGATGTCGAACACCCCCACCAGCGCCCGCTCCAGGGCCGACACAGCCCGCAGCACCGTGGTGGCATCGGCCGGCCCCTTGACCGGCACAAGCCCCGCCTCCACCTCCTCGGCGACACGCAGGACCTCGGCCGACTCCACCCGCTCCGCCGGCACCCGCACAGGGGAGACCTCAACGCCGCGGGCACAGGCCAGGGAAGGATGCCCGGCCAGCCTCAGCAAGGTCTGCACAGCACGTTCCAACGCACCCCCCGCAGCACGGGCATGCTCTGCCCCGGCCCGCGCCTGAGCCTCTGCCGTGGCGCTGAGGCCTGCCAGCTCGGTAAGTTCACGGGTCACACCGGCCAGGGATGCCTTCGTCTCGACGTGCGCCTGCTGCGCCTGGGACAACTGCGTGAGGATCTCCTCGGGGGAGGCACCCAGGCTCTCGCGGAGCGCGGCCAGCGCGGCGTTTTCGCCCGACCAGCCCAGCCAGGCGACCGACGCGTCATGCTCGGCCTCCCGTCGCACCGCCCGCGCTCCGACCGCCTTCTCCACCGCCCCGCCATAACGGCGGAGCTGCTCGACGACCACGATGCCCGCCCGCCCCAGATCCTGGCAACCAGCCATCGCCGCGCCCGCCGCGTCATGCACTTTCAGCAGCTCCTCCCCGCTGTCCGGCAGTCCCACTGCTGCGCAGGCATCACGATGGGAGGCCTGCGCAGCTGCCAGGTCCCGCCGCTGCTGGGCGGCCTCTGCAGCCAGCCGGGCACCGTGCAGCCGGACACGCTCCGCCGCCGCCCTGGCCCCGGCCGTCTCACGCCGCGCCGCAGCCAGCGTCAGGGCACGCGGCGCACCGGCCACATGGGCTTCCAAGCCTGCACGGGCGTCCTCCAGATCCCTCAACGCCCGCTCCCGGCCGTCGGCTGCCTCCTCACACTCGGCCAGCTCACACCCGATCTCCTCCAGGCGGGCCGCCCGCGCCGCGGCCCGGGCAGCCGCACCGATGTATCGGGGGCACGCGCCGGGATTCAGACGGCCGCTCAAAGGCCCGTTGCCCCAGGTACCGTCGGCTGCGATCCACGTGGGATGGCCCGACGACTCGCCCAGGGCGATCCGGTCGAGCACTGCCTGCACGCGTTCGGCAGACACTTCACAGTCGGCTGCCACGACCAGGGCCCGCCGGGCGGAACGCAGCACCGCAGGCCCCCGCGGAGCCAAGAGCACCTGCCCATCCGCGGCGCGCACTGTACTGTCCGCGCAAAGACGTCCGGTGAGCAGCCCGCTCGACAGCAGGGCGGCCTCCAGCCCGGCTCGCTCCCCTTCGGACAGGTCCGGCGCGAAGTCCACCGCCTGCCACAGGACGACGCCCTCGGGCTGGTCGGAGGAAAGCCACGAGGGGGTCGGCGGGGCCAGGTTCCCATCGGCCTGCAGAGCCTCGGCCTCATGGCGAAGCAGACGCATCCGCCGGGCTTCCGCCTCCTGCTCGGCGTGGAGAGCAGCCGCCTGCGCGGCATGACGCTCACGCACCGCACGCGCCGCGGTGCCCGCCGCCGCGTCCAGTGCGGCCAGCGCCCGCTCCGTCTCGACGCCGTCCGCCTCGCCGCCGTCTCCGGTCAGTGCACCGGGGTCGGCCAGGAGCAGGCCGATCGCAGTGGCCGTCCAGTCCACGGGGCCCAGCGTGTCGCGAGTCCGCGGCGTGCGGGTCCACTCGGCCCAGGCCTGCGCCAGATCCAGCGCTGCCTCGTCCCGCCGCCCTGCCGCATCCCGCGCCTCCTGCTCCGAGGCCACCGCCTGCGCCGCGGCGTCCTTGGCACGGTCCTCCTCCGCCCGCACCCGTTGCTCCCGCAGGACCAGCTCCGACACGTCCTTGTGGTGGGCTACGGCCTGATCGCGCCGTGTCCGGGCAGCCGTGCTCACCAAGGTTGCGGTCTCGCGCACCTGCCCGCACCGCTTGCCCAACTCCTCTGCCCCCGGGTGCAGCCCGACGGGCAGCGGCCGGGTGACGGCACTCGGATCGACCAGCCTGGAGATCCGAACGGGCTCTGACGACGAGCGCGCCTGTTCCGTCACCACGGCGAGGCGGGACGCCACAGCAATCCGCAGCCGGGCACTGTCCAGGTCCACCCGCACATCGGCCAGCCGCTGGTCGACCTCACGGGAGGCAGACGCAAGATCACCAGCGACAAGGCCGGCTGCCTCCACCGCTACACGCTCGGCCTCCCGGGCGGCCGCGGCGCTTGCCAGTGACACATCCGCGGCAGAGGCCAGCGCGTCCAACCGCCCCTGACGCTCATCAAGTTCCCGCGCTGCGCCGTAGGCACGGGACTCCTTGATCCCCGTGATCGTCGCCGACAACTCCTCGCTGTATGCGTCCAGTTCCTCCCGTCGCTCCGCCGCAATGCCACGCAGATCCTCCAGCCGTGAGTGTTCCGCACTCAGGCGGGCCGCCTCCCGCACACAGGTCTCCGCCTCCCGGGCGGCCGCCCTCGCCTCGCCCACACCCCGGCTGAGGACGCCCACCGCATAGCGCGTGTAGACATCGAGGAACTCACCCACGTGACGGCACGCATTCTCCAACCGGGCCTGTGCGGTGCGGGTGGCGTCGAGCCCGTCGAGCTTCTCCCCGGCCGCAGCAAGTGCCTTGTCGGCCAGCGGGGGCAGAGCCTCAGAGAGGATCCGGGGCAGGCCGCCCTCGTCGATACGATTGCCCACGTCGGGGGAGCGCAGCGTGTGCAGGAGCTGCAGCAGCCCTGCGAACCGTTCCCGTCCCACCGGCCCCGACAGCCCGAAGACCGCCTGCCGAACCCGGTCACGGTGCACTGTCGCCTGATCGGTGACCCTGTCCTCGCCGACCAGCTCCTCCAGCCGGTCCTTCGACAGGGGCGCACGGTCGGCGCCCAACAGCACGAGTTCCTCATCGACCCGCAGCGGCGTGATGAAATACCAGACCTTCACCTCACGGGCGCTGCGCGAGTACCGTACTGCCGCCCCGACCGTCAGGTGTGCCTGCCGCCGCCCGGAGGCGACTGCGACCGCATCGTCCTCGTCGTCGGGGTCCAGGTCGCGTACGAGTTCCAGCCACACGTAGCCGAACCGGTTGCCCTGGCCGTCACCGCCCGCGTCCATGAGCTCCTCGAGGCGGACCTTGCCCGACCCGGTGGCGTCCAGACGGCGCCGGTCGGCGTCGAGCACGAAGGGGAGGAGCACCTCCAGGGCGCGGCTCTTGCCCGATCCGTTGGTCCCGCGCAGGATCAGCCGGCCCCCGGACAGGTCGAACCGCTGGTCGTAGTAGTACCAGACGTTCAGGATGCCGGCCCGATGCAACCGCCATCGCCAGGGGTGACGCGACGGCGCACCCCCACCTGCCTCAGGACGCCGGGGCAGAGGTACAGCGATATGGGTGCTCACAAGTCTTCCTCCTCGGACAAGGTGTCTGCGGCGCTACCGGGAGAACCGGCGCACTGGCCAGGGATGCCGCGCGGCATCCGTCGCGGCTCGGGCCGGTAGCGGGCGGCGGCGGGGCGGACGACCACGCCCTCGTCGTCCGTCTCGACCAGCGATACCGACTCCAGCAAGCCCACCACCTCGCTGCGCAACCGGCCGAGGTCACCGACGTACTCGGCTGCCCAGGCCTTCTTGTACCGGCTGACCAGGGCGGACAGCTCAGTGTCCAAGGCTTCCCAGGTACAGCCCAGCCCGGCTACTGTCCGGCCGCCGACGCGCGCCTGCTGACCTGCGCTGGGCCGCCCGATGTCCAGCAAGGCGTCGATGAGCAGCAAGGCGGCCTGCCGCACCGTGCCCGTACCGGGGAACTCGACGTCGCTCAGGTCCCCGTCCATGTCGAAGGCCAGCGCACCTTCCAGGCGGACTTCCACACTGAGTCCGAAGTTCTCCTCCAACTGCCGTGTCAGATCTGCTCGTTCTCTCGACAGCACGTCGCGCTCGGCCTCGCTGAGGTCTTCCCGGCGCACCAGCGGGTTCTCCACCAGCTTGCGGCGCAGCGACCGCCGGGGCTCCTCCCCGGCCGGCTCCTGAGACCACAGCCCGGACACATCTACGGCTCCTGGGGGGAGCCGGCGAACCAGCAGGTGAGGCAGTACCGGTCTGTTGATCGTCAGAAGGGCCTCATCGCTGCTTTCCCGCCAGGCCCCCACCGTGCCGTCGGTCTCCTGGATCACCCCCCACGCCACCAGAACGCCCAGAACGTGCGCCAGGCGCCGGTGCCCCGCCCGGTCGTCGGCGATCGGCACAGAGGCCGCCGCAGCATCCGCACGGATCTGTTCCACCAGCCCGGAGATGAGGATCTGCTCACCGGTGCCAGGCGCGAGCAACGCGGCACAGGCGAGGCAGAACAACGGATAGGCCGCAGAGTCCAATACCCCCTTCTTCCCCGTCCGCACCCACCGCACGGGGCCTTCCTGAGGCCCCAGCGGCGTCTTCGACAGCCGTGCGAAGCCCGACTCGACCACAAGCCGGTACCCCAGAAGCCGGAAGAAGGTCTGCATCAGCGCGGGCACGTGCCGGTGTACCAACGCCAACTCCTGCGGATGACGTTCAACGGTCAGCACCGGGGACTGCAGCAGCGCGCGGGCGGCCTCTCTGCGCTCCGCAGCGGCATGCGCGGCCGTGGACGGCGACGGCCGCCATGCAGGCATGTCGAACTGGTTCACATACCCTCCCCTGAGGCCTCGGGCCGACATCCTGCATCCGTGATCTCTTGGCCGTCTGCGGTCTCTCCGAGAGCGGCCACAGGCCGTACCGACAGGACGAGGCGGAGGAAGACGGCCCGGCCTCCGTCCAGGACCACGGTGGTCGCCTCAGCCCCCTCGACCGCGTACAACACCAGCCCCAGATCCAGATCACGGACCTCCGCGGCCTCAAGCTCCTGATGCACCGCCAACAGATCCCCGAACAGGCGCAGCAGGAGCAAGAACGCATCCCATGACAGTTGTGCGCCGTTCAGGGCGCCAGCCCGGACCAGCTCTGCCCCGGCGGCCCGCCGCCCGGCATCCTCCAGCTCCGCCTGAGCCAGCTGGTCCCTCGTCTCCTGTTCGGTTCGCGGGACCCGGGCGGTGGAGCCCGACGCCGCCCGCGAGCCGCGTTCCCGCAGAGCCACTGGGACCTCGACAGGTTCGCAGTCCCACCACGACATGGCAGGCGCGACCCGCGACACGGACTCCGCCAGCCCCAGCCCCAGATGTCGTGCCGCATGACACCCGAAGGCCGCTGTGAAGGCCCGGTGGGCCACCTTCTCCTCGGCACCGTGCAGCAGGCTTGCCAGGCGGAGCAGGTCCGCCCGGCGGGAGGCCCCCGTGCCGGCCGAGGCCAACATGCGCCGCGCATTGGTGATTAGCTGGCCCAGCGCCGTCTCTGCCGCGCCGCGCAGCTGGGAAGGTCCTGACTGCCCGCCACCCCCGCTGTACCAGGCGGACAGCTGGAGCCAGTCTTCCCGCCTACGCCCGGGCAGGCGTTCACCGGCCGAACCGTCCGCGTTGACCAGGCTCGGCAGTGCCCCCAGTACAGCCGTCACCTTCTCCACGACAGGAAGCAGCCGCCCCAGGCGCTCGACGATCGCAGGTGCGTGCCGCGCCACATCGGATCCGAGCAGGTCGACGTACTCCAGCAGCAGGTGCTTGAACATCGCGTACTCGTCACCTGCGAGGTCGTAGCGTGTCAGTACCGACCCCAGGTAGACGTAGAAGTCTCGGGTGCTTTCGGTGAACAGCCGCTGATTGCTGAAGACCGTGGTGACGTCCGCGGCCAGCGCCTCGGCGTCGACCACACCCGGAGCCTGGATGCGGGCCAGGATCCGGTCCAGGAGCTCGACGGTGTGCCCGAGCAGTTCGCGGGCCACCTCGCGGACGCCGTCGACCGCTCGCAGAATCTCCCGTACCTGCCGGTGCAGGCGGCCTCCGAGCGGAGTCAGCTGATACCGGGTCTGGGCATGGACGTATTCCGCGATGGTGGGTACGCGGGGGTCGTGCACGGAGCGCATCAGGTTGCCCCACTGCACCAGTTGCCGGCACCGGTCCTGTACCAGGTCCACCGACAGGTCTACCGGTAGGTCCCTTCCGGCGAGCTGGGCCTGGGTGTCTGAGGTCGTGAGGTCCGCCAGCAGGGTGGCGCAGAACACGTCCATGATCGCGATGTACTCGAGGGCGTTGTCCGCGGTCAGGTACCGGTACAGGTCCAGTCGACCGGTCGGGGGGATAGGGGAAGTGTCGTCGTAGTCAAAGGCCACGCCAGCCTCGCGGGGGTCGCATACTCGGCCGCCCTGCTTGATCGCACGGAGCCACTACGGAAGCTAGCTGGCACGACCCGCCCCGACCCGATACGCCCTTAAATGATCGAGAAAGGCCTAAAGAAAGAGCCCCTCCTTTCCCTCTCGATAGGGAAATATCGGAACTCAGTGGCAATATATTCGCTTAGTGGTTTAAATCCCACCAGTAGTCAGTAACCTCAAAAGCCCCACGAGAAGTCAGGCGAACCTGTGGGTGACACCCACGCAGAATCCGCAAAGATCTGGGTTACTGCCCAGCGGACAGACGCCTGCTCAGGACCTTGACGTGAGGGTTCCTCGAACCGGCGGATCCCCACTGGACAGGGACCCACCACCGCCTAGACGAGTAAGTCCGAAGTCTTCGCGCGCATGAAGCGAGGGTCTCGTTGGTTCGTTTGTGACGACAAACCTCAAGACCCTCGCGACTGCACTCTACGTGAGGATCGATGACTCTCTGGCAGGAACGCGGCGATCGGGTCGTCCGCCGAGGCTGACGGATGCCGAGCTGTTGACGCTTGC
>NZ_JBICZI010000046.1:0-10838 GCF_043201855.1 Streptomyces sp. NPDC048257
CTCCGGGCTTTCGTTCTGTTCTTGCGTTTCCGACTCTATCAGACTCTTTCGTGTCCGACTTCCTCGGTGCTTTCCAGGTATTCGCTTTCGCGCTTTCCCTTTCCGGCGGTTCCGACTCTATCAGAAGTTTTCCACCGGATTTCCCGGCTTCGGCTTCCTGAATGCGGAGTCGATTGTGCCCCACTGGAATTCAATTCCGCATTGGGGGCGAGAGAGAGTTTAAACCATCGCTGCCGAACTTGTCCAGTTCGAGGCAACCGTTCGAATCTACCTCCCCGCGCGCTCTGTGTCAACAGTCTTCGCGGGACGACGAGGAGACTAGCAGCTCGACAGGCTTGTACGCACATCAGGCCGCGGTCGGGAGCGTCGCCGTCTGGTCGGCGGCTTCCACGTCGCCCACCTCGCCGGCGCGGGCGGCCCTGCCGCCCAGGACGAAGACGTAGAGCAGGAAGGCGACCTCCGCTGCGACGCCGATCGTGATCCGGGCCCAGGTGGGCAGGCCAGAGGGGGTCACGAAGCCCTCGATCAGGCCCGAGACGAAGAGGACGACGGCCAGGCCGATGGCCATGCCGAGGGCCGTGCGGCCCTGTTCCGCGAGGGCCGTGCGGCGGGTGCGGGGGCCCGGGTCGATGACCGTCCAGCCCAGGCGCAGGCCCATGCCCGCGGCCACGAAGACCGCCGTCAGTTCGAGCAGGCCGTGCGGGAGGATCAGGCCCAGGAAGACGTCGAGGCGGCCGGCGGAGGCCATGAGGCCGATGCCGACGCCGAGGTTGGCCATGTTCAGGAAGAGGATCCAGAGCACGGGTATCCCCAGGAACGCGCCCAGGACCAGGCAGATCGCGGCCGCCTGGGCGTTGTTCGTCCAGACCTGGGCGGCGAAGGAGCCCGCGGGATGGCTGGAGTAGTACGTCTCGTACTCGCCGCCCGGCTGCGTGAGCGCCTTCAGGTCCTCAGGGGCTGCGATGGCGCCCTGGACCTCCGGGTGGGTGGCTATCCACCAGCCGATGAGCACGCCGACGGCCGTGGAGAGCAGGGCCGTCGGTATCCACCAGCGGCGGCTGCGGTAGACCGCGGCCGGGAAGCCGACCGTGAAGAACAGGGCGGCGTCGCGCCAGCCGGCCCGGCGGGTGCCCGTCACCGTGGCGCGGGCGCGGGCGACCAGCTGGGTCAGCCGGCCCGTGAGCAGGGGATCGGGGGCGCTGGTCTGGATCTGGGAGAGGTGGGTGGAGGTGCGCTGGTAGAGCGCGACGAGCTCGTCGGCCTCCTCGCCGGTGAGCTTGCGGCCGCGGCCCAGGAGCTGCTCCAGGCGGTCCCACTCCGCACGGTGTGCGGTCACGAAGACGTCGAGATCCATCCGGTTGCCGCTCCCCTGTCCCAGGTCCCCTGGCCATTGCCTATTCCTAGTGTGGTCAGCTTGGCAGACTGGATGCCGTAGGGGCGGGGGCAGGTCACATGAGAGGTGCTGTGGTGAGCGATCTGGTGACGGGGGACGCTGTCGTCCTGGGGTTGAGGCCGGCGCGGCTGCCGAGCCGTGGGCTGGCGATCCTCCTGGACCTGGCCGTGTACGTCACCGGATACGTGCTCATCTCCGTCGGGCTGACGATGGCGACCGCTTCGCTGGACGAGGCCGCCCGGGCCGCCGTGGGGGTGGCCGGCTTCCTGCTGTTGCTGGTGGGGATTCCGATCGCGGTGGAGACGCTGTCGCACGGCCGTTCGCTCGGCAAGCTCGCCTGCGGGCTGCGGGTCGTGCGGGACGACGGCGGGCCGATCCGGTTCCGGCACGCTCTGGTGCGCGGGGCGATGGGGATCGTGGAGCTGATCCTGACCTTCGGCTCGATCGCGTGCATCGCCTCGCTGGTGTCGGCGCGGGGGCGGCGGCTCGGGGACGTGTTCGCGGGGACGCTGGTGGTCCGGGAGCGGGTGCCGGGAGCGCGGGTGATGCCGGTGCCTCCGCCGCCTCCGTGGCTGGCGGGACGGTTCAGCGGGTTGGACCTGTCCGCGGTGCCGGACGGGCTGTGGCTGGCGATCCGCCAGTACCTGACGCGGATGAACCAGCTGGATCCGCAGGTGGGTGCCGCGATGGCCGTGCGGCTGGCGGACGATCTGGTGGCGCGTACCGGCACTCCGCCGCCGGCGGGGGTGCCGGCTGCCGCGTTCCTGATGGCCGTGGTGCACGAGCGGCAGTCGCGGGATGCCGCCCGGGCCTTGCGGCCGTCGGCTGCGTTCGCCCCCGGCCCCGGGTTCGCGCCCGCGCCGATGCCGGCTCCCGTCGCCTACGTGCCTCCCGCACCCGCGGCGCCCGCGGCACCCGCCGCTCCGGCGGCGCCCGTAGAGGCTCCGCGCGCCGGCGGGTTCGCGCCGCCCGCCTGAGGGGTCACTGCTCCTCGAAGGCCGAGGGCGGTGTCTCCAGGTGTTCGAGTTCGATGCCGGGGGCCGAGAGGACCACGTCCCCGGCGATGTGGATCGTGTGGACCTCGCCCGTGTCCAGGGCGCTGACCTGGTACTCGTCCACCAGCAGCGGGCCGCTGTCCGTGGGGTGCTCCTCGCGGGCCCGCAGGGCCCAGGCCTGGTCGACCGTACGGGGTGCCAGGACCGGGTCGGTGAGGGCGAGGAGCCGGACCCGGGTGGCGGGGGCGCCGGGGGTCAGGCGCAGCAGGCGGGACGTGGCGACCAGGAAGGCCGGGGAGGTGCCGGTGAAGCCGGGGGCGGCGATGTTGCCCTCGGAGGCCTCGGTGCCCGTCGGGTCGGTACGGACCCAGGTGACGCCGTCGATGGCGGCGCCGCGCACCTGCCAGCTCGCGGCGTTGACCTCCATGCGGATGGGACGGCCCAGCTCGTCGATCGCCAGGTCGACGGAACCGCGGTGGTCGCCGTCCGGTCCGGTGAGCTGGGAGACGTAGCGCCAGCCGGAGGGCCCGGGGGCGCAGTGGAAATGCTCCTCGCCGAGCGGGGTGTGGTCGTGCGGGTCGTGGAGCGAGTAGCGGCCGCGGGGCATGGTGCGCACTCTTCTTGGGATCGAGGGATACGGGGCAGGCCCCCGGCACGGATGCCGGGGGCCTGCTTCACGTACTGCTGCCGCTGATCAGAGGCTGATCAGGGGTTGATCAGTAGCGGTAGTGGTCCGGCTTGTACGGGCCCTCGACCTGGACGCCGATGTACGCGGCCTGCTCCGGGCGGAGGGTGGTGAGGCGGACACCGAGGGCGTCCAGGTGCAGACGCGCGACCTTCTCGTCCAGGTGCTTGGGAAGCACGTAGACCTCGGTCGGGTACTCCTCCGGCTTGGTGAACAGCTCGATCTGGGCCAGCGTCTGGTCCGCGAACGAGTTCGACATCACGAACGACGGGTGACCGGTCGCGTTGCCCAGGTTCAGCAGACGGCCCTCCGACAGCACGATCAGGACCTTGCCGTCGGGGAACTTCCACGTGTGGACCTGCGGCTTGACCTCGTCCTTGACGATGCCCTCGATCTTCGCAAGACCGGCCATGTCGATCTCGTTGTCGAAGTGACCGATGTTGCCCACGATCGCCTGGTGCTTCATCTTGGCCATGTCCGAGGCCATGATGATGTCCTTGTTCCCCGTCGTCGTGATGAAGATGTCGGCCGTCTCCACCACGTCGTCCAGGGTGGCGACCTGGTACCCGTCCATCGCCGCCTGCAGCGCGCAGATCGGGTCGATCTCCGTGACGATGACACGCGCACCCTGGCCGCGCAGCGACTCCGCGCAGCCCTTGCCGACGTCGCCGTAACCGAAGACGACCGCGACCTTGCCGCCGATCAGGACGTCGGTGGCCCGGTTGATGCCGTCGATCAGCGAGTGGCGGCAGCCGTACTTGTTGTCGAACTTCGACTTGGTCACGGCGTCGTTCACGTTGATCGCAGGGAACAGCAGGCTGCCCTCGGACATCATCTCGTACAGACGGTGGACACCGGTCGTGGTCTCCTCCGTCACACCGCGGATCTCGGACGCGAGCTGCGTCCACTTCTGCGGGGCCTCGCCGAGGGTGCGGTTGAGGAGCGTGAGGATGTGGGCGTACTCCTCGGAGTCCGCCGTCGACGGGTCCGGGGCGGAGCCGGCCTTCTCGAACTCGACGCCCTTGTGGACGAGGAGGGTGGCGTCACCACCGTCGTCGAGGATCATGTTCGGGCCGCCGGTGGGGGTGTTCGGCCAGGTCAGCGCCTGCTCGGTGCACCACCAGTACTCCTCCAGCGTCTCGCCCTTCCAGGCGAAGACGGGAACGCCCTGCGGGTTCTCCGGGGTGCCGTTCGGGCCCACCGCGATGGCGGCGGCCGCGTGGTCCTGGGTGGAGAAGATGTTGCAGGAGGCCCAGCGGACGTCGGCGCCGAGGGCGACGAGGGTCTCGATGAGCACGGCCGTCTGCACGGTCATGTGCAGCGAGCCGGTGATCCGGGCCCCGGCCAGCGGCTGGGTCTGCGCGTACTCCGCGCGGATCGACATCAGGCCCGGCATCTCGTGCTCGGCCAGGGTGATCTCCTTGCGGCCGAACGCGGCAAGGGAGAGGTCTGCGACCTTGAAGTCCATGGGTGCTGCTCCTCATGGTTCGAGAGGGTGGGTACGGCTGAGCCGTGCGCCGTCCTGGGGACGGGACACCGAGCACAGTCCGTCGGGGGTCCTCTCTCCCCTCGGCCGGTCGCAAGACCGCCCGACCCGCCATCAGCAGCGACGTCTGACACTGAGCACGAATCTACACCGATCGGCGGAGTGAGCCCCAGTCAGACGAGGAAGAAGCTGTGTGGTGACGTCAGGACGTCCGACCGGCACTTTCTGCGCCTTTCGGACTTTTGATCACCGTTCACGCGCGGGAGGATGCCGGTGGAACGGGAACTCGTGCGCGATCCGGCAGGAACCCGTGGCACGAAGGAGAGCGCAGTGACCAGTCCGGCAGACCCTTCGGCAGACCCTGCGGCAGACCCTTCCGTGGACGGGGGCGGGGGCGCGGGCGCGAGCGGGCGGGGACGCCCGAGGCTGCTCGCCGTCACGGCGTGCCCCACGGGGATCGCTCACACCTACATGGCCGCGGAGAAGCTCCAGCAGGCCGCCGACCGCCTCGGGGTCGACCTGAAGGTGGAGACCCAGGGCTCCATCGGGGCGGAGAACGTGCTCTCTGACAACGATGTCAGAGAGGCGGACGGCATCATCATCGCCGCCGACAAGGAAGTCGACCGCGAGCGCTTCGCGGGCAAGCGGGTGCTGTCCACCGGAGTCGCCGACGGCATCCACCGGCCGGAGGAGCTGATCGCGGGCGTACGGAGCGCCCCCGTGCAGAGCTCGACGGGTACGACGGGCGGCGGCGGGGGTGCCGGGGGCGGGAGCGGCGGTGGGGGCCGGGAGCGCAGCGCCGCGTACAAGGCACTGATGAACGGCGTCTCGCACATGATCCCCTTCGTGGTGGTGGGCGGTCTGCTGCTCGCCGTCTCGATCGCGCTCGGCGGGCACACCACGTCCAAGGGGATCGAGTTCGACCCGGACTCCTTCTGGTTCTACGTGAACGCCCTGGGCGGCCTCGGCTTCACGCTGATGCTGCCGGTCTTCTCGGGCTACATCGCCTACGCCCTCGGCGACCGGCCCGCCCTCGTGCCGGGCATGATCGGCGGTTTCCTGGCCGCCGACGCGGTGAACATCTACGGGGCGGAAGCCAACGCGGGCTTCCTGGGCGCGATCGCGACCGGTTTCCTCGCGGGCTATCTGGTCGTGTGGATCAAGAAGGTCGAGGTCCCGAAGTTCGCCCGGCCGATCATGCCGATCATCGTGATCCCGATCGTGTCGACGCTCACCCTCGGCCTCCTCTACGTCTACGTGATCGGCCGGCCCATCTCCTGGGTCTTCATGCACCTGACCGACTGGCTGAACGGGATGACCGGCTCCAGCGCGGTCGTGCTCGGCGTCGTCATCGGCCTGATGATCGCCTTCGACATGGGCGGCCCGGTCAACAAGACGGCCTTCCTCGTCTCGGTGGGCCTCATCGGCACCAACAACGTGGTCATGGGCATGGCCGCCGCCGCGATCCCGGTCATGCCGCTCGGCCAGGGCCTGGCGACGCTGCTGCGCCGCAGGACCTACAGCGAGCAGGAACGGGAAACGGGCATCGCCGCCCTGTTCATGGGCTTCTTCGGGATCTCCGAAGGCGCCATTCCGTTCGCCGCGGCACGGCCGGCGCAGGTCATCCCCGCGAACATGCTCGGCGGCGCGGTGGCCGGTGCGATCGCGGGGCTGGCTGGGGTGGAGAACTCGGTGCCGCACGGCGGTCCGATCGTCTCGGTGTTCGGCGCGGTCGGCGGTGTCGCGATGTTCTTCGTCGCGATCGCGGCCGGCACGGTCGTCACCGCCCTGACGACCAACGCACTGATCGGCCTCAAGCTGCGCGGGGAGGGCGCGGCCGGGCCGAAGGTGCCCGCCCCCGAGCCGGCCCTCGCCGGGACCGGGACCGGGACCGGAGGCACGGGCGGGGCCGGGGCCGGGGCGCCCGAGGTGCTCTCCGGGTACCTGACCGAGCGGACCGTCCGGACGGAGCTGGCCGCGGACTCCAAGGAGGCGGCGATCCGCGAGATGGCCGGGATGCTGGCCGGTACCGGCAACGTCCGGGACGTCGACGAGCTCGTACGGGTCGCCCTCGCCCGGGAGGCCCAGGGCACGACCGGCCTCGGGGAGTCGATCGCCATCCCGCACGCCAAGACGGACGCGGTGATCCGCCCGACCGTGGGCTTCGCCCGGTCCGACGCGGGCATCGAGTGGGGTGCGCCGGACGGGACGAAGGCCCGGCTGGTCTTCATGATCTCGGTGCCGGAGGCCTCGGCCGGCGACGAGCACCTGCGGATCCTGGCGCTGCTGTCGCGCAAGTTGATGGACACCGGATTCCGGGAGCGGCTCCGGTCCGCTCCGGACGAGGCGGCGATCCTGGAGGTGCTGAGCGAGATCCGCTGAGCGGGATCCGCCGGCCGCGTCCGGTCGGCGAAGCGGGAGAGGCCCGAGCGGAAGCCGAAGGCCCCCGCGGGCTGCTGCTCGCGGGGGCCTTCGGCTTCGTACGGGCTACTTGGCGGCCTCGGGGCGGTAGATGTCCGGCTCCAGGTAGATCACCCGGGCGATCGGGACCGCCGCGCGGATGCGGGCCTCGGCGGCGTTGATCGCGTCGGCCACCTCTGTCGCGCTGTCGTGGCCCTCGACCGCGATCTTGGCGGCGACCAGCAGCTCCTCCGGGCCCAGGTGCAGGGTGCGCATGTGGATCAGGCGGGTGACGACGTCCCCGTCGACCACCGCCGCCTTGATCTTCTCCACGTCCTCGATGCCGGCTGCCTCGCCGAGCAGCAGCGACTTGGTCTCGGCGGCCAGCACGATGGCGATGGCGATGAGCAGGACACCGATGCACAGGGTGCCGATGCCGTCCCAGACGCCGTTGCCGGTGGCCAGGGCCAGGCCGACACCGCCGAGCGCCAGCACCAGGCCGACGAGCGCGCCGAGGTCCTCCAGGAGGACGACGGGCAGTTCGGGGGCCTTGGCCCGCCGGACGAACTGGGTCCAGGTCTGGTTGCCGCGGATCTCGTTCGACTCCTTGATCGCGGTGCGGAAGGAGAAGGACTCGGCGATGATCGCGAAGAGGAGGACGCCGACGGGCCAGTACCAGGCTTCGATCGGGTGCGGGTGGTTGATCTTCTCGATGCCCTCGTAGATGGCGAACATGCCACCGACGGTGAAGAGCACGATGGAGACGAGGAAGGCGTAGATGTAGCGCTCGCGCCCGTACCCGAAGGGGTGCTGCGGCGTCGCCTCGCGCTTGGCCTTCTTGCCGCCGAGGAGCAGCAGCCCCTGGTTCCCGGAGTCGGCCAGCGAGTGGACGCTTTCCGCGAGCATCGACGAGGAGCCGCTGAAGAGGAATGCCACGAATTTGGCTACAGCGATGGCGAGGTTGGCGGCGAGTGCCGCCACGATCGCCTTGGTACCGCCCGACGCGCTCATGGGTGCAGGGTGTCCTTCCTAGCCACTGACTACCGGCCGCACATTGTTGCAGCCGATGGGACGGACGCTACGTCAGACCACCACGGTGGCGCGGAATACCGTCCCGCTTCCGGATAGTTCGACCTTTTCGCCCGCCGGCACGAAGACCGACTCGCCAGGACGGAGGGCCAGTTCACCGGCCTGCGGGGAGCCCGCCGTACAGAGCAGGATCTGCGGGGTCTCGTGCGGGAGCACGCGGGAGGCGCCGCCGGGTGCGAGCAGGAAGCGGGAGAGCCGGAACTCGTCGATGGGGGTCTCGTAGACCTCCTCGCCGTCGCCCTCCGGGCGCAGCAGGTTCGGGTCGCCCGGCTCGAACTTCGCGATCTTCAGCAGTTCGGGCACGTCCACGTGTTTGGGGGTGAGCCCGGCACGCAGCACATTGTCCGAGTTGGCCAGCAACTCGACGCCGAGGCCGTCGATGTAGGCGTGCGGGACGCCGGCGCCGAGGAACATCGCCTCGCCGGGCTGGAGTCGTACGTGGTTGAGCAGCATGGCCGCGATGACGCCCGCGTCTCCCGGGAAGTGGTGGACCAGGGTGGCGTACGGGGTGTACGGGCCTCCGAGGCGCGTGACGGCCGCGGCGACCTCGTTCACGGTGTGGGCCATCTCGGCGCGGTCCGCGGTGAGTACGGCGGTCAGCATCTCGCGCAGCGCCGCCTCTTCGGGGTGGGCGCGCAGCAGGTCGACGTACGGCTTGAGGCTGTCCACGTCCAGGCCCGCGAGGAGTGCCGCGGCCTCCAGCGGCGGGCGGAAGCCGCACAGCCCGTCGAACGCGGTGAGCGCGCAGATCATTTCGGGCTTGTGGTTGGGGTCCTTGTAGTTGCGGTGGTCCGCGTCGATCGGGACCCCGCGGCGCTCCTCGTCGTCGAACCCCGCCCGGGCCTGGGCCAGGTCGGGGTGGACCTGGAGGGAGAGCGGGGCGCCGGCGGCGAGGATCTTGAACAGGAAGGGCAGCCGGGGGCCGAACTTGGCGACGGTGGCGGCGCCCAGCTCGCCCTCGGGGTCGGCGGCGATGACCTCCGAGAGCGCCCTCTCGCCCGCGCCGCGGTCGAGGCGGGAGGGGGCGCCCGGGTGGGCTCCCATCCACATCTCGGCCTGGGGCTCACCGGTGGGTTCGACACCGAGGAGCGTGGGGATGGCCGTGGTGGATCCCCAGGCGTAGGGGCGGATCGTGTTCGTCAGGCGGTCCATCGTCGTCTTCCTGGATAGAGCTGGGTACTTGTGCGCCTCAGCTGTGTCCCCCGGAAGCCAACGCCAGGTAGGCGGTGGCGAAATCCGTGACGGCGAGGAGTTCGGCGAGCTGCTCCAGCTCGACGCCCTCCTCCGGTTCGAGCTCGCTGATGGCCGTGTCGTGGCTGTGGGCGAGCTCGCGGGCGGCGGGGGCGGCGGTGAGGCCGCCGGCCGGCCGGTCACGCAGCAGGACGATGCGGGCGCGAAGGGCCTGGGGCTCTTCGACCCGGTCACGGAAGAAGTCGTCGGGGTCGGCGCCCGCGGCGAAGGATCCGGCGAGCAGGACGCCGTGGGCGGGCAGCGCCTCGGGAAGCACGGCGGCGAGCGCGGGGCGGCCGGCGAGCTCGGCGAGGGTGGCGGCGAACCGGCGGCCCGCGGGGGCGGCGCCGGTTCCCTCGCTCCAGATGAGCGGGAGGGAGTCCGCCAGCTCGGCGGCGAGGGTCTTGGCCGGGTTGGTGTAGGTGGCGATGGCGGGCCCGCAGCGTTCGGCCGTACGGTCGAGCCGGTCGGCGACGAGCTGGAGGGTGCCCGGGGTCGCGGTGATCAGGCCGACCCGGTCGAGGAGCAGCAGCAGGGGCGTCAGCAGGGCCCACAGGGCGCCGGGTCCGGCTGCGGCGGACTCGTCGTACTCCGGGTACGGAGCCTTGGCCATCGGTACGAGGAACCCGTGCGCGCCGTCCACCGCCTCGCTCAGCGGTGAGCGTTCGGGGGCGACGGCGACGACGGTGCAGCCGCGGCGGTACGCCTGCTCGGCGAGGACGGCGAGCCCGGGCTCGGTGCCGTCGGTGGTCGCGAGGAGCAGCAGGTCGACGGACCCGGCCCAGCCGGGCAGGACCCAGCGCAGCGCACCGGCGGCGTGGGCGACGCCGGTGGGCTCCAGCCGGATCACGGGCGCGGAGGCCCCCGCGAGGGCGCCGAGCAGGTCGGCGACGCCCGTGGCGGCGGTGCCGGGTCCGGCGATCAGGACGGAGCGCGGGCGGCCGTCGGGGCGCAGCTCGGCGAGGCCGGCCTCGGTCGCGTGCCGGGCGGCGGTACGGACTCTGGCTCCGGCCTCGGCCGCACCGCGGAGCAGGCCCCGGCGGTCGACGCGGGCGAGATCGTCCGGTGCGTCGAGGAGCGACTCGTCGAGCATGGCGGCCTCCGGCGGTGTTGACGGATCCAGGGTGGCGGAATCGGTCTCAGCGTGTGCGTACCCGGTGCCTCGTCAGGCGGGGCGGCGGGCCTCGTCCACGAGGAGCACCGGGATGCCGTCACGGACCGGGTACGCGAGGCCGCAGTCCTGGCCGGTGCAGATCAGCTCGGGGGCCGTCTCGTCGGCCGACTTGTCCTCGAGGGGCGAGTGGCAGGCGGGGCAGGCGAGGATCTGCAGGAGGCCGGCTTCGAGCGGCATGGGGCGATTCCCTTCGGGCATGTGGGTGGGGCGAGGTCAGCGTACCGCCGAGTCACCGCCGGTGCGGTGTCGTGGGGCCCGGGTCGGACCGGGCCCCGGGGCCTGCGCCCCGGGGGGACTGCGTCAGGCGCGGATGAGAGCGAGGGCCTCGTCGCGGATCTTGGCCAGGGTGGCCTCGTCACGGGCCTCCACGTTCAGACGGAGCAGGG
>NZ_JBICZI010000047.1:0-5664 GCF_043201855.1 Streptomyces sp. NPDC048257
GGGGCGGAGAGCCTGTCGGCTCTAACGTTGGGCCTGACGGCCCAACTCGGGCCTGACGGCCCGAAAGGTGACGGATCGTCATGCCTGACGGCATGACTGTGGGTTGGGATGGGTGATGACTCCTGGCCTGACGGCCAGGATGGTGGTGATCGCTAGCCCAGTTGGCCCTGACGGGCCACCCTGTAAGTTGGTGTGAAGCGGGCCTGACGGCCCATAGGGAGGCGTATGTCATGCCTGGCGGCATGACGGGTGAGATAGATACAAGTGATTCCTCCCGGCCTGGCGGCCGGGGTTGCCGGCCCCTGCGGAGCATCGTGTCGATGTCAGATGCCTTAGTTACATGGATATTCGAGTTGGTGTCGTCTCTCCTCTGCCTCGTAGAGACAGGTCGGTCGGTGTACCGGTGATCGTTTTCCTGTCAAAGGGGCATCCTCAGATGGCGGCAGGGCCTACGGCCCTCCTCTCTCACCCCAGATGAATCACGTCTAGCGAACAGCCCTGCCGTCTCCTGATCCGTTCTTCTGGTGTCCGAGCCTCCCGCTCAGAGCTGTGGAGCCAGTGGGCCGCTGACGCGGCCCGAATACGTGCTTGGGGAGTGACGTCGCATCCGTGACAGCTGACGCTCGCATCTCGATAGTGCGGCTGTTCCAGTGGTTGGGCGGTGGAGGGATCTGAGCCGGTCAACCACACTCGCTCGAGCCAAGGAGGCGACGTCGTTGGCCAGTGCCGAACGGGTACATCTCTCGCCCGCTCCGCATACGATCTGTTGATCACTGCTGATGGCTGGTAGGGGGACGGGGGAGCCGATGCATGTATCCGAGGTGCTGGTGGAGAGATTCCGGTCCTGCGAGCGTGCTCTGATACCGCTGCGCCCGGAGGTGACCGTACTCGTCGGGGAGAACAACTCGGGCAAGTCAACAGTCATCGACGCAATACGTCTGCTCACGGATCCCTTGGACGGCCGGCGTTCCCGGTACTTCGAGGAAGCCGATGTTCTCAGACCCACGGCTGCGGTAGGCGGCCCCTGCCTGCAGTTGGAGCTTTCTGAAGTCGGCCCCGAGCAGAGCGGTGCCTATCTGGAAGCCATGGCTCATGACAATGCTTCCGGCCGCATTGCACGCTGGCAGGTCTCCTGGACGCCACCCCAGGCGAACGGACGTCGCGGGAGCACCGCGTGGGCGCAGGGCGTCGGCCATCCGGTCACGGGTGAGCCTGCTGCGCGGGGCGGTATACGGCACGTCTACCTGCCCGCGTTGCGAGATGCAGAGCGGGAGTTGGCGTCGGCCGGCGGCGACCGGGTGCGGATGATCCTGCGCGGTCTGTTGGGCGACGACGCGCAGATCGACGCCTTCGTGGATCGCATCGGTGCAGAGCTGAAGAAGGTGGCTGCGGACCCTGGCGTAACCGCAGTCAGCGGAAAGATCAACGAACCTCTTAGGGATCTCACAGCTGGCGCTCATCCGCAGAAGAGTGAACTGGCCCTTGCTGATCCCACGTTCGCTTCGATCGCCCGGTCGCTGCGCATGCTGCTGGGCGATACCGCGGCCAAGCCCTTCCCCCTGTCCGCGTCGGGACTGGGCTACGCCAATACCCTGTTCATTGCCACCGTGATGGCCGAACTGGACGCGGCAGCAGAAGCCGACCTCACCGTGCTGCTGGTGGAGGAGCCCGAAGCCCACCTGCATCCTCAGCTGCAGACGCTGCTGCTGCGCTACCTGCAACGGCGTGCGCGCGCCTCACGCCGAAAGCCGCCGGGCAATCCGGCCGAGCCAGCCGGGCATCTGCAGGTGGTGGTGACCACCCACTCCCCTATCCTGTCCGCCGCTGCCAGCGTCGAGGACTTGGTGGTCATGGCACGCTGTCCGGCTACCCTGTCCGACGGCTGGCAGGCCCGGCCTCTGCCGATACCCCGCCTGCAGCTGAGCAAGGATCGGGTGCGGCATCTGGACCGCTATCTGGACGCCACCAAGAGCGCTCTGCTGTTCTCTCCACGGGCGATCCTGGTGGAGGGCATCTCCGAGCTTCTGCTGCTGCCTGCCTTGGCCGAACGGGTCCTCGCCGCCGACGAAGCTGTCGATGCGGAGGCCACCCGGGCAGCGTTCGAGGCACTGGAGCGCTTCTTCGGTACCACTCGGGTAATCGTGGACGGAGTCGGTTTCGAGGTCTACCTGCGGGTTCTGCTGGGCCCCGTCGATGGCATGTGTCTGGGACAGCGGGTGGCGCTGATCACCGACACAGACGTAGCACCTGAGGCGCCCGAGCCGGCCCGGCTGCGTTCGCTGCGGGAACTGCCCCGCCGCTGGGGATCTCCCGGGGCACTGCACCTCGCCGCCGCGCCCCGGACTCTGGAGCCGGCCCTGTGGTCGGCCGGCAACGTCGAGGCTCTTCGCACGGCGTTCCTGCGCTGCGCACCGCGCTCGCAGGAACGCTGGGAGCAGGTTCTGCAGGCAGCCGATCCGGCCATGGCGTTCGGGGAACTGTTCGTCACCAAGGCGAACCGGACTCTCGCCGGCACGGACGGCGAACTCGCCAAAGGGACCAAAGTCTCCAAAGGGCGGTTCGCCCAGGAACTCGCCGATGTCCTCGCTGATCCGGCAGTGCCTTTCACGGTGCCGGACTACCTCGCGGACGCCATCGTCTTCATCACGGCCTTGGACGCCGCCAAGACGGTGACCGCGTCGTGACTGTTTCCTCGGAGCCGGCCGACCTGCGGGCTGGTGCAGAGGCCCAGCAGCAGGCTGCCATTGACGCCCCGGCGCCTGCCTACGTGCCCGCCTGTCCGGGCGCGGGCAAGACTCATGTGATCACTGCCCGGCATCTGCAGGCGCCGGCGCAGCTGCTGCGGCAGGGCCGGGCGTTGATCTCGTTCACGCGGGTGGCTCGGGACCAGATGGCCCTCCGCTGCCGCCAGGCCGGCCGCGCCGACCTAGTCCAGGCCCCTCACTTCATCGGAACGCTCGACTCCTTCCTATGGGAGTTCCTGGTCAAGCCGCGGCGTGCCGCGCAGCCCGTGGCGCGTCTGCTGGAGTCGTGGGCGAGTATCAAGGCGCCTGTTCAGGAGCTGGATCGGGAGATCTCCCTGCACCGTTTCCCTATGACTCTGGACCCGGATTCGGCGCAGGAGGAGGTCGCCTGGGACAAACTCAGCTACGACACGACGCGCATCCTCGGCGGCAGTGTCTACAGCCGTGAGTCATGGCGGCAGAAAATTCTCGCCACCCGCGATTCTTGGTGCAGGCAGGGCTATTTCACCGGGCACGAGGTGCGGGTTTTGGCCTTGTGGAACCTGCGGAACCCCGTCGCCTCCGGACGACTGCTGCCACCACTGCTCTCCCGCTTCGCGGAGGTGATCATCGATGAGGCCCAGGACTGCTC
The DNA here is from genome assembly GCF_043201855.1 of Streptomyces sp. NPDC048257. NCBI lineage: Bacteria > Bacillati > Actinomycetota > Actinomycetes > Kitasatosporales > Streptomycetaceae > Streptomyces > Streptomyces sp. NPDC048257. The sequence goes on from NZ_JBICZI010000047.1 coordinate 3,376, forward strand.
CACCGCAGACCTGGCAATCCTCCAGTTGCTGCACGACGCTGGCCTGCCTCTGGTCCTGGTCGGTGACCCCGATCAGGCCATCTACGCATGGCGAGGGGCCGAACCGGCAGCGTTGGAGACATTCGCGGCCAGGCTGTCATCCGCTCCGCACCGGCTGACCGGAAACTGGCGCAGCTCCCCTGCCATCTGCCGTCTGGCCGCCACCCTGCGTGCGGGACAGCGTCCGCCGGATACATCTGTGCTGCAAGATAAGGATGCCCCCATCGTCCTGATGCCCACCCGGTTCGCGGCCGCCGGCAGCCGCCACCTGCATGCTCCGACCAGCACTGGGATCGTCGACGCCTTCCGCGCGATCGCACAGGAGTACGACATCCAGGCCGAGGACTGCCTTGTGACCGCCTACAAGTACGCGACTCTGCCCGGCATCACCCGGGAGCGGCCCAACACCAACACCATCACCCGACTGTCCTGGGCCCGTACCGTCGCACACACTCCCAATGCCTCCAGCGACGACCTCACCCGGGCCTGTGACATTGCCGTGCGCGCCCTGTTCGGGTACTGGTTCCCCGAAGAAACCGGGGGACCGGATCGCATCTGCGCCACACACCGGCTGCCGGTCAGCCAGGCCAACCGCACCGCCTTCGCGTTTCTCCACAGCCTTCCTGCGCCTCACCGCGAGTGGAGCTCCGAGGTGTGGCAGGCCATGAAGGCCTGGCCACCCCTGGAGGGGGCAGCTCCGCACGGCGCCAAGGGTCGCTTGGCCGGACAGCCTGCGACGGCGAGGCCTGTCGTTTCCACTGGCGTGCGTACCAACATCGTGCACCAGCTCAAAGGCGATGAAGCGGACGGCGTCCTGCTGTTGCTGCCCGATTCTGGGAGTGCGCAGCGCTGGGCCACCGAAGACCCGGCAACGAATGAGCTGTTGCGCGTCTGGTATGTCGCCGTCACCCGTGCCCGCCGCCTGGCCGCCCTCGCCGTACCCGAGAACGAAACCGATGCGTTTGTCGGTCTGTTGACTCATCGGAATGTACCGGTCCGGGTTGCATGACCTTGCGTCGATGGGGATTTGGGGCAGCTGGGCTACGCCGTTTCCGTCGGAAGTAGGGGTGGCGTCTGCGAGGTGGCCTAGGTATAAAATTTCCGGACGTTGGTTACACATGGGTCTCCGACCGTGACGGAGATCTGTTATGCCCCCTTCGCTGCAGCAGCAACAGGACCGCCAGGCCCAGCACCGCTTGGCGGTCCTGCGGCACGCCGAGGAAGTCACCGGGAACGTTTCGCAGACGTGCCGGTACTACGGGATCAGCCGCAACTGCTTCTACAAGTGGCAGCGCCGCTACCAGGACGAAGGCATCGAAGGTCTGCGGGACCGCTCCAGCAAACCGCATCACTGCCCTCACGCCACCGAGGCCGACGTCGTCAACAAGATCGTCTACTTGCGGCGGCACTACCACTTCGGCCCGATGAAGATCAAGATGTACCTCAAGCGGTACCACGACATCGACATCGCCTGCTCAGCCGTCTACCGCATCCTGAAGAAGCTCGGGATGAACCGGCTGCCTGCTTCCCAGCGCTACAAACGGCATGACAAGCGCTACACCCGTTACGAGAAGCAGCTGCCCGGCAACCGGGTCCAGATCGACGTAAAGTTCATCGAACCGATCGGCCTTCCTGAGCAGGCCCCCGCCGCGGCACCGGTGACCGGGAACCTTCCGAAACGGCGGAGGCGAGCGAAGTACTACCAGTTCACCGCCATCGACGACTGCACCCGGCTGCGGGTCCTGCGGATCTACCCGCGGTGCGACCAGAAGACCGCCGTTCAGTTCCTGGACTACGTCCTGGAGCGGCTGCCGTTCCGCGTCGAGGTCATCCAGACCGACAACGGCGCGGAGTTCCAGTCCGTCTTCCACGGGAACGTACTCGACAAGGGCATTGCCCACACCTACATCAAGCCCGCATCCCCCCACCTCAACGGCAAGGTCGAACGCTCTCACCGCATCGACGCCGAAGAGTTCTACCGCATGCTCGCCGGCGTCGTCATCGACGACACCGGCGCCTTCAACGACAAGCTGCGAGAGTGGGAGGACTACTACAACTACCACCGTCCCCACGGCGCCCTCGGCGGGCAGACGCCCTACGAACGCCTCAAGCAGAAGAGACTCAGGCCCCGGTGTAATCACGCTCCGGCAGATGCACACCTAGACGAGTAAGTCCGAAGTCCTGGTCAGTGGTCGTAGGCGATGAGTGACCTGGTCAGGGGTGTGGCGTTGGTCCGGTTGTGCCAGATGG
>NZ_JBICZI010000048.1:1935-4440 GCF_043201855.1 Streptomyces sp. NPDC048257
CAGTCGTGACTGCGTGCCTTTTGAAGAATGAGCCTGCGAGTTAGCGGTGTGTAGCGAGGTTAACCCGTGTGGGGAAGCCGTAGCGAAAGCGAGTCCGAATAGGGCGATTGAGTTGCACGCTCTAGACCCGAAGCGGAGTGATCTAGCCATGGGCAGGTTGAAGCGGAGGTAAGACTTCGTGGAGGACCGAACCCACCAGGGTTGAAAACCTGGGGGATGACCTGTGGTTAGGGGTGAAAGGCCAATCAAACTCCGTGATAGCTGGTTCTCCCCGAAATGCATTTAGGTGCAGCGTCGTGTGTTTCTTGCCGGAGGTAGAGCACTGGATAGGCGATGGGCCCTACCGGGTTACTGACCTTAGCCAAACTCCGAATGCCGGTAAGTGAGAGCACGGCAGTGAGACTGTGGGGGATAAGCTCCATGGTCGAGAGGGAAACAGCCCAGAGCATCGACTAAGGCCCCTAAGCGTACGCTAAGTGGGAAAGGATGTGGAGTCGCAGAGACAACCAGGAGGTTGGCTTAGAAGCAGCCACCCTTGAAAGAGTGCGTAATAGCTCACTGGTCAAGTGATTCCGCGCCGACAATGTAGCGGGGCTCAAGCGTACCGCCGAAGTCGTGTCATTGCAGCAATAGGGCCAACGCCCGCTGTGATGGGTAGGGGAGCGTCGTGTGCCGGGTGAAGCAGCAGCGGAAGCTAGTTGTGGACGGTTCACGAGTGAGAATGCAGGCATGAGTAGCGATACACACGTGAGAAACGTGTGCGCCGATTGACTAAGGGTTCCTGGGTCAAGCTGATCTGCCCAGGGTAAGTCGGGACCTAAGGCGAGGCCGACAGGCGTAGTCGATGGACAACCGGTTGATATTCCGGTACCCGCTTTGAAACGCCCAATATCGAATCCTCTGATGCTAAAGCCGTGAAGCCGTTCCGGACCCTTCGGGGAAAGGAAAGTGGTGGAGCCGCTGATCCAAGGTGGTAGTAGGTAAGCGATGGGGTGACGCAGGAAGGTAGTCCAGCCCGGGCGGTGGTAGTCCCGGGGTAAGGGTGTAGGCCGAGGGGTAGGCAAATCCGTCCCTCATTAAGGCTGAGACCTGATGCCGAGCCGATTGTGGTGAAGTGGATGATCCTATGCTGTCGAGAAAAGCCTCTAGCGAGTTTCATGGCGGCCCGTACCCTAAACCGACTCAGGTGGTCAGGTAGAGAATACCGAGGCGTTCGGGTGAACTATGGTTAAGGAACTCGGCAAAATGCCCCCGTAACTTCGGGAGAAGGGGGGCCATCACTGGTGATCCGATTTACTCGGTGAGCTGGGGGTGGCCGCAGAGACCAGCGAGAAGCGACTGTTTACTAAAAACACAGGTCCGTGCGAAGCCGTAAGGCGATGTATACGGACTGACGCCTGCCCGGTGCTGGAACGTTAAGGGGACCGGTTAGTGACCTTTCGGGGTTGCGAAGCTGAGAACTTAAGCGCCAGTAAACGGCGGTGGTAACTATAACCATCCTAAGGTAGCGAAATTCCTTGTCGGGTAAGTTCCGACCTGCACGAATGGCGTAACGACTTCTCGACTGTCTCAACCATAGGCCCGGTGAAATTGCACTACGAGTAAAGATGCTCGTTTCGCGCAGCAGGACGGAAAGACCCCGGGACCTTTACTATAGTTTGATATTGGTGTTCGGTTCGGCTTGTGTAGGATAGGTGGGAGACTTTGAAGCAGCCACGCCAGTGGTTGTGGAGTCGCCGTTGAAATACCACTCTGGTCGTGCTGGATGTCTAACCTCGGTCCGTGATCCGGATCAGGGACAGTGTCTGATGGGTAGTTTAACTGGGGCGGTTGCCTCCCAAAGGGTAACGGAGGCGCCCAAAGGTTCCCTCAGCCTGGTTGGCAATCAGGTGTTGAGTGTAAGTGCACAAGGGAGCTTGACTGTGAGACCGACGGGTCGAGCAGGGACGAAAGTCGGGACTAGTGATCCGGCGGTGGCTTGTGGAAGCGCCGTCGCTCAACGGATAAAAGGTACCCCGGGGATAACAGGCTGATCTTCCCCAAGAGTCCATATCGACGGGATGGTTTGGCACCTCGATGTCGGCTCGTCGCATCCTGGGGCTGGAGTCGGTCCCAAGGGTTGGGCTGTTCGCCCATTAAAGCGGTACGCGAGCTGGGTTTAGAACGTCGTGAGACAGTTCGGTCCCTATCCGCTGTGCGCGTAGGAATATTGAGAAGGGCTGTCCCTAGTACGAGAGGACCGGGACGGACGAACCTCTGGTGTGCCAGTTGTCCTGCCAAGGGCATGGCTGGTTGGCTACGTTCGGGAGGGATAACCGCTGAAAGCATCTAAGCGGGAAGCCTGCTTCAAGATGAGTATTCCCACCTCCTTGAGAGGGTAAGGCTCCCAGTAGACGACTGGGTTGATAGGCCAGATGTGGAAGCCCGGTAACGGGTGAAGCTGACTGGTACTAATAGGCCGAGGGCTTGTCCTCAGTTGCTCGCGTCCACTGTGTTAGTTCTGAA
>NZ_JBICZI010000049.1:0-2809 GCF_043201855.1 Streptomyces sp. NPDC048257
CTGTTCTTGCGTTTCCGACTCTATCAGACTCTTTCGTGTCCGACTTCCTCGGTGCTTTCCAGGTATTCGCTTTCGCGTTTTCCCTTTCCGGCGGTTCCGACTCTATCAGAAGTTTTCCACCGGATTTCCCCGGCTGCGGTTCTCTGAAGAATCGAGTGCACCCCACATGAATTTGCATTGCGTGTGAGGTGGGGCTGCCGAACTTGTCCAGTTCGAGGCAACCGTTTGACTCTACAACCCGGCCTGGGGGGTGTCAAAACGGCCCCGAGGGCCCGTCGGGAGGTGGGGCCTACAGGCCGGCCCGTGCCAGCAACCCTTCGGCCTGTTGCCTGGTCAGAGACGGTGGGGCGGTGGGATCGGTGTCGGCCGCCCATGCAGGCGTCGGAACCGCGTGCGCTGCCGCGGCGGCGCGGGTCCCCGCGCAGCAACGCCTCTGAGTGGCGGGACCCCGGGTGCCGGAGCGGGCGCCGCACCAAGTCGGCGGCGAGGTCCTCCTGGGTTGCCATCGCTCGGGGACCCGCCTGGACATCCGGGGGCGTTACCGCAACGGGAGCAACCGGACCAGTTGGAAGGTGGTGAGGGAGTGCGGCTGCGCCAGGGCGGCCCGGAGCTCGTACCGTCCCGCCGCCAGGTCCACCCGCATGTGGTTGTCGGGCTCCACCTCGGAGCCGGGCCAAGCGGAGTCGAAGAGCACGACCGGCCCGGGTACCTCCCAGACCTGCTCGCCTTCCCAGTCGGCATCCTTCATGGCCGCCTCGACGCCGCCGAGCAGGTCCGCTTCCGACTCGGCCGCCACCCACCGCACGAAGACCCCGTGCTCCGGGAGGAACGCCGTGGACGACGGCTCGTCACCCAGCACCAACGCCTGCGACGAACCCACCGCCACCAGCCGGGCATAACCGACCACCGAGCAGGCCCTGCCGTAGTCGGACTCCGGGCCCTCGCCGTCCGCCCCCTCCCACGAGGCCAGCACGGCAGCAGGCACCACCACCAGTGGTCCGCCGCCGGACTCCACCCAATCGACCAGTCCAGGATCCGCATACCTCGCCATGCCGCGAGGTGAGACCCCGACTCCCCGCTCAGGGGACGAGGACGACCTTGCCGAGGTTGCGACGCTGCTCGATGAGGGTGTGGGCGCGGGCCGCCTCGGCGAGCGGGATCTCCTCGTGCACGGCCGTCCGCAGGGTGCCCCCGGCGCGCAGTTCCCAGAGCTCGCGGAGCCAGCGCTCGTAGAGTTCGGGCTTGCCGGTGGCGATGGCTCGCATCTGGAAGCCGATCAAGGAGGCTCCGCGGACCAGGAGTTCGTACGCCTCCACCGTGCCTCCGCCGGAGCTGAAGGCCACCAGGCGGCCGCCCGTCGCCAGGGCTCGTACGGCGGAGCCGAGCAGGTCGCCGCCGACACCGTCGAGGATCAGGTCGTACGGGCCGTGCCAGTCGGCGTCCCCGTACAGGACGACCTCGTCGGCCCCCAGGCCGCGGACGAGGTCGGCCTTGTCCGCGCTGCTGACCGCCGCAACGACGCGTCCCGCCCCGCCGGCCTTCGCGTACTGCAGGGCGAGCGTGCCCACCGCACTCGCCGCCGCCGTCACCAGGACCGACTCGCCCGGCTCCACCCGCCCGGCCTCGTACGCGCCGCGGGCCACCAGCCCGCTGCGAACCAGCGCGACCGCCTCCACGGCACTCGCGCCGGCCGGGATCCGCGAGGTCATCGCGGTGTTGAGCACCGCGTACTCGGCGTAGGCGTCGGCGAAGCACAGTCCGGTGACACGATCCCCTGTAGTGAAGCCCGCGACCCCTGCGCCGGCAGCGACGATGCGTCCGGCCACCTCGCCGCCGAACGGCACGGGATCCCTGCCCTCCCGTACCTTGCGCACGGTCGGCAGCGTCACCCCGACCGCCTCGACCCGGATCAGCAGCTCACCGGCTCCTGCCACCGGTACGTCCGCCTCCTCGGCGAACAGCACCTCGGGCCCACCGTTGACCTCATGACGGATGCGCAGCACAGGACCTCCCCCAAACTCCTCGCCGCATGTTCATTGGATATCCCCACGATAATCCCAAAGTCGTGGGGCGGTCCGACGATTTCGATAGGCTGAGCGCATGACCTCGGCCCTCCAGCACATCCAGTCCCTGCCGTCCTGGCTCGCCGGTCGCGTCGCTGCGCGCGGACGGGAACTGGTCGCGGCGGCGATCGCCGCGGAGGGACTGAAGCTCATGCACCACGCGGTGCTGGCCGCCACCGCCGAGTACGGACCCGTCGCCCAGGCCGACTTGGGCCGACGGCTCGCCGTCGACCCCAAGGACATGGTCGGGATCCTCAACCACCTCCAGGAGGCGGGCCTCGTCCTGCGCGCCCCGGACCCGGTCGACCGCCGCAAGAACGCCGTCACCGTCACCCCGGAGGGCACCGCGGTCCTCGCCCGCTGTGCGGCCCTGGCCGAAGCGGCCAACGCCGAGTTCCTCGCCCCGCTCGGCCCGGCCGAGCGGGACCAGCTGGTGGCGTTGCTGACCCGGTTGCACGAGGCCCGTTAGGCCGGCGGATGGACGAGGTGAGCATCGGCGAAGAAGACCGCCATCACCTCGGACTCTGTGCCGCCGATTGCGTCGACCGGACCTCCCGCTGTTCGAGGCGAAGGCTCCGTCAGCGCCCGCCCGCGAGCTTCCCGGCTCCAAGGTCTGGCCGTAAACGCAGAAAAGCCCCGCACCGAACCCTTAAGGGCTGGTGCGGGGCTTCCGCAATAATTGTTCGGCGGCGTCCTACTCTCCCACAGGGTCCCCCCTGCAGTACCATCGGCGCTGAAAGGCTTAG
>NZ_JBICZI010000050.1:0-2715 GCF_043201855.1 Streptomyces sp. NPDC048257
CATTTCCTGTGGGGGGCGTGGCGTACCGGGCTCTGCCGTTCGCCCGGGAAGCCCTGGTGTATCGCTGCCGCATATTACGCAGGAAATTTCTGGCGCTCAGAGTGGATATGGCGTGGAGGGGGGATTAATACAAACACATTCCGGGGCGGGAATTGCGCTGAAAATAGTCAAACTCACATGGTCGATGATCCGACATTCCCCCCGAATGGGCAGAGCTCGACTAACTCACACGAGGAAGCGCCGTACACCTGCTCAAATAGATCCGACCGCCGCCCACGGAGATGTACCGCCAGCCAGGTGATCTCACGAACCCGCAGGGGCGGGCGTGGCGGCCGGTTCCCCGTCGAGTCGTTCGGCTCTGGCAGCGGAGGCGGGTGCATGCGTGCTCGGACCGGCCCGGACAACGGGAAAGGCGTCACCCCTTACCCGCCCGGGTGAGGGTGACGCCTCCGGTGGTTCATCGGCCGCTTCGCGTCAGGGCGCGGGCGGGCGCCGAAGGGCGACGTAGTAGTCGCCGACCGCGGACAGGTAATCGTGGTCGGCTGTCTCACTGTCGGTGGTGAACTGAGGTGCTGCTTTGATCTCCTCCTGCGTGCCCCAGACCTTGACCGTCTGCGCTTCGGTGTCGATGCCGGTGACGGCGCCGGCCGGGATCAGGACGCTCTTGCCGAACAGCCACACGCCGGTGTCGACCACCAGGTGCTGTCTGCCGGGCTGATCCTGCTGGCGGTCCACGTGCCCGATGACACCATCAGCGGCCTCCACGGTGAACCCCACCAGCGACTGCCGCGACGCGTAACCGCTGTCCTGCGCGTACATCCACACACCGCTCACAGACCGTCTCCTCGGATTCGGCAACCCGCGTGCCGGTTCATCGGCACCACCGGGCTCGTATGGTCCCATCCGCATGCCCCGATGCCCGCTGCGCAACCGCGTCCTCCGAGGATTGCGTGCGGGCGCGCCACGCCGGTGGCCGGGCGGCGCCCGAGCAGCGTGCGCAGCGATTGCGGGAACGTTCCCCGAGCAGGGGGTGCGCCTGCTGTTCGGGTGAACCAGTCGGACAGCACGGCCTGCACGGGCGGTACCGGACACCTGGCGTGCGGGCCCTCGGGCAGGGTTGAGGACGTCGGCCCAGCGTGTCTCCCGGACCCGCCGGCTTCCCCTGGTGTCGGAGGAGGAGAGGAGCGGCCATGCCCTCGACCGAGGAGCGGGACCCAGGCGCGCATCAGCGGCGTGCCGGCGGTGAGCAGCCTGAGCAGCCGGCGGAGATGGGCCTTGCGAGCACGCTCGCGGCAGCGGAATCCGCCTCCCCGGTCGAATCACTGGACGTCGTCGCCCGGATGATCAGGGACCGCCTGAACGCCGCTGCGGTCTCGTTCCTGATCGTCGACTTCACCGGATCGTCGGTGGTGCGGCTCGGGGCAGCCGACAGCGTCGAGTCCGGCGAGCCCCCTGAGCGGGTCGCTCTGCCCGGCACCCTCTATGCGGACGTGTTGCGCACCCAGCGGCCGGCCCTCCAGCGAGAGGGCGACAGACTGATCAGGGTCGTGGCGCCCGTCACCAACCGCGGTGACGCCATCGGGCTGCTCGAACTCTTCCTGCAGGATCACCCCGACGACGTCGCGATGAGGCAGATCGGTGCGACCGCTCACGCCTTGGCGTACATCGTCATCGCCAACCGGTCCTTCACCGACGTCTACCAATGGGGCCGCCGTACGAGGCCCCTTAACCTGGCCGCCGAGATCCAGCACCGGCTCCTCCCCGCCTCACTGGCCTGTGAAGCAGCCCAGTTCACGGTCGCCGGGGCGCTGGAGCCGGCCACGCACGTCGGCGGTGACACCTTCGACTACGTCGTCGACCGCGACACCATGCAGCTCTCCGTCACCGATGCCATGGGCCACGACGTGGAAGCCGCGCTCCTCGCCACCCTGGCCGTGGGCGCCCTCCGCAGGGCCCGGCGTGCCGGCGCCGGCCTCGAAAAACAGGCCTTCGAGGCCAACCAGGCCCTCATCGACAACGGCAGGCGCGGCTTCGTCACCGGGCAGCTGCTGCGCGTCAGTCTGCTCGACGGGACCACCGAGTTCGTCAACGCGGGGCATCCCCGGCCGCTGTGTCTGAGAGGGGGGAACGTCGAGGAGGTGGTTCCCGAGGCGGATCTCCCCTTCGGCATTCAGCCGCTGACCACCTACCGGGTGCAGCGGCTGGACCTGCAACCGGGTGACCGGCTCGTCATGCTCACCGACGGCATGCTCGAACGCCGCGCTGTGGAGGTCGACCTGCCCTCCCTGATCGTGCGCACAGCCGATCTCCACCCCCGTGAGGCCTCCCGTGCCCTGGTCGCCGAGGTTCTGCGCGCTCACGAGGGGCGACTCCAGGACGACGCGACGGTCATGTGCCTGGACTGGCACGGCACCCACCAGGCCACGCGCAGCGCTGACGCCGGAGCAGACCTCACAGCGGCATCTGCGCCTGAGTAGCGCTCCGTCCAGAATCCGGGGCGCGAACGTCGTCCTCCCCCAGCCTGTGCGGGCGCACCGCCGGCAGCTGATTCCGGCTCAGGGTGCTGGAGCGTGACGGCAGAGCGGGAGGTTCACCTCAGGCCGAGGCCGGCGGTGCGGACGATTCGGCGGCGCGGCGGTATTCGGCGTTGATGCGCTGGGCTTCCTCGAGCTGGTCTTCGAGGATGATGATGCGGCAGGCGGCCTCGATGGGTGT
>NZ_JBICZI010000051.1:0-2602 GCF_043201855.1 Streptomyces sp. NPDC048257
TGTGGGACTGATGCCCGTACCCGATCTGCCGTTCATGCCGGAGCCGTTGCGCGGCCGGTACGTGGCACACGTCCGGATCGCCTGCACCGCCGGCGCCGTCGAGGGCCGGAAGGCGGTCGCACCGCTGCGCGCGGTCGGCCCCCGGCTCATGGACACCTTGCGGGACATGCCGTACACCGCCGCAGGCTCCATCTTCGACGATCCCGCCCACCCGCACGGTTACGCCGGGGACAACGCGCTGCTCGGCGCGCTCGAACCCCCGGTGCTGCGGGCCGTCCAGGATCTCGCGGGTCCCGGTGCACCGGTCATGTGCGTCGTGGACCTGCGCCACCTCGGAGGCGCCCTGGCCCGTCGGCAGGGGGCGCCCAACGCGGTGGGTCACCGCGATGCCGCCTACATCCTGCGTGTGCTCTCCCCGGTCGAGCCCGGGGCCGGTGCGGAGGTGGCTCCCGTCCACGACCGCCTGCTCGACGCCGTGCTCCCCTGGACGGTCGGGCGCAACCTGAACTTCGTCTACGGAGGCAGCCGCACGATCACGCACGAGCGGCTCGACACCCTGTACGGAGGGACCGCGCACCGGAGACTGGCCCGGCTGAAGGCCGTGCACGATCCCGCCAACACGTTCCGCGTGAACCACAACATCCAGCCGGACCAGGGATCACGGTGTCAGTAGCACCGGCAGGTCGCGCGGTCCGTTGGCGATGAACGAGCCGGAGCCGGGAATCTCGGAGGAGGGGCGTGCCAGCCGGAGGCCGGGGAACCGGCCGAACAGCCGGGGCAGCGCGATCCCGGCCTCCAGCCGGGCGAACGGCGCGCCGAGACAGTGATGGACGCCGTGCCCGAAGGCGAGGTGCTCCCGCCGTTCACGCAGCAGGTCGAAATCGAGGGCGTCCGGTCCGTGCTGCTCCGGATCCTGCCCCGCCGCCGCGTAGGAGATGAGGATCGCATCGCCCTGCCGGATCGTCACCCCACCCACGTCGATGTCCTCCGTGGCGAAGCGCAGCGGCATGTGGGCGACGGGGCCGTGCAGGCGCAGGGTCTCCTCGACCGCGTCCTGCCACGTGGCCCGCCCCGCCCGGATGTGCGCCAGCTGGTCCGGCCGGGAGAGCAGTTCCACGAGTGCACTGCTGAGCAGGTTGGCCGTGGTCTCGTGACCGGCCCCGATCATGAGCATCAGGGTGTCGGCCAGTTCCTGTTCGTTCAGCCGCTCCCCGTCCTCGTCGCGTACCGCGATGAGCTCGGAAGAGAAATCGGGCCCGGGGTGCCGGCGCTTGTACGCCACCAGGTCCGTGAGGACCTCGTAGATGGCGCGCCCGCGCTCCTGGATGTCGTCGATGGTGCCGGGATCGCGGAAAAACGCGTCCATCATCTGCTGAAGGGCGGCGCTGGTCGCGTCCGGTACGCCGAACAGCCGGCAGATCACCTGGAAGGGCAGCGGGTGCGTGAAGTTGGCCCGCAAGTCGACGGTCTCCCCGTGCGGTACGGCCTCCAGCCCGTCCAACAGACCGCTGGTCACCTCCTCGACGGACGGCGCGAGCGACTTCGAGCGGCGCGCGGTGAAGGCGCCCGCCACGAGCCTGCGCAGCCGGGAGTGCTCGGAGCCGTACGCCGTAAGCATGTTCTCGACGGACACCCATGGGTAGAGCGGCCACTCGGGCGTGATCTCCCCGCTGCGGAACGCGGGCCAGTGCTGTCGTGGATCCTTGGAGACCCGCGGATCCGTCAGGAGTTGCTTGATCCGGTCGTGCCGGGTCACCGACCAGGCGGGCACGCCACCGGGCAGCTGCACCCGGGCGATGGGCCCGAGCTGCCGCAACGTGGCGGCCTCGGTGGTGAGATCGCTCCCTGTGGGGTCGAGTACGAACGCGCTCCGGGACATCTGAACCTTCCAATCTCTCGATCACCAACGGGCTCGCGGGCGATCACCCGCCAGCGGTCGCCTCAGGACGCGCCCCGCTGCACGTTGTAGTTGACCCGGAAGGTGTTGGCCGGATCGTGCACGGCCTTGAGCCGGACCAGGCGCGCGTGGTCGTCGGCGTCGTACGCCGAACGCACCTGCTCAGGGCCGGCGTTCTCGCCGATGCCCATGAAGTTCACGAAGCGACCCACGGTGCGCGGGGCGACGGCGTCGAAGAGCTGCCGGTGCACCGGTCGTACGGTCTCGGGGGTGAACGGGCCGACCAGGGGGGAGAGGAGGTAGAGCATGTACCGGGCGTCGCGGTGGCCCACCGCGTTGGGCGCCCCCTGCCGACGGGCCAGGGCGCCTCCGAGGTGGCGCAGTTCGACGATGCACATGACCGGTGCTTCGGGACCGACCGTCTTGAGGATCGTTGACACGTCGGAGGGCGTCAGCTCGCTCTGCATCGCATCATCCGCGTACCACGGCATGGGGGTCGGCGGGTCGTTGTGGATGACAGCACTTGCCGCATACGGCATGTCCGTGAGCGTGTCCAGGAGGCGGGGGCCGACCGCGCGCAGCGGCGCGACCAGCCGCTCGCCCTCCTCGGCGGCACCGGTGTAGGCGATGCGGACGTGGGCGACGTACCGGCCGCGCAACGGCTCGGGTGCGAAGGGCGCGTCCGGCACCGGGATCAAGGCGATG
>NZ_JBICZI010000052.1:0-1739 GCF_043201855.1 Streptomyces sp. NPDC048257
GGGGGGGCGCCCCCCCCCCCGTTGGTTCGGCGCGGCGCGCGCCCCCCCCCCCCCCGGGGGGGTTGGGGGGGGGGGGGGGGGGCGGGGCGCGGCGGGGGGGGGGCCGCCCCCCCCCGCCCCCGTCTTTCCCTCGTCAGCCCAGGGCCACGTCGAGGATGCGGGACCACTGGGCCACCACACCCGCCCGGCGGGCCGTGTCGTCGGTGAGGACGTTGGCCAGACCGAGGCCCCGGGCCATGTCCAGCAGGCCCTGCACGGTCTCCCGTACGCCCGGCGCCGACTCGTCCGCCCCCAGCAGCTCGACGGCGATGCGGTGGGTCTCGCGGCCGACCCGGGCCTCCAGCTCGGTGACCCGGGGGCGCAGCTGCTCCTCGTTGGAGGCGGCGACCCACAGCTGGAGCGCGGCACGGAAGAGGGCGCCGGTGTAGAGGTCGACCAGCGCCTCGACCACGGCCGGGCGGGCGGCCGGGCGGGCGTGGAAGAGGTCGCGCAGGGCCGTGGAGCGCTCCTCGGCGACGTACTCGACGGCCGCGGTGAACAGGTCCTCGCGGGTCGGGAAGTGGTGCTGCGCGGCGCCGCGCGAGACCCCGGCCCGTTCGGCGACGACGGCGACGGTGGAGCCGGCCCAGCCGTGCTCCGCCAGGCAGGACACGGCCGCCTCCAGGAGGTGGCGGCGGGTGACGCGGCTGCGCGCCTGCTTGGGGCCGGTCACAGCGACCATGACGGTTCCCTGCGCTCGAAGCGGGCGGTGATGCCTTCGCGGGCCTCGTCGGAGGCGAAGAGTCCTGCGGACAGCTCGGTGAGGCGGGAGCCGTCGCGGGTGAGGGCCTCCCGTACGGCGGCGGAGGTGAGCGCCTTGGTCGCGGCCAGGCCCTGCGGGGAGGCGGCGCGCAGGCCGGCGAGTACGGGCTCCAGGGCCGCGTCCACGTCCTCGGCGTGCAGGGTGAGCAGGCCGATGCGGGCGGCCTCGGCGGCGTCGAAGCGCTCGGCGGTGAGGAAGTAGCGGGCGGCGGCGCGCGGGTCGAGGCGGGGCAGCAGCGGCATGGAGATCACGGCGGGGGCGAGGCCGAGATGGGTCTCGGTGAAGGCGTACGAGGACTGCGGTCCGGCGGCGGCGATGTCGCAGACGCCGAGCAGGCCGAGGCCGCCGGCCCGGACGTGGCCGGTGACGCGGGCGACGACGGGCTTGGGCAGCTCGGCGATCTCGCGGAGCAGGGCCACGAATTCGGCGGGGTCGCAGGGGGACTTGAGGTCGGCCCCGGCGCAGAAGGTGCCGCCGGTGTGGGTGAGGACGACGGCCCGGACGGCCGGGTCCGCGGCCGCGGTGGCGAGGGCGGCGCGGAGTTCGGCGACGAGGTCGGCGGAGAGGGCGTTGCGGTTGGCCGGGGAGTCGAGGCTGAGGGTGGTAATGCCGGTCGCCTGGGCGGCGTGCACGAGTGGGACCATGTCTCCTCCGGAGCGGTGTGCGCTGGATTGGGCCTCCCGGCCGGGGTCCCTCCGGGAGAGTACGTGTCCGAACGAACCAGTGCCCTGCGGGCGGCTCGACGGTATGCGGTGCGGTCCCCTACGTGCAGCCGTCCCCGGCTCGGGGTGTGCCCTGCGGGCGGCACGGCGGTGCCCGGCGCGGCTTCCCCTTCCCGGGGTGGGCGCCTCAAACGCCGGCGGGGCTCGATGGGTGGGTCGGGGCCCCGCACGAGGGTCTCCTCGGCTCGCGCACTTGGCGGTGGTCCAGCCGTGCG
>NZ_JBICZI010000053.1:0-1572 GCF_043201855.1 Streptomyces sp. NPDC048257
CTCGTCGTCAACGTGGACCCGCCCACCGACCACAAGGACTACCTCCACCGCGGCGGCCGCACCGCCCGCGCCGGTGAGTCCGGCAGCGTCGTCACCCTGGTCACGCCCAACCAGCGCCGCGACATGACCCGTCTCATGCAGGCTGCCGGGATCGTGCCGCAGACCACCCAGGTCCGCTCCGGCGACGAGGCCCTCAACCGGATCACCGGCGCCCAGGCCCCCTCCGGGATCCCCGTGGTCATCACGGCACCGGTCGCCGAACGCGCCAAGCGCGGTGCGGCCTCCCGCGGCAGGCGGCGGCCCGTTGCGGCTGCCCGTCGCGTGAGCGTGCGGCAGTCCGCCTTCGACGCGGCCGCCTGAACAGCACGTGATCAGAAGACTGACCCATCTCTGCAGGAGGCACGTTGTGACGCTGGTCCAGATGCAGCCCCGCTCGGCAAGTGCCAACCCGGTGCACCGGACGGTGGACGATGCCATGGGTGCGGCCGGACCGCAGGTCTGTGACGACATGACGGTCGAGGTGGCGCTGGCCGTCATGGCCGGTGCCCGCGCGGACCATCTGCTCGTCTGCGACGAGGACGGCCTGTGCACCGGGCTGGTCACCCGTTCCCGGCTCGCCGCCGTCCGAGACGGCGCGGCGTACACGGACCAGGTGCGTCTGCGCGCTGTGATCGGCGAGCGCGGGCCGTTCGCCTCGCCCAGGACCACGATGGCCGAAGCCGAGCACGCGATGCGCTACCGCAAGCTCGACGCCCTGCCCGTCGTCGACGAGCAGGGCAGCGCCCTGGGTGTCCTCGCCCTCGCCCGCTGAACCGCCCCACCCGCGGCACCACCCTCCCCTCCTTCTGCCTGTGAGGCCTCATGCGCTGTGTCATCGCCCGCTTCCCGTTCGACCTGACCAAGAGCGGTGTCCTGGAGTCGATGAAGGGCGTCAAGCCCGAACAGGTCATCGGCGAGTCCGTGATCATCGGTCGCCGTACCTACCCCGTCAAGCAGGTCGGCCAGGTCATTACCCGCCAGGACCGCCGTGACTTCAGCGCCGGTGAGGTCCTCCGGGCCATGACCCAGCTCGGGTTCACCTGCCGCGGCCTCCCCCGGGCCTCCGCACCCACCCGGGTGCTCAGCCCGCTCCAGCAGGCTTCCGCGATGCTCGGCACACCGGTGCCCGTCTGACCGACGGGACGGCGCGAGCCGGCACGCGAACACCAAGGAGGGCCCGACCGGCACGCGCCGGTCGGGCCTCCGGCGTTGCCCTACCGGGGGAGGCGGGCGCCAACCCGGAGGCGCCCCCGCACGTCCGCCCCCTCGCGGGCGACACCGATTACCTCCTCAGTGGCTGCACGAAAAACTAAGTTGGCCGGAGTAGACATTGGGCGGTGGTGTGGCTATGGTTTCTCTCGTAGCCAGAGAGACCGCAGGGCCCGGCAGAGACGAACTGCCGGGCAGAAGTACCCGCAGTACAGGTAGTTGCAGTCCAGCAGTGCGGTGCGGTGGTGGAGTGTCGAAGCCAGAGCGGTTGAAGGACGGCGACGGGACTGACGACCGGACCGGGTGGCCCGCAGTGATCAGGGG
>NZ_JBICZI010000054.1:0-1175 GCF_043201855.1 Streptomyces sp. NPDC048257
GCGCCGATGGACTGGGAGTCCATGACGATGTACGCGCCGCCGTACGCCTTGCGCAGGATCAGCGAGATCCGCGGGACGGTCGCGTTGCAGTACGCGTACAGGAGCTTGGCGCCGTGGCGGATGATGCCGCCGTGCTCCTGGTCGACACCCGGCAGGAAGCCGGGCACGTCCAGCAGCGTGATGATCGGGATGTTGAAGGCGTCGCAGAGCTGGACGAACCGCGCGGCCTTCTCGGAGGCGTGGATGTCCAGGACACCCGCCAGGTGACCGGGCTGGTTGGCGACGATACCGACGACCTGCCCGTTCATCCGGGCCAGGGCGCAGATGATGTTGCGGGCCCAGCGCTCGTGGATCTCCAGGACGTCGCCTTCGTCGACGAGCTCCTCGATGACCTTGAGCATGTCGTACGGGCGGTTGCCGTCGGCGGGCACCAGGTCCAGCAGGACCTCGCTGCGCCGGTCGGCCGGGTCGCCCGTCTCGTGGACCGGCGGGTTCTCGCGGTTGTTGGAGGGCAGCATCGAGATGAGGTAGCGGACCTCGGAGATGCAGGTCTCCTCGTCGTCGTACGCGAAGTGCGCGACGCCCGAGGTCTCGGCGTGCACATCCGCACCGCCGAGGCCGTTTTGGGTGATCTCCTCGCCGGTCACCGCACGGACCACGTCCGGGCCGGTGATGAACATCTGCGAGGTGTCCCGGACCATGAACACGAAGTCCGTCAGGGCCGGGGAGTACGCGGCGCCACCGGCACACGGCCCCAGCATCACACTGATCTGCGGGATGACCCCGGACGCCTTGGTGTTGCGCTGGAAGATACCGCCGTAACCGGCCAGCGCCGAGACGCCCTCCTGGATACGGGCACCCGCGCCGTCGTTCAGGGACACCAGCGGGGCACCGGCCGCAATCGCCATGTCCATGATCTTGTGGATCTTCGTGGCATGGGCCTCACCCAGAGCGCCGCCGAAGATCCGGAAGTCGTGCGCGTAGACGAAGACCGTACGGCCCTCGACCGTGCCCCACCCGGTAATGACACCGTCGGTATAGGGCTTCTTGCTCTCCAGGCCGAACCCCGTCGCCCGGTGGCGGCGCAACTGCTCGACCTCCCTGAAGGAACCTTCATCGAGCAACAGCGCAATGCGCTCACGGGCAGTCAGCTTGCCCTTGGCGTGCTGCGCCTC
>NZ_JBICZI010000055.1:0-1155 GCF_043201855.1 Streptomyces sp. NPDC048257
GTGACGACGCTGCCGGACTCACCGGCGCGGGCGGTGCGGCCGCCGCGGTGGAGGTAGTCCTTGTGGTCGGTGGGCGGGTCCACGTTGACGACGAGGTCGAGGTTGTCGACGTGGATGCCGCGCGCGGCCACGTTCGTGGCGACCAGGACGGTGACGTGCCCGGTCTTGAACTGGGCCAGGGTCCGGGTCCGCTGGGGCTGGGACTTCCCGCCGTGCAGGGCCGAGGCGCGGACCCCGCTGTTGAGGAGGTCCTGGGTGAGACGGTCCACGGCGTGCTTGGTGTCGAGGAACATGATCACGCGGCCGTCGCGGGCGGCGATCTGCGTCGTCGTGGCGTGCTTGTCCGCGCCGTGGACGTGCAGGACGTGGTGCTCCATCGTCGTCACCGCACCCTGCGAGGGGTCCACCGAGTGCACCACCGGGTCGGTGAGGTAGCGGCGCACCAGCAGGTCGACGTTGCGGTCCAGGGTCGCGGAGAAGAGCATCCGCTGGCCCTCGGGGCGTACCTGGTCGAGCAGGGCGGTGACCTGCGGCATGAAGCCCATGTCGGCCATCTGGTCGGCCTCGTCCAGGACGGTGATCGCGACCTGGTTCAGGCGGCAGTCACCACGGTCGATGAGGTCCTTCAGCCGGCCCGGGGTGGCGACGACGACCTCGGCGCCGCCGCGCAGCGCGCTCGCCTGCCGTCCGATGGGCATCCCGCCGACGACCGTGGCCAGCCGCAGCTTGACGGAGCGGGCGTAGGGGGTGAGGGCGTCGGTGACCTGCTGGGCCAGCTCGCGGGTCGGTACGAGGACCAGGGCCAGCGGCTGACGGGGCTCGGCACGCTGTCCGGCGGTGCGGGCCAGCAGGGCGAGGCCGAAGGCCAGGGTCTTGCCGGAACCGGTCCGCCCACGGCCGAGGACGTCACGGCCCGCGAGGGAGTTCGGCAGCGTCGCACCCTGGATCGGGAACGGCACCGAGACCCCTTGCGTGCCCAGGGCGGCCAGCAGCTCCGCCGGCATGTCGAGATCGGCGAACGCCTCCACGGCGGGCAGCGCGGGGGTGATCGTCTTCGGCAGGGCGAACTCACCCTGGACCGCGGCGGGCCGGCGACCGTAACCGCCCGAGCGGCTCGGACCACTGGAACGGCTGGGGGCGGGCGAGCCGAAGCGG
>NZ_JBICZI010000056.1:0-1090 GCF_043201855.1 Streptomyces sp. NPDC048257
CGCGGGTAGGACGGACGGTCCCCGCCACGGTCATCGCGGCCGCCACGGAATCCACCACGGTCGTCATCGCGGCGGGGGTACGAGGGACGGTCGCCACCACGGTCGTCACGACGCGGGTAGGACGGACGGTCCCCACCACGGTCGTCACGTCCACCGCGGAATCCACCACGGTCATCGTCGCGACGGGGGTACGAGGGACGGTCGCCACCACGGTCGTCACGACGCGGGTAGGACGGACGGTCCCCACCACGGTCATCGCGACGCGGGTAGGACGGACGGTCGCCACCACCGGAGGGACGGCCACCGCGGTCGTCATCACGGCGGGGGTACGACGGGCGGTCCCCGCCACGGTCGTCACGACGCGGGAAGCTGGGACGGTCGCCACCGCGGTCGTCGCGACGGAAACCGCCGCCACCGCCACCGGAGGGACGGCCACCACGGTCGTCATCACGGCGCGGGTACGACGGACGGTCGCCACCACGGTCGTCACGACGCGGGAAGCTGGGACGGTCGCCACCGCGGTCGTCGCGACGGAAACCGCCACCGCCACCACCGGAGGGACGGCCACCACGGTCGTCATCACGGCGCGGGTACGACGGACGGTCCCCACCACGGTCATCGCGGCGGAAGCCACCGCCACCGCCACCACCGCCGGCGGGACGCCCGCCGCGGTCATCGCGACGGAAACCGCCGCCGCTGCCACTGCCACCGCCGGCCGGGCGACCGCCACGGTCGTCACGGCGGAAGGGGGGCCGGTCGCCACCACGGTCGTCACGGCCCCCGCGGTAGCCGCCCCTGTCACCGCCGTCGTTGCGCCGAGGCTCGCGCTCCGGACGATCGTCGGGAGAGTTGGACATGGGTGTGACTCCTGTCTTCGGGGTACCGCTAGTCATTCTCGCGCAACCAACCCATGGCCGCGCTTCGGCGTAAAGAGGTAAAAACAAAAAAAGACCCTTGGTCCAGCGTTGAACGCTGGACCAAGGGTCCTTTGAAAGATTGTTCGGCGGCGTCCTACTCTCCCACAGGGTCCCCCCTGCAGTACCATCGGCGCTGAAAGGCTTAGCTTCCGGGTTCGGAATGTAACCGGGCG